>JBCDHS010000051.1:0-21149 GCA_038749735.1 Planctomycetota bacterium
CACAACAGGAGATGACATGATCACCGACGAAACCCGACAGAAGTTCGTAGAACGCCTGGTCCTCGAAACCGCACGCCGGGTCGTGCCTATGGCCTTTGATGCGGCCGCGAGTCGGGCCGAGGCCGATTCGAAGGCTGCCCTTGAAAAGCACGCGGCCGCGCTCCGCGGCTTGCCGGACGACGCGACAATGGAAGATGTAGGGCGGGCTGCTGTTGCCGCTGCTGATGCTGATCGCTGCGCTGCTGCTGTTGCTGATGCTGCTGATGCTGCTGCTGCTGCTGCTGCTGCTACTGCTCGCCACGCTGCTGCTGTTGCTGTTGCTGCTGTTGCTGATGCTGCTGATACTGCTGCTGCTGCTGCTGCTGCTGCTCGCTGGACTGTTGAGGCTGCCCGCGGGGCTACTATGGGCAATGCTCCTTGGGCTGTTTTTGATGCTGCTCGCTACGCTGTTGATGTTGCTAACTGGGTTGGTGCTAGTGACGCCACCGATGCTGAGGCTCTCCGCCACGAATGGGCCGTGTGCCTGCTGATCGCCGCCTACTTTGCCGACCTCTCCATCCCCATCGTTGACAACCCCTACCGCCTGATCCTCGACCAGGTTGAGGCTGAGGGGGCTGCGGGCCTTGACATGGGGGCTTACCAAGAAGACACACCCTGCGGAACGACCTACTGCATGGCCGGGGCGACCTGTGCCGGGGCGGGCGAAGCGGGCATGGAGCTTCAGGAGGCCTTCGGCTGGGACGTTGCAGCGGGCCTGATCCACGCCGCATCTCTTCGCGCGGCTGGCAAGCCGGTCCGCGTGCCCGACTACTCGTGGGGCCGTAGCGACGAAGACGCGATGGCGGAGATCATGGAGGGGGTTGCATGTGGCTGATCACCCCCCAGTCCTGCCTGTCGCCAGCTTCTGCGCCGGGGTCGTGCCACTACAAGCGGCGGTTGCGTTCCACGTTCTGCTTAATCGCGCGGGCCTTGGCTGGCTCACCGCAGTTGACCCCCACCGTGCGGCAGCAGGAGGTGTGTGATCATGCCTGAGTCCAAACTCAAAGCGCCATTCCCGTATTTTGGCGGCAAGTCGAAGATTGCTCGCGAGGTGTGGTCTCGCCTGGGGGATGTCCGCAACTACGTGGAACCGTTTATAGGCAGCGCGGCGGTGCTGCTGAATCGTCCGCATGCCCCCGGTGTCGAGACGATTAACGACGAGGACTGCTACGTCGCAAACTTTTGGCGAGCGACAGCCAGCGAAGCGGGGTGTCTTGAGGTTGCAAAGTACGCAGACTACCCGGTCAGCGAAATCGACCTGCACGCGCGACACCGCCACCTCGTTTTGGGCCCGGATGTGGCGGGGTTCCTCCAACAGATGCGAACAGATCCAGATTACTTCAATCCCAAGTTTGCCGGCTGGTGGGCCTGGGGACTGTGCTGCTGGATCGGCGGCGGGTGGTGTACATCACATGGCGAGAGGGCGGATGGGTCGCGCAAGGAAACATTACCAAGCCTAAGCAGCAGCAAGGGGTGCAACCTGCAAGTCCGACGCCCTGCGATCTCGCAGGGCGGGTGGGGCCTGAACGCTGCAGCCACTCTTCACAACAAGCGGCCGTCGCTCTCTGATGGAAGAGGCGGTGATGGTACGAAAGGTGTCACCTCGAAGCTTCCACATCAGATCCCCAACCTATCGGGGGATGCCGGCGCGACCGGGCGCGGCGTATGCAAGACCCTTCCCGAAGGTCGTCCCGTCATCACCGATGCATTCTCTCGGGGTCGAGGCGTAAATGCCAACGACGACGCCAGCACCTGCGCCGCTCGGCGTGAGTGGCTGACCCAGTGGTTCATGGACTTACGGGATCGCCTCCGCGCCGTCCGGTCCTGCTGTGGCGATTGGCAACGTGTCTGTGACTCGGACTCGACGCTGACCCGGATCGGCGGTGACTTCAAGGATGGCAAACAATCGGGCACGGGCGTCTTCTTGGACCCGCCGTATTCCAAAAACGCTGAGCGGATGAAGGCGATCGTTGCTGAACTCCTCGGCGAGGCCCCGCGGGGTGGCGGGCTGTTCGGTGAAACCGACCTGGTCTCTGGCTCAAGCAACCGCGCTGATGCGTTGTACGGCAACGACAACAAGCAGGACGTCGATCGGCTCGTGGCGCGGGTCCACGTGTGGTGCCGTGAAAAGGGGCAAGACCCGCGGATCCGCGTCGCGCTGTGTGGTTACGAGGGCGAGCACAACGCACTGGAGGATCTCGGCTGGACCAAGTGGTCTTGGGAGGCGCAGGGGGGTTACGGCAACCGCAAGAAAGCCCGGGGCCAGCAGAACACGAACAAGAAGCGGGAGAGGGTTTGGTTTAGCCCGGCTTGCCTAGCCGGCATCATCAACGGCCCGAGCTACGCGCAACAGGAGACGAACGATGCAAGATGAACTACCAGACGAAATCTTCGTCGGACCGGACGACTGGAACGCCGACCCGGTTGAGCCGTGCATGACGCACTACGTGCGCGGTGACGTGGCCTACCAGCGCCTCGCCGCCAGCCGCGCGGAGGGGGAGAGGTTACGGCTCATCTTGGCCGGATGGGTTAGTTCGCTGATCGGATACGCCGAGTCGGCCCAATACTTGCAACCACAAAGCGACCTAGATGGCTGGAAGGCTGGCATGGCTAGCTACTGCGAAAAAGCCCAGCGCGATGTCGATCGGGCACTTAACCCTACCGAAAGCGAGGACAACGATGACTGATATGCCCAAAAAGATTTACGCCGACGCGCCCGAATGGCCGGTGGACAGCGACGGCAACCGCCACGTCGAGTGCACGACCAACCGGCAAGATGCCGCCGACACCGAATATGTCCGAGCCGATATAGCCGACGCCGAGATCGCTGAGCTGCGGGAGCGGTTGGCGGAGGCATTCAACAACTCGCCAACATGGCCCTATGTGCTGGCTTTTGCGAAACGCATGGAAGCGAAGCTGGCGAAGAACCGGCACAAGGGCGACCGCCTGGGGTGGCTTAAGGACACGCCCGCATCGCTTGTCCGCCGAATAGATGACGAGCGAATTGAGTTGTTGGCTGAGATACGCTCGGGCGGCATCGCACTTGATGTGATGGACGAAGCCGCCGACGTGGCAAACATGGCGATGATGACGGCCGACGCCTACGCTCCGACGATTCTTGAATCCGCCGCCCGCGCCGCTGCGGAGAAGGGAAACCCATGACTGTCTATATGCTCCACAATCTGCTTGGCCAGATGATTAAAAAGGGTCTTGCCCGACGCAAGATTGTTGTGGACAAGAGGTCCTTCATCAGTCTTCTTGAAGAAGACGGGCACATCTTGATGAACGTTGAATCTTGCGAGACTCAGACGCACTCAATGATGGAAGAGGACGGGGGGGCAAAGTTCAACGCCGATGGATCGGAGCGCGTGCGTACGTCAGTAGTGCTGCAGGGGTCAGACCCGCATCACCACGAATATTGGTGGGACCAGGGCTACCGCGTTGAGCAGGACGAGCGGGGCAACTGGACTCGCTTGGTTAAGACTGAAGAACCGGCCGACGCGAAGAGGGGGGGGCAGGCATGAAGTGCACGACACGCCGATTGAAGGTCAACAGTGTTTACGGGATCGTTTATGAAAAACACTCAGATCACACCCCCGGGGTCACATGGCTTGACGGCATGGTGAAAACGCCTTGGGGTTACGTGCTTGTTTACTCATGGGGCTCGGATCGAGGTCGGCCCCAATCATCCCTGCGGTTCTTCTTTGATGGCTACGAACACTGCAAATCCATACCCCGCCGCTACACCAAGCGGGGCTTGGCTACCGTCGCCGCCCGCTTTGCGCGAGAGGTCGCCGCTGCGGGGAAGGGGGGTGGGGGGTGACGCCGATCTGGTACTTAACCAAAGACGGCGACAAAACCCTGCTTGATATGTATGAAAAACACTACTCAGCCTACCAATACGCAGATGGACGAAAAAGATCGCAATTCGTCGGTCCGGGGCAAGCCATCGTGCTCCGCACTGATTCCGGAGACGCCGGGTTTGTTTGGCGGAAGTTTATTGATGACTGCATCGACCGAAGGACCGGAGGCAAACAGAAGGGGGTCAACTGCGCGATGTTTCGAAACGAAAGCCCGCACTTGTCGAGCGAGCTTATCCGACAGGCTGACGCCATCGCTGATTTCGCGTGGCCTGGTGAGAGGCACTACACCTACGTCCGTCCGGAGGCAGTGCGGAGCGCCAATCCGGGCTACTGCTTTATTCGAGCAGGGTGGAAGCGGTGTGGACGAACAAAACGCGGGCTGATTGTGTTAGAGCGACTAACCCCCAACGGCGAGAGCCGGGAGATGACAGATGGAAGATGACCTCAACACCCGAGCAGCGAAGGCGATGGGGTGGGAGCTAGATCAAGAGTTTTCCATGTGGATTGACGGCGACGGCGTCCATGCGTTCTATCACCACGACCAACCGTGGATCGAACCGGGCGAACTCTGGACTCCCGCCACCTGCTACAACGACGCGCAGGTGATGGTCCGCGAAGTCGTAAGGCGTGGCATGGATGGCTTTCTCGCCTGCCGGTTGCTAGAAACCGGTGCGGTCGAGCGCGGCCATGGTCCTGAGCTACTAATCGTCCAAACCCTCAGCCTCAGGCCGGCGCAGATCGCTGAGGCTTGTTGTGATGTGCTGGAGAAGGACAAGGAGGCGTCGTGTTCGACCTAAACCCTCCCCACCGCGATCCGTTACCAGAACCCCGGCCGACCCAATGGACATGGCCCCAGCCACAATCGTCCATCGACGCGGCCCGGATCAAGATGCTCGAAGACCGCGTCGCCCAGCTAGAGCGGCAGTTGGATGCGTGGATGTCGATGCAGCCGGGGCGACTGGAAGCTTTGCCCGAGGACGAGAACAATGACTAGAGATGACCTACAACCCCACCGCGTCGTTATCACCATGACGGGCGGAGAATGCCAATTCCACGCCGAGCAAGTCATACGAATCTCTCGGCACTTTGGCGATGTTGATTTGATCGCCGTCAATGGCACCCGCTACACACCGGATCGCCTGCCACCAGTGCCGGAAGGCATGGCCGAGTGGGTCCGCCGCCAGCTTGAAGAATGTGGCGACCAAAAGACACAGGTGGTAGTGATGATGGACGAAGAAGTGCGGTGGCTTGTCGCTGCGATCAAGGAGGCCCAGCATGATCCTGTTCGTTGATGATTGCCCGAGGCGACAGGCCGCTTTGCGTAAATCTTTCGGGCCAGCAGTGATGATCGCTGGTTCCATAGGCGTAGCAGTTTACTACTTGTCCATTAGCGACGTGGACGCAGGGTTTACCACCATCTACCTCGACTACGACGGCGTAGATGGCGACCTGCTGGCCGAGTGGATGGCACGGCATCGACCGCTCCCCAACGTCAAGGTCATTATCCACAGCAGCAACTACGTCGGGGCCATCAAAATGAGGGGCGCGCTCCAAGCGGCTGGGTATGACGTGGAGATGACGGCGTTTGCGGAGGTGGTGAAAAGTGTTGATTGACGACCTGATCAAATCGAATCCTGCCGCCGACCCCGAGTTGCTGCGCGAGGCTTTTTTGCTCGGCCAGAAGTTCGAGCCGCAGGGCACCGTCGGCTTTGCCTGGCAGAAGTTCGCCGGGCCGATGTGGGTGCCGGGCGAACCGGTGCCGACGCGTTACAAGGCGCGTTCGCTGCCCAATGGCGTCGCCACAATCTACATGCCCGACAAGTTCAACGGTCGGCGCGGCGCGGCCTCGGGCTGGAAGTCGGCTGTTGAGTGCTTCACTCTCAGATACCGACCAGCGGCCCCGCTCAACTGCCCGGTCCGCGTTGACCTTGATGTCTACTGCCCTCGCCCGCAGAAGCTCATGCGTCGAAAAGACCCCGACGGCCCGGTCCTCAACTCGACCAAGCCCGACCGTGACAATTACGCGAAGTTGATCGTCGATGCGATGACGAACGCGGGATGGTTCTACGACGACGGCCGGGTTTGTGACGGCCCGATTCGCAAGCTTTACCACGGCAAGACCGGGAAGCCCGGTGCCAGCATCACCGTCTACGTGCTTGCGGACGACCAGCAGGACTTGTTTGTATCAAGCGATGAACTTCACTGACCCCCAGCCCGAAGAACTGGCCAAGATGCCGCGGACCCCCGCGCTGCTGCTGGACAAGCGGCATGCGGCGATGGCGCTGTCGATCAGCGAACGGCAGCTTGACCGCCTGGTCGCCGAGGGACATATCACTCCGATCAATCTCGGTCGGCAATGTCCGCGGTTTTCGGTAAAGCACTTGGCCGAGTGGATCGACTCACAGGTTGTCACGCAGCATCCCCCATCCCAAACCGACGCTGCTTAACTATCCCCACCCTTAGGTAAGATTGACCGCATGGCATCGCTTACCCACAGATCCGGCACCGGCATCATCCAGTTTCAGCTCGACCGCAAGCGTCGAACACTCCGGCTGGGCGGGTGTACCAAGGCCCAGGCCCAGACCGTGAAGACCCACGTCGAGCAGCTCGTTGGGGCCAAGCACACCGGCCACGTCGCCGACCCCAAGACGCAGACATGGCTTCGCTCACTCTCCGATGAGTTCTACGACCGTGTCGCCCGGGTCGGCTTGGCCCCGCCGCGTGCCTCGGTAAAACTTGGCGAGTTCCTTGATCGCTTTCAAAAAGACTTGGCCGCTGAATACAAGCCCGGCACAATTCAGTCTTGGAAGTATGGCCGGGAGTCCCTTGAGCGTTACTTCAAGGCAGGCCGTGACCTGCGGACCATCACCCCCGGCGATGCCCAGGCCTACCGATCGTGGCTGATCGCCCGGGGCTACAAAGAGGCGACGGTCCGCCGCCGGTGTGCCCATGCCAAGCGATTCCTGTCCTACGCCGTGCGACTCAAATTGATCGACGACAACCCGTTTGCTGATGGCTCTGTGCCCACTGCCAGCCCAAAAGGCAGTGACAAGCACTTCGTTGATCGTACGTTGTCGTTGCGGATTCTCCAGATGCTGCCCGACGCTCGGTGGCGTTTGATATGGTCCTTAGCCCGGTGGGGCGGGGTCCGGGTGCCCAGCGAGATCGCGGCATTGGAATGGTCTGGGGTGGACTGGTCCGACAGGCGGTTGGTCATCATATCCCCCAAGACCGAGCGGTATGAGGGCGGGGAGTCTCGGACGATCCCAATGTTCCCCGAGATCGAGCCGTACCTGCGGGACTGGTGGGACATGGCCCCCGAGAACGAGCCGATGGTCTTTCCCGGTGCATCGACGAAGGGCGCGGCCTACCAGACAACAATCAAGCGGGCGATCAAGCGGGCGGGGTCCGAGGTCTGGCCCAAGCTCTGGACCGCTGTGCGTGCGACCCGGGACTCGGAACTCCGCGAGATCAACCCCGTGTGGGCCGACGCCTGGATCGGGCACTCTACCGACGTGGCCCGCAAGTTCTACACCCGGCGGCTGATCGAAGAGGACTTCGCCAAGGCGCTGCAAAATCCGACGCAGATCACGCCCGACTCACCCCGCCTACAGCCACGGGAGGGCCATCAAAAAACCCCCGCAGACCCTAGCAGGCCAGAATCGGGGGTTGAGAGTTGGCCCACAGGGACTTGAACCCCGACTAACAGAATCAGAATCTGCTGTGCTGCCAATTACACCATGGGCCAGGTGTTGGTCGAACGAATCATCGTAGTTTCGTGGATTTAGGGTGTCAAAAGGTTGTGCTGGAATCATTGAGGTTCGGATACCCGACGCTTGGTTTTGCTCAGCGTCGGCGCGGGGTGAATTCGATTCAACTCCCAACCTAGGGTAACGGGCAGGCGTGGAAGGACTCGATCACCGCCTTGGGGTCGTCGCTGCCGAAGATGGCCGAGGCCGCGACGATCGTGTCCACGCCGGCGGCGACGGCTTTCGGCGCAGTCTCAGGGTCCAGCCCGCCGTCCATCTGGACCCGGGTGTGTCGGTTGACCACCTCGCTGACCCAGCGGGCCTTGTCCAGCATCTCGGGCATGAAGGCCTGCCCGCTAAACCCGGGGTTCACGGACATGATCAGCACCAGGTCCACTGCGTCTAGATAGGGCTTGAGATGCTGGACCGGGGTCGGGGGGTTGATGACGATGCCGGCGGTCATGCCCAACTCGTGGATCTGGCGGATGAAGGTGTGCCCGTCGATCCCTTCGGGTCTGTGTGGCCGACACACCTCGACGTGGAAGGAGAAGTGGTTGGCCCCGGCCTTGGCGAAGGGCTCAAGGTAGTCCTGTGGCCGCTCAACCATGAGGTGGGTGTCGATGAAGGCGTTGGGCAGGCTCCGGCGGACGCCCCTGATCATGTCCGCGCCCATGGTGAGGTTGGGGGCGAAGTGGCCGTCCATGACATCGAAGTGCAGCAGGTCGGCGCCCAGGTCCAGGACCCGCTGCGCATCGCGGGCCATGTGGCCGAAGTCCGCCGAGAGGATCGACGGGTCCACGAGCGGCCGGGTCAGCGGCGCGGTCAGGTCGAGCGGGGTCGGGGCCATGGTTTACCCGCCGGTGCTGGTGGCGAGGAAGCTTTCTTCGTAGGGCTGGATGACGACCCAGCCGTCGCCCTCGAACTGCATCTGGTAGGACTCGCCGGAGGTCCGGCCGATGAAGGTCTTCAGCGAGATGTCCTTCTTGAACTTAGGCTCTAGGTTGCCCGACCACATGACCGTTGCCTGCGGGTCGGTGAACACGGGCTGGCCCGGGGTGACGCGGAGGGTCAGCGGGTCGAAGTGGGACGCCACGGCGATCATGCCCGTGCCCGTGAGGTGGACGTTGAACAACCCCCCGGCGACCATCGCGCCCAGGCTCTTGACCCGTTTGATGGCGTACTGAACCGATGGCTCGAAGGCGAGCAGGTCCTTGCCGTTGACCACGACTTTCTCGTTCTGCAGGCTCAGGATCGTCACCTTCTTGCCCGCATCCGCGAGGTAGAGCTGGCCCGTGCCCTCGGCCTTGGTCAGCCGGGCACCCTCGCCGGAGACCGCTTTTTTAAGCAGTGTGCCGATGCCCTGTTCGAGGATGCCTTCCCGGGTGAACTTGATATTCCCGGTGTAGGCGACCATCGACCCCATCTTGGTCCACACCATGCCGTTGAGGTTGACCTCCAAAAGGCGCTGGGTCTCGAACTCAAACAGCCCCTGGCCGCGCTCCTGCTCGGCGGTCTTGGAGATGAACTCGGTGATGGAGTAGCGGCCTTCGTCTGACATGAGGCGTCCCCTTGTTGAATGTTTGTAGATCAGAACAAGCCCATCATACGGCAAGCCCGCGCGTGATGAGACAAGGCTTGGCACGACCCGATCGATGGCTTTAAGCGCCGGGCCGCGTGACCCGGTTCAGATTGCGTTAAACTATCTATTTGACCGAGGCCGAGGCGGGTTGCCGCAGGCGGCAACGGACCCCCCGCCCCAGCCGGATCGAACCGACCGCCATGCGCACCGCCATCATCTCCGACATCCACGCCAACCTCGACGCGCTCAATGTCGTGATGCAAGACATCGGCCGCCGCGAGGTGGACCGGGTCGTGTGCCTGGGCGACATCATCGGCTACGGCCCTAACCCGCTGGAATGCCTGGACATCGTGATGGACCGCTGTACGTTCGCGATGATGGGCAACCACGACTTCGCCGTCCTCTACGAGCCGACGAGCTTCAACACCACCGCCGAGCAGGCCGCGTTCTGGACCCGTCGGCAGTTCGAGGAAGAGGCCGACGCCGACAAGCGTCGCGCCCGGTTCGAGTACCTGGGCAACCTCGTGGTCCGCAAATGGGAGCAGGGCACGCTCTTTGTCCACGCCTCGCCCCGCCGGCCCATCAACGAGTACATCTTCCCCGACGACGTGGTCTCGGCCCCGAACAAGATCGGGTCGATCTTCGACCGGATCGACGAGCGCTGCTTCGTCGGCCACACCCACGTCACCGGTGTCTTCACCGACGAGCCGGACTTCTACCCGCCCCAGGACCTCGGCGGGGCGTACAAGTGGGGCAGCGACGACAAGGTCATCGTCAACCCCGGCAGCGTCGGCCAACCCCGCGACCGCGACCCCCGCGCCAGCTACGCCATCATGGACGAGATCGGCGTCGAGTTTGTCCGGCTGGAATACGACATCCAGTCGGTGATCGAGAAGGTCAAGCAGATCGACGAGCTAAGTGATTTCCTCGGGCAACGCCTGCTCGAGGGGCGGTAGCCACTTTTGCATCGGTCCAGATCGAATGGGTCGGGACCGGTTCAGGCCAATATAACCACCAAGACACGAAGGACACGAAGCAAACGTGGCTCGCTTTGTGCCCTTCGTGTCTTCGTGGTTTCGCAAACTTATGCTTATAGTGATTCTGCGGCCTCGTCCACGTCCTCGAACATCGGGAAGACCGAGTCGAGGCGGGTGACCTTGAACAGGAAGGCGACGTTGTCCTGGCAGCCGGCCAAGGCGATCTGGCCGCGCTGGTGCTCGATGTCCTGGAGCAGCTGAACCAGCGACCCGATGCAGGCGCTGGCGAGGAACTCGACCTCGGCCAGGTCGAAGATGAAGTCCTGTACGTTGTCGTACCGCATCTTGTCCACGCAGGCGTCGATCAACTCCTGCATGTCCTGATAGGCGACCTCGGCCTGCCTGATCCGGGCGACCACGCGCGAGCCTGTCGTGTCCAGTTCCATCGTGTCGGGCAGCATGGGCTAGCTCCATACCGGGGCCGGCCGGGCCCGTCGGTATAGCGCGTATCGGCCGCCCGGCCCCGCGACTTTGGGTCAACCCGGCGGGTCATACGTTTGACTGGCTTGCCCAGCCGTTACAGATGGACGCGTCACCTGCGTGCAGGCCTATACGAAAGGCAGCTCGATGACCTCGGCCTCGACCATCTCCCCGCCTACGGGCACCGCGACGACCGTGCCCGGGCGGTGTTTGCCCCACTTCATCACCGCCAGGGCGATCGCGCATCGACCCAGCAGCGGCGAGAGCGTCGAGCTGGTGACCCCGCCGACCTGCCCGCCGCGCGGGGCCCGGCTGCGCTTGTCCTCGTCGGCCTCGAAGACCTGCGTGCCCGCGACCGGCAGTGAGTCGTCTTGGAACTTCAGCCCGGCAATCACCCGCTTGGGGTGGCTGAGGTTGTGCATCCGCGCCACCGCCTCCTGACCCAGCCAGCAGCCCTTGGTCAGCGACACCGCCCGCTCGACGGTTGATGCCCCGGCCTCGGCGGGCACCGAGTCGGGGCCGAAGTCGATGTGGTACAGCGGGAGACCCGACTCGATCCGCGCGGTGTTGTAGGCCGCCCAGCCGACCGGCCGGCCGCGCAGCGACTCCCGCCGACGCTGGGCAAAGACCTCGCCCAGGTCCGTCGCGTTGTCGAAAGGCTCGTACCCCGCGGCGTCCAGCAGCCGCCGGTGCAGATCGACCCAGGCCCGGGCCGGCACGACCAGGCGGATGCCCAGTGTCGTGCCCAGGTCCTGCCGGTAGGCCGTGACGGCAGTGCCGTTGATGGTCAGGACGTGGTGTTTCCCGGCCATCGCGCCCACGTCCTTGGCCGACATCCCCTCGGCGGTGTGGGACGCGACGCTGTCCAGCAGCCGCATCGCCGCCGGCCCGATCAGGGCCAGGCCCTGGTACTGTTCGGAAACGTCCTCGAGCGTGACGTCCTCGGCAAAGAGGCGCTGGTCGAACAAAGCGCGGACGCCGGGGATGTCGAAGCGGTCAAATTCCAGCCAGGTCGAAGCGTCGCCGTGGTGGATCATGCCGTCGGCCAGGACGTGCCCCTCGGCGTCGAGCTGCATGGTGCGCAGGCTCTGCCCGCCGGTGAGTTCGTTGACCTGCTGCGACAGCATGCGGTGCAGGAAGTCCTTGCGGTCCTCGCCGGTGACCTGCAGCACGCCGAGCTGGGGCAGGTGAAGGACGCCGACGTGCCGAAGCAGCGCGGCATACTCCTGCTCGAACGCGCCGTAGTCCTCGGCCATGGCGAGCGGTGGTATTGGGTCGGAAGCAGCGGGCCCGTAGCCGATCAACTCGGCGCCGAGGGATTCGAGGTAGTCGTGGTCGGCGTTGGGCATAGGGGGCATTGTAGGGCTGCCGTCTGTTCGTAAGGGGCTGCGGATGTCGGTGGTGTTTCGTATCATTCCCGATTCATCCTCCACGGAGCACCCCAACCATGGCCAAGCAGACCATTGCGGATATCGATGTTTCGGGCAAGAAGGTCCTGATGCGTGTGGACTTTAACGTCCCACTCAAGGACGGGGCGATCACCGATGATCGGCGGATCGCGATGGCCCTGCCCACCATCCAACACGTGCTGGATCACGGCGGGAGCGTGGTCCTGATGGCGCACCTGGGCCGGCCCAAGGGCGAGCCCAAGCCCGAATTCAGCCTCAAGCCCGCGGCCGACCGGCTGGGCGAGCTGCTCGAAGGTGTGACCGTGCAGATGGCGGCGGATACCGACGGCGACGACGCCCACGCCAAGACCGATGGCCTCCAGCCCGGCCAGGTTGTGGTGCTCGAAAACGTCCGCTTTAACGCCGGGGAAAAGAAGGGCGACGACGAGAACTACAACTACGCCCTGGGCTCGTTCGGCGATATCTACTGCAACAACGCCTTTGGCACCTGCCACCGCACCGAGGCCTCGATGTACGCCGTGCCCAAGGCGATGAAAGAGGCCGGCAAGCCCGCGGTCGTCGGGTTCCTGGTCGAGAAAGAGATCAGGTACCTCACCGACATGATCGCCAGCCCCGACCGGCCGTTCGTTGCGATCCTCGGCGGGGCGAAGGTGTCGGACAAGATCAACGTGATCGACAACCTGCTGGGCGTCTGCGACCAGGTGCTCATCGGCGGGGCGATGGCGTATACGTTCTCGCTGGCACAGGGCGGCAGGGTCGGTGGGTCGCTGGTCGAGCCGGACAAGGTTGAGTTGGCTAAGTCGTTGATCGAGAAGGGCGGTGACAAGCTGGTCTTGCCGATCGACACGCACTGCGGTGATGACTTTTCAGGTGACTGCAATAAGCTGGTGGTGAAGTCGGGCGAGATCCCCAACGGGTTCGAGGGTTTGGATATCGGGCCGCAGACCGCCGGGCAGTACGCCAAGATCGTCAAGGGTTCGAAGACGGTGGTGTGGAACGGCCCGATGGGTGTGTTCGAGATGCCGCCGTTCGATGAAGGGACCAAAGCAGTGGCCCAGGCGATCGCGGACAGCGAAAGCACGAGCATCATCGGCGGGGGCGATTCTGCCGCGGCGATCGAGCAGTTGGGCTTTGCCGACCAGGTCACGCATGTATCGACCGGCGGCGGTGCATCGCTGGAGATGCTCGAGGGCAAGACGTTTGAGAGCGTTGCGATCCTGGACGACAAGTAGCCCGAGATCAGTCGGGTGGTCTCGCGGCCTCCCGTCTCGGGCAGAGCAAGCAAGGCGGTACAATTTACTCAACGCTTGGCTATGTCTGATCCCGCCCTTTCAACCGACGCCGTTGATGTCTCCCCGATCGATGCGCTCTGCCGAGAGATCGACGAGCGGATCGGCCCGCGGCGGGTCTATCCGATCAGTTTCAGCATCCCGGCCCATTTGGTGCGTGACGCGGTGCCGCAGAAATCTCAGGACTTTGCCGGCGGCACAAGCCGGGGCCGACGGGCCTACAAGTACGATACGAACCAGCAGCAGGCCTATTACGACGACTACGCCGCAAGCTACTTCGGCCTGACCTACCGCAAGGGCGGGTGGGACTGCATGCGGCACCTCGAAACGATGGCCAACGGCTGCCTGCCCTACTTCCCGGGCGGGGCGGATATCCCGCGCTACACCATGGGCCACTACCCCAAGGACATCATCGTCCAGGCGATGTCGCTGGCGGGCAACGTCGGCGTGGACCGCTACGACCTGGTCCGGCGTGACCCGGGCAAGCCGCTGATCGAGGACGTCTCGGCCTACAACGAATTGGTCGGCCGGATGCTCGATCAACTCCGTGAGCACGCCACGACCCGCGCCATAGCCGACTACTTGTTGCGGCAGATGGGAAAGCCGGCCGCGAAGAACGTCTTGTTCCTCGCCTCGGGCACGAAGACCGACTATCTCTGTGATCTGCTTTTCCATGGCCTGCGTGAGCGTCTTGGCGCGGGCTGTGTCGATGCGAACAAGCTCGCCTGGATGTACCGCAGCTATCCCGCCGAGCGACGCGGCGACTTGTATGGCAATGGGTTTACCTACGCCGGGCACCTGGAAGATGTCGAGATCGATCGGGCCGACATCGCCCGGCGGATCGCGCAGCGCTCGTTTGACCTTGTCGTTTTCGGCTCGGTAACCCGGTGCAACGACCTGCTGCCGCTGGTCCGCGAGCACTACGCCCACGACGAGGTCGCGCTGGTCGACGGCGAGGACTACCTCCGACAGACCGGCACGACCAAGGCGACCCGCGCGAAGATGAGTTGGAAGGTCGCCCGGCGGTACAAGCCGATCGATCTGGCGTACCAGGGCGTGTATTTTAAGCGCGAGTTGGACGATGCCCTGCTGATCGATTTTGCCGCCAAAGCCCCGGCCTCGCCCTAGCGCGGAACGACCCATGGATGACAAGCCCCTGCCGATCACCGTAACGATCGTGGCGAAGAACGAGGCCGACCGCCTGCCGCTGGCGCTCAAGAGCGTGGCCGGCTGGGTCCAGCGCGTGATCGTCGTGGACAGTGGCTCGACCGACGGGACCCAGCAGATCGCCCAGGACCTGGGCGCCGAGGTTGTTTTCAATCAGTGGCAGGGGGCAAACCCGCAGAAATGTTTTGCCCAGAGTTTGGCCCAGACGGACTGGGTGATGATGATCGATGCGGACGAAGAGGTCTCGCCGCAGCTCAAGGCGGAGATCGCCGCGGCGATTGCCGAGGGTCCACTCGGGGCGGACGCCTATCGATTCCCACTCCTGGCGGTCTACAACTTCCAGAAGAAGCTTCGGCCGATCACGGTCCACCGCTACCCGATCAAGCTCTACCGCAAGTCCAAGGGCGGCTTCCGCGCCGAGCGCGACCCGTACTACGACACCGCCGAGATGCAGCCCGACGCGCGGATCGACAAGCTCCGGGGCATGCTCAACCACTACTCCTTCCGCTCGCTCTACGACCACGTCGATAAGGCCAACTGGTCCAGCGAGAACCAGGCGGCGAACCTGTACAAGCGCGGCAAGAAACCCGGGCTGTTGGTGCTGTTCATCACCCCGCCTTTGGCGTTCTTCAAACAGTTCATCCTCCGCAAGGAGTGCCTCAACGGGATCGACGGGGTCATCGTCAGCTACATGTTCGCGTTCCAGCGGTTTATCCGGCTGGCCAAGTCGCGCGAGCGCTTCCAGGGCGGGCCCTGGGGCCCGCACGCCAAGCTCGGCATGAAAGAGGGCGAGCAGGACCCAACGGTCGGGATCGCGTCGCGCGGGGACGAGAAGGAGTAGGCCGGGTTTGTCTATGTGTCGCTTGGGGTGTCGAGGTGCGATAGCGCCGCCGCGATCGCGTCTCGGATCGTATCGGCCGACATGTGCTTCTCGTAGGTTGATCGGGCCGCCGTCGCCATCTGACCCAGCACCTCGGTTTCGCCGGCCAACTGCTCGATGGCTCTGGACAATGCGGCGCTGTTGCCCGGCTCGACCCAGGCCAGGCCCGACTCGGTCGCGGGCTGATCGGCCAGGCCGGCGGGGTAGGCATCGCTGCGGCGGGTGACGACCGGTCGGCCACAGGCCAGCGCCTGGTAGACCTTGTTGGGCACGACCCGGCCCGCCTTGGCCGAGGGCGAGAAGACCCCGAGCAGGACGTCGGCCCGGGCGATCCGCACGCTGAGCTGGTCGTAGCCCACCGGCGCTTCGAATCGGATGTGGTCGGCTTGCCCGGCCGCATGCTCACAGGCCGCACGCAGTGGCCCGTCGCCCAGCAGGGCCCAACGGGCAGAGGGGCATCGGCGGGCGGCCTCCACGATCAGTTCCGGGCCCTGCAGTGCGATGAAGCTGCCGTAGAAAAGCACCTCGATCGGTCGGCCAACGATCGGCGTTAAGGGTGTCGGTTCAAACAAGCCCGCCTCTGCTCCGACCGGGACAACCGCCAGCCGATCCGCATCCACCCCGAGCGTGTCGTGGAAGTACGCGGCATGGGCCGGGGTATCGGCAATCACAAGGTCCGCCCGGGCGAACTGCCCGCGCTCTTTAGCCAGCAGCTTCTGCGCCCCGGCACTGTCCGGCGGGAACTTGTTCCGCTCATAGACCTGCTTGTCGTACGCGCTGATGAGCGGGTCAAAGACCAGCGGCACGCGCCAGCGGCGGGCCGCCCGCGCGGCGGCGGCGAGGTCACGCTGACGGAAGCAGGGCACCCAGACCAGGTCGGGCTTGCCGATGCGTTGGAGCCGGGCTTCGAGATGGCCTAAGCCGCTGACGCGCGGGGTAAAATCAATGATGTCCCAGCTTAGTTGCTGGAGGGCGCAGCGAACGACACGGTTGCGTGAGTAGTTCGGATCGCTCCGCCCCCACCAGAGGAGGGTCTTCGGGCGGGCTGCCGGGTCGGGCGGGGGCATGGGTGGATGATACCGCGATAGCCGGTTGGCTCGGCGCTAGCTTGTGCGGGGGCGCGTCATGGTTCGGTATTTGGAAAAGTTCATGCTGACCTCGTTCGAGAAGGCACGGGTGAAGGTCTGTTCATGGGTTTACCCGGAGGCCATGGTGGACCTATCCAATTGCTTTTGGATGTCTTCCATTACCCCGGCGACGTACGGGTCGGAACGGCCAGGGTCTGGGTAGATTGCTGGCGGATCAAGCTGATAGGCGTGACTGGCCCAACTGTCAGATAAGCCGAGTGGATTAGTCTGATGCCCGCGGCGGGGCGGTGTGGACTGGGAGACAGGTCTTGGGGTGTTGTCCTGAGCTGGGGTTTTAGGGCCAAGCGTCGGCAGGATTTTGTCGATGAACTGCAATGTTTGGTGCACTTGCAGCGTATTATTCTTGGACGACTCCTTCGCCCCGCTACAATAGTGCCGGGAATATTCATGCACCCGCCTGCTTTGCATCTCGCCCAGACCCCGAACTGGTGGTGGTCCACGCTGACCTCTGACCAGGGTCTGTTGTTCGTTTTTTTGCTTGCCGGCTTGCTGCTGATCACGCTCTATCTGGGCTGGCGGCTGCGTCAGGTGGCAAAGGCCCAACAGGTTACTCAGACTCCCCGGCCAACGCTGCGGCAACGCTTGTCCGACGAGTCCGGCACCGCGACGGTCGAGTTCGTACTCGTCTTCCCGTTCCTGCTGACGACCTCGTTGCTCTTGCTGCAGACCGTCCTGGTCTTCACGGGGTTGTTCTATGTCAACTACGCCGCCTACGCCGCGGCCCGCTCGGCGGTCGTCTATGTCCCACTGCAAGTCCAGGAAGAGGCCAACACCATCACGGCGTTGGAGGGCGGATACAAGTTTGACCGCATCCGCTCGGCCGCGATGATCGCCCTGATCCCGATCTGCGGTGAAGAGGCCGGCACCGACGGCACGGGTGTCCCCGGCCAGATCGTCCAGGGCGTGCAGGAAGCCTACCAGGCCCAAGGCCAGACCCCGCCGGGCTGGGTCGAAAACCTCTTGCCCGGGCGCGTCGCCTACGCCATGAACCACACCGAGGTGCTCCTGTTTGATGTTTACGCCTCGCAGGCCGGCGAGGTGGTCTACGAGAGCGCCGGCGGCACCTACACCTACGGGCCACGCGACGCGATCGGCGTCGAGGTCCGGCATGAGATGGCGCTCACCGTCCCGGTCGCCAGCCGGGTTTTTACCCTTGGCAGCGGGAACTCGGGCACGTACAGCCCGCCTTCACGTAGCGGCGACACCCCCGGCCCGCCGGGCCGATGGACCGAGGTCACCGCCCGCGCCATCCTGACCAACGAGGGCGTCGACCGATCGCTGCCCGACCTGCCCGAAGTGCCCCGCCAGGATTGATGCACCGCGGCTCTGCCTTTGGCTGACCGCTCGCGATGAAAGAACCGGTTTATGTCACCACCCACTTTCAAGCACGATCGTCGTCGGCTCGCCCAGCGGTCGCCACGCTCGCGAGGGGTCGTGATCGTGATCGCGCTCTTGTCGCTGGTGCTGATCGCCGGCATGATCGGGTACGTCTTCAATACCGGCCGGCACGCCCAGCTCAAGATCGAGACGCAGAACGCCGCGGACGCCACGGCCGTCGGCGGGGCCGGTTTTATCGCCCGCTCGTTCAACCTTGTGGCGATGAACAACGTCGAGATCTCCCGCCTGATCGCGACGGTCCAGCACCTCGACGCGCTGCCGCTGGCGACCGAGTACACCCTGGTCGATGAGATCGCCCACCGTGACTCGCTCGAGCGTGTGACCATCAATCCACACCCGGACCGGGCGTTGCTCTTGGATATCATTGCCGACCAGGTCCGCGAGCAGGACCGCGACATCGAGATCCTCCAGGAGATGGACACCTTCTTCCGCAACCGGCCCAGCGACGTGCAGGATATGACGTTCTACGACGGACCTAACGGCCGGGGCGAGCTCTGGCGGGCGATGGAGGCGCTCGATGCGCTCAGCCAGGCGACCATGGAAAACCTCGCCCAACTGACCCAGGTCGCCGCGAACGAGGCGGGCCTCGACAACCTTTCGCGCCCGAACAACGGCTTGGCCGCGCTGGTCCCGGTCAGCACCGAATACCCCTGGCGGGCCTACGACTTCGACGATTTTGAGCGGCCGGTGGCGCGGGGCATGCTGCCCGAGTATGTCGATGATGTGAAGGACAACCGCGGGCCCTACGACGCGGTCTTCGGCTGGCGCGAACTCCAGGTGGAGACCGAGTTCGGCCCGCTGATCGGCGGCTCGAGCACCCGCACCCAACGCGGCAGCTTCGAGTCCGGCTGGTCCCGGCGGTCCAACCAGGGCGGCGGCGGATACCGCCCGGTCATCTCGCGCACGGTTACCGGATACCGCACCTACGGCACGTGGAACTGGCTGGCCCGGCGCTTCCTCTCGTCGATCAATGGTGGGAACGAGAACGGCGACAGCCTAAGCGATACCGCGCTCTGGACGCGCTTCTCCGGCATGTCCCAGGTCAAGCTGAACTACCTCTGGCCCGGCCAGCGCCGCGGCAACCTGTTCGCCGGGATCCCCGAGCCACAGGACATCGATCACGCCCGCGCCCCCAACCAATTCCTCGAGCCCGAGTGGATCATCAGCTACGATGAGGCCGAGGCCATCCGCGACGCCGGCACCCCGCGCATCGTCTACGCCCGTTACCTCGCGGTCGAGCACCTGCGCACCGAGATCTACCGCGAGGTCTACGTCGATGGTGAACTGCAGGGAAGCAGGCAACAGATCGACGTGTTCGAGCAGGAAGGGCGGACCGAGGTCATCAACACCTTCAACCGACGCCAGTTCTTCAGCCCGCCGGGGCTGGGCGACAACGACCTCATCGGCGACGTCGCGTGGGAAGACGAGCTCAGCCAGCCGGATGTCTTCGAGTCCGTGACCACCCGCACCGACCAGCAGGGCCGGGAGATCCGCGAGGTCACGACGCGCGAGGTCTACTCAACCTTCTACTTCTTCTGGCTCGGCGTGAACGTCGGGCCGTTGATCGAGATCCGAAACCCGAATAACTTTGGTTCGCGGCAAGAGCTGCCCGGCCCGGTCGATTTTGAGCACGGCCAGATCGATCGGCCGATCGACGGCCAGATCGGTCAGCCCGGCAGCCAGTTCGCCTTCCTCGCGATCGCCGCCCAGCCCAACCACGCCGACATGTGGCCCAGCCGATTCAACGAGTCGATCCACGGTGATGTCACCGCGATCGCCCAGGCCGGGGTCTTCAACAACCACTCCTTCGACCTGTGGACGCAGATGTGGTACGCCCAGCTCGAGCCGGTGCAAGACTTCTCCGGCTGGCTCGACTACGCCGCGGCGACCTCATCCGAAGCCGGGTCGTACCCCGACTTGGACGCGGCGAAACTGGAAGAAACCCTCGAATATTTCGAGGCCCTCCGGCCGCTGTCCGAGGTGATGCTCAACCACTGACCCGCCTTGTCGGCCGGGACGAACCCATGCTCAAACACGCCGTCTTTAACCCGAAGTCCAACTCTCGCAACCGACGCGGCGCGGTGATGGTCGAGACCGTCCTGATCATGCCGGTCCTCTTCGTGGTCTTTGTCCTGATCTTCTACCTGGGCTGGAACATCCGCCGGCTCGAGAAGACCACCCAGATGGACCGGTACGAGGCGTGGCGCGCCGCGATGCCCGGATCGCCCGGCCCCGGTCACAGCCATGAAAACGGCCACGAGCAGATGAATGACGCTTTCTTCACCCAGGACACCAGCGATACGGCGACCCGGATCGGCCTGAACGCATCGATCGGCCGGAGCCAGTACGAGGCCCACGACCTCCTGCTCACCCAGCTCACCGAGGAAGACTTCGCCTACTACCAGGACTTCATCGATACCCATCCGGCCACGGTCTACGCCCGGTTCGAGGCGACCCACGAACCGTTCAGCCCCATGCTTACCGAACTAGGCATGAGCGAATCGACACGCAATGGCACCGGCTTTAGGGTCCGCAACGGCGACTGGCGCTTTGCCGACGGCATCCGCTTTAGCAGCTCGCGGCAGGAGTGGGAGCCCGGCAACCGCCGAATTACCCCTAACCCCGCGCTTCGCAACGTCTTCTACGCCCAGTTCGACGAAGAACTCGACCCCCTGGTCGGCAACCAGAACCCCCTGGCCGACGCGACCCAGAGCCTCTATCTGAGCTATCCGGGTTACATCGGCCCCCGCGTAACCAACGATTCGCAGCCCGGCAATTGATTGGCCCATTCACCGTGGCCGTGAATCCCACCTCCTGAATCGTATGAGGCGCCGGGCCGGGTGTGTTCTCCTCAGTACATCAAGTAGTCTCAGTACGGATTCGGAGAGGGCGGGATTAGATCAGGCTCGAATCTATATGCTCATGAAGAAAAATTAGGGGCTTAGGAAGCCAACGGGTCAGTAAACTGCTTTTGGCCCTATGTCTGCAAGCAAAAACCGCTACGACCGCCGTTCCCGAATTAGCGAGAAGGTTTTCCGTGGTCTGATCAAGGCCTTCGCGATGGGCCTCACCGCCACCGATAGCGCCGAGCTGACCGGCCTGTCCGTGCGTTCAGTCAACGACATCGACCTCAAGGTCCGACAGCGTATCGCCGAGCACTGCGAAGGCCAA
>JBCDHS010000052.1:0-20706 GCA_038749735.1 Planctomycetota bacterium
GATGCTAGCCGCCGGCTCGCCGCGTTCGAGGGCGTTGAGGATCTCCCTGCGAGTCTGGACATCGGTTGCCACCCGTGGCCTCCGGGCCGGGGAAAGCTGCATGATGACAGGCTGCCAGAAAAAGCGCCAGCGGGTCTGGGCCGTTGGAACAGCCCACAGCCCGCGTTCGATGAGGGCGGCCTAGGCTTGTGATCCATCAGCGTGGCGCAGAAGCAAAAAGAAACCCCCCCTCGGGCCTGGTGGGTGACCCAAGGGGGAGGAGGGAGAAGGAGACGAGTGTTTGGCCGGCCCTGGCCTGGCTTTGGGGTCGGCGTCATTCGGAGCGTCCTGCCCGTTGGTCATCAGCCGCCATCCCGCGCGGGACTTGCCGCCGGCCCCAGTGTTCAGTCCTTTTCAAACCCGAAGGGCTTGCCACGCTCGGCTCCTGTCTCATGTGGCGTTGATGTCCTGAGAGACACCTCAACCTGCGGTTCCATTGTTCTGCCGCCGGATCTCATCGATCTTCTCACGCAGGCGGGTCAGCACACCCGCGTCATGATGGGTCCAGTCATTGATCATTTCATTCCAGGTGATCTCGGCGGATAACGACCTGGCTCCGCCGCCACGGCTTAACGGGACCAACTCCCAGATGTGGTCAACCAGCTCGTCAGGCAGACGATCAAACACGCCGATGACCTCGGCCGCGTCCCACGAACCCAGCGACTCAACCAGCATCAGGGGCATCCGTAATTCTCGATCCGCCTTTGACATTTCCAAGTCTTCAGCGTCCTGCTGCACCTCGAGTTCCTCGATCCAATCCAGATCAATCTTGATTTTTGAATTAGGCATGATCAATCCACCTTGGGTAACACCAGCCCCGTCTGGTCCTGGTACTTGCCCGCCTTGTCGGCATAGCTGATTTCGCATTCGTCCTCGGCCTTGAGGAAGATCATCTGGGCGATGCCCTCGTTGGCGTAAATCTTCGCCGGCAGCGGCGTGGTGTTGCTGATCTCGATCGTCACCTTGCCCCGCCACTCCGGCTCGAGCGGGGTGACGTTCACGATGATCCCGCAGCGGGCGTACGTGCTCTTGCCCACGCAGATCACCAGCACATCCCGGGGGATACAGAAGGTCTCCACGGTCTCGCACAGGGCGAAGCTGTTGGGCGGGATGATGACGTGGTCCTTGCCGGTCAGGTCGGTATCCACGGTGACGAAGTTGCGGTCGTCAAACTGTTTGGGGTCGACGATCGACGCCCCGCCGTCGATCGGGGCGTTGGTAAAGATTTTGAAGAGCGTGCCGACGCGGACGTCATAGCCATAGGACGAGACGCCGTAGGAGATCCGTCCCATCCTTTTCTGGGCGGGCTCGAAGGGCTCGACGACGAGCAGGTCTCGGATTTGTCGGTCGCTGAGTACGGGCACGTCTTGGCTCCACCCGGGTTGAATGAGACTGATCTGAACCAGATTCTAGCACTACATACAGTAGGTGCAATGGGACGGAATACACAATATAGGGGCCGTGAGGCGACCGCGCTCCTTAAGCCTACTTTCCAGAAAGGCTTAGATGGTGAAAAAAATAAGCCGCGATCTGTGGCGTGATCTCAAGTGTCAGGTTGTCCACCCGATCAGCGACAGGCGCAGGCTTCACACCACCACCGGGTTTGCCCGAACCGCGTCAGTGAGAACTTGGATCACCTTGGGAGCGACCTCATCGACCGTTGCGTCGATCCTCGCGCCCGCGGCACGGGCGTGCCCCCCGCCACCGAACTGTGCGGCCAACTCGGCCACATTGATTGCCCGCGGCAGTGGCTTGCTGCGAAAACTCACGCGGGTCTGGGGGCCGTGCTCGCCCTGGGCCTCGGTGATCAGGGCGATGGCCTGGACGCTGCCGACCTGCTGGGGGATATCGATCAACCGTTCGGTCTCGTCCGGGCGGGCACCGGTCTCGGCAAAGTCCCGGGCACGAAGGATCATCGCGGCGGCACGCCCATCGGCCAGGAGCTTGAGCGAGTCCACCGCGCGGATGAGCAACTGGAGTTTTTCGGGCCGCTCCGCCTGCTCCAGCTTGCCGAAGAGGTTCGCGTGGTCCACGCCCTCGCCAATCAAACGAGCGGCCAACCGATGTGTCCTCGGGGTACAGTTGGAGAAACGGAACCAGCCGGTGTCCGACGCGATGCCGGTAAACAGGGCGTCGTTGATCAGGGCCCTGGCCGGGGCGTCGGCCGGTTTGCCGCCGGGCAGCAGATCGATCAGGTCGGCGATGATCTCGGCGGCGGCCGCGGCGGACGAATCGATAAACCGTGCCGCGGCCGGGATATCGCCCGATAGATGGTGGTCCAGGATCAGGGTCCGCTCCAGGTTCGACCGAACCGTCTCGCCAAGCAGGCCGACCTGAGACCAGGCCCCGGTGTCCACGATCACCAACTGGTCGGACGGCTCGGTTGGGCCAAGCTCTTGGTGCACGGATAATCCGGGCGTGCGTTCGATGATCTCTGCCAGTGAGAGCGCGATCGGTCCGACGAGCAGCCCGGCCGCGTCTTGACCCAGGCTCCGCAGGGCGGTCACCAGGGCGGCCACCGAACCCAGCGCGTCGCCATCGGGTTTGGCGTGGCTGAGGACAAGGATCGAGCCGCCCTGCCCTGAGAGCAGTTCGGCGGCCTTGGCGAGCGAGAGTGTCGAGGTGTAATCGTTCAACGCGATTCGCCGGTGCGGGTCAGTTCCAATGTCGGTCAGATGATGGCCGAGCTTTGCTCTTCGTAGATCGATCGGGCGTAGCCGATGTCCCTGCGTAGCTGCTCGACCAAATGCTCGACCCCCGGGAAAGAGTACTGGTCCCGTATCCATCGGGCAAAGCCGAACCGGGCGGGTTGGCCGTACAGCACATCCGGGTCGTCCTGGGAAAAGCCGATCAGGTGGGCCTCGGCCGTGAGGACCTGTTGGCCAAAAGTCGGCTTGACGCCGATGCTGATGGCAGCCGGGTAGGCCCGGCCATCGACCTGGACCCGGCCGGCGTAAACCCCGTCCATCGGCGTGATCTGGGTGCGGTAGGCGGCGGGATCGAGGTTGGCCGTGGGGATGCCGATGGTTCGGCCCCGCTGGTCGCCCCTGACGATCTGGCCGACCAGTTCGTAGTCCCGCCCCAGGCAGGCCGCGGCGTCTTCGACCCGGCCGCGCCCGACCAGCCATCGGACCAGCGAGCTTGAGACGGGCGCGCGGGCCTGGTCACTCAGCCGGGTTTCGACGCGGGGAAGGATGCTGACCTCAAAACCCCTTGCCCGACCCAGTTCGGCGAGCAGCCTGGTATCGCCGCCGCGCTCCTTGCCGAAGCGGAAATCCTCCCCCTCAACAAAGCCGACCGCGCTGTGGTCGGCCACGAGTTTTTCAATGAACTGTTCTGCGGAGAGTGACAAGAGCTGGGGCGCGGGCTCAAGTACGACCACACGGTCCGCCCCCGCGTTGCGTAAGGCGTCGATGCGCTGCTCGATCGAGCCGAGTCGGGGCGGGCTGTGCTCGGGGCGCAACACCGCGATCGGCGGCGGGTCGAAGGTCACGGCGATGACCTCGGCGTCGTGCGGGGCCGCCAGCCGACGGGCCTGCTGCACAATCTCACGGTGGCCGATATGGACACCGTCAAAGTTGCCGATGGTGATAATGCTTTGGGCCGACACTCCTGGCATGATAGCGGTGTCATGGGCTACGCGGCCGGGTGCTGCGGGCGCTGCCTCACCGCGGTTGGCGTGGGCGGCCATTCCGATAACGTGTACGAGAAGGTGGGGCAGGCATCCTGCGGGCCATTCGATCGTCGCTAAAAAAGGGTTTTCACGACTTCGTCGCGACGGCAGGCTGGAAGCCCGCCCCACCGGAGGCACTCCCCGTAAACGTTCTTAATCAAAACACCTTCTCACACACGTTGGCTCTGTTGAAACCCTCATTGTCCTAGGCCTGTTCACCCGATGAAAATCGATGACATCTGCCCTTCGGACAAGGAGGTCCGCCATGACCAAGTCATCGTTGGTGTTAGCCCGGGAAGCCCTGGCCGTTGCGTCCTCGGCGTTGCCGGCCTACGCCAGCCGGTTCAGCCGCAAGGACTTCACCCTGCCGCAGTTGTTCGCGATCCTGGTGCTCCGCAAGTTCTGGAAGACCGATCACCGCGGGGCCGTCGTCCGCTTGGCCGAGTGGTCGGACCTGCGGCGGGTGCTTAAGCTCAAGAAGGTGCCCGACCACTCGACGCTGTGGTACGCCGAGCAGAAGCTGATGAAAAAAGGGCTTTCGATCGGCTGCTGTCCGCGTGCTTTGCTCGGGCTCGCCGCACCGGCCTGATCGATGATAACCGGCAGCACACCGCGGCGATCGACGCGACCGGCCTGGAGACCCGCCACGCCTCGTCCCATTTCAAGCGGCGTGTCTGGGGCAGGCCGGTGTGGCATTCGGCCTGGCCCAAGCTCACCGCGGTGTCCCACGCCGCCAGCCAGCTGATCGCCGGCGTGGTGGTCGGGCTGGGGCCGACGCAGGACTCGCCCCGGTTCGCCGAGGCGATGCGTCAGGCCGCGACGAATGTGAACTTCACCCGTGTCCTGGCCGACCGGGGTTACGACGCCGAGCACAACCACGTGCTGTGCCGCAACGAGTTGGGCATCCGCAGCACGGCGATCCCGATCAACCCACGCTCGGCCGGGCGTATCTGGCCCAAGGCCCACTACCGGCGGATGATGAAACGCAACTTCCCGCACTTGCAGTACCGCCAGCGGGCCCAGGCCGAGAGCGGCTTCTCACGGCACAAGCGAAGGCTCGGCTCGGCGTTAACCGCACGCAATGAACAAACCCAATACCGAGAGATGCGGCTGCGTGTCCTGACCCACAACCTCATGATCATGGCAGATCACGCATGAGGGTTTCAACAGAGCCGTACACGCTCTTACACCCGGACGGGTTCCTTGATAAAACGCATCGCCTCTTCGACATTCTTGCTGCTGCCGATCACCAGCGGGGTGCGGTCGTGGACGTCGCCGGGCTGGAGATCGAGGATGCGCTGGCCACCGGCGCCCAGGGCTTGGCCCCCGGCCTGCTCGGCCACGAAAGCCAGCGGGTTGCACTCGTACATGAGCCGCAGCTTGCCGTCGGGCTGTTCGATGGTCGGCGGGTACATGAAGATGCCTCCCTTGACCAGGATGCGGTGGAAGTCCGCGACGAGCGAGCCGACGTACCGCGAGGAATAGCCGCCCCCATCGGGGTGCTTGGACCAGTGCAGGTAGCGCTGGTAGGGCTCGGGGAAACGATGCAGGTAGGCCTCGTTGACCGAGTAGGTGCCCGCGTGTTCGGGCATCTTCATGTTTTCGCGGGTCAACAGGTACGCGCCAAACTGCGGGTCGAGGGTGAACTGGTGGACCCCTTTCCCGTCGGTATAGACCAGCACGGTCGATGAGCCGTAGAGGACGTAACCCGCCGCGACCTGCTGGGCCCCGGGCTGGAGCACGCTCTTCTCGGTGGACTGGATCTCTTTGGGGTTGCGGAAAATCGTAAAGATCGTACCGACCGAAACGTTGACATCGATATTCGACGAGCCGTCCAGCGGATCGAACATAATGATGTAGGAGTCTTCCGCGGTGACATCCTGAATGACGCGGGGCTCGTTGTCTTCTTCAGAGGCGATGATGCCGACATTGCCGCGGTAGCCAAGGACACGTTTGAGCGCGTCGTTGGCGATGATATCGAGCTTCTTGACCTCTTCGCCCTGGACGTTGGTTGAGCCGTGCTCGCCCCAGACATCGATCAGCCCGGCCCGGCGGACGTAGCTGGCGATCATTTTCGTCGCAAGGGTGATCCCCGAGAGCAGCCACGAGTATTGCCCCGAGGCGTTGGGGTGTTTCTGCTGCTGCTCCTGGATGTGCTGGCCGAAGGTGATGAAATGGCCGTCACGTTTAATCGCCATGGCTGGGTTCCTCCCTCGGTCGGGGCCGGGGTTTAAGCTGGGCAGGCCAGCACACCATATCGCCGCGCCCGTGCGTTGTCCCGTATGGCCGGGACGATTTGAAACAGGGAATCAATCAAACAACCGTTGGGCCAAATCACTGTAGCAATGCGTAAGCCAGGGCGTTGGCATTAATCAGCCGCGCGTTGCGGATCTCGCTTCCCCCGCAGCAGCAACAGCCGCCCCCCGCGTTGGAGGTGTCGTTGAGCCCCAGCGGGGAAAACAGCACCCTCAGTTGGCTATCCACGCTATAGCCATAGATCGCGACCCGCCCGCCGGGCTTGCGGGCATCGATTGAATCGATGTCGTACAGCGTGTGAAATAACAGGTGGTCGTTTGGGATCGGCTTGAGCGGGGTCTGCCCGAAGAGTTCTGACATCATGGCTACAAAGCCCTGGGCCCAGGCGTTGTTCGAACACCCCGCCGAGGCGAGCAGGAAACCGCCACGATCGAGGTAGCGCTTGAGGTTTTCCTTCTCCGCCGGGGTTGGCTCGAACGCCCGCTCTCCCGAGAGCACAACAAACGGGTAGTCGAACAACTCTTCAGAGTCCAAGGCGACCGAGTCAAAGCTGCGATGCAGCTGCTGGCCGGTCTCGCGAGAGTAGGTGGCCAGGAAGGCGTCGGCAAAGCAGATGCCCGTCTGCTGCTGGCCGTAGGTCAACAGAGCCACTCGGATCGGCGCAACCGCCTCATCCTCATCGGCCTGCCGTTCGTTCGCCGTACCCTCGGCCGATGGCTCTTGGGTAACGCCGTCCTCCGCCTGGCTCGGATTGGGCAGGGTCCCCGGCAGGCCCAGGCCAACCAGCAGGCAAAGGGTTATGAGCAGCGTGCGGATCGGGGTCATGGCGAGTCCTCTCTTCGCGGCGTGGGCTCAACACCGAGCTCGGCAAGTTCCTGGAAGTAGGCGGCGATGTGATCACGATAGCGCGCCGGGACGCGTTGAAGTATCGCTTGGGGTAAGGCGCCCTTGCCATCACCCGCCGTGGTGCCGTCGAACCGGCCCGAAGCGGTGGGGTCGCCGGCGGAGGGGTCGGCCGGCCCGCCGTCGCGGTTAGACGTCCCCGAGTCGCCCGCGTTGTCGAACGCACCCGTACCCTGAGCGAGCCGGCGCTGGTCCTGCTCGGCCGCCTCGGATGCCCGCTCAAGCCAACGCAGCGATTCATCGCCCCGGGCATCTGTCGGCGGCGCGTCTAACCCGGACAAACGCATCGCCGCGAGCGCTTCTGACAGCCCCTGCAACGCTTCGCGCAATTCGGATTGATCCGTGCTCGTAGACGCCAAGGCCGCCTGCTCGGCGAGCGCTTCGGCGTCATCGAGCAAGCCTTCGATCTCTACTTCGAGCTTGCGTAGCGCTTCTGGGTCACCCGGCTCGGCCTGCCGCAACTGTTCGATGAGTGTGGCGAGGCGATCGGAGAGTCCCCGTAATCTATCGCGGACCTTGGCCGCATCGCCGGGGTCCGATCCGTCAGGCGCCTTCTCTTGCTCTTGCGTCCCTTGGTCGGGGGTTGGGTTACGGTCTTGTGATTCCGTGCGTTGTAGCGGCAGCGTTTCAGCGGGCGTGATCAAGTATTGGCGGGTCGGTCGATCGTGGACAACCAGACGGAACCGGATCGGCTCGCGTAGCGACCACAAGACCACGGAGAACGAGCCGTCGTCGCCCTGGTCCATCATGATCCGGTCGATGACGCGCTGCTCGGGGTCCAGGACCTCCAGCTGAACCGAATCGGCAGGCATCCCGATTGGGCGGGCACGCACGCTGACATCCTGCCCCACCCCAACGTCATCCGGTGTCCAGGATACGGCCAACTGCGTGAGGTTGTAGGGCGGGGTATCACCCATCGGCATCAGCAGTCGTACGGCTCCGGTACCCAGCAGTCCAGGGAAGATCAGCCCGATTAATAGCACACCAGTCATCACCAGCCAGAGGCGTGACGCCGGCAGGCGTAACCGGTCAGCGGGGTAAACCGCTCTAGGGTCTGCGGCGTTTGCCAGCTGCCAACCACGATGGATCGTGCGGCCGCGAAGCGAAGCCCGCAGCGTGTCTGGCTCGGCGGATGCCCGACCAAACTCCATGCTTAATAAAACCCAGGGCCCACCGTCATCGAGATGGCCATCGACAATACGCCCCGTTCTACGCAGCGATGCCTCGGTTGAAACCGGGCGACGCCATGCCCAAGCCAAAACCACCGTGGCGAACAGCCCGAACACGACTAGCCCGGCCAACCTTGCTTCACCGGGCAGCACGACCATCGCATCCACTGAGACCAGCAGGATGAATGTCGCCGCGCTCAACGCTACTCCAAGGAGCAAACGATACAAACGGCCAAGCCAGAGGTCACGCCGGGCAAAAACGGCCAGGCGTGCCCGCAAGAACATGCTTGGTGCATCCTCGTGGCCCGCACCCATCGGCTCGACTTGCGGGTCATCGCCCTGTGCCCGACTCATAGCAGCCCCCCGCGCCGTCGTAGCAGCCAGTGCAAGCCCATGCAGCCCGCGATCAGGGCGAAGACCGGCCCCCGGTTGAACACCGGCTCGAAACCCGGGTCTGTCGCGCGGGTCTTCGCCAGCGTCTGGAGCGCTTCAACCACGGGCTCGTACTCATCGACCTCCAGGCAGCGCCCGCCGGTCTGCTCGGTCAGCTGTTTCAATACGTCGGGCCGGGCCGCGGTGTCTCGGAACTCCACCGCACGGTCGGCCACGACCAGACGCGCCTGGATCGGCAGGTCGTCAGGGACCAGGTCTCCACGGCCGGGCGTGGATAGCGAGAATGCGTAACTCCCCTCCAGGCTGGGCACGAAGGCATAGCGATGGACGCCGGGTTGGCCGCCGGATTCGGGGGTGAGTATCGACTGCCGGCCATCCGGGGCGGTCACCGCCAACCGCGGCCGATACGAGCCGGCCTCCACAAAGCGGGTGCTGACGGTGACCTCGACCGGCTCTCCGGGCTTGCGGGTCATGGCTGAAAGCTGGAGGGAAACATCCTGACCCGGCAGGAACGCGCCGCTGGAGGCCAGCCACTGGATCGCACGGGTCCAGAAGGCGGCGTAGGCCTGGCTAGAGTTGACTGGATTCCCTTCGGCCCCATTGCCCTGAAGGTCGCCCTGGAGCTGCCACCGCCACATGCCGTCGGCTAACACCGCCATCGTCGCGCCACGGCCGACCCGCATCGTGACGACCCCAGCCGCTGAAGACCCCGACTGTGAACCATCGCGTGCCTCCAGCACCACGACCGAGGAAGCCCGCTGCCCCGTCACCTCGGTGACCGCGAGCATGCCGGGCAGGTGTGACCAGTTCAGACGGTCGCCCAGCCGGGTGAGTACATCGGCACTCCCGCCGGACGCCACCGCCTCGGCCAGCCGCGCTGCCGCGGGACGCTCGGGGCCGAAGTCAACCGGCAGGATCGGGGCGAGCGTGGCCAGCACGGCAGAGCCCGCGTCGTCCGAAGAGGTCGGCCGGCCACGTGCGAAGACGATCGCCCCACCGTCCTGTTCGACAAAACGATTCAGCTCCTCTGCCTGCACCGGGGTGAGTAGCCGCTCGACGCCACGGCCCATGACGACCACGTCATACCCCGCAAAGCTGTCGCTCGTAACGCCAGCTTCAGCATCTGGATCGCGAAGGTTCACTCGGCGGAGGCCGCCCAACGCGTAGCGGCCCGATACCTCGAAGCGCGGGCTGGCGGCAAGCGCCCGCGCTATCGCGCGGGTCTCCCAATGGGGCTGGCCTTCCAGCACCAGCACACGGACCCGATCGCGCGAGACCTGCACAAACGCGTCTTGTTGGTTGTTTTCAGTGAATGCTTCGTTGCCGTCTTCCAGTGCGACACGAAGCGTATAGGCGTGAACCGTGCTGGGCTGGTTGCTTGGCAGATCGGGCCGAACCTCAAAGCCGACGGCGGTCAGGGTGTCGGCGAGCACCATGCGTTGTGAATCAACGACCTGTCCGTCTTCCAGCAGATCAATCACGACCGGGCGGTCGGCCAGACCGCGGTGATAGACCTGCGCGGTCAGCCCCGTGGGCTGGCCTGCAAAAAGGTGATCCGACTCAGCCCAGGCCTGCAGCGCAAGGTCGGGCGCAGCGTTGGACGCCCCGACGGGAACAGCAAAAACGGTCGGCCCGTCCGACGCGAGGCGGGCAAGCCCCCGGCCGCTGGTGTCGTGGCCATCGGAGATCACCACCACCACATCGCCGGCCGCCCGGCTGACCACGTCGAACAAATGGGTCGCGCGGCCGTCGGGGACGCGCTCAAATGCATCGGCCCCCACAATCTCCTCTTCAAAGGTGCGCACATCGAGTTCCGCAAACCCGGCCAATTCAGAGAGCCCCGGTTCGGAGAGCCAGGTCTGCCTTGCATAAGCCAGCCGACCCATGTCCTCACCCGGGCCGGCGTCGGTACGCGCCATAGATGCAGATGTATCAACCAGCAGGGTCAACCGCGGGCGATCCGACCCAGTCCCAGAAGAAGGCACCTCAACGACCGGGTTCAGCAGCGCCCAACCCAACGCGAAGACCGAGACTAGCCGCAGGAACAACGGACTCACCCAGCCCTCAAACTTCAACGCGAGCCAGATCGACAACACGGCTGGCGGCAGGACCGCGATCACGATCACCCACACCGGCAGCACCGGCTGATACGACATGCCGAGCAGGGATTCAGGCATCGTCCCCTCCTCGGCGATCGGCAAACTGGTACCGCAGTAACGCCCCGGCCTCGACCGCAAACAGGGCCAACGCCCCAAGCAGCAGGTATGGCCACAGCGCCGTGCCGGCGGTGGGCAGGTTCCCGACCGACCATGCATTTGAAACGGCCATTACGCCCGAAGCAATAGCTTGCTCCTGCGTTGTGCCGGTAAACAGGTCCGACTCACTCGGGTCCAACTCCACCCAGCGGTCTGTGGCGGCCGGTCCGGGCTGAAGCAGGCGCGTCGACTCGCCGTGGATCGTCACGGCCTGGCCGGGGTGGACCGGCGGGGCTAGCGCCTGGCCCGCGGCGGCGAGGCCGACCAACTCGTTGAAGAGCACGACAAAGGCCGGGTCCAGGGACAACGCGAAACGCTCAGCGGCAAGATCGCAGTTCAAGGCGTAGAGCGTCCCGCGCCCATAGCTCTGCGCAACCAGTACCGGCGTCCCCTCCGGTCCGGAAATAAGACCACGCGCGCGTTCAGAGCGAGTCGCCTGATAGAACCCGGGCCAACTTACTCGGGCAAGCATCCCCCGTGAGGCCCCCTCAAAAACGCGCATCTCAGGGGCGTCGAAATTGACCCGCGTCTCGCGCAGGGTTTGAGCACGACGGGTTTGATCATCAAACTGCAGTGGCCCGTTGATCTGCTTCATCGCCCGGCGCGAAGCCTCGGTATCGGTGATCCATACCACCCCACCGCCACGCTCGAGGTGTTCGACCACCTGCTGGCGCGCCTCCGCAGTGATCGACCGGGCAAGGCCGGTCAACACCAGGGTCGAAGACGGGTCCAGGCCGGTCAGGTCTTGCGGGTCATCCACGGCGGTGACCTGTAAGCCACGCCGTGCCGCCGGCCCCAAGTCAGCGCGTGGGCTTAGCATGGAACGAATACGGGCCGCAGATGGGCCGTCCGATTCATCGGTCCAGACCAGGACCCGGCGGTATGACAACGGGCGGAGCTTGATGCCCGTGCGGTCGTCTTGCGGGAACGCATCGGGCTGCTCGAAGCCAACGGTCAGTTGGGCGGGAGCATCATCAAGCCCGTCCAGCGCGATGCGCAGCAGTTGGTCGGTTCCGGGTTCCAGGCTTACCTGCCGAAGACGCTGCTGATCGGCCACCGTAAGGATCAGAGTTCGCTGCGCCGGCTTTGCCCCGTTATATCGCAGTCGGACCGTGACCTCGAACGGCTGGTTCGCAACCGGTGCATAGGGCTGGATATCCTGTAGATGGACCGAGGCGTTTGCCACCGGCTGGCCCGCAGACACCACCTCGAATCCGAGCAGCAACCCACTTTCGGTGAGCTTCTTGTGGGCGGCCGCGATGGTTTTGGGATGCTGCCCATCGCTGATCCAAGCGGCGTTAAACGGGCCGTGCTCGCGCAACGCATCGGCCAGGGAGTCGCCAACCCGCTCGGGCCGGTCGGCCTGCCAGGTGCACCGGGCCAGGGCGAGGCGTCGCCGAAGCTCGGAAAGGTTCCCGCTGGGTTCGGGCAGCAGCGGCTCGAGCCGATCCGTTAGCAGGACGATGCTGGCTCGGTCTTGACCGGGCTCGAGTTGATCAAGCAGGCGGCCGGCCTGATCTTTCGCCTGGTCAAAGGCACGGCGGCCATCGGTGACGCGCTGCATCGAGGCCGAGGCATCGATCACGATGACCAGTGTTTGCCCATCGGCCGGTGGTCGGGCCTGGGCATGGCGGTGCCAAACCGGCCGCATGAACCCGAACACGATCAGGGCAAGCGCGAGCACGCGCAGGGACATCAGAAACAGGTGGCGCGGACGCTGTAGTCGTCGGGTATGCACCAGGGATTCGCGCAGCAACTCGGTTGCCGGGAAGACGAGCGTCCGCCGCCGGCGCTGGTTGAGCAAGTGGGCGAGTAACGGGATGCTTATCGCCGCGATCAGCCCCAACGCCCAGAGCGGGCTCATCCAAAACAGGTTGGCCAGAGGTGGCTTCATAGGCTGTCCGGACGCGGCGGCTCGACCCGCCTATGATCGGCCAATCGATCGGCAATCAGCCAGATCAACTTAAATCTCCCACAAACCCATTACTTTAGCCCCACCATGGCCAAGAAAACCGACCCTGCAGCATCTGCACCCGCCCTGGTCGAGCCCGGCAAAGCCGCCCCGGCCTTCAACCTGGCCGACCAGGAAGGCAACAAGCACCGCCTCTCGTCCTTCAAGGGGTCGTGGGTGGTGCTCTACTTTTATCCAAAGGACGATACCCCCGGCTGCACCACCCAGGCCTGCCAGTTCCGCGACGCCAGCGAGCAGCTCAAGCAACGCGGTGCCGTGGTCCTGGGCATCAGCCCGGATGACACCAAGTCGAAGACCAAATTCGCCACGAAGCACGGCTTAAATTTCCCGGTCCTCGCGGACGAGGGGGCGCAGGTCTGCACTAAGTACGGCGTTTGGCAGGAAAAAAGCATGTACGGCCGGACCTACCTGGGCGTAGTCCGCACGACGTACCTGATCGACCCGAAGGGCAAGGTGGCCCGACGCTTTGACAAAGTGAAGGTCAAACAGCACGCGCAGGACGTGCTGTCGGCTCTTGACGAGCTGGCGAGTTAATGGCCACATCATCTGGCGGTTGTAGTTTTTGCCGGCAGACGGATTTTGAATTGGCGCGAATGCCCGATGGATGGGCAGTCGGTTTTCCCAGATCGTGATTTTTAACCGAATCTGCGCGGTCTCTGGCTGGCGCGTTGTTTGCAAAGTGTTACATTGGACGCAGACGAATCTCCCATGCCAGCCGCGAGACTTGAGCGACTGTCGCTTAGCCCGGGTCCGGCAGCCGAGAGGAAAGGATGACTCTCACCATGGCCAAGAAAAGCACCAAGAAGAAGACCAAGGACGTCACCAAGACCGCCAGCGCCAGCAAGGCCAAGACCAAGAAGGCTGAATCTAAAGCCAAACCCAAGGCGGCACCCTCGACAAAGACCAAGACCTCACCTGCTAAAAAGCCATCGGCCCCCGACCTCACCCCGGTCATCACGGTGAAGCACGACGATGTCGCGGCCAAGGCGTACGAGATCTGGCTGGCCAAGGGCCGACCGATCGGCCAGGACGAGCAGAACTGGATAGAAGCCGAGAAGGCCCTGGCTAAGAAATAGCCAAGCGGATCTCCGAACTTTTAATCAACGAATCTTGTTCGGTTCGCGATCTTTATTATTCGCTGTTCTGGGTGGTGGCTTACCCAGAGGAGAGCTCCTGCAATCAGACTGAAAGCTAGTCTTGCTCATTGCAGTCAGGCTCGTCCGACACGCCATACGTAACCAGTTGATTGGCGATGATCATCGGTGCCTCCAGCAGGTCAACCATCGTGACGCGCTCGGTTTTTTGACATGCTTCAGCCAGGCCGAGCTCGCACAAGGCGTTGAGTGCGGCCTTCTGCTCCGCTTCCTTTTTGGAGTTTGCCCAGGCCGAGGTAAAGGATTGGCTTGCGATCTGGACGCAGACCTTAAAAGCCTTGGCGTGGTCGGGGCCTTTCTCATCGAGCAGGGTGTAAACCGGGTTGCCGGGCATGTGTTTCTGGGCGATCTGCTGGAGCACGCTCTTGAAGTTTTGCTGATGCGCCGAGTCTGCGGCATCTTCGATATAGGGCTTGAGGTGTCGGAGGATGAATTTTTTGGCGGCGCGGATCCCGCCGTCAAGGTAAATCGCCGCGATAATCGATTCGAGTACGGCCGCGGCCACGCTGCTGGGCAGGCCCGGGCGGCCGGACATGCCCTTGCCGAGGTTGAGCATCCCCGAGAGGTTGATCTCTTTGCTGATCTTGGCGCAGACCCGTCGGCTGACCACCGCGGACTTGATCTTGGTCAGGTCGCCCTCAAGCAGATCGGAGTAGTGGCGATAGAGGTATTCGCAGACGGTGTAGCCGAGGATGGCGTCGCCCAGAAACTCCATCCGCTCATTGGATTTCAGCCGTGAGTCGGCGGAGGAGGCGTGGGTCAGGGCCTCGCAGAGCAGGGATTCGTCTTTGAACCGATAGCCGAGGATTTCGGCGGCATCATCGATCATGTGGGAACCGGCCTATGAAAGTGGTCGTAAATCTGGTCCTACCGCGAGCGCAGGAGGACCGACAGGAAACGACCGGTGCCGGGGCGGAGGTCAGGCGAAAGCCAAACCGCCGCGGCGGCAGCGGAAACTACAGTGATGAGTATGATGCTTAAACTGCCATGCGTCAACAATTTTTCCACAACCGCCCTGTAGGCGATTCATTCAGAAAGGTGTTGCATGCCGAGTTGTCTCCCCTTTTTACTCCGGGTCTGGACCACGGGCCTGGTCCTCGTCGGGCTGTCACTGGCGGCCAGTGCCGGTCCACCGGAGAAGGCCCAGCCGATTCTGACGATCGATCAAGTGCGGGTCGGGATGAAGGGTTATGGGCTCACCGTGTTCCACGGCACGCAGATCGAGCCCTTCAACGTCGAGGTCGTGTCGATCAACGCGAACGAGACCCCCGGTATGGCGGTGATCTGGGTGCGCTGCCCCGACGAGCGGATGGTCTTTACCGGGCCTGTCCAGGGGATGTCCGGATCGCCGATCTACCTCTGGGACGAAGACGAAGAGCACACACTCGGTGAAGGCGGCAAACTCATCGGCGCGTTTGCCTTCGGCTACGGGGATACCAACGACTGCATCATCGGCGTCCAGCCGATCGAGCAGATGCGAGCCGTGGGCCGGCGGGCCACGGCCGAAGACCGGCCCGAAATGGCCTCGCTCGCACCGGCCGGGTCGGGCTACAAGCTGATGGCAGAGCTCTTCCAGGTCGCCGAGGCCAACGCGTTGTCACCGTTGACCCGGGCCCGGCTCGACATGATGACCAAGCTCTATCGAGAGATCACCCCGGCCAATGCCCAGCGGGCCGGTGCGCTGGCCTTACTCAAGCAGCCCGGTGGATCCAATCTCACGCTCGACCGGCAGGATCTACGAATGCTGATGCCGTTGGGGGTCGCTTCGCCCGAGATCGCCGCAGTCCTGAGTCCGACGCTTGAGCCGATGGGGATTAAGCCTTTCGCGACCGACCCAACCGCCCTGGGTGGCCCGCCGCCCCAGGGAATAGAGACCGAGAGCGTACAGCTTGAGCCGGGTTCGGCCTTGGTCGTGCCGTTTGCCTGGGGTGATGCGGACCTGATGGGGATCGGCACGGTGACCGACGTGCTGCCCGACGGAACCGTGCTGGGCTTTGGCCACGCGATGGACGGGGTCGGCGTCACCGCCATGCCCATGGCAACGGGTTATGTTCACTTCATCGTTTCGCTCCGGACGATCAGCTACAAGCGGGGTGGCACCCTGGAGATGGCCGGCACGCTGGTGCAGGACGAGCAGGCCGCCGTCGCCGGTGTTGAAGGCGAGCAGTTCACTTCCGCGCCGGTCAAGGTCGTGGTCAACATCGAGGGCCAGCCGAGTCGGACCTACGACTACCAGGTGCTCAACCACCCCAGCCTCACCCCGCAGATCGCCGCGGCGGTCATCGTCCAGAGCGCGACCACCGTGCAGGAAACCCCCGCGCGCAGCACGATGTCCTACACCGCCAAGGCGACGTTCTCGGGAGACCGCGAGCTGACCCTGGACTCGGCGGATCTCAACACCGGCGGGATGGGTGCTGCGACCGACATGGTGCAGATGATCGGAGCCATCACCCAGAACCCGTTTGAGAAAGTGACGCTCGAAGGCCTCGAAGTCGAGATCGATATCGATTATGGAATGGAGGCTTGGCAGATCAATTCGGTCCGGCTTGACCGTGCAACCGCGGCACCGGGCGAGACCGTCAACGCGATCGTCGAGTTCATGGGTTTGGAAGAGCAGCCGTTTACCCGCAGCTATCCCATCCGTATCCCGGACGACGCGGCCGAGGGCGAGCAGCAGATCGTCGTCGGCGACGCGGCGACCTACACCCAGTTCTCCCTGGCGGCCCGGCCTTACCTCGCCCAGGTCGATTCGGTCGATGACCTGCTCGCGGTCTACCGCGAACTGCTTAGTATCTCGCCGCGCAAGCTCTACACGATGGTCCCGACCAAGCGGGCCGGCATCGCGCTCGACGGCCAGCCGCTGCCCAACCTGCCCGGCAGCCGGGCGGCCCTGCTCGCCTCGGCCAACCCGGGCGCCGTGGCCTTCCAGACACCCGCCGTCGAGAACTTCGACACCGAGCGCCTCATCGTCGGCGGCGCGCAGGTCAAGCTCACCATCCAACGTCCCCGAGGCGGCCGCTAACCCTTAGCTATGCTCTAACCACCACGCCGACGCTGAGCCACGCAAAGCGCCTGGCCCGTCACCATTTTAAGAATCTACGACCCATGCCCCAACGCTTTAGCCCCACCATCCTGCTGACTGCCGCCACGACCATCACGGCCCTGGCCTGTTTCACCGCACCCAGCCAGGCCGTCCAGCCCGGCCAGTGGACCCACACCACCGAGGCCGACTTCGCCGGCGGCGACCCGGTCGATACCGTCGTGACCAACCTCGGCGACATCCGCCTGACCAGCTCCACCACCGCGATCGATGGGCTGCCCGAGGATGTGACGGTAGTGCACGAAGTTCTGAAGACGCCCGATGGCGTCTTCGTCGCGGCCGGCCCGAACGCGACCATCCTCATGCAAACCAACGACGGCATGCGAGAGGTGGCCTCGTTCGAGGGCGAGCAGGTTTTCGCGATGACCGCCGTAGGCAGCCAACTCATTGTTGGAGTCAGTGGCGGCGGGTCGTCCCGAATCGTCTCGGTCGAGCCCGATGAGATCGAGACACTGGTTGAACTGCCAGACGTAGGCTACATCTGGGACCTGGCCTGGATTGATGACAAGTTTGTTGAATCCGACGAGATCATCATCGCCACCGGCGCACCGGCCAGAGTGCTCCGGATCACCGAGGACGACCTGCAGGAAGTTGAGGTGCTACTCGAAGCGCCCCAATCCAACATCATCTCGCTGGCCACCGATACCTCGGGCAACGTCTACGCCGGGACGGATACGGATGGATTGGTCTATCGGATCGACCGCGGGAACAACCCGTTTGTCCTGTACGACGCCCCCGAAGCCGAGGTCTCCGCCCTGCACGTCACCGACGACGGCACGGTCTACGCCGGGACCGCCGCGGCCGACCAGGCCCGCCCGGGCCGGCTTGCTCAACCCATCGACAAAGAGACCGGGCGCACTGATCCGCAAGAGCAAGTCGAACAGCCCGAACCCGAACAACCCGACGAGCCTGCGGATGAACCCGCGGAAAATCAAGAGCCAGAGGCAGGCGCAGATGCAGACGACCAAGCCCCAGCCGTACCACAAGAGCCCACCGCCGAACAGTACGACGCCCTGCGTGACGAGATGCGTCAACGACTGGAACGCGCCAGAGACACCGGCGAATTCGACGTCGCGGTGGACGGTGGCGCGCCGCTCCAACCCGCCGCCAACGACCCGGCGCCCGCCCAACGAGCTTCGCGCGCCCAGCCCGCGGCCGTGCAGAAGAAACAGGGCAATGCGGTCTACCAGATCAGCCCGGAGGGTTTTGTCCGCGAGGTCTTCCGTGAGTCGAGCATGATGCTCTGCATCGCCCCGATGCCCGAGGGCGGCGGCAAGCTGCTGGTCACCACCGGCAACGAGGGGCAGGTCTTCGCCGTCGATCCTGAACTCGGCGAGTACACCCTCTTCGCCGACCTGGATAGCGCCCAGGTCACCACCGCGGTTCAGACCGATCAGGGCCTGCTGCTCGGCGGGGCGACGCCCGGGACGTTGGTCCTGCTCGACCAGGGCATGGCCGAGAAGGGCAGCTTCACCAGCCAGGTGCTCGACGCCGGGCAGATCAGCATGTTCGGCGTCTTCAAGCTCACCGCCGACATCCCCGATGGCACGATCGTCGAGGTTCAACTCCGCAGCGGCAATGTCGGGGACCCCGAACAGGCCGCTTGGTCCAAGTGGTCAGCCCCCGAACTGATCGAATCCGACCCGGGTGCCAATGCGCTCCAGCCCCGCGAGGTCAAGATCGATCTGCCCCCGGCCCGGTTCCTGCAATACCGTTTGATCCTGCACAGCGAGGCGAACCAGACCCCGACGGTCGACCAGATCGACCTGGCCTACATCAGCCCCAACGTCCCGCCCCAGGTCTCCTCGCTGACCATCACCGTGCCTACCACCGGCGAGCCCGGCTCGGCCCACGACCCCAACCTCGCCATCGCCTGGCAGGGGGCCGACGACAACCGCGACCGCTTGGTCTACACCCTAGAGTACCGCCCCGCCGGGAGCCGGCGGTACCTGACGCTGGCCGAAGACATCACCGAGACGCGCTACCCGTGGAAGACCCAGCACGTGCCCGACGGCTGGTACACCGTTCGGGTCATCGCCTCGGACAAGCCGGACAACCCCGCCGAGATGGCCCGCCGCGGCGCACGTTCCAGCGAGCCGGTGCTGGTCGACAACACCGCCCCGACCCTTGAAAACCTCGAGGCCAAGACCGGCGATGGCCGGGTCACACTCACCGCCACGGCTTCAGACGCACTGTCCCCGATCCGCTCGATCGCCTACTCGCTCAACGGCTCGGACCAGTACCAGGCCAGCCTGCCCCGGGACCTGATCTACGACTCGACAAGCGAGCAGTGGTCAGCTACAATCTCCGATCTTTCCCCGGGCGAACACGTCATTGCGGTACGCGTGATCGACGCCCGAGGAAACACCGCCTATCGGCAAGTGATTGTGGAAGTCGATTGACCCGTATCGACCTACCCCACCCCGTTTAGCGGCCACGCCAGCTTGGCCTACAAACCCGACCAACACACCCCCAAGGGCGACCACCGCCCCACATGGAATCGCCCCATGGCCAACCACTACCCCAAGCGTAAGTCCTACATGAAACGCCGCCGCAAGTTCGGCTTCCTCGCCCGCATGAAGTCGCACAAGGGCCGGCGTCTGATCAATGGCAAGCGCCGCATCGGCCGCAGCGTCAACGTCAGAGCAAAGTACTAAGCCCAACAAGATTTCCGATCAACCAAAACACGGGTGCCCAAGGTGCCCGTGTTTTTACTTGCGCCCAACGTGGTTGCGATCCCGCCAGACCACAATGCGACTGCACATTCTGCTAAACTCCCCGGCTTAAAATCCAAACATATCCAACCCCAAACCCCAACCCACGAGCACCCATGAGCTTTGCAATCGACTACGTCCACGGCCGGCAGATCCTCGATTCCCGTGGTAACCCGACCGTTGAGGTCGAGGTCGGCCTCTTCGACGGGACCGTCGGCCGCGCGGCCGTGCCCTCGGGCGCCTCCACCGGCGAGAACGAGGCCGTCGAACTCCGCGACGGCGATAAATCCTACTTCCTCGGCAAGTCCGTCCACAAGGCGGTCGAGAACGTCAACGGCGCCATCGCCGGCGAACTGATCGGCGAAGACGCTCGTGACCAGCAATCGATCGACGCCATCATGCTCGAGCTCGACGGCACCGAGAACAAGGCCAACCTCGGCGCCAACGCCATCCTCGGTGTCTCCATGGCCACCGCCCAGGCCGCCGCCGAGGCCACGGGCCTGCCGCTGTACCGCTACCTCGGCGGGGCCGGGGCCAAGGTCCTGCCCGTGCCGATGCTCAACATCCTCAACGGCGGCAAGCACGCCGACAACACCGTCGACTTTCAAGAGTTCATGATTCAGCCCTGGGGCTTCGACAACTTCGCCGACGCGTTCCGGGCAGGTGTGGAAATTTACCACGCGCTAAAAGGGGTCCTCCACGACCAGAACCTCTCGACCGCTGTCGGTGATGAAGGCGGCTTTGCCCCAAACCTTAAAGATAATGAGGATGCGCTCAAGATCATCGAGCAGGCCGTCGACAAGGCCGGCTACTCTTGGGGCGAACAGATCTTCGTCGCCCTGGACCCCGCGACCAGCGAGCTCTGGAACGAGGCCGAGAAGGACGGCAAGGAAGGCTACAAGTTCTTCAGCTCGACCCAGGAGATCATCAGCAGCTCGGACATGGCCAGCCTATGGGCCCAGTGGTGCAGCAAGTACCCGATCCGTTCGATCGAGGACGGCCTGGCCGAGAACGACTGGGCCGGCTGGAAGGAGCTGACCGACAAAGTCGGCGACAAGGTCCAGCTCGTCGGCGACGA
>JBCDHS010000053.1:0-20706 GCA_038749735.1 Planctomycetota bacterium
AACAAAGTCCTCAAGGACCTGGTTGTCCGCTCGCAGAACATGCTCGGCAAGGACTGCCCCTACACGCCCGGCTGGGACTGCCACGGCCTGCCCATCGAGCACAAGGTCATGCAGGACCTGGGCGACAAGGCCCGCGCCATGGAGCCGATCCAGATCCGCCGCAAGTGCAAGACGTATGCCGAGAAGTTTGTGAAGCTGCAGAAGGGTCAGATGCAGCGGCTGTTGACGATGGCCGACTACGACGACCCTTACCTGACGATGCTGCCCAAGTACGAGCGCGGCGTCATCGAGGTGTTTGCGGGCTTGGTCGAAAAGGGCCTGGTCTACCGCGACCTCAAGCCGGTGCACTGGTCGATCGAGAACCAGACCGCGCTGGCCGAGGCGGAGCTGGAGTACTACGACCGGGAAGACACGTCGGTCTATGTGTGCTTTGATCTGACCGATGACTCGCCAGGGCGTGATCAATTTGACGCGGTCATGATCTGGACGACGACCCCTTGGACCTTACCCGCCAACCTCGCGGTCGCGGCGCATGAGCGCTACGACTACGGTGTTTATCAAGTTGGCGATCGTAGGGTTGTCATTGCCCAGGAGCTTGCCACCCAGGTACTCGCATCGGAAGGCATTGAGAACACTCAGCCAGTTGCAACGCTCAAGGGCAGAGAACTGGTTGGTGTGACGTACGACCACCCGTTCTGTTCTCGCGTAGGTAAAGTCGTCCATGCCGAGTACGTGACGCTTGAAGATGGTACGGGTCTGGTCCACACCGCGCCGGGGCACGGCGTTGAGGACTACCAGACCGGCCTACGCGAAGGCCTAGAGGTTTATTGCCCGGTGAGGGCCGACGGCACGTTCGACGACACCGTGCCCGGCTGGCTGAAGGGCAAGCACGTGTTCAAGGCCAACGAAGAAGTCGTCGAGCACTTGCGCGAATCGGGGCACCTGTTCCACGCCAACAAGTTCATGCACAGCTACCCGCACGACTGGCGCGGCAAGACGCCGGTGATCTTCCGCGCGACCGAGCAGTGGTTTGTGGGCGTGGACAAGGCGTACGAAGGTGCCGAATCACTGCGCAGCACCGCGATGAATGAAGCCGAGAACAACATCCACTTCCTGCCGGACTGGGGAAAGAATCGTTTGCGCGGCATGCTCGAGTCGCGCCCGGACTGGTGCATCTCGCGCCAGCGGAGCTGGGGTTTGCCGATCCCCGCGTTCTATCCCCCGGCCGGGGTTGAGGGTGAGCCGTTGTTGACGACCGCGAGCGTGCGGGCTGTCGCCGAGGCGTTTGGTAAGCACGGGTCGGATGCGTGGTTCGTCGCGCCAGTAGAAACGCTGCTGGAAACCTACGACGCGGATTCTGACGCGGACGCGCCTGACTGGGTTCGTCAGCCCCGCTTAAGCGGGGCTACCAAGGATCTGAACGATCTGCAAAAAGGCCGTGACACCTTCGACGTCTGGTTCGAGTCCGGCTCGTCCTGGAACGCGGTCATGCGCAGCGACAAGGGCTGGGGGGATAAGCAGGCTAAGCCGCAAGCGGCTGAATACGCGCACCCGACCGACCTCTACCTCGAGGGCTCGGACCAGCACCGCGGCTGGTTCCAGCACTCGCTGCTGCCCAGCGTCGCGATCCACGGGGTGTCGCCGTTTAAGACCGTGCTGACCCACGGCTTTATGGTCAACAAAGAAGGCAAGAAGTACTCGAAGACTGCCGGCGACACGGTGATGCAGCTGTTCGACAAGTTCGGTGCCGACACGATGCGCTGGTGGGTCTGCGGGCAGAACACAGACAACGACATCAAGGTCAACGAGTCGTTCTTTAAGCTCGCCGGCGAGGAGTACCGCAAGGTCCGCAACACGCTGCGCTTCCTCCTGAGCAACCTAGAGGGGTTCAACATCGAAACCGATGCATACTCGTTCGGGCCGGCTGACTCGGCGAGTATCGACGCTTGGGCGCTCGCTCAGTACATTGGCATATCGGATCGTGTTAAAGAGAGTTTTAAGAAATTCAACTATCGCGCAGTAAGTCGAGATATCTTTAACTTCTGTAATGATGACCTTAGCTCGGTCTACCTTTTTGCCGGCAAAGATCGTCTTTATTGTGACAAGCCAGATAGTTCTAGAAGGCTTCGTACGCGGGCCACGATCTACCATATCGCGTCGGGGCTGATTCGATTACTCGCGCCAATCTGCCCACACACTGCCGATGAAGCATGGCGTGCGCTACATGGAGTCGATAATAAAAATGAATTGTGTGTTCATACCGAGACGTTCGACCGTTATGAGTCATCTGAGTTTACGGGTGATCCATTTGTTATTCGTTTGAATAAGCACTGGCAGAGCATCATGGACCTCCGCAATCAGATCATGAAGCACTTGGAAACCCAGCGCAACGAGCTCGGCGTCGACAACCCGCTGGACCTCGGCGTCACCGCGCCGCCGCCCGAAGGGGCCGATGTCTCGGGCTTCGACACGACCGACCTCGCCGACCTCTGCGGGGTCAGCCGCTTTAACTTTGGCGGCGACTCAATCTCCGTCACCGACCTCCGCGATCAGCCGGCCTGCGAACGCTCGTGGAAACGCGACGGCACGGTCAAACCGCGATCCGACGGCGGCATGCTGTCCGACCGCGACGCGTCGGCCCTGGGCCTGGGCTAACCCACTCGGCATAACCCGACCAAGCTCACGAATCCCGCGGTTTCAAACCAATGGCATGCTGTTTGACGGTTAAGCCCCCCTGCCTTCCCGCCGATAAGACCCTCGGGCAGATGACTGAGAGGCGAGATGGCGTACCTATTCCGCGAGATCCGTTTGCACGATGTCTCCGACGCGTTGGCCTTCGCGGATGCGCAGGGGCTTTCGGTCACGCGGGATGGTCTGCACCACCACCTGTCGTTGATGGTTCGGGACGAAGGCGAGACCGTCGCGGTCGGGCTCTGCTGCGAGCAGGACCCGGGCCGATTTGCCGTGCGATTTGCTACGGCCGTCGCGGACGCCGAGCAGACCAAGGCCCTGGCCAACGAGCTGGCCGACCGCGTGTTGCGGAAGCTGCAGGCCGAGGGCATCGGTGCTGCCCGCGTCACGGGCGCGGATGCCGACTGTGAGGCGACGCTGTGGGAACAGACCAACTGGCTGGACCGCGTTAAACCTGTGCTGCCGCGTAGTGTACGTGGCCGCGACACGGCGGAGGAGAAGGTGGGCCCGTCGCAAGAAAACAACGCGCCTATAACCGACGACAGCTCGACCCAGCCCCAGGCGGCATAACCGCTACCGCTTCACGTTTCTTTTAGGCAACATGCCTGGGCGCCCGCGACGCCCCGCCGCAACACACCGATGAGTCTGTTGACGCCGGGCAACACCGCCGACGATGCGTCATGGAGCCTTGGTGAGCCGCATGGCCGACCCGACCCGTATTCTGATCGTGGACGACGACCCGGTCGTTGCCGAGGCGCTGGCCCAGACGCTCGAGGGCCAGGGCCACGCCACCGCCACCGTCTACTCCGCCGAGGCGGCGCTGCAGCGGTTGGCCGACGCAACCGACCGGGCCGTCGAACACTTCGGCATCGTCATCAGCGACCTCAACCTGCCCAAGGCCAGCGGCCTGGACCTGGTGCGCCAGCTCCGTGACGAATACATCGACATCATGCCCATCGTCATCACCGGCTTCGGGAAGGTAGAGACCGCCATCCAGGCGATGCGCCTGGGCGCGGCAGACTACCTGATGAAGCCCCTGGTCAATGACGAGCTCTCCGCGGCCGTCGACAAGGCGATCCAGGCCCACACCCTGGTCGCCGAGAACCGCACACTCCGCAGCCAGCTCACCGAGCGCTTCGGCATGGGCAACCTCGTCGGCGGGGACTACCGGATGCAGCGGGTCTACGACCTGGTCGAGGCCGTCGCCGCCAGCGACACAACCGTGCTGATCGACGGTGAGTCGGGCACAGGTAAGACGATGGTCGCCCGCGCGATCCACGCCCAGTCCCCGCGCGCCGCCGGGCCCTTCGTCTTCTTCGCCTGCGGGTCGATCCCCGAGTCCCTGCTGGAATCCGAGCTCTTCGGCCATGTTAAGGGCGCCTTCACCGGGGCCGACTACGACAAGCCCGGCAAGATCGCCCAGGCCGACGGCGGCACCCTGCTCATCGACGAGATCAACTCCGCCACCCCCGCCCTCCAACTCAAGCTGCTCCGCGTGCTCCAGGAAAAAGCCTTCGAGCCCGTCGGCTCGTCGCAAACCCGGCAGGTCGATGTCCGGTTTGTGGTCGCGACCAACCAGGACCTGAGGCAACTGGTCAACGAAGGCGGCTTCCGAGAGGACCTGTACTACCGGATCAACGTGGTCAACATCCCGATGCCGCCCCTGCGCGAGCGGACCGGCGACATCGCCCTGCTGGCCGAGCACTTCCTGGCTAAGTACTGCGTGCAGATGAAGCGCGACCGCCGGCTGGACAACGACGCCGTCGAGCTCCTGCGGCGGTACGACTGGCCGGGCAATGTCCGTGAACTGGAGAACGTCATCGAGCGGGCGGTGGTGCTGAGCAAGAACCCGGTGATCGACCGGGACGACCTGCCCGAGCACATCGCCCCCGCCGGTGGATTCGCCGTACCCAAGATGACCGCCTCAACGATCCCCGCCGGGGCCCTGCCTCCCGCCGGGCCCGCTTCCCGTGCCGGCCTGATCCCCGCGATCGAGAACGGCTGGGTCCCGACCCCGCTCGCCGAAGCGATGCGGGGGCCCGAGAAGCAGATCCTCCTCGCCGCGCTCCAAGCCAACGATTGGAACCGGCAGGAGACCGCCCGCCAGCTCGATATCAACCGGACCACGCTCTACAAAAAAATCAGACAGTACCGGCTCGACGAACCCGGCTGATCACTCCGCGTATCCATGCCCCGACGCCGTAGTAGACCTATAATTCAGCATGGATGAAAACGATGACAAAGTGGTCACCCTCGTGTTCCTCCCCACCGAGATCGAGGCGACAGCACTCGCGCAGGAGCTGACCCGTGCGGGCATCGAGGCCCAGGCGTCCGGCCTGCTCACCGCCGGGTTCCGGGCCGAGGCCCCGGGCCAGGTCAAGGTGCTGGTCCACGAGCGCGATCTGGCCCGCGCCAAAGAACTGCTGGACGACTATCTCGCCTCCAAGCAGGAAATCGACTGGTCCCAAGTTGATGTCGGCGAACCCGAAGACGACCAATCCATCTGACCCACCCGAAGCGAGACGGGGCCCGTGGCCCCGGTCTGGAAAGACACTGAGAAGACCGATATACCTCTCGCTTTAAGAACGTGTACGAGAAGGTGGGGCGGGCATCTTGCCCGCCGTTCGAGCGCCGCTCGAAACAGGCCTTTTCACGACGTCGTCGTGACGGCAGGCTGGAAGCCTACGCCACCTAAGGCACTACTCGTACACGTTCTAAGTTGACATTGGCCTGATCCGGGTAAGAAAACCCAACGCGGCATGCAGACGAGAATTTTTTCGAGGCTTTGGGACAGACCGGGGCCACAGGCCCCGGCTCGCTATCTCCAGCTCTGGGTTTAATCGATGGTGGTATGCTAAAGTCATGCGCACCACCCCCCTGCTGCCGTGCCTCTCGCTACTTTCCCTCGCCCTGTTGCCCATCGGCTGTACCGCGCCGTCTACCGCGCCTTACTCGGACCCGGGTGCCTCTTCAGGCCAAGCCCCGGTCATGCTCGTCCTGGATGGCGGGGTCGATGTCGAGCCTAAAGGCGATTTGTTCAACGACGCGCGGCCCCGCGCCGCCGCGAACGCCCTGCTCGCCTCGCTCGACGATGCGCAACGCCAAAAGATCTCGTTTGCCCTCGACAGCCAGACCCGTACCGACTGGCACTACATCCCACGCAACCGCGTCGGCCTGCCGATGGGCGAGATGACCGACGCGCAGAAACGCCGGCTGCACGATTTGCTGCAGACCGCCCTTTCCAGCGCGGGTTACCTCAAGGCCTGCGATATCCTCTGGCTCGAAACCCTGCTGGCCGAGCTGGAGAACAACCCCCGCGGCAGGGACGTGGGCAAGTACGTCGTCCAGCTCTTCGGCGACCCGGCCGACGCCGACGCCGCATGGGGCTGGCGACTCGAAGGCCATCACCTCAGCCTCAACTTGCTCTACGCCGACGGACAGGTGCGGGTCACGCCGATGTTCTTCGGCACCAACCCGGCCGTGGTCCCGACGGGTCCATTAGCCGGCAAAAGGGTGCTGAGCGAAGAACACACCCTGGCGTTGGAACTGGTGGAAACGATGACCGACGAGCAGCGTGACAAGATGATGCTTGAAGGCAAGCCCCGCGACATTATCACCGGGCCGGGGCGGGAAGGTCTTAAAGGCGACTTTGCTGGTATCCACATCGAAGACCTCACCGAGCCGCAGACGCGACAGCTGTTGTCGGTGGTGGGGTGCTTCGCGAGCAATGTCAACTTTGATATTGCGATGCATCGTGCCAAGCAGTACGCCGCCGCGAATCGTATGGATCAGTGGTACGAGATCCACTTCGCCTGGGCCGGCCCGACCGATGGCAGCGGTCCGTTCTACTACCGCATCCACACGCCGTTGTATGTGATCGAGTACTCCTGCCAGAACGCCAACCACGTCCACGCCGTGTTCCACGACCTGACCGACCCGCTGGGCAAGGACCTCTTGCGAGAACACTTCGAGCGGCACGAGCACGATTGATCACCGGCTTACGCCGCCTCGATCGGCAGCACGATGATGAACGCCGCGCCCCGGCCCGGCTCAGACTCGACCCCGATCCGCCCCCCCGCCGATTCGATGAGCCGGCGGCAGACGGCCAAGCCAAGGCCGGTCCCCCTGACCTGTTCCGCGTCATGCTCATCTGGCGGAACATGACTTAATGCTGCATCGCCGGCGTGACTGGGCTGGGTCACGAAGGGTTCGAAGAGATGATGCTTAATGTCTTCACGGATGCCCGGGCCGTTGTCGCGCACGGTCAACCGGTATTGTTCGGCTTCAGCTTCGCACCGCCCTTCCACCTCGATCCTCGGCTTGGGCGAGTTTGCCTGCAGCAGCGCCTTGCGGGCGTTGAGCAGCAGGTTGAGCAGGACCTGCTGCAGCTCGGTCGGATGGATCGGGAGGTTCGCCGGTTCAAGGCTGGTCTGTAACGCGATGCCGTCTTTCTCCGGCTCGCGCGGCAGGCAGGCCAGGGCCTGCTCCAACATCTCGTTGGGCTGGGATGGTTCAGGCCCGCCGTGGCCACGCTCGTCCCGGGCGTAGCCAAGCGTCGCGGCAAACATCCTTGAGGCACGCTGGGTGTTGTTCGCGGCGATCTCCAAGGCCCGCCTGACCAGACGCGGGTCGTTGGGGTTGGCGAGCGCGAGCTGGGCGTAGCTCGAGATGGGGGTGAGCAAGTTGTTCACCTCGTGCGCCGCCGTGGCCGCAAGTGTTCCAAGTGTAGCCAGGCGGTGCGACCAGGCGAGTTCCCGGCCAAGGCTGGCGAGTTCCTGCTCAAGCCGGTTGATCTCATAAATCAACCGCTCGGCCCCCGTGGGCGGTAAATCCGCTAGCTCCGGCGCTGGCAGGCCGGCAGCATCACGTTCAGCGCAGTCCTTCGGCGAGCATTCAGAACACCGTTCACTCTCATCTTGATTTAGCTGTGGATCGTTTGGGCCGGCCATGCCCTCGCTCTATCGGCACCGGTGGTGTGCCCCATCTGGTTGTGGATGGGTTCACGCCTATCGGACGAGTCAGGGACAATCGATTATCGGACGATCGACTAGCCACGGGCTTCGTTGGCACCGTTTAGTCCAAGCATCTGATCGATGCGGTCTAGGCCGGCCCCACGAAGGTTCCACGTGGAACATTTTAGATGTCGTGTTATCGTGCTTCACACTTGCAGGGTTCCACGTGGAACAGTAAAGTCATCAAGCTCATTCGAACCAATTCACCCGACTCGGCAAGGAAGCCAACCATGTCCAATCCACGTAAACGCCCTTCCCGACTCGGCCGAGGCCTCAGCAGTCTCATGGCAACCCCAAACGAGGTGAAGCCCCCAGTAGCCCCCCTCGAACCCGATAGGGGGCCAGGATCAACAGCCAATCAGGCCGATGCGCCAACGCCCCCTGATACAGACCAGCACACGGCTGATCGGCCCGTAACCACGGGCGATCATCTTGAATACCTGCCGGTCAAGATGATCCAACGCAATCCCCACCAACCGCGCGAGCAGTTCAAGCCCGAAGCGATCCGCTCGCTGGCGGCATCCATCCGAGAGCGGGGGGTGATCCAGCCCATCTTAGTCCGGCCAACCGCGCCCAACGATGCTACCAAGATCGACGGTGCTTCAAGCTTCCAGATCGTCGCGGGAGAGCGGCGTTGGCGAGCGGCGCGGGAGGCGGGCCTTGATCAAATTCCTGCCATCGTGCGGCAGCTTTCAGACGAACAGTGCGCCGAATGGGCTCTTATCGAGAACCTTCAGCGTGAAGACCTCAACCCGATCGAGAAGGCCCAGGCCTTCAAACAGCTAGCGGACCAGTTCGGGCTAACCCAAGCCCAGATCGCCGAGCGCATGGGCCTGGAGAGATCGACCGTTTCCAACCATCTTCGGCTGCTCGACTTATCGGACCTTGTGCTGGACCTGGTCAAGCGCGATCTGCTGTCGATGGGGCAGGCCCGCGCCATCGCCGGTCTGCCGGAGCCGACCCAGCAACAGAACCTAGCCGAGCGGGCCGTGCGCGAACAGCTTTCAGTCCGCAAGGTCGAAGAAGAGGTGCGTCGGCTGCTCAACCCGCCGATGCCAGCTAAGCCGATGGCTCGGGACAACCACTTCGCCGACCTGGACAAGCAGATCGGCGATCAACTGGGCACCAAGGTCCGTGTCAAGCCCGGCCGAAAGAAGGGCACCGGCACGCTGAGTATCGATTTTTACTCCCTGGACCAGTTCGAGGCGATCCTGAGTAAGATGCAAGTTTCTTTAGAATAAACACTTAAATTTTATTGCCGGCACGCATCTTCGACCTGAGCAGTAGGGTGATCACCGCACCCGGCGCTTCCCGGATGGATATCGGTGTGATGCAGAAGAAGATTTTTAGACACCTGTGCGACGGTACAGGCCGGTTGGTCAGGCTGCTGAGGCTGCAATTGAACGATCCGAGCAATGCGAGTGGGCGATCGTTTGATTGAAGATTTGATGTGCTTGGGGCGCAAGGATGTTCGATCTTTAACGCATGGTCCTGATCCAGCTCCACACCTCTGCCACGCTCTACATGGTGGGCCTGATCTGGTTTGTTCAGCTGGTGCACTACCCGCTGATGGCAAGGGTTGGTGAGGCGCAATTCATCGCGTACGAGAGGCTGCATACCCGCTGGACCACCGTCGCGGTGGCGCCGGCGATGTTCGTTGAGCTTGGTACCTCGGTCGCGTTGGTGCCTATGGCGCAAGGGGTGGGCTACCCGCCGGTTCTCGCTTGGGCGGGGCTCGGCCTTGTCCTGATGCTTTGGGTATCAACGGCCATATTGCAGGTGCCTTGCCATCGGCGGCTGGAGCAGGGCTTTGATCAAGCTGTGCATCAACGCCTAGTCAGAAGCAATTGGCTGCGAACGGTGGGGTGGTCGCTGCGGGGCGTGCTGGTGTTGATTGCGATGCCGGTATAGGCCGAGTTCAACCACGAGCCTTGCAAACGTAGAGTGTTCTTCTTAAACCCGGGAAGCAAATTGTGCCCGGCGGTGATTCAGCGCGATGGGTTCATTGATTCGAGGAAGAACAACAACGAGAGCTGTTCATCGTCCTGCGGGCCAGGGATCTCTTCATCCTGCGACACGGTGGTGTCTGCGGGAACTTCGGCGTGGGTTACCGCAGTGGCCGATATCGCGTTGGCAGAACTTGCAGGTTCATCGGACGCGACACCGGCGACGGGGATGCTCTGCACCAGGCCATAGACCACGATCATGAATAGGGCCGGCCAACTCCGGCGGATGAAGAAACCCCTCAACATGTTTTCTCCCCAAGGAACCAATCAAATTCAGGTATCAGAAAGAGACCCTTTTTGTGTTGATTGTTTCCAGGTCTTTTCGCTTCCGCAATCTTCCCTACGTCTCGGTGCAGGCCGAAACATATTCCTCCAGACCATGGGCGATCCCACCACCCATGCTCTGATTTAGATCAGAGTATAGCTTCAATCGCATCAGATATGTCAGGAAACTGCAAGGGGCGCATTAAAAAGCGGCATGGATTGTGGGGCGACGCCTATTTTCTGTGAAGATGGGTAATCTTATGATTGAAATGTATTATGAGCTTTGTGGAGAGGGTTTCGTTGGCATCCGTTGGGCTGTCGGCAGATCAATTTTCCAGCTTGACAATCGGAACCACTGGATATATTTGAATCGGAGCTTGGCCGCTTAGCGCCCACCGAGTTTGAGGTAGGGAGGCCGATCAAACGCATCGCCGAGGCCGACGACGCGAGGGTCGCCGGTCTGTTCGAGCACGGTCATCAATTTTTCACGCATCGCGGAGAGCGTTGTAGCGTGGTCGGGGTTATCGACCAGGTTGTTCATCTGGTCCGGGTCGGCTTGAAGATCGTAAAGTTCTTCTGCGGGCCGCTTGCCCAGGGCAAAATCGACGAAGCCGGCGAAGGCGGGGTTTTCCTGTTGCTCGGCGTAGAAGGCTTTGGTTGGTCCGCCATCAAAGTCACCATGGGTGCCCAGCCCGTTGGTCAGGGGCGGTTTGAGCATAGGCCAGCGGTCTTGGGTGAAATTGCGGATGTAGAGGTAGCTGGCGGTCCGCAGGGCGCGTGAAGAATAAGGCAGGTCGCCGGGCCGGGCGTTGAAGACGTGCCGCTCCCGGCCGGTGATGACAAAGTCGTTGCCGGCCTGGGTCAGTCCCGACGCGCTGCCGTCGGTCAGCAGGGGCATGAGTGATCGGCCGTTCATCGCCGGGCTGGCGGGCAGGCCCACCGCTTCGAGGTAGGTCGGGGCGAGGTCGATCAGCGAGGTCGGGTTGTCGATGCGTCGGCCGGGGTTTGCGATGCCATCGGGCCAGTGGATGAGCAGGGGCACCTGGGTGCCGAAGTTGTAGAGGTTGCACTTGCCGCGGGGGAAGCCCGGGGCGCCGTGGTCGCCGGAGACGACGATGATGGTGTTGTCAAACTCGCCGATCTCTTTGAGGTGTTCCACGATCACGCCGACGGCCCGGTCGAATGCCATCGCCTCGCCGAGGTAGTCAGCCATGTCCTGACGGATCAGGGGCAGGTCGGGCAGGAACGCGGGCATTCGGCCTTGCAGGTCATCGGGGTTGAGCCCCCAGATCGCCTGGGCCGACTCCCATGCCCAGGTGCGGTGGGGGTTGGTCGGGCTGAAATACCAACAGAATGGCTGGCCGGCCTCGCGACGGTCGAGGAAGGCTTTGAAATTCTTGCGGACCTCATCGAACAGGCCGAGTTGGATCTCCATCCGCTGCTCGGGGGTGTTGCCCTTCATCACCCGGTGAGAGAAGGTGTTGAACCTTCCCCCGGCCGGCTGGCAGCCGTGGCTGGCGTCCACGAAAAGGTGCATTGGGACGTGGGTCTTGTAGGTCACGCCCGTGAGGTAGCCCATCCGGTCGAGGATCTGGTGGTAACTCTCGATGTGGTCCATCGGGTTGGGGACGCCGGGCGTCTGGACCCAGGGGTTGTGGAGCTGGCTGTTGTTGCCGTTGCGGTAGAAGTGTCGGCCGGTCAGGACCGCGCCGCGGCAGGGCGAGCAGGATGGGGCAGAGACGTGGGCATCCCAGAACAGCACGCCGTCGGCCGCCAAGGCGTCGAAGTGGGGCGTCTGGATCACATCGTTGATCGTCGGGCGGTCCGGCTCGCGATAGGCGCTGGCGTATCGGCCCAGGTCGTCGGCGAAAAGGAAGACAATGTTGGGGCGGTCGTCGGCGGCAGCGTCCTGGTTTGGGGCCTGGGCCGTGACGAGTAAAGCCGGCAGCGACAAAAGCATGAAGGCTAAGCAACTGGAGAACAATTTCGGGACGGGCATGGGGTACTCCTCGGTTCTGATCGATTTGTTTTACCACACTCGATACGTGCTGTCTTATCGGTTGACCGGCTTGGGAGGTGGGGTGTGAACGGTTTTCGCTGCAGGACCGAGCTGTTATACTCCGATTCCCAGTAATGCCAAGGCTTGGCCGCTGTTCCCCGACGCATGGAGGCGTCTCATGTCAGACCCCGTCCACTCTGATCCGCCCGCTACTACCACCGAGACACCGACCGACTCGGGGCCGTTCGGCGACCACCGCTTGCCCGAGCAGCCGGTTGTCGTCGACCTGGAGCCCGAAGCCGAACAAGTGCTTGATGAGGAGTCGGTCCCCGAGCCGGCGTGGGTGACCCAGGCGCAGGACGATCCGCCTTCAGAAGCAGAAGGGGGGGCAGACCCTTTCTCTGAAGCTGGCACCCAATCCGAAGACACCACCCCGGAGCTGCCCCGACTAGAGCCGTTGCCCCGGCCGGCGTCGCCGCGTGTGATCGCGCTGATCAACCAGAAGGGCGGGGTGGGCAAGACAACGACGACGGTCAACCTCGGTGCCGCGCTGGCCGCGTCGGGCCTGCGTGTCTTGCTGGTTGATCTGGACCCCCAGGCCCACCTGACCCTCTCACTGGGCATCGACCCGGCCGAGCTGGACCTGACGCTCTACGACCTGCTGACCGACCACGACACCGCCGCATCACAGGTCGTCAGGATCGTTGAGAACAACCCGAACCTCGGCGTGCTCCCGGCCGATACGAACCTGGCCGGGGTCGAGTCCGAGCTGGCCGAGATGGTCCAGACCGGGCTGGCCCAGACCATCCTCCGCAACAAGTGCCACGACCTCATCCAGCAGTTCGACTACGTGCTGGTTGACTGCCCGCCGTCCTTGGGGCTGCTGACGATCAACGGTCTGACGGCCGCCAAAGAGATCGTCGTGCCGATGCAGGCCCATTTCCTCGCGCTGCAGGGCATGGGCAAGCTGTTCGAGACGATCAACATGATCCGCCAGGGCATCAACCCTGACCTTTCGGTCTCGGGCGTGGTCCTTTGTATGCACGAGGCGAACACGATCCTGGCCAGCGACGTGGTTGCGGATATAGAGGGCTTTTTCGAAGAGGCCCGGGGTACCTCGCTGCCTTGGGCGGGCGCGAGGGTCTACCAGCCACCGGTCCGCCGCAATATCAAGCTGGCCGAGGCCCCCAGCTTTGGCCAGTCGGTGCTGACCTATGCCGGCGACAGCAACGGCGCGAAAGACTACGCCAGGCTCGCGCGTTCGGTCGCGGGGGTGGCTGCGCAGTAGACCATTCGCAGAGATCAATCGCCGTCGCCGCCCGCGGGCTCCCATCCGTGGCATCGGTCTTCTTGAACTTCATGGGCCAACGCGCTCACCCTGCGCCGCCACGACGATCCCGAGTTGTTTTCGCCATTCATCCAGCACCTGCATGTTGCCCAGGCTGTCCTGCCAGGACATGGCGGGCCAGTCGGCCTGTTGCTTGCCGCTCTGGATCGCGTTGGCGACAAGCTCGGCCTCGATCGCGTAGGTGGCCTGGTCGGTGGTGACCTCGATCTGTTGAACGGGGCCGTCGTGGGCTCGTAGTTCGAAGTGGGTGGTCAGGCCGTGCCGGTCGGACCCGGGGACCCAGGGGTCGGGCAGGTGGATGCTGCCGGCGGTGCCGAAGACGGTTGCGGCGGTTCCGGTGGGGTGGTGTACGGCGGCGGTGATCTGCGCGGAGACCCCGCTGGGGAAGGTGAGCTGCGCGGTCGCGAGTTCATCGACGCCGGTGGGCCCGCGTTGGCAGGTAGCGCAGAGGTCGCTGGGCTGTTCGAACGGGTTGCCCGCGGCGATGCCCGCGACGAGCCGGGCGAAGGAGACGGGATAGCCACCGACATCGAGGATCGCGCCGCCGCCCAGGTCCGGGTTGAACAGCCGGTGCTCGGGCCGACGCGGGACGTGAAAGCCGAAGTCGGCCCGGATGTGCCGGGCCTCACCGATCGCTCCGGATTGGAGTACTTGGATGAGCTTCGCGGTCAACGGGTGGCAGCGGTACATGAACGCTTCCATCAAGAAGACGTTTTGTTCTGACGCCGCATTGATCACACGCTCCGCACCGGCCGCGTCCACGGTGATCGGCTTTTCGCACAGCACGTGCTTGCCGGCCCGGAGGCAAGCGATCGTCAGGCGCTCGTGCATCGGGTGGGGCGTTGCGATGTAGACCGCATCGACCTGATCGTCGGCAAGCAGTTGCTCGATCGTGTCGCACACGTTGGGCAGGTCGAATCGATCGGCAAAGGCTTGGGCACGCCCGGGGGCCGAACCCACGGCGTTGACCACTTCGCAGCACGCGCTCTTGTGCAAGGCGGCTGCAAAGTCGCTCGCGATCTCACCGGTACCGATGATCCCCCATCGCAGCGGGCTGGCCATCGCTGTCGTTCCCTCACACGCCTGCAAAATACGCATCAAAATCCAAAACCGTCACACGCGGCGAGGTGATTTTACTCGAAACGGCTTGGTGCGTCGGTTACGCGATGAGTTGGTGGATCGGCTCGGCACCCTCGACGCCAACCAGCTTATGGTCCAGCCCGTTGTAGAAGTAGGTCAGCGCGTTCGGGTCGAAACCGAGCTGGTGTAGGATCGTCGCGTGCAGGTTCTTGACGTGGAACCGGTCCACGATCGCTCGGCTGCCCAGCTCGTCGGTCTCACCGACGCTGATACCCGGCTTGATGCCGCCGCCGGCCATCCACATCGTAAAGCCGTAGCTGTTGTGGTCCCGGCCGGTGCCCTGGGCATATTCGGCGGTGGGCTGACGACCAAACTCGCCGCCCCAGACCACCAGCGTCTCGTCTAGCAGGCCCCGACGCTTCAGGTCGGTGAGCAGGGCGGCAATGGGCTGGTCGGTCGCCCCGGCGTGCAGGTTGTGGTTCTGCTCCAGGTCGCCGTGCGCGTCCCAGTTGTTGTCGTTGTGCGCGCCGCCCGAGTAGACCTGGATGAACCGGACCCCCCGCTCGACCAAACGGCGGGCCAGCAGACACTTGCGGCCGTACTCCTTTGTCTCGTCACGGTTGAGCCCGTACATCTCGCGGGTCTTCTCGTCTTCGTCATCGATGGCCACGGCCTCGGGCGCTTCGGCCTGCATCCGGTAGGCCAGCTCGAAGCTGTTGATCCGTGCGGCCAGCTCGCTGTTGTCGGCCCGGCTCGCGGCGTGGGCCGAGTTCTGCGCGTTGAGGTGATCGATCATGTCGCGCTGCAGCTTGCGCGAGACGCCGTCGGGCGAGTCGAGGTCGAGGATCGGCGTGCCCGTCGCGTTGACCACGACGCCCTGGTAGCTGGCGGGCATGAACCCGCTGGTCCAGTTCTTGGCGCCGCTGATCGGGCCACCCTTGTCATCGAGCATGACAACGTAGCCCGGCAGGTTCTGATTCTCCGAGCCCAGCCCGTAGTTCACCCACGACCCCAGTGAGGGATAGCCAGACAGGATCTGCCCGCAGTTCATCATAAGCAGCGCGCTGCCGTGCAGCGGCGAGTCGGCGTACATCGAGTGGATGAACGCGAGGTCGTCCACGTGGCGGGCGACGTTGGGGAACAGGTCCGAAACCCACTTGCCCGATTCGCCGTACTGCTTGAACTTCCAGCGGGGTTCGACGATCCGGCCCTGGTTGCGGTGGCCGCCACGGCCAAAAGTCTTCACCTCGATCGTCTTGCCGTCCATCCCGTACATCGTCGGCTTGTAGTCGAAGGTGTCGATGTGGCTCGGCCCGCCGTACATGAACAGGAAGATCACGCTCTTGGCTTTACCCGGCAGCGGGGGGGCGACGGGCGCCAGCGGGTTGAGCCGGTCGCTGCCGTCGGCCGCGCGCGCCTGGCTATTGATGAAATCCGGACCGAGCAGCCCCGCCAGCGCGACGGCCCCAAAGCCGCCCCCGGCTTGCCAGAGAAACTCGCGGCGGGTCCGGCCGCAGAAGTCGTAATGCGGGTTGTTGCTTGCCATGGTTACACCTTCTTTTCGTATCTCGCGGGCAGTCCGGTCAGCCCCACTGCACCGCCTGGTCAGTCGATGTACATAAATTCGTTGAGGTTAAAACACACCACCGCGAAAACCCGCAACGCCCGGGCATCATCCAGCCCGTGCTCCTGCTTGATCTCGCGGACAAAGGCCAGGTTCTCTTCCAACTGTTCCGGCTCGGGGAATCGGCCCATCACCAGCTTCAGTCCCAGCCGCACCTGGGCTTCCAGGCCCTCGGGCGCGGCCTCCAGGAGGTGCTGGGCAAACACCGCCGCCTCCTCCTGGACGAAGTCGCCGTTGATCGTGATCAGCGTCTGGGTCGGCACGGTCGTGGTAAACCGGACCGGGCAGGGGGTGTCGGTCTCGGCCTGGTCGAGCGCGGCCAGCAAGGGCTCGCGCAGCGAACGCTTGATGTAGATGTACACACTGCGCCGATCGCGTTGGTGCTCGGGCGAATTGCCCCAGGCCCGATCGGGGCGGGACGCGGTGGCCAGGACCGCTTGGGGCATCTTCGTGTAGATGCTGGGCCCGAACAGCTCGGGATTGAGCGACCCGTTGACCTTAAGCACCGAGTCGCGGAACTCCTCGGCCGTAAGCCGACGCATATTGAACCGCCAGAGCAGCGTGTTGGTCGGGTCTCGATCCAGCCCGGCTTGTTGGGCGCTCGATGCCATGCGGTAGGCCTGGCTGTTCATCATCAGCCGGTGCATGTCCTTGATGGACCAGCCCGACTCGACGAACCGGGCCGCGAGGTAGTCGAGCAGCTCGGGGTGGGTCGCGGGCGTGCCGAGCTGGCCGAACTCGCTGGTCGATTCGATGATGCCCTTGCCGAAGTGGTGCTGCCAGAGGCGATTCACCATGACGCGCGCGGTCATAGGGTTGTCCGACCGGGTCAGCCATTGGGCGAGTGCGAGCCGTTGCCCGGATGATTTGATATCTTCGGGAAGCCGGACCGGGGTCGCATCACCGCCGCCGAGCACTTCCGGGAAACCCGCCTGAATGATCGGCCCCTTGCCGTGAACGCTGCCGCGTTCGTGGATGTACTGTTCTTCGGGCGTGCGGTCGGGCTCAGCGATCACCGTAGCCGGGTAGGCCTGGTTTACGGGCTTGTCCAGCAGCCGCTTAAGATCGGCCTGGTGACTGCGGTACGCGGCGTATCGTGGTGCCCCGAGAACCTCCTCGCCGCGCGACTCAATCGACGCGAGCAGGGCCGACCGCGGGTCAACGATCCCTTCGTACAGCCCGGCGTCGATAAACCACTGCGCATCACGAGCCTTGCGCGACTTGATCGCGATCGAGTTGGACCCCACAACCAGGTCACGCAGGGCCTCGGCCGGGAGTTGGAAAGCGTGATACGTCTGCCCGGTCGGGCCACCCGCGTCGTAGACCTTCGCGCCGTTGATGTAGACCTGGGTGGGTCCCTTGTGGGTGATGCGAAGCGTCAGGAATCGCGGCACCTGAGTCAGCCGGAAGTTCCGCCGCAGATACACCTCCTCGCCCTCCAACGCATTGGGCAGGGACGGCCGTTTTTGTGTATCGACGTTGTGGCTAAATCCACCACGCGCCTCAGGCCAGTCGCGGTGGTTAGTAGCCTGAACATACCAGCCTTCGCCCGGATCCTCGAAGCGGTAGTACCAGGGCTGGTGCGCCTGCTCACTGCTGGGTGAGACGGCTATGAGCTCGCCGCGATCGAATGATCCACCGGCCGATTCGCGGAAGTCCCGTTCGGCCGCAGCGACCTGCTGACGCAGCGTCCGGACGCTCGTCTCCCACTGCTCGATCCGGTCACGCTCCGCATCGGACCGGGGGATATCGCGGAGGTCCCGCGTCGCCCCGCGGGGGTTACGGCTCGGCTGGGTGATGTTGTTGAAGAACGCGTAGAACGAGTAGTAGTCGTCGTTCGTGATCGGGTCTTTCTTGTGGTCGTGGCAGCGGGCGCAGCCGATCGACATGCCCAGGAAAGCGCTGCCGGTCGTGTCCACGATGTCGGCGATATAGTCCGCGCGGGCCTGGGGGCGGTCCGTCGGCTCGTCGTCCCAGATCTGTAGCCGCTGGTAGCCGGTCGCGATGATGCTGTCTGAGTCCGCATCCGCCAACTCGTCGCCGGCGATGTGCTCCTGCACGAAGCGGTCGTAAGGCTTGTCGTCGTTAAACGAGCGGATGAGGTAGTCGCGGTACCGCCACATGTTCAGCTTGTTGCCGTCTCGCTCGTAGCCGTTGGTCTCGGCGTAGCGGACCACGTCCATCCAGTGCCGGGCCCACTTCTCGCCGTAGTGCGGCGAGTCCAGCAGCCGATCGATCAGTTTCTCCCATGCGTCCGGGCGCTCGTCGCTGACAAACGCGGCGACCTCCTCGGGCGTCGGCGGCAGGCCGGTCAAGTCATAGGTCGCCCGGCGGATGAGGGTCTTGCGGTCGGCCTGGGGGTTTGGGGTCAGGCCCGCCTCGTCAAGCTTGTCAAAAATAAAGGCATCGACCGCGTTTTGAGACCAGGCGCGGTGATCGACCTCAGGCACCTCCGGCTTCTCAACCGGGTTGTACTGCCAGAGTTTTCGCCCTTCTTCAACTGAGATCGGGCCTTGATGCCCCTCACCGTGCCCGGCGGCGAGGTTGCCCGCCTCACCCGCGGTCCAGGGCGAGCCCATCATCACCCACTGCCGCAGGGTCTCGATCTCCGCCTCGGGCAGCTTACCCGTCGGCGGCATCTCGTAGTCGATGTCCGTGTAGCTGATCGCACGAAGCAGCAGGCTCTGGTCCAACTGCTGCCAGTCAATCGCCGGCCCGCTGACGCCGCCTTCCAGCATCAACTCGCGTGTGGCCAGGTTCAGCCCGCCACGAACCTTTTCCCCACCGTGACAATTCACGCAGCGATCGGTGAGGATCGCGCGGACGTGCTCTTCAAAGAACTGCAGAGACTCGGGGTCGGTCGGGCCGGGCTGCTCGGTCGCAGCGGCCCCCGCACCCGGTTCTGCGACCGTGTGATTTGCACCAACCCACAGCATCCCCGCCACTGCGGAAAGTGCGGCCATGGACATGACCCATCGCGGACTTAACGGTCTATGCTGTCGCCGGTGTTGATGCATGGGGTTATTCGTTTTCGTTTGGCCAAATTTGATGACCCAGTCTATGTAGAGGATGGAGAGGGCCTGCAAAAAATTCCGCATATCCTGCCGTGCCAATATCCATACGCGTTCGGCGCCCCAGACGCTTTTGCAAACCCCACATTACTACTATAGGCACGTTTTTTGTCACCAAAATGTCAGTTTGGCTGTTAATCGTGCTAGACTAGTTACCATGAAGCCCGCCGAAACAGACCCCGCTCGGCCAATCGCAACCCCGCCCGATCTTAATAGCCCCCGGCGGCGATCCGTTCTACTCGCGCTGGCCTGGTACGACCATCGGGCCCACCGCGGGGCGACCCGTTACGCCCTCGAGCATGGCTGGCACCTTGACGCCACTATGGCCAACTCCTCCGAGTTTGCCTGGGGCTGGCAGGGAGACGGTATCCTCTGCAAGCTCGGTTGCACCAAGATCAACCCCGACTACCTCCGGTTTGTCAAAGACTTGGGGCTCCCGGCCGTGGACCTCTCGGTCTTCGGACAGAACGCCGGGCTGCCCTCGCTGGAGTTCGACCCCCTGGCCATTGCCCAGCAGGCCTCCGACCACTTCTTCGAGCGAGGCATCAGAAACTTTGCCTGGTACCCCAACCAAGCCGCGCCGCCCATCCAGTACCGCGAGCGGGCCTACGTGGCCCACTTGAAGTGTGAAGGCCACGTCACCGACCTCATCCCTAACTTTGAACAGGCCAACGAGAAGACCGACTGGCGCGAGGCCGCCCAGCAGTTGGGACGACACCTCCAATCACTGCCCCGGCCCCTCGGCGTGCTCTGCTTCTCTGATGAGTGGGGGCTCAAAGTACTCGAGGCCTGCCAGCAGGTCGGGCTACAGGTCCCCGAGGACGTGGCCGTGCTCGGCATCAACAACAACACCCTCGTCTGCGAATCCTTGTCGACCCCGTTGTCTTCGGTCGCGCTCGATATGGAGAACTGGGCGTACCAGGCCTGCGCAATGCTCGACCGGATCATGGATGGCGAGCCGATGCCCAAGGGGCTGACGCCCTATCCGTCCGGCGGGGTCGTCACCCGCCGCAGCACCGACACCGTCGCCGTCGAGCACCCCGAAGTCGCCCGGGCCGTGACCTACATCGCCGAGCACTACCGCCAGCCGATCGGCGTGGACGACGTCGTCGACGCGACCCGCCTGACCCGCCCCGGCCTGAAACGCGCTTTCAAAACCCACCTCCGCCGATCCATCCGGGAAGAGGTCCAACGCGTCCGCGTCCGCCACATCAAGCGGCTGCTCATCGAGACCGACTGGACCATCGAGACCATCGCCGAGGAGGTCGGCCTCGGCGGACCCCGACAGCTCTACCAGACGTTTGAACGCGTCGAATCAATGACGCCAAGGCAGTACCGCATCAAGTACCGACCCGCGGCGGAGACGGTGGGGCGATAGACGATAAAGTATCGTCTGACTATCGCTTGACGCTCGCTAGAAGTGGTTTCACAACTCACTGATCTTTTCTTTAAATTTGCGCCACGGGCGCACTTATACCGATCCCACTTTGATTTTTCGTTTCCCAGATCTCCCACTCTGCAAACAGATTTGATCACCTCGGCGTCTAGGCAGGTTCAACTCGCCGCTGCGGTGGTAGCCCGCGCCGTCCCAGATCAACACAACATGCACCC
>JBCDHS010000054.1:0-20125 GCA_038749735.1 Planctomycetota bacterium
CCCCCCCCCCGCGCCCCACCCCCCGCTACCCGGGATGGCGAGATCGACATAGAATGCAAAGAACAGTGTGTGACCGCGACGCCTCAACGAAAGGAACCCCCGATGTCCGGAATCGACGACCGCCGCAAGGGCATGGACACCAAGCTCGGCCGCGACAGCGAGCTGAAGTTCAAGGTCACCAACCGCCGCAACAAGCTGCTGGGCTACTGGGCGGCCGACAAGCTCGGCGTCACCGGCGAGAAGCGTGAAGCCCTGGCCAAGTCCGTCGTGCTCGCCGACTTCGAGGAGCCCGGCGACGAGGACGTGCTCCGCAAGGTGCTGGGCTGCTTCGACGAGCACGGCCAGTTCATCGACCATGACGAGGTCCGCGCGGAGATGGAGAACCTGCTGCCGGTGGCGCTGGAACAGGTCAACAGCGAGGGCTGACCCTTGGCAAATTTTGAGCATTGCAGATGTCCGGGCTGCAAAATGAAACTGGACGAAGTCGATACCGAGACAAAAAGCTGTCCGGAATGTGGTATTGAGTTGGAGCCACGATCGGTCTGGATGACGCGTAGGTACCCGGGAACGATTGTGCTGCCCGGCTGGCTCAGCGCGTTTGGTTGGCCGCTGGTCGTCGTCCTTTGCGGTGTCTTAATAACTACCTTTTCCTGGATTTTATTCGGCTGGATACCACTGAAGCCGGTTGCCATCATTTTCGGGCTTGGCTTGGTCTGGGCGATGGTCAAGCTCGTCTCAGACGGTGAGTATTGATAGAGCAAAACCATTACCCGGAAGGCGAGCCCCTGCCAATGGCTCTACTCAAAGTGTCACCACCACCGGATGGGTCAGCCCTTGTTTGGGGTTCATGTATTCGATTTGTGTCACGGTGGTCTTAATGCCGACGAACCAGAGGTTTTCGGCTTCACTGAGCAGGTTCATGGCGTACTTCTTGGTGGCGTTCTGCACCGCGTCCCAGGCCGGGCCGGCGAGGGTCTGTTCTTCGAGGATCGTTGCCATACCGATCAGGGTCACGACCTCGTCGTTGTGGCTATCTGAGAACAGCCAGCAGACCGAGGCGTTGTCGGCGAGCTGGTCGAGCTTGCGAGCGCCGCGGGCGGAGACGGCCAGCAGACTAGACAGGCCCTCGCCCTCGACGGCCCCGCCCATCCACCGGGCGTGCGGCGTGCCGGCAGCATCCACGGTGGTCATCACCCCGACAAACTGCTCGGCAATCACAAGGCGGGCGGCGGAGATGACCTGATCGTCGGTCAGTTCGGGCTCGGTCATGAAGGGTCCTCTTGGGGGTCGTTTCGCGAAACCACTCTGTGTCTCAGCATAGCCGTGGTGTGGCGGGGGGCAAGCACAACGGTGGGACGCGGCGTGATGCTTGTTCGCCGCCGGCGAGCCGGGGACCTTGGCTCCGGCCTGCTTGGCCTGCTTGGCGGTCTTAGATGAAATGCACTGCCGCTCTTTACTGGCCGGGGCCCAAGCCCACGGCTCGCCGGTGGAATGTGCCGTAATCTGTAGCGATGGATGAACCGGTTCTAGATGCCGACCCCGGTGCGAAGCCGCAGCTCAGCCTCGAGCTGATCGCCGACGACGTGGTCAATTTCGCGATGCAGCACAACGCCGTGCCGGTGGTCAAGCAGGTGTCGCTGTCGCTCGGGCCGGCGCAGGCTGAAAGCCCCGACGGTGGTGTACCACTGACCGAGGTTGTGATCGAGCTGTCGCTGACCGGTGAGTTGTCGGGTGTCTGGACCCAGCGGATCGATCGGTTGGACCCGGGGCGGGCGGTCGTGTTTGAGCACGTGGACCTGCCGCTGCGGCGGGACACGCTGGCGCACTGCACCGAGCGCGAGCGGGCCGAGCTGCTCGCGACCGTCTCGACTGGGGGCGTCGTCCTGCTCGAAGAGCGCCGCGCAATCGAGGTGCTTGCCTTTGACGAGTGGGCGGGGGTCGGCTCGCTGCCGGAGATCCTCGCCGCGTTTGTCACCCCGAACCACCCGACCGTCGAGCGGCTGCTCGGCGATGCGCACCGCCACCTCGAGCTGGCGACCGGCGACGGGGCGCTGTCCGGCTACCAGCGCCGCGACCCGCAGCGCGTCCGCCAGGTGGTCCAGGCGATCTACCGGGCGGTCGGCGACTGCGCGATCGGGTACATCAACCCCCCGGCCAGCTACGAGCGCACCGGGCAGCGCATCCGCCTGCCCGACCAGCTCATGGAACGGCGGCTGGGCACCTGCCTGGACCTGTCGCTGCTGATCGCGGGCATGCTCGAGCAGGCGGGGCTCAACCCGCTGCTGATCCTGACGAGGGGGCACGCCTTCGTCGCGGTCTGGGCGGATGACGAGTCGTTCGCCGAGCCGGCCGTCGCCGAGCCGCTTCGAGTGCGCAAGCGGGTGCAGCTGGGCGAGGTGATCGCGATCGAGACGACCGTGCTGACCCAGACCCGTGTCCCGCCGCTGGAGGAAGCCGAGCGCGCGGCGATGAAGCACCTGGAAGACCCCGGCGAATTCCACTACGCCGTCGACCTGCGTTGTGCGCGGAGCCGATCGATCCGGCCGCTGCCGCTGCGCGTCAAGCCGGGGACCTACGACGTCATCGATGTGGGTGGCACGGATGAAGCGAATGACGACGGCATGGAAGCATCACATAGTGCAGCTCCCCAAGACGTGGCGTCGCAAGGCACGGTGCGCGAGGCAATCGACGACGAGTTCGCGATGGAGCTGATCGAGCCGGGTGCGCCCCGTCTGGAGAAGTGGAAGCGCAAGCTGCTGGACCTGTCTTTGCGCAACCGTGTCTTGAACTACCGGGACACGAAGAAAGCGATCCCGCTGGCGGTGCCGGACCTGGCCGGGCTGGAGGATCGGCTGGCCGATGGTGCGCGGTTCGAGGTCAAGCCGAAGGCCGACGTGATGGATGGCCGGGACCCGCGCTCGGCCCAGGTCCACGAGGAGCGCTCGGGCCAGGACGCGGCCGAGCACTACCTGGAGGAAGAACTGGGCCGAGGCCGGCTGCACGCGACGCTGACCGACCGCGAGCTCGACAAGCGGCTGGTCGAGGTTTTTCGCGCGGCGAGGCTATCACTGGAAGAGTCGGGCGCGAACACGCTATTCCTCGCGATGGGCTTCCTGTCCTGGTACGAGACCCCGACCAGCACCACCGAGCGCCGGGCACCGGTCCTGCTGTTGCCGGTCGAGTTGGAAAGGCTGCCGGCCCAGCGCGGGTATCGATTGTCGCGGAGTGAAGACGAGGCACGGATCAACGTCACGCTGTTGGAGAAGCTGCGGGCCGAGTACCAGATCGATGTCGCGGGCCTGGACGAGCTGACGCTGGACGAGAGCGGCCTAGACGTGCCGGGCATCCTCCGCCGATTCCGCGAGGTGATCAAGGACGTGGCGCGTTGGGACGTGGTCGATGAAGCGGTTCTCGGGCTGTTCAGCTTCAACAAGTTTTTGATGTGGCGGGACCTGCAGGACCGCAGCCGACAACTCATGCAGAGCCCGGTCGTTCGTCGGCTGGTTTCGCCGCAAGACGCCGAGGCAACGCTGCCCGAGCTTGGTGCGTTGCCCGACCCGGTGGAGTTGGACGATGGGTTTGCCCCGCACGAGACGCTCTGCCCGGCGGACGCGGATTCGTCGCAGCTCGCGGCGGTCTTTGCCGCGGACGCGGGGCATAGCTTCGTGCTCGAAGGCCCGCCCGGCACCGGCAAGAGCCAGACCATTACCAACCTGATCGCCCACGCGCTGGCGCGGGGCAAGCGGGTGCTGTTTGTCTCGGAGAAGCGGGCGGCGCTGAGCGTGGTGCACAAACGACTCAGCCGGATGGGCTTGGGCCCGTTCTCCCTGGAACTGCACAGCAATCAGGCGAGCAAACGCGGCGTCCTGGAACAGCTCGACGCGTCGCTCAACGTCGCCGGTACCGCGGCGCCTGAGCAGTGGCGGGCCGAGGCGGATCGGCTTGCGTCAAGCCGGGCCACGCTGAACAACCTCGTCCGGGCGCTGCACCTGGAATGGCCGATCGGGACGAGCTTCTACCGGGTGACGGCCCGGCTGATCGGGATGCGCGGGGTCCCGGTGGTCGGGTTCGGGATCGATCGTGTGACCGAGCTGTCGGCCGACCGCTTCGATCAGATGCAGCGCGCGGCCGACCGGCTGGCGACCGCGGCCCAGGCGGTCGGCGCGATCGATCAGCACCCCTACCGCGACGCCGGCCTGACGCGGTACCAGACCGGCCTGCCGGACACGTTGAAAAAGCACTGCGGCCTCGCCGAAGAGGCGGTGCGCGGCGTGAGTGACGCGGCGGCCAGCATGCTCGACACGCTTGAGCTCGAAGGTCATGCCGACACCGCCGCATCGCCGGCCGAGCTTTCCGCCGAAAGCCTCACGTGGCTGGTCTCGCTGGGCCAGATGCTCCAGGAACCCCAGCACCCCACCGCTCGGCTGCTGACCGAGCCGGGCTTCGCCGGCATCCGCCGCGCGGTGTCCGAGCAGATCGAGCGGGGCAAGACCCGGGACGCCGAGCGCGACCGGCTGCTGGCGCGATACCACGAGCGTGTCCTGGACGAGGACCTGGGGCAGCTGCGCAGCAAGCTCGCCGACGGCATGACCGCCCTGCCGGTCGTCAGCTGGCTCAAGTGCTACGGCCCACGCAAGCGGATCGGGCTTTGCATCAAGCAGGGCAAGGTGCCGACGAACCCCGAGCTGCTCAACGATCTGGACGCGCTCATCCGGCTGCGTGACGCGTCGCGCGGGCTGGCGAGCGAGGACAACCCCGGCAGCCGATACGCCGGTGACAACTGGCTGCGCGGGGAGGCGCAGTGGGGGGCGATCCTCGCCCTGCTCGACTGGGCCGAGCGCTACCGAGAACACCTCGAAGCCCCGGCCGCGTCGGCCTTCGGCGACCTGCCCGCGCGGCAAGCGCTGGGGGTGAGGCTGGCCATCGACCGCCGTGAGAGCCTGCTCGCCGAAGGCCGGCTGAAGCGGGCGACGGGCAGGCTGGCCGCCGCGGCCGCGACGCTGGACCAGCGCCTCGAATCGCTCAATGCGTTGATGATGGCCGACCCGGTGACCGCCTGGGGGCTGCCGGAGGACGCGGGCTACCTCGACAACGTATCGACCACGCTCGAGGACTGGTCGTCGCAGACCGGCCGGCTGCGTGACTGGACACACTGGTGTACGACGCGCAACGACGCGCTGTCCTGCGACCTGGGCGCGCTGATCGAGGCGTACCGGGCGCGGGCGGTCTCGACCGGGCGCTTTGTCGAGGTGGTGGTCAGGGGCGTGCTGACCCAGTGGCACGACGCGGTGTGCGATGCCCAGCCGGTGCTCGGCTCGTTCCACAGCGGGGAGCACGAGCGGCAGATCGCCCGGTTCCGCGCGATCGACGAGCGCTACCTGGACCTGACCGCCCGGCAGGTCCGCGCGACCCTGGCCGAGCGCGTGCCGCTGCTCTTTGGTGAGCCGTCGGCCAACTCGGAGGTCGGCATCCTCAAGCGCCAGCTCAAACTCAAGCGCCGGCACATGCCCGTGCGTCGGCTGATCCGTGAGCTGCCCAACCTGCTGCCCAGGCTCAAGCCCTGCCTGCTGATGAGCCCGCTGTCGGTCGCGCAGTACCTTGATGCAGACGATGCAGAAGCATCGGGCGGCGGGTTCGGGGCGTTCGACCTCGTGGTGTTCGATGAGGCGTCGCAGATCCCGGTGTGGGACGCGGTCGGCGCGATCGCCCGCGGCAAGTCGTGTGTCGTCGTGGGCGACTCCAAGCAGCTGCCGCCCACCAGCTTCTTCCAGAAGCTCGAGACCGGCGACGACGGGGGTTTCGGGGTGCCCGATGAAAACGACTTTGAGGAACTGGAGAGCATCCTCGACGAGTGCGCGGCCGGGGGCCTGCCCTCGATGCGGCTGGCCTGGCACTACCGCTCGAGGCACGAGTCGCTGATCGCCTTTTCAAACGTGCACTACTACGACGGCGAGTTGAACACCTTCCCCAGCCCGGTCGACGAGACGGACACGCTCGGAGTCTCGCTGCGGCACCTCGAAGACGCGGTGTATGACCGGGGCAAGACCTGCACCAACCCGACCGAGGCCCGGGCCCTGGTCGCGGAGGTGGTGCAGCGGCTAAAGACCTACACCCTCGAGAGCTACCAGAGCATCGGGATCGTAACGTTCTCGATGGCCCAGCAGGTCCTGATCGAAGACCTGCTGGACGAGGCGAGGCGGGATCACCCGCAGATCGACCCGTTCTTCACCACCGCGGTCGAGGAGCCGGTCTTCATCAAGAACCTGGAGAACGTCCAGGGCGACGAGCGGGCGGAGATCTTCTTCTCGATCTGCTACGGCCCTGACCGTAAGGGCAAGGTGGCGATGAACTTCGGCCCGCTGAACCGCGAGGGGGGCGAGCGTCGGTTGAACGTCGCGATCACCCGGGCGCGTCGGCGGGTGGCGGTGTTCACCTCGCTGCGGGCGGACCAGATCGATCTGAGCCGGACCCAGGCGGTGGGCGTGCGGCACCTGCGCGGCTTCTTGGACTACGCGGCGCGCGGGGCCGACGCCCTGGCCGAGCCGGCCTATGAAGAACGCGAGACTGGCTCGCTGCAGACCGCGTTGGAGCAGGACGTCGCTGCAGCATTACGCGATAAGGGCCACGGCGTGGACCTGGACGTGGGGATGTCCGGGTACCGGGTCTCACTGGCGGTGCGCGACCCGGACCGCCCGGGGCGATACCTGGTGGGTGTGGAGTGTGACGGGCCGTACTATCGGCGTGCCCCGGCCGCGCGCGACCGCGACCGGACCCGGCCGGCGGTGATGGCGGGATTGGGCTGGCGGCTGGTCCGGCTGTGGTCGCTGGACTACTGGCACCACCCGGCCCGGGCATTAGAGGAGATCGAGCGGGCGATCGAACGGGCCAGGCGCGGCGAGCCGGAGCCCGAACTTACCGCGACGATCGAGCAAGGGCACGCCGCTTCTGTATCGGCTACGCCACGCCGGCCACGGATGATGCCGGGCATGGCGCTGTACAAGCCGTACCTGCCCGATAAGCCGGCCGGCGACCACGAAGCGTTTTACGACCCCGCCAAGACCTCGGCCCTGCAGCGTTCGCTGCTGCGGATCGCCAAGCACGAAGCCCCGATCCACCGCGAGCTGCTGGCCCGGCGGGTGCTGTACGCCTGGCAGGTCAGCCGGCTGACCGGCAAGGCCCAGCAACGAGTAGACCAGGTGATCCAACGCGCCGTGGACGCGGGCGAGCTGCGTGTTCATGAGCCCTTTGTCTGGCTGGCGGAGCAGGACCCGGCGACGTATCCCGGCTTCCGGGTCCCGCCCGAAGGCGAAGAAGCGCCCCGACACATCGAAGAGGTCCCCCCCACCGAGGTGGCCAACGCGGCAATCGCGGTGCTCCGGCAGATGATCGCGATGCCACGTGACGAACTGGACCGTGAGGTGGCGGTGCTGTTTGGTTTGAGCCGGGTGACCGACCGGGTCCAGCCGACGATCGACGAGGCGGTGCAGCGGCTGCTGGACGAGGGGCGCTGCGTGTACGACCCGGCGGGGAACGTCGCGCTGCCGGGGTAACAAATTGTTAGGATGATGGTTTTGGCAATTGCAATTGTCAATATCTTCGAAAACACGACGTCTGACAGCCGATCTGTTTCATTTTCGATGAGCTATCATAGACACCGTTGACATAGTAGATGAAGGCACGGTAGCCTGCTAGCCAATCTCTTTCCGCAGAATAACTGTTAGTTTTCGCCTTTTGTTTGTTGCTGCTAGAGTGTTTTGATGGGTTTACCTGGGCCGCTGGTCTTGACTGGTTCGGTACACTCTGACGGCCACGCGCATATGCACGCATGATGCGGACGGCCGGCAGAGTGTGCCGTGTCGTTCACCACCCCATCACACTTTAGCCCCGCGGCTTTTTAGACAAGCGAAATCTAACCACCGGATGCAGTAGACCGGCCACGCGATAGAATCCGGTCATGATTTAACCCGTCAGGCCGCGTGAGCCGGCGACTGATCCATTCAACGTTAGGCGATCATGACGTCCGAGCGCGCACGTAAACAAGTTGTCTATGGCTTGTGGGTAATAGAGACCCAGCTATACAGCAAAGAGCAACCATTCGGTCGCTGGCTTAAGTGGAATGATGTCCGACTAGAGGGTGTTGATTGGGGGCCGCATCTGACGGCGTACAGGGACCACGGGATTTATATCTTCTCAAGCCGAAAGGCCGAATTGGTGAAAGTTCTTAAGTACATGCGCGGCGAGGGACTGCCTGAGCACGTTAGACAGAGCGTGGACGAAACTGCGATAGCTAACTACATCTACCCCTGCAATACCGAAAAAGTGGTTATTCGGAAGGTTCAACTCGCAGCCCCAGTTGACACCGAGGTCGCCTAACCACCGGCTGCAGTTGACCGGCTGCGCCCGCGATATGATGTTGTTGTCGGTTTGTAGCCCGCTCTCCGCGGGCGGCCGGCAACTGAGCCTTTTACGTTAGGGGGCAACCGTAGCTCCAAGACATGAAGAAGAGATTGTGCATCTGGATTGGCGGCTGGTCGGTGTTCGTGTCGGTGGCGGCAGTTCTGCTCTTGGCCCTGAGCTACGATGAAGCTAGGGCGGTGGGGCCTTCACTGGTGGGCCATCCAGTTTCCGCATTAGCGGTTTGTGTAGGAGCATCCGCCTGCGTCTTTCCCTTCGCTTTCTTAAGCTTCTTCTTGTTTGGGCTACATAAACGCCCGAAGAATGCCCCCTAACCACCTGCTGCAGTTGACCGGCTGCGCCCGCGTTATGATGTTGTTGTCGGTTTGGAGCCCGCTCTCCGCGGGCGGCCGGCAACTGAGCCTTCTACGTTAGGCAGCAAGACATTTGATACGACCGGCGACACCTGATGATACCTCTTCGCTCCTGAAGCTTGCCCAGGCTACCGGCCTGTTCGAAGCCGGGGAGATGGATCAGCTTCGCGAGATGTTGTCGGCTTTCCACGGCGGCAGCGGGACACCCGGTGAGTTCTGGTTGATCGACGATGACGACGGCGCTGCAGGCGTGGCTTACTGCGCTCCCGAGCGGATGACACAAGGAACGTGGAACCTCTATCTCATTGCGGTGCATCCTGATCGGCAGCGAGAAGGTCGGGGGGCAGTACTTCTTGAACACGTCGAGGACAAGCTACGCACACAAGGTGAGCGGGTGATGCTCGTGGAGACCATGGGGGTACCGGATTTCGAATATGTTCGAGCCTTCTACCGAAACGCCGGCTATCAGGAGGAGGCTCGCATACGAGACTTCTACGATGCTGGGCAGGATAAAATCGTGTACTGGAAATCGCTGGTTGATGGTGCCGCCTAACCACCGGCTGCAGTTGACCGGCTGCGCCCGCGTTATGATGTTGTTGTTGGTTTGGAGCCCGCTCTCCGCGGGCGGCCGGCAACTGAGCCTTTTACGTTATGCCCCAAGACGGCCTTTCAACTTTGCCCCGGGCTTCCGAGCAGATTTCGCTCGACGACGCATATCGCGCGATGCTTCGTCTACTGAAGTATTACTACAAGATGGACGCCAATGACGAACTCGGTGCCATGCTTGGTGATCTGGACACAGGCGTTTGGGCCGATCGAGCTCCCGGCGATGCCGCAGCTTGGTCACTCTGGCTGGATTCAATTGATGGCAAAGAACATGGGGCCTAACCAAATGCTGCAGTTGACCGTCTGCGCCCGCGATTGATAATGGTGTTGTCGGTTTGGAGCCTGCTCTCCGCGGGCGGCCGGCAACTGAGCCTTTTACGTTAGCAGGCTATGCCATACAGCCATCGTGCCGAGTTACGAAAATATGTTCCATTCACGGATGGTGTACCAACTTACCTGGTGTCAACGGTCAAATTACTCCAAGCCGGATTTCCGGACGGGATGAAAATCGACACGCCAGACTACTTTGCTCTTTGGTCATTTTTGGATAATGAAGAGTTTACGTTTCGCGCCATAGCATCGGCAATGGATTTCGCTTTCAACCTTAAATATAAGGACGTTTACAACGCAAACGGTCTAATCGAAGATTTGGCCAAAAGGGAGCGAGAAATCGCTCGAATCGAAGCGATCCTTAAGCCATTAGGTCTTGAAGCCTGTCGCGCTGAAGAATGGTGATGAAGAAGCCTGCTAACCACCGGCTGCAGTTGACCGGCTGCGCCCGCGAGTAGAATAATGTTGTCGGTTTGCAGCCTGCTCTCCGAGGGCGGCCGGCAACTGAGCCTTTTACGATATCTGGCAACGATGCGGCGAGGGGTTTAAGCGATCGGCTCGGGCACGACGCGTTGGATCGACTCACCCTGGCCGACGAAGTACTCGAAGAGATGCGCATCGGTGCGGGTGGTCGCGGAGCCGACGGCGCCGTCCTGGCGGATGGCGATGAGGCTCATGCCTTTAGCCTGTAGCTGCGGGAAGCGACGGACCACCCCGCCAAGGACTTCTGCACCTGCGTGATCCGGCGTCAGCCCCCGCGCCATCGCGTCGATTACACGGATCGCCAGGGCGTGACGCCAGATGTCTTCGCCCCGGCCGGTACAAGCAACACAACCCGCCTCGTCATCGGCGTAGAAACCCGCCCCGATGATCGGTGAGTCGCCCACCCGGCCCGGACGCTTAAAACCCAGCCCGCTCGTTGCCACACAGGCCACCGCCCGCCCCGCCTCCCAGCCCAGCAGGCCCAGCGTGTCGTGGCCGACCATCTGATCGATCTCGACCTCGCCGGCGTGTACCCCGGCCCGCCAGTCGGCGTAGGCCTCGCGGGTCTGCTCGGTCAGCAGGTCGCGCGGCGGCGAGCCGGTGTCAAGGGCAAACGCGTCCGCCCCGGCCCCGGCGAGCATGACCGGCTCGATGTCGTTCGCCACCCGGTGGGCAACCTCGATCGCCGGACAGGCCGCCCGCACCGCCGCGACCGCGCCGCAGGCCAGGTCGCTGCCACGCATAAACCCGGCGTCGAGTTCCATCACCCCCTCGCGGTTGGGCAGCCCACCGATACCGACCGTGGGGATGTCCGGGTCCAGCTCGACCGCCGCCGTCCCGGCGACCGCCGCGTGTTCCAGGTCCGGCTCGCGCCCGTAGTGGGCCAAAGCCTGACGCACCGCGTCTTGTCCGAACGACCAGGTGGCGACAAAGAGGGGTTCACTCATGGCCGGACTGTACCAGAGCCGGAGGCCGGACCCGTTGGGTCAGAAGGATCGCGCGGGGAAAAAAGCCGAGGCATCGGGCCTCGGCTTTGAGGATAACGGTCGGTTCAATCGGTTGATCGCGCGGTATAGCCACGGGTGACCCATGGTTCGGCCCCGTCTGCCTTAGAGGGAGAGGGAGCCAGGCGGGCCGCTGCATGTTGGTTTGAATGCGGCTTAGTTGTCACTGAATGACAGCGAATACGCCGTGAAGGGTGATGCATCGGGGCGGAACGATCCTTGCCCGGCGATGGGGCTGGGCCCGGGGGCGATCGCCCCGCCCCCGCCAGTCATCACGTCGAGGATGTAGGCGCTGTGGATCGCATCCGAGCTCAGTTCGAGGGTGACCTTCTTGCCCGAGGCGTCCAGGGCCATGCTCTCGACCATGTCATCGACGTAGGACGGGTGCGGCGGGTCATCGTTGCGGGCCAGCGCCCGTTTCAGGCTCCGCCTGGCCGCGGCCAGGTCTTCATTGTTTTCGTCGGCAAACGAGGCGGCCCTTTCCTTGTCGCTGTAGACATAGACCGAGTTGACGCTCGGCGAGGAACCGGCCGCAACCCCCATGACCGCGGACTCCAGCGCCAGCGCGTTCTTGAGCCGGTCCTTGGCCTCTTCCGAGGCGTCGTCGTCCAGGTTCTCCTGGTCCTGCTTGAGCATGTCCTTGATCGCGGTGTTGGGCCGAAGCACCGCCACAACCGCGGCGTCTGCGGCCTCGCCCATAAGCTTCTCAAACGCCTTGGCGTTCTCCTCGCTCCCATCGGTCGGGAGCTTGGGGGCGTCATCCGGGCGGTTCTCACGGGTCAGCCAGAACCAGCGGCCATCGGACCCATCGACCGACTCGAACTTGATCTTTTCATTATTGTCTTGCTTGGCAAAGTCGGCGAGCGCCTTCTCCAGCGCCTCGGCCGAGGTGTCCTTCTTCACGTAAACCAAGATGTACTGCACCTCTTCGAGGACTTTGCGCTTGTTGTCGCCCGAGCCTTCTTCCTTGGTCTTGGCCGAGTACACCGTCAGGAAGCCCAGGCCGCCGGCCTCGGTGAAGGCCTCCCAACGCTCCTGGTAGCTTGCTTCGACCCCGTCCGCCTCGGCCGACGCGAGCAGCCGGGCCTTGGCCTGGTCGTCATCCATGTCGCCGGACAGGCTCTTGAACATGTCGATCCCTTCCTCGGGCGTGAGCTTGCCCACATCCACCCAGTGCAAAGCGAAGATGTCGTCGGTAAAGACTTTCGTGGGCAGGTCGGGCGACGAGCCGCCGCAGCCGGTCAGCGTGATAAGCGACATCAACGCGAGAAGCGGGTAGGTCATCCTGAGCATCGTGGGTCCCCTTGTGACGGTGGTGATGATCTGGTGGTATTGATCTGAAACGATCGGGTACGGGTCTAGGTCGATCGCCCGCGTGGGCGCCTCCGCGGGCAGTGTACCGCATCCGGTGTGACCGGGCATCACGGCCGCCCACACACCGCTTTCTCACCAAGCCCGCGCTATCTCCTGCCAGTTCGGGGCACAACCCACAGCCACGGCACGCTTGTCCGGCAGGCCGTCGGTCAACGCCAGGAATTCGATCTCGGTGGTGTAACCCAACCACGCGGGGCTCGTCCTTTACCCCCGGCACTTCGCGGATTCTGGTGGAGCGCAGCCGGGTGGATTGTTTGACGGGGCCGATCAGCCCCGACCCACAGCGCGGCCCGAGGCCTCGCCGCGCGATCCCTCCGCCATGACCCCCTGATGGGAGTTTTCGCCATGCGACATCCTTACCGACTACTCAAAGCCGCCGCCCTGGGCCTGGTCGTGACCTGCGGCACCCTGGCCGCACCCGACGCCTCGGCCCAGCACCACGGCCACGACCGAGAGGTCTACGTCGAACGCAACACACGCGGCGGCAATATCCGCGTGCAGGTCAACCGCCATCAACCCCAACGTTATGACCGTGTTGATCGCTACGACCGGCGAGACTACGACCGGCATGACGACCGGCGGTACGATCAGCGCCGCTACAACCGCGGCCAAGAGGTCCATCGGCCCCGTTGTTCGCCGCCCCCACCACCCCTACCTACCGGATACTGGAAGACCGTCTACCACCCACCGGTGTACCGGACGGTCTACGACCCCTGCGGCCGAGCCCGCAGCGTGATGGTCCGGCGGGGCTACACCCAGCGCGTCTGGGTGGCATATAACACCCGCAACCGCCGGGTGTACTGACGTCAAGCACGGATCATCACCCCCAGACTGCCGCGCGGGCCATTCCGCGCGGCAGTTGTTGCTTACCGCGTGACGAGCATCGGGGCGAACGGCAAGAAAAAAACTACGTACACACATAAAAATCGCTTGGTGGGTAAAACCTTTTCCCGCATAATCATCTTCACCTGTATGGCGGGCTCCGGTCTGGCGGAGCGACCCGCCCCGCGTTGGTAGCCGGGGGTGTTTCCCGGCGCGCCGCGTGGCCCGAGGCCTCGTCACGCGATCTCCGCCGTCACGCTTTATGGAGATGCATCATGTTCAGCATGAAGCTATCGCAGGGATTGGCCCTGCTGCTTGCCGTCGTTGGATTCGGGTTCAGTGCGCCCGACGCCCACGCCGGAGGCTGCGGCTCGGGCTATTCCTACTCCTACTACGGCGGTCACCACGGTCGCAATGTCTCGATCGGCTACCACGGCCCGAACTTCAGGTTCCACGTGGGCGTCGGCCGGAACTATCACCGTAGCTACAGCTACTGCGACACGCCGCGCGTCAACTACTACTCGCACCGCTCGAGCTACCGCTCCAGCTACCCGACGTATCGGTCGACGCACCGCAACGTGACCTACCACCAGCCCAGCTACCAGCGTGGCGGGTACTGGCGGCAGGTCTGGGTCCCGCCGGTCTACAACACCCGCTACGACTGCCACGGCTACCCCTACCGTGTGCAGGTCTCCGCGGGCTACTACGACCGCGTCTGGGTCCACTGACCCGCCGTAGCCAAATCCACCGACCCGGTCGGGCCTGACCGGCCGGATCGGGGACAACGACGCCAAACCGCCGTGAGGCCGGGTTGACGACACAGCGCATCTCGATGCGTTCAACCCGTGCCGCGGCGAGTTCCCCTCCCCGCGGCACGGTCTATTAAATAGAGCGCCATGCGCAATGATGGCAGCTGTGGCCTTACTCCCCCTCCCTCTCAGGGAGGGGGCGGGGGGGAGGGTCGGGTGTCCGGGATCGAAGAGAAGCTTGCGGAAAGAACGCTTGCGCTGCTTGCCGATGTGCTGATCGTGGACCGTGGTTGATGTGACGCCGCGACCCTCACCCCGGCCCTCTCCCTGGGAGGGAGAGGGGGCAAGGCAGGCCGCGTTGCCCGGCCGCCGGTCTTTAGTATGATGTTGCCCCTATGCCAGCGAACATCCGTGAAATCAAGGGCCGGATCAAGGCCGTCGGCAATATCCAACGCATCACCAAGACGATGCAGCTGATCGCCTCGGCCCGTTTCCAGCAGATGCAGAAGCGCGCCACCGAGGCCCAGACCTACACCCGCAAGGTGGCCGAGGTCGTCGGCGAGGTCGCCTCCAGCCTCTCGGGCGAGGACGTGGACCTGCCCCTGGCCACACCACCCGCGACCAAGACCGGTCGCGAACTGTTGCTGATCCTCTCGTCCAAGCGGGGCCTGTGCGGCGCCTACAACGCCAACGTGCTCCGCACCGCGCTGCAGCACATCCGCCGTGCCAACCGCGAAAACCTGGACATCGAGGTCGTCGGGAAGAAGGGGGTCAACATCCTCAAGTTCTCGCGCATCAGCATCGATACCATACACGACCACATCGGCGATACCCCAGCCTACGAAGACGTCGCCGCCCTGGCCGAGCGGTACATGGACGCGTTTACCGGCGGCCGGTACGACGCGGTCCGCGTGGCGTACATGCGGTTCCACTCGATGTCCAAGCAGACCCCGGAACTGCTGCAGTTGCTCCCACTGGAACCGCCCAAAGCCGACGCGGACAAAAGCGACACATCGGGCAAGGGCGCCAGTGTGAACTACGAGTTTTCGCCCAGCCCTGAAGAGCTACTGGGTGAGTTGTTGCCGATCACGGTCAAGTCCACGCTGTTTCAGGCGTTTAATGAGGCGGTGGTCAGCGAGCAGATCGCGCGGATGGTGGCGATGAAGGCGGCGACCGACGCGGCGGGCAAGATGGGCAAGGGCCTGAAGCGTCAGTTCAACCGCGCCCGCCAGGCCGCGATCACGACCGAACTGAGCGAGATCATCGGCGGCGCGGCGGCGCTGGAGTAGTCATCATGCTCGCTTTGGCTTGCGAAAATCGCTCGATGCCTAAGCAACCAGACCCCAATCAGATCAATCGGCTCCGCCACATTGCCCTTGGCAGTGAGCTGGCCGGGGAGGTGCTGGTCCCCGTCCTGCTGGGGTTGTGGGCGGACCGTCACTTTGATCGTTCGCCGACCTATGTCTTGATTGGAACCTTTGTTGCTTTGGCTGCGGTGGGCGTCACGCTGACCCGGATTGTAAAGGGCAGATCAAACTGATGGCGACAACAAGCCCTCCCCATCCCGACACGCCCCAGACCGTCCGGCATGGCAAGAGCCTGGCGCTCATTGCGGTGGCAAGTGTGATTTGTATGGGGCTCTCGTTTGGGTTTGGCTTGGCGCTGGACGGGAAGCAGGCCGGGGTTGAGGCGTTGGCCGGGACGATCTCTGCCGCCCTGGGGGGGCTTGGGGCTTGGGCGATGGTGGCTTTAGCCTCTGGCCCCGGCGGCTCGGTCTTGGCCGCGCCGGTGGTTGGGTTAATGGTCCGGTTGGTGGTGACGGGGGCGGGTGTTGGATTAGCCACTGTCGGGCTTGGGTTTGAGCAGCGCCCCGTCTTGTTCGCCGCGTTGTTTGGGTACCTGGTGCTGATGGCAACCGAGACGATTTTGTTGTATCGTTTCGCTTCCTCTGACCGCCGCGAGGCGCAGTCATAGCCCCCCAGATAGGGATTGCGAAGCCCGATGAGCCCTCTGATTGCCGCTGCTAAAACGCCGCTTGAGAAAGTACTGCCGCAGTACATTGAACTGCCCGGCGGGACCCAGGTCAGCAATCACTTGGTCATGCTGCTGGTTGGGGTCGTGATCGTGGCGGTGCTCGCCAAGTGGATGGCCGGCAAGATCAACCCCGCGGGCAAGACGCAGGCCGCCGACTTTGTCACCCGGGGTCGATTCGCCCAGCTGATCGAAACACTCTGCGAGTTTATCTACTACTTCGTTGCCAAGCCCCAACTCAAGCACCTCACCGACAAGTATATCCCCTACATCTGGACGATCTTCTTTGTCACGCTGACCTGTAATCTCTTGGGGCTGATCCCGATCCCTTACATCCTGCAACTGGTCACGATGCCGTTCCTTGGCGTCGAAGGCTCGTACGCGATGAAGAGCTTCGGGGGCACCGCGACAAGCAACCTCTCGGTCAACGCGCCCCTCGCGCTGGTCTCTTTCGTGGCGATCATCTACATCGGCATCAAAGAGACCGGGGCCAAGCACTTCGTCAACCACTTCAACCCACTGGGCTGGGAAAACAAGGGCCTGCTGCCCATCGGCCTCATGGTCTTTTTCATCGAGTGGCTTGGCCTGTTTATCAAGGCCTTTGTCCTCGCGCTGCGTCTGTTTGGCACGATGTTCGCCGGGCACCTGGTGCTCTACGTCTTGATCGATCTGATCTTCAAGGCGGCCGAATCGCTTGGCCCGGCCGGTGGCTACGCCGTCGGCGTGCCGATGGTGATCCTCAGCGTGGGGATCTTCTTCCTGGAGATCTTTGTCGCGTTTCTGCAGGCGTTTATCTTCACCTTCCTGACGACCTTGTTCATTGCAATGACCGCGGTGAGCCATGACCACCACGACGAACACGAAGCGGAGGGGCACGGAGCCCCCGCCGCCGGATGACTTGAAACCGCGAACCTCAACTTCCTAACTGGAGATTGTCCCCGATGCGTAAGCTCTTCTGCCTGATGGCACTGACCGGCCTGACCCTCTTGGTTGCCGATGCCGCAATTGCACAGGAATCCGTGGATGTCGCCGCCGCCGCGAACCCCAACTGGGGTAAGGGCATCGGCCTGGGCCTGATCATCCTCGGCGCCGGGCTGGGCATCGGCCGCATCGGTGGCTCGGCCGTCGAAGCGATCGCCCGCCAGCCCGAAGCCAAGGGCGATATCCAGACCAACATGATCCTTTCTGCGGCCCTGATCGAAGGTGCGACCGTGATCGCGCTGGTCTTTGCTTTGATTGTCTGACCCCAGGGTGGCCCGGCGCCCCGAACCGGCCAACCTCATCAACTTCCCACGACAGTTGGATTGTGTATGCACTCGTTCATTTCAAAGCTCCTACCGATGCTGCTCATGCTGGGCCTTCTAGGCGCAGCTGTTGCGCCGACGGTGGCCTTCGCTGCCGATCCGCCAGCCGGTGAGACCAGCACCGCTGATGACGGTCATGACGAGAAGAAGGACACCCCCGGTCCGCTGAACCTCAAGTACGGCGAAGCGATCTGGAACCTGCTTGTCTTCTTGATCGTGCTGGCCCTGCTGGCGAAGTTTGTCTTCCCTGTCATCCGCGATGGGCTCAAAGCCCGTGAGCAGAAGCTGGAGGGCGACCTGACGGCGGCAGAGCAGGCCAAGGCCGAGGCCCAGGCCTCTGTAGCGGAGTACAAGCAGAAGATCGCTGAGGCTCAGAAACAGGCCCAAGCGGTTGTCGAAGAAGCCAAGAAGACGGCGGAGCAAGTCGCGATGAAGCTCAAGACGGACGCCGAGGCTGAGATCGCAAAGATTAAAGAGCGTGCCGAGGCGGACATTGCCTCGGCTAAGGAAGCTGCTCTGGGTGAGGTTTATACGCAAACGGCCGAGCTCGCGACGCTGGTCGCCGGGAAGATCCTGCAGCGTGAGATCAACGCCCAGGACCAGCAGCAGCTGGTGCAAGACTCGTTGGCGGAGTTGACCAAGTCCGGGGCCTGACCCGGTAGAACGGTCCGTACCGCGGGCAGGCCCCGCGTTTGACGGTCATGCGAGAGACCTCGGAGAGTGACTGGTGGCTGAAGGCGAGCAACTCAAGACCGATGCAGTAGGCCGGGTCTACGCCGAGGCGCTGCTGGAGTTCGCCGGCGAGGCGGGCGAAGCCGACGCCGTGGCCGACGAGGCTGAGCAATTACTTTCGATCATGGCCGAGGGAGGCGACCTGCACCAGCTGATGAGCAACCCGGCGATCGGGGACCAGGACCGCAAGCAGATCATCAAGAACACCTTCGAGGGCAAGGTGAGCGACCTGCTGTTCCGCTTCCTTTGCGTGGTCGCGGACAAGGGCCGGCTGGCTTCATTGTCGTCGATCTTCGCCGGCTACCTGTTGGCGGTTGCCGAGCAGCAGGGACGGATCGAGGTCGAGGCCTACGTCGCGGCCCCGCTGGATGAGGCGACCGCCTCGGGCGTGGCGGACAAGATCGGGGCGCACCTGGGCAAGCAGGTCACCCTCCGCCAGCACGTGGACGCGTCGCTGATCGGCGGGCTGAAGCTCAAGATCGGCGACCGGCTGATCGACGCGAGCGTCGCCTCGCAGCTAAGGAACATGAGAAACAAGATGACCGCCGCCGCGCGGGCGTGAGAGATGGCTCGTTTTTGAAACCACAGATGAACACGGATGAACACAGATAAACGGCACGCGAGACTCGGAGCGGGTCCGGCTTGATCCGCGTTGATCGGCGTGCATCTGCGGTTCCAAACCGAACCGGAGCAACCCAACATGAAAATTGATACCGACGAAATCACCAGCGTCATCAAGCAAGAGGTCGCGAACTACAACACCCAGCTCGACGTGAGCCAGGTCGGCACGGTCGTCGAGGTCGGCGACGGGATCGCCCGGGTCTACGGCCTGGCCAACGCCATGGCCGGCGAGATGCTCGAGTTCGAGACCGAGTCCGGCGAGCCGGTCCGGGGCCAGGTGATGAACCTGGAAGAGGACATCGTCGGCGCGGTGATCTTCGGCGACTACCTCGGCGTCCGCGAGGGGATGACGGTCAAGAGCACCGGCGAGCTGCTGAGTGTGCCGACCGGCGAGGGCCTGCTGGGCCGGGTGGTCAACGCGTTGGGCGAACCGATCGACGGCAAGGGCCCGATCGCCGGCGAGGTGGACATGCGCAAGGTGGACATCATCGCCCCGGGCATCGCCGCCCGTCAGCCGGTGAGCCAGCCGTTGCAGTTTGGTGTCAAGGCCGTCGACTCGATGATCCCCGTCGGCCGGGGCCAGCGTGAGCTGATCATCGGTGACCGCAAGACGGGCAAGACCGCGGTCGCCATCGACGCGATCATCAACCAGAAGCGGACGCACGAGACCGACGAGCCGGTGTTCTGCTTCTACGTCGCGGTGGGCCAGAAAGAATCGACGGTCGCCGGCGTGGTTGAGGCCCTGCGGCAGAACGGCGCGATGGAATACACGACCGTGATCAGCGCCGCGTCATCGGAGGCCGCGCCGATGCAGTACATCGCGCCCTACGCCGGCACCTCGATGGCCGAGCACTTCATGTGGAAGGGCAAGCACGCCCTGATCGTCTACGACGACCTATCCAAGCAGGCCGTGGCGTATCGCCAGCTGTCGCTGCTGCTCCGCCGCCCGCCCGGCCGTGAGGCCTACCCCGGCGACGTGTTCTACCTGCACTCGCGCCTGCTCGAACGTTCGACCAAGCTGAGTGATGCCAACGGCGGCGGCTCGCTGACCTCGCTGCCCATCATCGAGACGCAGGAAGGCGACGTCTCGGCCTACATCCCGACCAACGTCATCTCGATCACCGACGGCCAGATCTACCTCGAGCCCGACCTGTTCTTCGCCGGCGTCCGCCCCGCCATCAACGTCGGCATCTCCGTCTCCCGCGTCGGCGGCAACGCCCAGATCAAGGCCATGAAGGAGGTCGCCGGGTCCCTGCGCCTGGACCTCGCCGCCTTCCGCGAGCTCGAGGCCTTCAGCCAGA
>JBCDHS010000055.1:0-18715 GCA_038749735.1 Planctomycetota bacterium
AACGCATCTGGACGACGCCCGCCACCTGCCGGCAACGCGGCAAGCAGCTCGACCGCTTCCTCGTTGAGTCGATCGAAGCCAAGCTCGGCAACAGACGTTGCGAGCCTTCGCGCATCTATTGATGGACGGGTGAATAGTTACAACTACGTAGACTTTCCGACGTTGGGCAGGCCGACGATCCCGGCTTCCATGGTGCGTTTCCTGGCGTCTGAAAACAAGGCAGTTTAGCAGGCCAAACGTCCTTTCACACCACCGCTTCAGCCCACTGCGGCCAAGGGTTGTCGTGCCGATATCAATGAAGGGGTATTGCCTTGTTTAGCAAGGGTTTCCACATCATTTTGAAGAGCCTTACGTAGCGCAAGCGACGGCTGATTCGTGTAGAATGTCAGATCTGTACGAACCCGATGGAATGATTGCTTCAGCATGGCCGACCAACCGCAGAACCCTGACGATACGCCCACCCCGGACGACGCCGACGAGACCGGCCCGCCCTCGCCCGAGAGCCTGGGCCAGGTCGTCGATCTCGCGATCGAGCGGGAACTGGCGGACAGCTATCTGACGTATGCGATGTCCACGATCGTGGACCGGGCGCTGCCGGATGTACGTGATGGCTTGAAGCCCTCACAGCGGCGGATCCTGGTCGCGATGAACGACCTGAATCTCTCGCCGGCGCGGAAGCACAGCAAGTGCGCGGGCATCGTCGGCGAGACGATGAAGAAGTATCACCCGCACGGCGACGGGGCGATCTACCCCACGCTGGTCAACCTGGCTCAGGAGTGGAAGACGCGGTACCTGCTGATCGACAAGCAGGGCAACTTCGGTTCGATCGACCCGGACCCGCCGGCCGCGATGCGGTACACCGAGGCCCGGCTGCACCGCCACGCCACGGAGCTGCTCGACGACCTGAAGCTGGATACGGTCGATTGGCAGCCGAACTTCGACGAGATGGTCAACGAGCCGAAGTACCTGCCGGCCCGCTTCCCGAACCTGCTGGTCAACGGGAGCACGGGGATCGCGGTGGGGATGGCCTCGTCGATGGCACCGCACAACCTCAACGAGGTCTGCGACGCGATCACGGCGACGATCGATAACCCCGAGATCGAACTGCGGGAGCTGATGGAGATCGTGCCGGGTCCGGACTTCCCGACGGGCGGGATCATCTGTGGCCGGGCGGGTATCTACCAGGCTTATGCGACTGGTCGTGGCCGGGCAACCGTGCGGGCGAAGATCGAGCACGAGCAGACCAAGAGCGGGCGTGACCGCCTGATCATCAAGCAACTGCCTTATCAGGTTAGCAAGAACGATAGCGTGATTAACAAGATCGTCGCCTTGCGCAAGGCCGACAAGCTGACGGACATCAGCAACATGGTTGATGAGTCGTCGGGCCGGGGCGGGATGCGGGTGGTGATCGAGTTGAAAAAGGGCGCGGACCCGAACGTGGTCGAGAACCAGCTGTACCGGATGACCCCGCTGCAGAGCACGTTCTCGATGATCAACATCGCGCTGGTCAAGGGCGAGCCGAGGACGCTGGGGCTCAAAGAGCTGATCGACCTGCACATCGAGCACCGCGTCGATGTGATCCGTCGTCGTACGGCGTACCGGCTTAACCAGGCCCAGCAGGAGGCGCACCGGATCGAGGGCCTGATCTACGCGGTCTGCGACATCGATGAAGTGATTAAGCTGATCCGCTCCAGCCGGACACGGGACGAAGCGATTGAGAAACTGATGGCCCGCGGCTTTCGGATCCCGCCGGAACACCCGCAGGCGCCGAAGCTGCCTGAGCGGTTCCTGTCTCAGTCAGCCGAGACTGAAATCCGTCTGTCACGCACCCAGGCCGAGGCGATCGGTCGGCTGCAGTTGATCCAGCTCGTCGGGCTGGAGATCGAGACGCTGGTCTCGAACTACGCCAAGCTGCTGGCTCAGATCGAGGCGTACGAGGCGATCCTCGCTAGCCATGAGCGCGTGCTGGGCATCATCAAGGACGACATCGCGGACCTGAAGCGCAAGTACGGGGACGACCGGCGGACCGAGATCCAATCCGGCGAGGTCGGCGAGCTCGACATCGCGGACCTGACCCCGGTCGAGCGTGTGGTCGTGACGATCTCTCACGGCGGCTATGCGAAGCGCCTGCCGACCCAGCAGTACAAGGTCCAGGGCCGGGGCGGGCGGGGCATCATCGGCGCGAAGAACAATGACGACGACTTTGTCGAGCAGGTGTTTGTGGCATCGACCCACGACGACCTGCTGTGCTTTACCGATACGGGGCGGGTGTTCAAGATCAAGGTGTTCGAGATCCCCGAGGCCTCGCGGACGAGCAAGGGCCGGGCGCTGGTGAACCTGATCAACCTGCAGCCGGGCGAGCGGATCCGCGCGACCGTGCCGATCAGCGACTTCGAGAAGAGCGAGGACTACCTGCTGTTCGCCTCGGCCAACGGCTTGGTCAAGCGGACCGCGCTGAAGGACTACCGCAATGTCAACGCGTCCGGGATCATCGCGGTGAACCTACGTGACGGGGACTCGCTGATCGGGGTGACCTGGACGACGGGGAACGACCACATCCTGCTGGGCACCTCGGCGGGTATGGCGATCCGCTTTGACGAGAACGACGCGCGGGTCATGGGCCGCAGCGCCTCGGGGGTCAAGGGCATCGACCTGGGCCCGGCGGACAAGGTTGTCGGCATGGTCCGGATCACGCCCGATGGCGAGGGCGACCTGCTGACCCTCACCGAACAGGGCTACGGCAAGCGGACCGAGACCCGCGAGTACCTGGTCCAAAGCGAAGACGGCGGCTCGCGTCCCCAGAACCGCGGTGGCAAGGGGCGGCGCGACATGAAGACCACGAAGGGGCAGATCGTCTCGATCAAGATGGTCAACGCGTCGGACGACCTGATGCTGATCACGCTCAACGGGATGATCGTCCGTGTCGCCGCAAGCACCGTCCGCAAGACCGGCCGCAACACCCAGGGGGTGCGCGTGATCAACGTGGCAAAGGACGATAAGCTGGTGGGCATCGCCCGGGTGGCCGAGCAGGACCCGGATGAGGACGAGGCGGGTGATGCTTAGTCGTTTGTTTCGGGTGGGTCACGTCCATTTCGAACCATCTTTAATCCTTTAGCCGGAAGACCCCGATGCCTATTCAAGAATGGTCCGATCAGATCTGGGTTGTACGCCTGCTCGACGAGCCGGCGTTTTCGGACGAGCTGCGCCCGTTGATCGATCGGACTCAGACGCTGAGTGACGTGCCGTCGCTGGTCATCGACCTGGCCGAGGTGACCCAGATCAACAGCTCGAACCTGTCGCAGTTGCTGCGGCTGCGCAAGGCTGTGGCCGATCGGGACACGCAGATGAAGATCGCTGGCCCGACCAACGCGGTCTGGTCGGTGTTCATGATGACCGGCCTGGATAAGGTCTTCAGCTTTACCCCAGACACCTCAACGGCGCTTGCGGAACTCCAGCTACACCTCTAGAGCGTGGCCAACCCCACGTCTGCGGCCCAAGGCGAGCAAATCGATGCCCCTGGATGACGTGCCCGTTGACTTCGACCCCGGGTTGCTGATCCCCGCCGATGCGGACGAGCTGATCCGAGACGCGGAGGACCGGATCGAGCGGTTCATCATCGCTTCGCGGCAGTCCGCCCCGCTGCCCGCGTTTGTGGCCAGCGATTTCAGGATGGTGTACCGCACGCTCGACCGGGTGCTCGATCGACGGCTGGCCACGGGGCGCGGATTCTGTGAGTGGGGCTGCGGCTTCGGCGTCGTCGCGGGGCTCGCGTCGCGGCTTGGCCTGGAGGCGTGCGGCATCGAGATCGAGCACGACCTGGTCCATCACGGCCAACGGCTGCTCGAAGATCACGGCCTGGACGTGCCGATCGTCCAGGGCAGCTTCGTGCCCCCCGGCGGGGATGAATTGGTCGATGCCGTAGCGCAGCAGGCCTGGCTGAAGACCGGCGAGACACCCGCGTACGACGAGTTGGAGTTGGAGGTCGATGACTTTGAGCTCATCTTTGCCTACCCCTGGCCGGGTGAAGAGGAACTGGTCGATCTGCTATTTGAACGTTTCGCCGCGGCCGGCGCCCTGCTGCTGACCTATCACGGGATGAACGAGATGCGTCTGCAGCGAAAGGCTTAGGCCTTTGATTGAGGGTTGGGTGACGGCTTGGCCTGAAGCCGACGGATGACTATCCAAGGCAGCCACAGCAGGACAAAGAGCGTGGCCGCCAGCGCCATCATCGAGAGCGGTCGGACGGGCCAGGGGCCCAGGTGCTTGAGGATGGTGTCCTCGGCGTTGGGCGGGATCTTCGGGCCCAGGTAGCCGTAGTACCACCCGGTGGGGTAGTTGACACCGATCATGATCAACGCGTACCCCGCCCACCACGCGACCGCCACCAGCAGGTCCCGCCCCGTAGGCCTAAACCCGCGGACGACCACGTCGAACACGGCACAGAACACAATGCTGATGTGCAGCAGCCAGAACATGTAGAACTTCATCGTGTCCGGCCCGGTGTCGATTACCGGGGTCAGGAAGGCCTGGAGCGTCAGCCCAAAGGCCCCGAAATACGTCACCGCCCGGAGCAGGCGGACCGGGCGGAGCATCGTGACCGCAGCGATCAGGGCCAGCAGGTCGCAGGCCTGGATCGGCAGGCTCTCTTCCGGCTTGAGCTGGGGCGGGATGGAATAGAAGACCCCCGAAGTGACCCAGATGCCGATGCCAAGGACACCGAGGGTCCTGGCCATGAGCAGGGCCTGCTTCTCGCCTCGCCTTGCGAACCCGAGCAGCGCCACGGCGATCGGCACAGTAATCAGCATCACCGTGATGTGCTGGCCACGTGTGAACTCTGAGGCGGATTGTGCAAGCAGGCAAACCAAGCATATCCCCAGGGGTGGCCAATGGCATCATGGGGTCGGCCACGGGGTAAGCATGTTAAACTACACGGCGGGTGATCGTCGGGCTTTGGCCCACCCCGATTGAATCCTCGGGTGGCTTGCCACCTTATGCCGATCAACACGCCATGACTGTTCGACCGTTTAAGATCGAAGTCGGCAAGGATAAACCCTTCCGGGATAGCATGGTCCGCGCTTCGCGGCCTTTTGTCGAGTGGGCGCTGCGTTTCCCGGCGATGAATGCGATCTACAACGAGATCAGCTCGTGGGAGGATGACGAGCGGCATTTCTCGGACAAGGCCTTGTCCGCGCTGGGTATTGAGCTTGATCTGCCCCAGGTCCAGATCGACCGCATCCCCAAAGAAGGGCCGGTCGTTATTGTCTCCAACCACCCGTTCGGCGGGATCGAGGGGCTGATCCTCTGCGCGATCCTCCGCCGCCACCGCCCGGACGCCAAGCTACTGGCCAACCACCTGCTGTCCATGATCCCGGACCTGCGGGAAAGCTTCTTCTTCGTGGACCCGTTCGAAACCCGCGAAGCGGTCCGGCGGAATATTGCCTCGACCCGCGCCGCGATGCGGTGGGTCTCGGACGGGCATCTGCTCGGGGTTTTCCCGGCCGGCGAGGTCTCTCACCTGAAGATCAAGCAGCGCTCGGTCATCGACCCCGACTGGAGCCCGACCGTTGCCCGCATCATCCAGAAGACCGGGGCGCAGGCGGTGCCCGTCTTTTTCGACGGGCGAAACAGCCGGCTGTTCCAGGTCGCCGGGCTGATCCACCCCCGGCTGCGGACGGTCATGCTGCCAACCGAGATGCTCCGCAAGCGTAACGCGACGGTGACGATCCGGATTGGCAACCCGATCCCCGCCGACCGGATGAAACGCTTCGACAAGCCCGAGAACCTGACCGATTACCTGCGCGTACGAACCTACCTGCTCAAGCCCGAGAAACAAGGCGAGGATCTTTCTCCGGCCGAGCAGTCGTCGAGCCAGAAGAAGATCATCTCGCCGTTACCTAAAGAGCGGCTGGTCGATGAGATCGCCGCCCTGCCGGATGACCAGCACCTGCTGACCCAGGGGGAGATGAAGGTGCTGTACCTCACCGCGCCGCAGGCCCCCGCGGTGATGCGTGAGATCGGCCGGCTCCGCGAGATCACCTTCCGAGAGGTCGGCGAGGGCACGGGGCTGGACCTGGACCTGGACCGATTCGATGATTACTACATCCAGATTTTGATCTGGAACCAGGACAAGAACGAACTGGTTGGCGGCTACCGCCTGGGCCCGACCGACAAGATCCTGCCTATCCATGGCCGAGAGGGGATGTATACCAGCACCCTCTTCAAGTTCCGCAAGAACCTGCTGCAACAGATCAACCCGGCGGTCGAACTCGGCCGGTCGTGGGTCGCTACCGATTATCAGCGCAGCTACGCGCCGCTGATGCTGCTCTGGAAGGGCATCGGGACCTACATCGCCCGCAACCCACGGTACCGCTACCTCTTCGGCCCGGTCAGCATCTCCGCCGACTACACCTCGATGAGCAAGCACCTGCTCATGGCCTTCCTCACGGTACACAAGTACCTGCCGGACATGGGCAAACTGATCCGGCCGCGCAACCCGATGAAGATGCGAGAGACCCGGCATTTCGACCGTAAGGCGTTCTCTACGGTCGCGGGTTCACTTGAAGAGGTCAATCAATTGGTCAGCGAACTCGAGGCCGACGGCAAGCCCATGCCCGTGCTCCTGCGGCAGTACCTCAAGCTCAACGGCCAACTCGTCGGGTTCAATGTCGACCCGGACTTCGGCGACGTGCTCGACGGCCTGATCCTCCTGGACCTGCCCACCTGCGACGAGCGGATCCTCAAGAAATACTTCGGGCACGAGGCTTGCGCGGAGTATTTGGCTCACCACGCCGCGCCGGCGGCTGCGGGGCACGGGTAGCTGCATGCTGGCTGCGCTCGGTCGTATCGGCCTCAATCCGAGACAGTCACAATCTCACGCTCACGGTAGTACTTCAGGATATCCAGAAGCAGTCGCGGGACCGACTTGGCCTTCAGGCCACGCCTGCGGTGTGCAGCGCCGATCTCGCAGAGGTGCCGCCACTGCTCACGCAGCACGCGTTGCGCCCGCCAGAACGACCAGGACGGGTCGTAGAGGTTGGTCGATTCAGAGGTCACCCCGTTGATCTCGATCACGGCCAGGTCCTCGCCTCGTTTGAATGATGCCGCGTCCTTGTAGCGCAGGTCGATCCGGCCGAAGTAGAAGCCCTCGACCCGCTTGGCGAGTTCGTCGATCCGGGCTTCCAGTTCGGGGGTGATCAGGTGTCCGCCGTCCTTAAACATGCAGCCCTGAACGTGATTTCCGGCCATGCCCAGCGTGACCCGCTCACCAGGTCCGGGGACCTCCTGCAGCCGGTCGATCATGCGGACGTGGAACATGTCGTGCTGCATCCGGTAGCGTGGGTGCCGCCAGATGAGTTCTTCGATGGTTTGTTCGCCATCCCCCTCGATGAACGGGAAGACCTTGTCGGTGATCGAAAAGATTTTGCCTTGATGATGATCCGGGTGCCGGATGTAGAAGACCCCCGCTTCACAAGGCCCCGGGTGGTAGACCTGAAGTTGGGCGTCGCCCGGGGTCGCGGCGAAAAAGGCGTTGACCTCGTCGGCATCGTGTACCAGCCGAACACCTGCCCCGCGCTGTGCGGCATCGGGTTTGAGGATGATGGGGAATGACCAGCCGCGCTCCTGCATCACGGCCAGGGCGCGCCCGGCCCGGCGGTCGGCCACGGCTTGAGGGGCTTGCTCAGCGCCCCGCTCCGCGGCGATGAACGCGTGCGGCAGAATCGCCGGGTCGTCGGCGCCGGCCAGGATATCGCTCTTGCTCTCGCCGACAACCCCGCCATCGGGCATCCCCGGGTTCGCCAGCATCCACACGGTCAGCGACCGGTGGCGGGCCATGAGGTACAGCCAGTACGGGATCATGGGCAGGTAGTAGCGCCAGGCCGACCAGTACTCGCGCTCGACCTGGCGGCGTAGCTTGACAACGAGCCGTCGCCGGCCGCCCCGCGTCAGCAGCAGCACGGCGTTGTGCATCACGAACATCAGCAGCAGCACCACACCGACAAACGCCGGCCAGCCGCCGAAGTCCAGCAGCACCTGGAACGGCGAGCGGGCCGCCTTGCCCAGCACCATCACCAGCCCGATGATCACCGGCACCCAGATGCAGACCGCAAGAAAGGTCCACAGCATAAACCGCCCGGGCTTGTTCCCGGTCACCCCCGCCGCGACATAGAGCGGCAGCCGTGTCCCGGGGACAAACCGGCTGGCCAGCACAGCCTTCCACCCCTTGCGGTCGAACCAATCGCCGAGCATATCAACCTGCCGAGTCGGGACCCAGCGCGCGATCGGTGCCCAGCGCAGCGCCCGCCGCCCGACGACATATCCGATCAAATAAAGCAGCAGATCCCCCAGGAAGATGCCCACCAAAACCGCAAAGACCCCGAGAAGAAGATCGATCTGCCCCGCCTTGATAAACAGCCCCACCGCGATCGAGGTCGGGTCTTCGAGGATCAGGGTACCCACGATGATGACCCCGATCTTGGCCCAGGCGTTCATCGAACGGCGGACCTCGAGGTCGCCGGGCAAGCGTAGGGTCGAAGCCGGCGCGTCCCCGTCGGTCAGATCGAGCGTACGGCGAACAGGCTGCACCCCCGGGTCACGATGGCGTTCGAGGAAGGGCAGCAGCGCATCGATGACGTATCCGTTGCCACGTTCATTTGCCATCATCATGTGGTTGATGATCGTCGCGTCACCCGCGAAGTCGTCGGCCGATCGCATGACCAACTCGCTGTGCTCGACGATGCGGTGGTGTTCGTAAGCCGTCCACGCGGGGATCATCGGGTCCCTCTCGGCGTGGATGATCAGCATGGGCTTGTCGAAACGCTCAAGGGTCCCACGGTAGTCACGCTGGTCGGTGTCCCAGAAGTTGCGGAGAAAAGCGTGGCGGTCCGAACGGGTCCCGATCAGTTGCAGCGGCTCGGCCGGGGCGTACTCGAGCATCCCGAAGTTCGGGACAAATTCCATGCCTCCCACGAGTAGTAGGTAGCCGATGCCGTACTTCAAATGCTCAAAGTAGTAGTCGCCGCTCCCCTCACCTTCTTGGATACCGATTGCGGCCAGGAGCGTCGCGGTCTGCATTCGCTGGGGCTGCTGTTCGTAGAGCCGGAGGACCACGCCGCCGCTCATCGAGAAGCCGACGAAGTGGGCGGACTCGATCCCCAATTCATCCAGCAGGTCGAAGACGTAGCGGGCGTGCGCCTTGTTGGAGTAATCGGGCACCCACCGGGCCGAGTAGCCAAACCCCGGCAGGTCGGGCACGACGACCCGGTACCCCTCTAAGGCCAGCGCCGGGGCGAGCAGGTGGAAGTCGCTCGCCGAGCCCGGGCTGCCGTGCAGCAGGACGACGGGCGGGCCGGCTTCAGGGCCGTAGATCCGGTACGCCACATCGACACGGCTGGGAACAATGCGCCCCCGGTCATCCGCATCCTGGACCGGCCCCTGCCGTTCTTGTGTCGGCAGGGATGCCACACGATAGTCATCGGGTACCGCTGCGGGGCGGTCCGTAAACACCTGGGTGATGAACGACGCGACGACCAGCAACAAGTAGCCATAGCCGATGACCCGTCGCCGGGTGATGGCACGAGGCGATGCCGACGGGCCGGTTGCCGACGTACTGGTCTCTGAACTCGGCAGATCGACAGCTCCGGGCGTCAACGCGGCACCAGCCGGTTCAGAGATCGCTTCACGTCCTGCGCCGGCCGGTCGGGACGATCGGGGTGGTAGGACATCTCGATCTGTTCCGCCCCCACCGTGAGCGTGGTGTAGCTGACCGTGCGGGCATCATCACGGTCCATGCAGATGCTCAGGTGCGGTCGATCCGGCCAGCGGTGGCGGTGCAGGGCGTCCTGCCGCTGCGGCCAGTCTTTGACTGGTTCGGTGAACCAGGAGGCGAAAACATCACGGCGAGGCTGTTCGACAAGGTGGTCCCCCAGTCCCGAGGAGGTGAAGAAAAACGGCCGCCCCTCAAATGACGCGATCTGCATCGCATCGGGCGGCTCGGTGCTCCGCCACAGCGCAACACGCTCTCCATCGCAGAACACCAGTCGGAACGGCATCATCCGCTGCCGTTCAATCTTCTCGCAACGCAATAAGGCTTCGCTTATAGAAGCCGATCCGATCAGGCACGGGATCACGAGGCCCCGGCTCAGGTCGCGTTCGGCCGGGGGGTCGGGGAGGTTGTAATTGAGCAGGGTGATGGCCAGGCCAACCGAATTGACCGCGACCCAGGTGCCGGACGAGGCGGGATCGATCGGCATCAGGGTGCCGACCCCATCGATCACTGTCTGGGTTGGTGGCAACGCGGGCGCTCGGCCGTGGGACTCATCCCGGCTACACGCCATCCGCCACCCCGCCGACTGCCCCGCGTGAGGCGCGGGCGTGGGCACGATGGTTACGGTGCACATCCGTTGTTGTTCCGGTAGGCGATCGTCGATGGGGCCATGCCGAAGTTCTCCGGCATCTCGACGCCCAAGGCCCGGGCGATCGTCCCGATGATTGCGTTGTGGTGGATGGTGTGGCTAAAGACAAACGCCAGTTCCCGCGCATGGGTCGAGGGCAGGCACACCAGCGAGCCACAACTGGTCATGCTGGTCAGCACCTCCACGGGCTGGACGAGCACCGGGTCTTCGATCTCGGACAGGCGGGCGGCGTGGTGCTTGATCGTATGAAGTGCCTGGGTGGGGTCGGTCTCGACGCCGGTGCCGCGTTCGCGGGCGTCGTAGTTGACCAGTCCCCGGTCGATTCCCCCCAGCCAGGCGGCCAGGTGATCGACGGTATGCCGCACGTGACCACCAATCGCCCCACACTTGGTCAACTCAGGCTTCGCAGTATATTGCTCGGGGTTTAATGTCTTGACCAGATCACCCAGCCCGATCATCAACTGCACGAGCGGGCCAGTGGTCAATGGGACAGTCGCCAGCCCCCCGTCATCTTGGTGTGATTGGTTGGAAATAGGCTGCTGGGGCATAGGGTTCGCCAATCGGGTCCTGAATCAAGTTCGCAATTCTCACTTGGTACGCCATTCGATGCAAGTCGCCCAGCCTGCTTATCGACATAACCTCTGTTCAGGCCTTGACATTCCAGCATCTTGCGATTTGGATATCTTGAGGGCTTGGCCAAGCAGGGCAAGCTATTCAAGCCGAATCAGGCTGCTCCAATCAGCCCGTAGCACCAGTTGCCCTTCCCGCCGCAGCACCCGACCCGTCAAGCGGATGGGGTCCGCGATGTAGCCGTAGTATTGCTCGGGCATCGCCTCACCCGACGGCCCGGTGAGCAGGTAGGCGGTTGTCTGCCCGGCGGCATCACGGACGATAAACACCGGAGGGATGCCGCCGGTGATGCATAGGGTAGCGCATATTTTGTGCGGCTTGCCATCGCCCGGCTTCATCACGCCGAAGTAGCACTTGGGATCGACAATCTCGCCAACCAATTCGTGCCGGCCCAGATCGATGGGTTGTTGCAGCACCTCGATAGCAGTCGGCGGCTCGACCAGCTTGACTTCGGCCGTGCTGTCGATTTCCAGGACCCGAAACCCGTTTCGCTCGATCCGGTAGCCGGTGAGCGCGACGGTCTGGCCGGTGAACGGGGCCAGACGCTCCTGGCTTCCGATCTTGCCCTGCTCGACCGGAAGAACGGTGGTTGTGTTCTTGCCCTGTTGATCCAGTACGACAAGCCGAGGGTAAGGGTCGATCACCACCAGGCCATGGATCGTCACGGCCTGGCCGGTGTCCCAAACCCCGTCACCCGGATCGCGCTGCTGGGAAGCGATCGCGACGGCGACCGCCATGACAAGCACCAAATTGCCCGCCACCCAAGGCAGGATGAATCGACGGATCGCCGGGGGAAGTGGCAGATACCCGACGTAGAACGGCGGGCCTTGATCGGGTGACTTAGCCACTGAGTTCACCTCCAATCAGGGCCGGCTCGACCGGGGTGCCCGGCGGATTCGGTTTCGGGTCGATCTCGATCCGCTCACCCCGGACGCGGATTCTGTAGGTCGCGATCTTCTCGTGGTAGGGCGGCGGGGACTGGCCCGAATCGGGCCGATACTGGTAGCCATGCCACGGGCAGGTGATGCAGCCATCGACCACCTTACCCTCGCCTAGCGGGCCGGCCTGGTGGGCGCAGACATTCGACACGGCCGAAAGCTTGTCGCCGTGTCGGAAGATCGCCACCCGCTCGCAGCCCACGAACTTGACCACCTTGGCCCGATCGACGGGGACCTCATGGACCGCCGCGATATCCACCCAGTCTTCGTCGGCCGGCAAAGCCGCCTGGTCGCCCCGAACCTCACGGTATCCGGCCAGCAGGTGCAACGCCGCCAACCCCGCCGCTGAGGACAGGAGCAAAGACGGATAAAGCGGGCTACGCTCGTTTTGCATCGCCCCCAACGCGACATGAAGTACCACAGAGAGGTAGGCCACATACACGGACATGTGAAGGGCTTTCCAAACTCTGGGGGAGAGGTTCTTAAGCCAGAAGTCGTGGCTTGTTGCCGCAAGATAAAACAGGACCACCAGGGCAACAATGCCGAAGACCTCAAACGGGAACCCGATGAACGAGCCGTACCGCGGGTTCATGGTCAGCATGGCGGTGATCGGGTCGACGACACCGAACGATCCGTACCAGAGCAGCACCAGTGCCGCATGGATCAGCGCGACAAAGAAAGTCGTCACCCCAAAGTGCCGACGGTTGTAGAGCAGCGGCGCAAAGCGGCTCGGAAACAGCCGGGCGAGCGGGCCGATGGCCAGGATCAGGATGAGCATGGTGATCGCCAGCGTACCGGTCGCGCGGATCAACATGATCAGCGGGCTGATCGCGGATTGGCCGGTGTAGATGATTGTGGTGACGCCGGCAAAGCCGACCAGGTACAGAACGATCAATGCGGCGAGCAGCAGGTCGTAGCGGCGCTTGTGTCGATTCCATTGGACCCAGGTATACGAGACGCTCATGGGTTTGCCTCGTTTGGGCCGGCCGAGACTTCGGCCGCCGCCGAGCCGGGCGCGGGGGTCGGCTGGATCGGTGAGGCCGGCCTCAACCCTAGTGCCAGCAGTACCGCCGCCGCCGCCAGTGGGCCAATGAACAACCAGATCACCAAGTGCACTCGGCGATGTCCGCGCGTCACGCCAAGCCTCCCTTACGTACGGCCAGCCACTTACGCAGCATGACCGGCCAGAGCCCAACCACGCCGGGCAAGATCAGCATGCGAAACACGGTCGGCCCGCCATCCGCCGCCGGGTCAACCCGCGAAATACCCTTGAACACAAACAGGATTCCCAAAACGGTCCCCACCAGCACATAGCCCCCCATCAACATCAGGATCAACTGGGCCATGGTTCGGCAAACCCTTCGAGTGTCTTTGTTAAACAAAGCCAGGCGTTATGGTACACACGCTCACTCTAACCTTACACCCCTGCCCACTATTCCACACAGCCCGGCCCGTACAAGCCGCCGGATGCGTTAGACTCTTGCCCAAACCGGGAAACGAGTTGAGATCCACCAGGTAGGAAGATCGTACATGCCACTCTTGCTCGGGATCGATATCGGCACGTCGGGGACCAAGACCCTGCTCTGCGACCTGCGCGGCCAGGTCATCGCAACGGCGACTACGCCCCACTCGATCTCTACGCCCAAGCCCGGGTGGTCCGAGCAGGACCCGTCGATGTGGTGGACCGCTTGCGGCAAGGCCGTGCGCGAGGTGTTGCGGGCCGCGAAGGCGGAGAAGACCGATGTCGTCGGCGTGGGGCTGTCGGGGCAGATGCACGGCTCGGTGTTCCTGGACGACGGGGACAACGTGCTCCGCCCCGCCCTGCTCTGGAACGACCAGCGCACCGCCAAGCAGTGCAACGATATCGAAAGGGCCGCCGGCGGCCGCAAAAGACTCATCAACATGGTCGGCAACCCCGCGCTGACCGGCTTTACCGCGCCCAAGATCCTCTGGGTCCGTGACAACGAGCCGGCGATCTATAAAAAGACAAGCCGTGTGCTGCTGCCTAAGGACTACATTCGGCTGTGTATGACTGGCGTGCACGCCACGGAAGTCAGCGACGCGTCGGGCACCCTTCTGCTGGATGTAAAGAAGCGCGCCTGGAATAAAACCCTGATGAAGAAGCTTAGGCTCGACGCCGAGTTGATGCCGCCCTGCTACGAGTCGCACGAGGTGACCGGGCACCTCACCGCGGCCGGCGCCAGGCATCTCGGCCTCGCGGAGGGCACGCCGGTGGTCGGCGGTGGAGGTGACCAGGCTTGCGGCGCGGTCGGCAACGGTGTCGTCAAAGCGGGTATCGTCTCGGCAACCCTAGGGACATCAGGCGTCGTTTTCGCCCACGCCTCCGAGCCGACCTACGACCCCCAGGGCCGGGTCCATACGATGTGCTCTGCGGTCAAGGGCAAGTGGTGCGTCTTCGGCTGCATGCTGTCCGCCGGGGGCTCGCTGCAGTGGTACAAAAACCAGTTCGGCGAGATCGAGGCTCAGGACGCCAAGAAACGCAACGCCGACGTCTACGACATCCTGACCCGCAAGGCGGCCGCGGCACCGGTCGGCAGCGACGGGCTGTTCTTCCTGCCCTACCTCACCGGCGAGCGCTGCCCTTACCCCGACCCCGACGCCCGGGGCTGCTGGATCGGCCTGACCGCCGGGCACGAGCGCGGCGCCGTGATCCGCAGCGTGCTCGAAGGCATCACGTTTGGCATGCGCGACCAGCTCGAAATCTTCCAGCAGATGGGTGTGAAGATCAGCCGGGTCAGGCTTTCAGGCGGCGGCGCGAAGAGCGGCTTGTGGCGGCAGCTCCAAGCCGATATCTACGGCAAGCAGGTCGCCCTGATCAATGCCGACGAAGGCCCGGCCTACGGCGCCGCCTTGCTGGCCGGCGTCGGCATCAAGAACTGGCCCAGCGTCGTCGCCGCGTGCAAGGCCGCCATCCGCGACGTCCAGGTGGTCAAGCCAAACGCCCCCGCCGCCCGCCGCTACACCCCCCTGCACAAGCAATACCAACGGCTATATACCGCACTGGCCGACGAGTTCAAGGCCATGGCATCTAGCTAACCAAGCCCATTCGGCTTCTCCCGTTTAACCCCGCCCCGGAGGACCGCGTGACCGATCAGCCCCCGCAACAGAACGTCCAAGTCCGCATCGACGACAGCCAGGCCAACGCGACCTACGCCAACGCCTTCCGTCAGCACACCACCGGCCACGAACTGATCCTGGACTTCGGGATCAACATCGTCATGCCCAAGCCCGGTAGCAACGGTAATACCCCGGATACCCAGCAGATGCACTTTAAGATCGACAACCGCCTGGTGATGAACTACCACACCGCCAAGCGGCTGGCCGGGGCGCTGGTACAAGTCGTCAAGGCACACGAAGACCGCTTCGGCGAGATCAAGTAGATCGCGCCGAGACCCACTTGACTAGGTCGCGAGCCAGACCTCGGCCCCGGCATTGCGGGCCTGCTTGACCGCCTCAGAGGGGGCAGCCCCGTCGGTCACCAGCACCCCGACCTCGCCCCAGTCGAGCCCGAGGAAAGCCGGCCGGCGATCGAACTTGGTGTGGTCAGCCAGCACGTAGGTCTGCGTAGCCGAGCGCGCCATACTCTGCTTCAGCCGGGCGTGGTCGTCGCTCGCCTCGCCCACGCCGCGGACCGGGTCGATCCCACGGCATGAAATAAACAAGCGGTCGAGCGCAAAACGGGCCAGCGTCGACTCGGCGATCGTCCCGGTGAAGGCCATGGTCTGTGGGTCCAGCACGCCGCCGGTCGCGATCACCGTCGCGTTGGGACGGCTGGCCAGCGACTGCACGATCACTGGAGAATTCGTCACCACCGTCAACGCCACATCCGGCAGCATGTCGGCCAGCACCGAGCAAGTCGAACTCGAGTCCAGCCCGAGGATTTCACCCGCCTGGATATCCCCCATCACACGGCGAGCGATCGCACGCTTCTCGTCCAGCCGCTGCGTGCTGCGCTCGCGATAAGGCCGGTCGTGGTGCAACGCCTCGGTCGCGACCGCCCCGCCGTGCGTCCGGCTGACCAGACCGCGGTGGTGCAACTGCTCAAGGTCCCGACGGATCGTCTCGGTGGTCACCGCAAATTCACGGGACAGTTCCGAGACCCGCACCGTAGACTGCCGCTCCAAACGCTCAAGAATCAGGCTCTGACGATAGGCAGGAAGCATGAGCGAATCCAAAAATCATCAATCGAACATTAGGCACAACAATAGGCCGTATATGTGGTTTCAATTTGAAGATTTAACCACATAACCCCACAATGTCAATCGTTAATATTGTATTTTCAACTGTTTTTGTGGTATTGTATTGGTTTCAGTCACCCCCCCCTACGACCAGCCACTCTGCCACCTGGAGCGAAGGCATGACCACACAGATGGATTTGAAATTTGTGACCCGTTACTGGAAAGAAGACGAGGCCGCCGCATGTGCCGACGGCCTCGACCGCCTGGTCTACCGATCTAACAAACTCGGCGAGGACCAGCGCGTGACCAACACGGGCGGGGGCAACACCTCCAGCAAGCTCGAAGAGACCGACCCGCTCACCGGAGAGACCACCGAGGTCCTCTGGGTCAAGGGCTCGGGTGGCGACCTGCGCACCTCCAAGCGGGCGAACTTCTCATCGCTTGAGATGAGCAAGCTCAACCAGCTCAAGTCCGTCTACGCCAACATGCCTGACAACGGCATCAAGACCCCGGCCGAGGACGAGATGGTCTCGCTCTACAAGCACTGCACCTACAACCTCAACCCCCGCCCCTCGTCGATCGACACCCCCCTGCACGCGTTTGTCCCGCACAAGTTCGTCGACCACACCCACCCCAACTCGCTCATCTCCGTCGCCGCCAGTGCCAACGGCCCGGAAGTGATGAAAGAGATCTTTGGCGATGACCTATTCTGGCTACCCTGGATGCGCCCCGGCTTCGAATTGGGCCTCGCCCTTGAACAAGGATGCAAAAACTTTCCGGGGGCCAAGGGCGCGATCATGGGCCAGCACGGCCTGATCAACTGGGCCGATGATGACCAGGCGTGCTACGAGCTTTCTCTTGAACTCATCGAAAAGGCCGCCGCCTACATCGAAGAGCACGATAAGGGGGACCAGACCTTCGGCGGTGCGAAGTACCAATCGCTCAGCGAATCGCAACGCAACGAACTGCTCGTCAAGCTCCTGCCCTGGCTGCGCGGCAAGGTCTCAACCCACAAGCGTATGATCGGCACCGTCCAGGCCGACGACAAGATCCTCCGCTTCGTGAACTCCAATGACGCCGCGCGGCTCGCTGACCTGGGCACCTCATGCCCCGACCACTTCCTGCGGACGAAGATCAAGCCGCTCTTTGTCGATTGGGACCCGGCCTCCGGCGACCTCGATGCGCTCAAGAGCATGATCGAGACCGCCATCGAGCAGTACGTCAAGGACTACGCCGCGTACTACGAGACCTGCAAGCACGACAACTCCCCGGCCATGCGTCAGCCCAACCCGACGGTCGTGCTCATCCCCGGCGTGGGCATGGTCGCCTGGGGCAAGAACAAGTCCGAGTCCCGCGTGACCGCCGAGTTCTACAACTGCGCGGTCGAGGTGATGCGCGGTGCCGAGGCCATCGGCGGCTACATCGCCCTGCCCCAGCAAGAGGCCTTCGACATCGAGTACTGGCTGCTCGAAGAGGCCAAGCTCCAGCGCATGCCCCCCGACAAGCCCCTGGCCGGCCACATCAGCGTCGTCGTCGGCGGCGGGTCCGGCATCGGCCGAGCCACCGCACACCGCCTGATGCCCGAGGACGCCCACGTCGTCGCGGCCGACCTCGCCATCGAGGGCGCTGAAGAAACTGCAAAGGAAATCACCGACCACTACGGCGTCGGCATCGGCGTCGCGGGCACCGGCATCTCCGGCTGCGGCCCCGCCATCGGCCTGGGCATCGACATGACCGACCGCGCCGCCTGCAAGGCCATGCTCGAACAGGTCATCCTCGCCTACGGCGGCATCGACGACATCATCATCACCGCCGGCCTCTTCGCCGCGCCCGATGACAACGGCGTCGTCCCCGACATCCTCTACAAAAAGTCCTACGAGGTGAATGTCGTCGGGCCCACCTTCCTCGGCGAAGAGGCCGGCAAAATCTTCAAAGACCAGGATATGGACGGCTGCTCGATCGTCATCACGACCTCCGTCAACGCCGTCGTCGCCAAGCCCGGCTCGATCGCCTACGACACCTCCAAGGCCGCCTCCAACCACCTCATCCGCGAGCTGGCCGTGACCCTGGCACCCAAGACCCGGGTCAACGGCGTCGCACCCGCAACCGTGATCGAGGGCAGCAAGATGTTCCCCCGCGAACGCGTCATGGCGTCACTCAGCAAGTACAGCATCGAGTTCGAGGACAGCGAGTCCGACGAATCCCTGCTGGACAAGCTCGGCCGGTTCTACGCCAGCCGGAACCTGCTGGACGCGGTCATCAAACCCGCCGACCAGGCCGAGGCAATCTTCCAGATGCTCGGCCCGGCGTTTAAGAAGACCACCGGCGCGGTGGTCCACGTCGATGGCGGGCTCAAAGACGCATTCCTGCGGTAAAGGCACACCTATTCGGCTGCTAGACCAACTGTCGTCATTTATGGCCCCATCCACAAGAGCTGAAGTAGTTCTGGCACTCGCTTCGCGTCACCGCACGCAGCGCCGTGGCGACCGCATCACTCAGCGTGTCGAACGTCTTCGCCTCGATCCGACGAAGCCAC
>JBCDHS010000056.1:0-18670 GCA_038749735.1 Planctomycetota bacterium
CGCGGTCAGGTCCATCGCGAAGGCCTTGATCAGGCCACGGAAAACCTTCTCGCTGACTCGGGAACGGCGGTAATAGCGGTTTTTGCTTGCAGACATAGGGCCAACGGCAGTTTAATGGCCCGTTGGCTTCCTAAGCCCCTTAGATATTGGTAGAAGTAGGTTCACTCGTCGTACTGAGGGAGCAGGCCGGCTTCACGGGCTTTCTCGAAGTAGCCGTCCGGGTCTCGCTCCCAGCGACGCACGCTGCTGGCTTTGAAGAAGTAGATGGTCTTGCCTTGATACTCAACGGAAGGGCTTTCCGGGCAGACCATGGCCGGGGTCCGGTTGATCGGGCAGAAACGCTGGGGCATGAGTTCGATCTCCGGGAGCTCGACCCCCTCTAGCTGCGGCAGAAGCGGGCTGTCAGGGTCGTGAGCCAGGGCGGCCGCGGCGAAGTAGTCTGGATTGGCCCCCCAAGCCCTCGCGCAGGCGGCGCAGCACATGTAAATCTCTACCCCCCGGTACGCGACAACTTCCTCTTCATCAATTTCCACCCCGGGCATGATTGGGCACATTGCCTGTTCCGCCGCCATATTGGGCAAAACAAAAAAGGCAGATACAAACAGGGTCGTGATTAACTTCATACGGTGGCTCCCAAAAGTTCGGCTGGCAGCAGGTAAAGTTTCATTACATTGTAAACGCTGAACAGATGACCATCTCACACGGGCATTATGAATAATGACCAACAAGATTCTACCGTACCATTCATTGATTATAGCAATACTTATCTTCAGTTGCATGTCATCCAATTTCGTGGGTGTATTATTAACGCCTAAATGTGTCTCGCGCCGGCTTAAATTTAGATCATCACACATCAAAACAAAGTTAAAACCTCATCGTCAGCCAGGGCCGAACCGAATGGAGCGGGCCCATGAGCGCTAAGATTCGAATAATCCATTCCAGAAGCGCAAGATGAAATCCCAAACGGCCCTGGCATTTGAGTACAGCTACCTCGACCTGCCCGAGGCCTTTTATACCCAGCTTGCACCGACACCCGTTGCCGAGCCCAGGCTGGTGGCATTGAACGATGCGCTCGCCCAAGAACTTGGCCTGCACCTGCCCGGCCTGAGTTCGCAAGACAAGGCGGCCCTCTTCTCCGGCAACCGGCTTACGCCCGACGCTCAGCCCTTCGCCCAGGCCTATGCCGGACACCAGTTCGGCGGGTTCACGATGCTCGGCGACGGGCGGGCCCACGTGCTCGGCGAACTGGTCACGCCCAGCGGCGATCGCGTCGATGTACAACTCAAGGGTTCGGGCCCAACGCCCTACTCGCGCCGCGGCGACGGGCGGGCGGCCCTCGGACCGATGCTGCGCGAGTACGTCATCTCCGAGGCGATGCACGCGATGGGTATCCCAACCACCCGTGCGCTGGCGGTCGTCACAACCGGGCAGACCGTCTACCGTGAACAACCCGAGCAGGGCGCGATCCTCACCCGCACCGCCGCGTCACACCTCCGAGTCGGCACGTTCGAGTACGCCTCGGCCCTCGGCAACCCCGCACCGCTCCAAGCCCTGCTCGACTACACCCTCGCCCGCCACTTCCCCAACCTGGCTGACGCCGACGATAAAGCCATCGCCCTGCTCGATGTGGTTATGCAAAAACAGATCGACCTCATCGTCCACTGGATGCGCGTCGGCTTCATCCACGGCGTCATGAACACCGACAACATGGCCCTGTCCGGCGAGACCATCGACTACGGGCCGTGCGCCTTCATGGACAGCTACGACCCCGCCACCGTCTTCAGCTCCATCGACCACCAGGGCCGATACGCCTACGCCAACCAGCCCAAGATCGCGTTGTGGAACCTGACGCGCTTTGCCGAGGCGCTGCTGCCGGTGATCGATGATGATGAGAAGCAGGCGATCGCCAAAGCCGAGGCCACACTCAACACCTTCTCAACCGGATACCGCAAGAAGTGGCTGGCGATGATGCGGGCTAAGCTTGGACTGACCAAAGAAGATGAAGCCGACGAAACGTTGATCGCGGGCTTGCTGAACTGGATGAAGGCCACCAAAGCCGACTACACCAACACCTTCCGCGACCTAGGCAGCCCGGGCTTCAGCCCGGGCTGCAAAGCCCCCTATGACACCGAAGCCTTCTCCGCCTGGCACACCGACTGGCAAGCCCGTCGCGAACGCTACGGTGAATCACGAAAAGCCTCACAAGCCCTGATGCAACAAACCAACCCCGCCATCATCCCCCGCAACCACAAGGTCGAAGAGGCCCTCACCGCCACATCCGATGGCGATCTCAAGCCTTTCCGCACCCTACTCAGCGCCCTGCAATCTCCCTACGACGACCACCACGGACTAGCCCCGTATCAGTTGCCCGCCCCGGAAGGCTCATGTCGGTACCAAACCTTCTGCGGGACGTAGTAGATATGTGGCCCCCGTGAATAAGCGTTAGCGAATCCCCGGAATCAATCATCCAAGATCAGTCACACCGTCTTGTCCTGCGGAGCCCACAAGCCCTCCACCCCGGCCACGCCACAGTCAGTTTAATTGAGTGGCGCGGTGGGTGCCCCCTCGACGGTTTAGTAACAGGCCGAGGCCCAGCGCGAGGATGCCCATCGAGCCGGGCTCGGGCACGGCATCAACCTGCAGGGCGAGGCGGGTCGGCAGGCCAGCCGAGTCGTTCGACAACAACGGGAGCGATTCGTCTGAAAAGCTCACCGCGGCAACCGCGTCTGGATCGATCAGGCTGAACGTGAAGCTGCCTGCGGTGATCGACTCGCCCAGCGCGAGGTTTCGGAAGCTGCCCGTGATGCCCTGCTGGGCCGAGAACAGCTCGAAGATATCGCCCACTTCGGCGGTGAAATCCGGTGCGATCTCGATCAACAGATCCCCGCTGAGATCGCCTGTGCCTTGGGCGGCAAAGCTGTTGGCAATCTCACCCGGGCTGTCGTCGAGGATTGCCTTGAAACTTGACTCTTCATCCAGCTCGAAACTGCCTTGAACATCAAGACTGCCCGCGCCGGTCGTGACGATCGCACCCGAGCTGAGCGAGTAGAAGTTCTGCACCACGATCTGAACACCATCGACTTGAGTGTCTCCCGCGGTGCCAAGGAAATCGACCGTGATGGTGCCCGTGCCGTTGAGCAGGCCCGAGACGAGTCGCAGTTCAGTACTCTCGGCGTTGTTGCTATTGATAGTCAGAATGCCGCTATTCAGGGTTGTTTGACCGACGAGATACTGAGTCGTTTGGCCGATGAGATTGGCGGCAGCGCCGGGGCCAGTACTGCCCTCGAACGTGACCTCGCCCAGGCCGGTAACGTTAGCCCCGGTAAGGTCGTGTCCGCCGGCGAAGATCAACTCGCCAAAGCGCCCGGGGCGGAAGGTGCCGGTGCTGACGCCACCACGATTGAACCGCAGCTCCCCGCGATCGACTTCGACCTCGCCCTCGTTGTTAAAACCGATATCGAAGGTCAGCTCGCCGTTGCCCACGGCTTTGCGGATCAGGCCGCCGAACTGGTTATTGAACGTGTTGTTGCCCGTCGGGCCGGCGGTGATCGGCGTGATGTCGAAAGACTGGATACCCGAGTTGGCAAGATCAAGGTCAAAGGTACCGATGTGATTGATCGTCGATCCCTCGTCCAAGACGAGTTGGCCGGAGAGAAAGTCGACACTGCTCTGCGGGCCGAAGCCCGAGCCGAGCCGGAACTCAAGGCCCCGGACCGTGGCAACGGCGCCGCCACTGGTCTGGATCTCCAGGGTGCGTTCAACAGAAAACGTCGCGGGGTTGCTGGAACCCGTGGTGATGTCAATGACCTCGGCGTTGTCAAAGAGGGCAAGGACGTCGGTGCTGTGCTGAAAGGTTCGATCGATCTCGAGCGTGCCGGCCTGTACCTGCGTTTGAAGCGCTAAGTAGGATGAATTCTCATCGATCGACAGGGTGCCCTGAACGATTTGAACCGTGCCAAGGCCGGAAATTTGACCGCTCTGTAATTGATGCGTGCCCCGTAACTGCAGCGTCCCCAACTCACCAACGCTGTAGGTACCCGCTGATACACCCCCGTTGTTCAGCCGAAGGGTGCCCTGTTCAACCTCGACTCGGCCATCATTGTCGAACCGGATACCGATGGTCAGCGAGGCGTCACCAACCGGCTTGATAAACTCACCGCCAAAGTCGTTGAAGAAACGGTTGGTTCCGGTTCCGCCGTCAATGAAAAGATTCGCGCTCGCTTCGGTCAGCGAGGTGCCGCTTACGCGGGTGGGCGTGATGCGGGTCACGTTGCGGATAGTCGCACCGTTGTTGAGGGTGGTGGTGTCGGTCAGGCTGCCGATACCGATCGAGCTGCCAGACTGGAGGTCGATCTGGACGCCACTGAGGGTCGCGGCATTCAGAACATTAAGGGCCGCAGGATCGATCGTGCCGGTACCGGAGATCGTGCCGCCGACAAGGTCCAGGCCCTGGAAAGTGGTAAGCGCCTGGGGCGTATTGACGATGAGTTCGCCACCAGTGATTTCCAAGCCCTCGATAGCGATGAAATCGTCAAGCGTGACGGTCCCGCCGTTGATGAAGGCATTGAAATCAAATCCGCCGTTGCCATTCTCAGGAAAATCGGCCGTCGACCACTTGCTGGCATCCGTCCAGTTGCCGGTCGTACCATCCCAAGTGCTGTTCACTTGTGCCAGGCTGGCGACGGGAGATAAAGTAAAAACGCCTGCGAACAGGTAGAAGCCTTTGATCCATCGTTTCAAAACATGCCTCCTCATCCCGAACACTCCCAATGCAAGATTCAAAGTATATTCATTTCATTGTTGTTTCAAAGGCATCAATGATATGTTCATCATATGAACAGGTGTAGCGAAGTTTTCTAGAAATGAGTTAGCGAGGTGGGATTGCCCCTTAAGTGTCAGCGCCGCCTTGAGATAAGCACGTGACGCCACATCGATTTCCGCTATCATCTCCACCCGACCCTGCCGAATACCCAACCTCCAGATAGTAATCATTAGACCATGAAGATCCACGAATACCAGTCCCGTGAGCTCCTTGAACAATTTGGCGTCCCCGTCCCTGGGGGGGTCGTCATTGAATCCGCCGAAGAGGCCGAGACGGCGTATGAGAAGCTCGCCGCATCGGGCGTTGAGCTCGCGGTCGTCAAGGCCCAGGTCCACGCTGGGGGGCGGGGCAAGGGCGGCGGCGTGAAGCTGGTGAAGTCGGCAAGTGAGTGCAAGGAAGCCTCGGCCACGATCCTGTCCAAGAACCTCGTGACGCCGCAGACGACCGCCGAGGGCGTGCCGGTGAACAAGCTGCTGATCGCGTCGGGCGTGGACATCGCCAAGGAGTACTACGCCGGCATTGTCGTGGACCGCGCCCGGGGCTGCCCGGTGCTGATGGGCTCGTCGGAAGGCGGGATGGATATCGAGGAAGTCGCGGAGAAGACCCCGGAGAAGATCATCAAGGAGCCGATCGATCCGGACACCGGGCTGCAGGCGTACCAGGCGCGCAAGGTCGCGTTCGCGATGGGCTTTGAGGGCAAGCAGGTCGGCCAGGCGGTGAAGGTGCTGATGTGCCTGTCCAAGCTGTTCCTGGGCACCGACGCGTCGCTGGTGGAGATCAACCCGCTGATCGTGACCCCTTCGACCGAGGACCACCCCGACGGGCAGGTGCTGGCGATCGACGCGAAGATCGACTTTGATGACAACGCGATGTACCGGCACAAGGACATCGCGGCGTTGGAGGACCCGGCCGAGGTCGACGCGGCCGAGGCCCAGGCGGCAAAGTTCGGGCTGAGCTACATCAACCTGGACGGGGACATCGGCTGCTTGGTCAACGGCGCGGGCCTGGCGATGGCGACGATGGACATCATCAAACTGCACGGCGCCGAGCCGGCTAACTTCCTGGACGTCGGCGGCAGCGCGAGCGAGGAGGCCGTCACCGAGGCCTTCCGCATCATCCTCAGCGACCCGGCGGTCAAGGGCATCCTGGTCAATATCTTCGGCGGGATCGCCAAGTGCGACATCATCGCCAACGCGATCGTCGCCGCAGCCAAGGAAGTAGGCTTCAAGGTGCCGCTGGTCGTGCGGCTGGAAGGGACCAACGTCGAACCGGCCCGCGAGATCCTGGAAGCCGCCAAGGCAGACATCCCGACGATGATCGTGGGCAGCGACCTGACCGACGCGGCGAAGAAGATCACCGAGGCGATCGCGGCATAAGCGCCAGATTGGACGTGATCCAATGATTTTTCTGTTGGCAGTGGAATAAGGCGTGCCTGCACCCTTTTTGTCCGTACACTGTACGACCTAAACCCACACACCGGAGTCCACCATGGCCATCGACCCCCAAGGAAAGACCGTCCTGATCACCGGCGCGAACCGTGGCATCGGGCTGGCGTTTGCCCAAGCCTTCCTCGCCGCAGGCGTCGCCAAGCTCTACGCCACCGCCCGCAAGCCCGAGTCTGTCCAGCCGCTGATCGACAAGCACGGCGACAAGGTCATCGCCCTCGCCCTGGACCTCAGCGACGAGGCGTCGGTCAATGCCGCGGCCGCGACCGCGTCGGACGTCGACATCATCGTGAATAACGGCGGCGTGCTGACCCACGGCGACTACACCGGCGACGACGTATATAAAAACCTCGACTTCGAGATCGATGTGAATGTCAAGGGCCTGATCCGTATCGCCCGCGCGTTCGCGCCGGTGCTCAAGGCGAACGGCGGCGGCGCGCTGGCAACACTTAACTCCGTCGCCTCGATCCGTAACTTTGCGGTGTTCACCACCTACTGCGCCTCCAAGGCCGCGAGCTACTCGATCACCCAGGGCCTGCACGACCTCTTGGCCGAGCAGGGCACGGAGGTCGTCAGCATCCACCCCGGCCCGATCGCGACGGACATGATTGACGGCACCGGGTTCGAGAGCGACGCCCCCCCGCCATCGGTCGTGGCCGACGCGCTGATTGATTCACTCAAGGCCGGGGAGTTCCACTGCTTCCCCGATGAATTCGCCAAGCAGTTCTGGGCGGGCTACGAGAGTTTCGGTAATTCGGTGGTCGAGCCGGCGATGACCGAAGAGGCCTGAAGCAAGGCCGGTTGCGAGTCAAACAAGAAACCTCGCGCAAGCGGGGTTTTTTTGTTTATGCTTTGAATGCTGCGGACGGCCTCCGCGGTCTTAGAGATCACCCGAACTGGCAAGACCGCCGATGCCATCGGCGGCTTCGAGAACCGCTATGAAACCCGAACCCCTCCTGGCCGAACTCAACCGCATGCGTAAAGACCTCGGCGAAGACCCCACCGACATCGAGTGGCTAACGCTGCAGCACGCGTTCATTTTCATTAGCTACCAGCACAAGGAATTCGAGAAGTACGTTGCCGAGGCGTCCGAGCGCGGGGAGTTCAAGGCGTACGAGGAAGAGGATGGGATTTAAAGTGACTCGTATTTAACGCCAAGTGTGCCAAGACGCCAAGGCCGCCAAGAAAGGCAGAACGCTTCGCTTTACCGCAGAGACACAGAGGGCGCAGAGGACGCGGAGCAAGACTAGTCATCATTTGCAAGCTGAGCCCCGGCCCGGCTCGAAGCCGGAAAGCGATGTGAGTCCATGATTGCGCAAGGCATCAATCGCTTCCATCGAAAGAAAATACTCCAGTGGCGCGTACGCTTTTTGTTGGCGTCTTTTGTTTTTTCTTCAAGCTGCTACATTACGGTTCTCGAACCTTTCGGGGCAACTTTCACTGGAATCACCACGGTTATTGCAATTGTTTCGTTCTTGGCCGCCCTTGTTTATGCGTTGACGGTCTTTGGCCGTTCTTATTGCGTGTTTATGCCTTACTTCTCAAAGAGCTTGCGCACCGACAACCTTCCAAGCACCTACTGTATCGGCCATATGATCGCATCGAATCTCGATGAATTAGATCAGCTTGCAAGCGATCATGATGTGCAGCCCCTGAGTCGGTTTGGTTACAAAGACAGTTTTACGAACAAACGGATTGATTGGCATCCTGCCAATCAAGGCCTGGAAACAATCAATTGGCTCATCGCAAACAGAGGCCAAGACGACGCCGTCGTTCAAGAGCTACAAGCAATCGCAAAGGTGTTAAGGGTAGCAGACAAACTTGGCATCACGTTCTGCTTCCATCTCAAATTTATTGATGGAACCAACGCGATGGAACACCAGCAACGAGAAGGTAGCTACTGGTAATACCCCCAACGCTCTAGCCTGGCCACAATAATAACTTGCCGCCTTTCCCAACAGCTTTCGGTGGGCCTCGCTTCGCGAACTCCGCGTCCTCTGGGCCTCTGCGGTAAAGCGAAACGTTGCCTAGCCTGCATTTCTTGGCGTCTTGGCGTCTTGGCGTCTTGGCGTTCAGATTTGAACGCTCGAAACCTTCGCCTTCCCGCCCGCGATGTCTTCGTTGATGAGGCCGTCGAGGAGTTTGACGACGCGCTGGCAGCGCTCTTCCATCACCGGGTCGTGGGTGACCATGACGATGGTCAGGCCGTTCTCGTGGAGTTCATCGAACAGGGCGAGGATGGCGTCGCCGGTCTTGGTGTCGAGGTTGCCGGTGGGTTCGTCGGCAAGCAGCAGGCTCGGCTCGTTAACCAATGCCCTGGCGATAGCGACGCGCTGCATCTGCCCGCCGGAAAGTTGGTTGGGTCGGTGGCTCATCCGGTCGCTCAGCTCGACCTTTTTCAGGACCTCGGCTGCACGGTCGCGGCGATCACTGCCGGTGACGCCCTGGTAGAAGAGCGGGACGGTGACGTTCTCCATCACCGTGAGTTGGGGGATGAGGTTAAAGGCCTGGAACACAAAGCCCAGCCGTTTGCCGCGGACCCGGGATAACTCCTCATCGTCCATCAGCGCGACATCTTCTCCGTCAAGGATGTACTGGCCCTGGGATGGTCGATCCAGTGCCCCGACGATGTTCATGAGGGTGGACTTGCCCGAGCCGGACGGCCCCATGATCGAGAGGTACTGGCCGCGTGGGATGTCCAAGTCGATGCCGCGGAGGGCGTGGACCGGCGGCGCGGCCTTGTTCTTCTGGTAGACCTTCTGGACGGCGACGATGCGTGCGACGTGGTCGGGCATGGCGAAGCATCTTAGTCCCGGCTAGGTCGGTTTGCCGACGCCCGTAACGGTCAGGATCAGCCGGGGGGGATTCGTGAGCCGTGCGGATCGACCTGTACATCATCATGGTCGGGGGAGACCTTGAGGTGCTCAAGCTGCTCTGCGGTTTCGTGGACGTGATCGGGTTCGAGCCCGACATCGCGTACGAGATAGTCTTCCCACAGCCGGTGCTTGCGGACCAGCCGAGTTGCGCTGTCCAGGCCCAGGTCGGTGAGGGCGAGGCCCCGGCCGGTTTCGGCGACCAGCCCGCGCTTCACGGCGAGGCGGGTGGCTTGCTGCTGCTTGCCCGGGATGGGGAGCGCGATATCCGACGGGGCGACCACACGTCGTCCGGCCTCCTGCAGCCGATAAAGCGTTGCGAGCAGGTCGTCGATCGCGGCAGACCTGGCCAGGAGGCGCTGCCGCCACTTGCGCGAGACGATGCCGTGCCTGGGCGAGAGCACCGCGGCGAGAAAGACAAGCAGGCCGGCGATCACGGTCATGCTGCCGGCCGCGTTGACGCTGTCGGCATCGAACCAGCCGGGCACGATGGTTGCGCCGGTGTAACCCAAGACCGCGCAGAGCACCGCGGCGATCATGCTTACCCCGATCTGTGACACGAGGCGGTCGGTCAGCAATCGGGCAACCGCGGCGGGCGCGATCAGCATCGCGATGACGAGGATCGATCCGACGGCCTCGAACGAAGCAACCGTCGCCGCGGCGACCAGCAGCATCAGGGCATAATGCATAAACCCGGCGTGGATGCCCTGCGCGGTTGAAAGCCCGGGGTCGAACGCAGAGATACGCAGCTCTTTGAACAGGCCGACCACGAACACCAACGAGACGATCCCCACAACCATCAGCAGCCAGACCTGGCGGGGGATCGCTTCGACCGTGGACCAAACAAACAGCCCGGCGAACGTAGGCGGGGCCTGGTACCAAACGAGGGTTTCGAGTTGGCCGTAGAGCACGCAGTCGGGGTCGAGGTGCACGCTGCGTGCGGCGGCCTGTTCGAGCAGCAGAACCCCACCGGCGAACATCACACTGAACACGACGCCCATCGCCGCGCCGGGCTCGACCCCGCCAACCTTGCGGACCAGTTCGATGAGCACCACGGCGAGGACGCCCGCGATCGCGGCCCCGACCAGCATGATCGAGGTGGACATCGAGGAGGTGAGCAGGAACCCCGCGATCAGGCCCGGCAGGACCGCGTGGCTGATCGCGTCGCCCATCAGGCTCTGACGGCGGAGGACCAGAAAATTACCCAGCAGGCCGCAGATCATCGCGGCGAGGATCGCGGCCATCAGCGGGAACAAGTCCAGAGCGGGGATCAGTTTCATCTGGGCTCTCCCGCGACTGCGCTGTTCTGCGGCATGCCACCGTCATCGGATCGTAAGAACGAATCGACGCCCCGACCGGCCAGCGCTGCTTCGAGTTCCGCGACAAGGCTCGGGCTCAGAACGTGCTCGACCTGATCCACCGCCCAATCCAAATGGTTGGGCGCGATGTCGGCGTAGGAGATCAGGTACTGCTCCCACAGCAGGTGGTTGCGGCAGACCTGCTGGCCGCGTTCCAGGCCACGTGGGGTCGGGGTGAATGCGTGGGCCCGAAGCCGGCCGTACCCGTGACGCCCGGCGTGGATACCGACCATAAGCGTCAGCATCGTGTTCCAGCCCCGCTGTTTTTTGAACCGCTTCAGCGCGGCGGCGTCGAGGCCTGATGGTGCGTTGCTCGCGGTGAGATAGGCCGTCTCCAGCATATGATCGGTTGCGATATCCAGTTGCAGCCGAAGGCGTCGCAGCATGGCGGCGAGCACGCCGCGTCGCGGGGCAAGGAACATGCTCAGCGCAAAAAGTACGCCGCTAACCAGCACGATGACCGCGCCGGCCGGCTTTCGGGGCAAGAGCGCGGATGTCGCCGAGCCGAGGTACCCCGAGAGCCCGCCGATGATGGCGGCGAGGATCAGCAACTGCCAGAGCTTCTCGGTCCAGAATCGCGCGGCCACCGCGGGGATGATCAGCATGGCCACCACAAGGATGAGCCCGACCGCCTGCAGCCCCGCCACCGTCACCCCGACCACCAGCCCCATCATCGCCAGGTCGATCCAGGAGACCGGCCAGCCATCCACCTTGGCGAACGCATCATTGAAACAGACCAGCGCGAACTCCTTGTAGAGAAAGATGGCGAACAGGACGGATACGACCGCGATCACCCCCATGAGCCCGGCATCGGATGCGCTCATGGCCGCGGTCTGCCCGAAGATGAACGCGTCGATACCACCGGCGTTGCTCGCGCCCATCGTCTGGATATAGCTGAGCAGCACGGTGCCGGCGCCGAAGAAGATGCTCAGCACCAGGCCGATCGATGCGTCTTCCTTGAGGCGGGTATGTCTGAGAAGCCACTGCACGCAGAGGACGCCGGCGACGCCCGTCGCCGCCGCCCCCATCAGCAAGACCGGCAGGCTCCGCCCTTCGATCCCCAGGACCGTCGCGGCAATAAACGCCAGCCCGATGCCGGGCAGCGTGGCGTGGCTGAGCGCGTCGGCCATCAGCGAACGCTTACGCAGCAGCGCGAACACACCCACGATCCCGGCGGCGATCCCCAGCAGGGTCGTACTCGCCAGGACCACCGACGTGTTGTAGCCGCTCTGATAGGTCAGCACCTCGACGACCTGCCGCCACGTCGGCCAGTCGTCGGTGACATCCGTGAGCGATACCGGGCCGTGGTCGTGACCCTCGTGCCCGATCTGCCCAAGCAGCATCAGCAGGTTCGCTACGCCGATGACGATCCCCCCCGCTGGTCCGCCTGCTGCGACATCGCCTCGGCTGCCGCGGCGAGCAGGGTCAGCTTGCCGCCGTAGGTCTTACGCAGGTTGTCTTGGGTGAAGGTCGATGCGACAGGCCCAGCAGCAACCACCCGCATGTTCAGCAGCATCACGTCATCGAAATAATCCGCGACCGTCTGGATATCGTGGTGGACCACCAGAACCGTCTTGCCCTGCGAACGAAGCGCCCGCAGGACCTCGACGATTGCTTTCTCCGTCGCCGCGTCGACTCCCGCAAACGGCTCATCCATCACGTAGAGGTCTGCTTCCTGGGCCAACGCCCGGGCGAGAAACACCCGCTGCTGCTGGCCGCCGGAGAGTTGGCTGATCTGCCGGTTGGCGTACGGCCTCATGCCCACACGATCCATACAGTCCAGGGCCGCCCGCTTATGCCTGCGCGTCACCGGCAGGCACCAGCCGATCCGCCGGTATCGTCCCATGCAGACCACATCAAGCGCCGAGACCGGGAAGTCCCAGTCCACCGATTCACGCTGCGGCACATAACCGACCCGAGACCGAACCTTGCTGTAGGGCCTGCCCCAGAACGCCACGACGCCCGAGGCACGGGGCACCAGGCCCAGGCAGGCCTTGATCAGCGTGCTCTTGCCCGCGCCGTTGGGCCCGACGATCGCGACAAGCTTGCCCGACGGGGCGTCGTAGTCCACGTCCCAGAGCACGGGCTTGCGATGATAGGCGACGGTCATCGCGTGGATCGACAGCGGGCTGTCCGGCGAGTGCTCGGGGCGGAGCAGGGCCGACGCGGCAGAATCCGCCGCACCGGCATCCTGCGCAGACCCTGAAAGCGCACGTTGTGTATCACTACTCACCGGTCAGCTTTCCCTGCATCCCCCCCTCGGGTGCCTCGCCACCCAGCGCTCGCGCGATCGTGGTCACATTGGAGTCGATCATGCCGACGTACGTCCCCTTGTATGTGCCCGGCTCGCCCATCGCGTCGCTAAACAATTCCCCACCGATCACGAGGGTGTGCTCTTTCGCTTTGGCACCCTCAATCAGCGCCTGGATGTTCCGGTCTGACACCGTGGTCTCAACGAAGACGGCACCGATCTTCCGCTCAACCAAAAGGTCCACCATCCGCTCGATATCCTGCACACCCGCTTCAGATTCGGTCGAGATCCCCTGGATACCGATCACGTCGTAGCCGTATCGCTCGCCGAAATAGTTGAACGCGTCGTGGGCCGTGACCAGGGCGCGTGACGACTCGGGCACGCTGGTGAGCACCTTCTCCGCGTAGGCATCGAGTTCGTTGATCTTGTCGATCAGCGCCTGCGCATTGGCGGTATAGACCTCTTTGCCGTCGGGGTCAAACTCGATCAGCTTATCCCGGATGACCTCCACGGCCTTGGCCCAGCCCTTGGGGTCCGTCCAGACGTGCGGGTCGTAGTGGCCCTCGAAGTCCTCGGGCTCCAGAAGAAATTCGTCATCCAACTCTTCGGTGACCGCGTAGACCTTCTTGCCCGAGGTCGCGGCGCTGACCAGCGCATCACTCATCTTGCCCTCGAGCATCAGGCCGCTGTAGAAGACCACATCCGCGCCCATAAGGGTCTCGATGTCGCTACGCGTCGCTTTATGCAGGTGCGGGTCCACCCCCGGCCCGATGAGCATCTCGACCTCCGCCCGATCGCCGGCGACCTGCTCGACCAGATCCGAGACCATGCCGATCGTCGCGACGATCTTGTATGTTTCGCCATCCGCCCGCGGCGAGTCCTTCGGGCCCTCACCCCCGCCGCAACCGGGCAGAACCGTAATCAGGCCCAAAGCAAACAAACCAAGGACAGCAACCGAACTCAGTTTAATCATGGTGGTTTTCATCATCGTTTCCGTTTGTTGGAAGTGGTTAATTTGACCAGTCAAATGATAGCATCAATACGAAATCTCGATACGCAGAGTTCCGACCCATGCATCATCCAGCCCGACCCCGCCCGGGTCCAGGATGTACTGGAGGTCGGGCTTGACCGAAAGGCGGGGCGTGATCTGGACCTTGTAGAAAAGCTCGATGGCCGTCTCTGCGTCGCCCGTGAGCCCCGCCCCCGGCTCATCACTCAAAAGCACCGCGCTGGCCATGAGCCCGGCCACATCGTCGTCTCGGCCAGGGATCGGCCCGACCCACTGCGCCCCCAGGCCCAGGTGGTGCTCGATCGCACTGACGTCCGCGTCGGCCCAGCCGTACTGGGCAAATAACCCCACCCCCTGCTCGTCCGCCTCGTCTGCCGGGTTCTCGCGGTACATCATTTGATCGAGGACGAGGTAGAAACCGGCGGTCCCGTCCTCGACACCACCGTCGAAGCGGGCGAACGACCCGCTGTGATGCCACGCCCCCACGCCCACCCGGCCGGGCAGAGCGAGGTCACCCAGCGTCCACCTGGCCCCGGCTTCAGCGATCAGGAACAGGTCAGCCGGATTATCAAACAGCGTCCCAAAGCCCCGCCCACCCGTTGGCTTACCCTGCTGGGTCGCGCCGTCAAAAACGCCAGCCCCTGCAAAAAAAGATCCGTCCCCCGGCTCGACAAATGCCAATACCCCCAGTGCCGGATCCGGGTAGGTGGGCATCGAGAGGATGGTCGGGCTAAAGCCCGCCGAGGAGTTGATGAACTCTCCGCCGTACTCCACAAAAGCAAAGTCGGCGTTGACATCAATCTTTCCGATCTTGAGGCGTAGCTGACCGTCCGCGAAGACCTGCTCGTACCACAGCTCGTAGAGCACGGTGAAGTCGTCGGCATCAATATTGGAGTAGGCCTGCAGATCGCCGGTCTCGGCCGAGCCGTCCTGACCTTCCTGCGTCTGGAAATCGATCAGGATCGTCGCGCCTTCCACGCCGGCAAGCGTCTCCAGATCGACAAGGACTGAGAAATCAAAGAGGTGCCGAAACGTGCCCGCATCATGCAGGCCGCCGGCAAAGTTGCGTGATACATCAACGATCAGTGTGGCCCCGGGCGTGATGCCTTGCTCCGCTAGGCCGCTGCGAAGACCAAAGGGATCTTCCAAGACATCCGAAACGTAACTCGAATCCGGTGCGGCTTGGTCGGCTTGGTCGGCTTGGTCCGCAGCCGCGAGGACGCCTGAGGGGGCCTGCGCGTAAGCCTGGGTCAGGGCTGTAGCGATCACATAAGTTGAAACAACCAAGACAGCATTTTGATTATTCAAAGTTTTCATGTTCGTGTATCATACTGATGTAATCTGTCCTGTCAACCGGAGCCAGGTGTGAACAAAGAACTCGCCACGTATCCTGCCCCTGCGGTCGAGAACTACGTCAAAGAGCTGTACCAGCTCCAGCAGCGGCGCGGGCCGAGCGAGTTGGTCCCGCTGGGGCGGCTGGCGGATCGGCTTGGGGTCACGCCCGGCACGGCCACGACGATGGTCAAACGCTTCGCCGACGACGGATTGATCGATTACACCACACGGCGCGGGGCCCGGCTGACCCCGACCGGGGAACGGGCGGCACTGGCTGTGCTCCGCCGCCACCGCATCATCGAGACCTTCCTCGTGGAGGTCCTGGGCCTGGACTGGTCGGAGGTGCATGATGAGGCCGAGGTGCTCGAGCACGCGATCTCGGACAAGGTCCTGGCGAAGATCGACGCCCTGCTCGACCACCCCACCGCCGACCCGCACGGCTCGCCGATCCCCCCGGCCCCCGGTCAGGGGCCGATGCGGACCGTTGAGATGATGCCGCTGACCGCCTGCACCGCCGGGGCGACCTACCGCATCGGCCGGCTGATCGATACCCAGCCCGGCTTCCTGCAGTTTGCCGAGAAACACCGGCTAACCCCGGGCACCGAACTCAAAGTCATCGGCAACGACCCTATCGCCGATACGATCAGGGTGCGTATCGGCAGCGCCAAGTCCACCGCGCTGGGCGCCGCGGCGGCGGGCAAGGTCTTAGTCGTGGCCAAAGAGGACTGATCAGCCCCGAACGTCCAGCTTCCCGCCCACGCCGTTCACCGGCCCGGCGGGAGCAGCCTGCTGAAGCTCAACGGCCTGCTGCAGCAGCGACAGCACCGCCGCCCCCTCCTGCTTCGCGGCATCGAGCGACTTCTTCGCCACCGCAACCCCCACCTCGAAACCGAGCTGGGCCTGGGAAACGCTGCTGGCGGCTGCGATATCAGATGAATTCATCAGCGGGCCTCGATGCCGTGGAGAAGAAGTACCAAACGATCAAGCGGGTGTCTTACCGTTGCTGGAACCTTGCCAGTTCGCCTGGGATATCGTTTGTTTGCTCAAAATCGATGTCAAGACAGCGCCAACCGACACCCTGAGCATTTTTGAATGTCAGCAGCAGTGCGCCCTGCTCCTGGCCCGACGGGTTCTGGACGGTCAGGGGGGTACTAACAACCAATGCCCTGTCGCCGCGCACGACGACGATCGCCACGCCCAGTCCGGTGAACAATTCAGGGCTGCGAGCAGCCTTGCGAGCGGGGGACATGCCCGGCTCGGTCATGTTTTCCAGTGAAACGAGATTCCCTTCGATCGCAGCACTGAAGAACCGGAACGCGACTGTCCGAACCTGATCCTCTTCGGGATTTATTTCATAATCTGCTTCTGCTGGCGGGCTTGGCGAGTCGGGCCCCTCTCGATTGGACATCTGGTTACCAGATCCAGCGTTAGCTGCCGACCCTGTCGGGCCGACAGATACCTGAGAGTTTGCCTGCGATACGGCCTCGCAGCCGGACAGCCCCAAAAAGATCAGCATGCTCAAGCAAATGGCTTTCATCGTGGTTACCAAACGACATCAAGGCCCGGCCCCATCTCAAAACAATATACCTTTGTCATCGGCTTAGTAGATGTATGAAAGCTGGGGCCCGGCACCAACAACATCGGTTATCGGTCTCGTTTCGGTAACTCGAAATGAGACCGGAATTCAAAACTTAAGCAATCTCGTCAGCTTACGTCTTGCCCGTTATCCTGTGCGATCCATGCCAGCCCCCGAGATCACGTTCTACAACACGCTGACCCACCGCGGGGAGCGGTTCGTACCGATCGACCCGCCACGCGTCTATATGTACAACTGTGGGCCGACGGTGTACGACTACGCCCACATCGGGAACTTCAAGACCTTCCTCTTCGCGGATGTGCTCCGGCGGTTTCTCGAGCTGGTCGGTTATGACGTCCGGCAGGTGATGAACCTCACCGACGTTGGGCACATGACCGAAGACGACCTGGCCGACGGCGGGGGCGAGGACAAGATGCAGGCCGCAGCGAATCGGCTGCTGGAAGCCAAGAAATCCGGCAAGCTTCCCCCGGAAGTAGACCTCGACGCGAACGATCCGTACGCCGTGGCCCAGTTCTACACCGATGCGTTCATCGAAGACGCCAAGCTGCTGGGCATGAAGATTGCCAACGAGTACCCCGCCCAGACGCCCAAGGCGACCGAACACGTCGGGAACATGCAGGCGATGGTCCAGAAGCTGATCGACAAGGGCCACGCCTATGTCGCCAGCGATGGCGCGGTGTACTTCAGCGTCCAGTCCTTCTCCGAGTACGGCAAGCTGTCGGGCAACACCCTTGAAAACCTCCGCGGCGGCGCGGGCGGCCGGGTCCAGGACAACCACCAGCAGTCCAAGCGCCACCCCGCCGACTTCTTGCTCTGGAAACCGGACAACACTCACCTGATGAAATGGGACAGCCCCTGGGGCGCCGGTTATCCCGGTTGGCATATCGAGTGCTCCGCCATGGCCAAGGCCCTGCTAGGTCGAGATACCATCGACATCCACACCGGCGGCGAGGACAACATCTTCCCCCACCACGAGTGTGAGATCGCCCAGTCTCGCGGGGCCAGTGGCGAAGATCGCTTCGCCAGCTTCTGGATGCACTCCCGGCACCTGATGGTCGAGGGGCAGAAGATGTCCAAGAGCAAGAAGAATTTTTTCACCGTCGGACAGATCCTCGCCGGGCAGTTCACCGGCCGCCCGGTCGACCCGGCGGTGCTTCGCCTGGAGCTGATTCGCGCCCGCTACCGCTCGCGGATGGACTTCACCCGCGCCGGGCTGGAGTCGGCGGCGAGCAATATCCAGCGGCTGCGTGACTTACGTATGACACTGCAAGCCACCGCCGGATCGACCTCGGCTCAGGTCGATACCTCCCGCGACGAGGCGGCCGACTTCCTGCGCCGTTTAGGTGACGACCTGGACACGGCCGGGGCCTGGGGCGTGGTCAACGGGACCAGCTACCGCACCAACGGCTCAGCGCAAGAGGCCTCGGCAGACCTGGCACTGCTCGACTGGTTTGACCAGGTCTTTGCAGTACTCAAGCCCGCAGAACAGACATCAGAATCCAGTATCGACCCCGAAAAACTGTGCGCCAGCATCGACGCTGCCCGCGCCGCCAAGGATTTCGCACAGTCGGATACGGTCCGCCAGCAACTGATCGACGCGGGCTACGACGTCAAGACCACGCCAAACGGAACGGTTGCCATAAAGAAACTGGCGTAATGGGAGCGTAGCTGCTCTGTAGAAACCCTCTTCAGTCCGCCGCTTGCACATGGGCCGTGGCATCGGGATTGCTTGCTTGTTTGGCATGAGTTTAACCAGCAAGTCGCCCAAAGAGGTCGCCCGCAAGGCCTATGAAGCGGGCAAGCAGGCGTTGCCCAAGTACGAGCACAAGTACAGCCGTAAGGCCGTTATGAGGTTCCCCAGTTCCAGTGGGCGCGGGAGATCATATCTTTCCCACCCCAAGGCGCCTCGTATGTCTCGTCGTCAGTTTGACCGTCAATTCAAGGTCAATGCCGTCAAGCTGGTTCAGCAGTCGGGGTACA
>JBCDHS010000057.1:0-18472 GCA_038749735.1 Planctomycetota bacterium
CATCTGGACGACGCCCGCCACCTGCCGGCAACGCGGCAAGCAGCTCGACCGCTTCCTCGTTGAGTCGATCGAAGCCAAGCTCGGCAACAGACGTTGCGAGCCTTCGCGCATCTATTGATGGACGGGTGAATAGTTACCGCTTCGAAGACCTGCACGTCTGGGGCGTCACGCTCTACGAGTGGGCGACCTACGGCCTGGTCTGGATGCTGCTCGGCGGCGGGCTGGCGGTCGTCAGCCAACCTCTGCCAAGCCACCCGCTGCTGCGGACCACCGGGCTGGTCGTGGGCTTGGCCGGCATCGCGGTCGCGCTGCTGGGCACGCTGCTGATCGACAACCCGCTCTGGGTCGCCAACACTCTCGGCACCACGCCGGTGTTCAACGGGCTGTGGTACGTCTACCTGCCGACGATCCTCGCCCTGGCCGCGCTCGCCCGGGCGCTCCGCCGGCATCAGCAGCGGGCCTTTGCCCAGCTTGTAGGCTTCACTGCCGTAGGAGTGGTGTTCGTGTTGGTCAGCCTGCTGGTGCGGCAGGGATTCTCGGTCGACGGGGTGCTGGTCGTCCGGGTACGGCCCGACAGCGGCGAGTGGTACGCCTATTCACTGGCCTGGGTGCTGCTGGCGATCGGCATGTTGGTCGGCGGGCTGATCACCGGGCTCAACACCCTGCGCTACGGCTCGCTGGCCGTGATGCTCTTGGCCGTCGGTAAGGTCTTCGCGCTCGACACCGCCCAACTCGCCGACCTCTACCGCGTTTTCTCCTTCCTGGGCCTGGGCGTCACGCTCATCCTCCTGGGCTACGTCTATCAGCGCTGGGTCTTCGGCAAGCCCGGCCTGTTCCCGGCACGACAATACGACGACAAAGAGGCATGAAAGTCATGATCGAATCAAAGCGAATCCGCTGCTTCGTCCTGTTCCTGGGGCTGCTTGCCTCTGCGCCGGGTTGCCAACGGCTGGCGGGGCAAACCGCTCAGCCCCTTGCTCCGGATCAGGAAGAGGTCACCGTGATCATCGCGCTGAGCGCGGTCGTCCCGGCCGGGGTGGTCGGGCACGCGGGCATCGGGGTGGGTAACGCGTACTACGACTTCGGGCCCGACCGGGTTGAACGGATGCAACGGCTCCAGGGCTTTGGGTCACCGGCCGGGCCCTGGTGGAACGACCCGGAGCAGCGCAGCGAGACCGACCATTCCCTGGACGAGATCGTCGATCAACTCGGCGAGAAGGTCTACCCCGAGGGCGGCCTGATCGCGGTGGCGAAGGTCCGGGTCTCGCCCGAGCAGGCCGAGCAGATCGCGGCCTACTGGGATGCGCTTTACCGGCAGATGGAGGCCGGCCAACGGGTCTACCACCTGCTGGGCGAGCAGTGCGCCAACGTTGTCGTTGCGAGCATGGTGCGTCCACCCGAGCAACTCGAAGCAGGCCAGGCCCCGCCGGTCCCCCGCCGGTTCTGGGGCATGAGCCCGACACGTTTGTACCGATGGCTACACCGACAAGACCGCCTGACCGCAACGGGCAGATCGGACCGGGCGGTCAGCATCACGCTCTATCAGCAGCAAGGCGGCAGCATCCAGCCCTTCACCCCTTGGCTGGACTGGTCGAGGCTCGGCCTGACCCCACCGGTACGTGCCCGGCTCGGGATCGAGCGGCTGCGCAACGGTTTGAGACGGGGCATTGCAGACCGGCGCATCCCCGGGCCGGCCAAGCAGGGCAGACGGGCTTGATGGGCTTCACGGCAAGGCTTATGGCGGGCTGACCGATCCGTTGCGAGAACAGTGCGCCCTGGGTATCCTTTTGATCTCTCGCCTACCGGCCTGCCAGGTTTTTGTCGCACCGACCGGCCTAAAGCCCAACAACCCGCTGCTTCCAACGATGCGAGCCCATGCCCGGCGCCACCGATCCTGCTTTCAAACCGAACCAGACACTGCCCGCCCCTAAGACCGAACGGGCGGGGTACCTCGCCAGCATCTTCCCCAGCAACCCCGTGCCCGATCTGCTGTCGGGATTGACCGTTGCGCTGGCCCTGGTGCCCGAGGCGGTTGCCTTTGCTTTCGTCGCCGGCGTCAACCCGATGATCGGGCTCTACAGCGCCTTCATGATCGGCCTACTCACCTCCATCTTCGGGGGTCGGCCGGGCATGATCTCCGGCGCCACCGGCGCGATGGCGATTGTCGTCGTCGCGCTCGTCGCCACCGAAGGCGTCGAGTACCTCTTTGTCGCGGTTATGCTCTGCGGGCTCATCCAAATCACCGTCGGCCTGCTGCGCATGGGCAAACTCATCCGTATGGTCCCCTTCCCCGTCATGGTCGGCTTTGTCAACGGCCTGGCCATCGTGATCGGGCTCGCCCAGCTCGAGTCCTTCAAGATCGACGGTAGTTACATCACCGGCGGGGCACTGGCCATCATGATCGCGCTGGTCCTGCTGACCATGGCGGTCATCCACTTCCTGCCCAAGCTCACCAAGGCCTTGCCCTCCTCGCTCGCGGCGATCCTCGGCGTGTCGCTGATCGCGATCTTCCTGCTCCAGCCGATGGGCCTGGGCACGCACAACGTCACGGACATGATGGGCGGCAAGCCGATCGAGGGCGGGCTCGGCGAGCTCTTCTCGATCGCCGTCCTCCCTGACGGATTATTCACGCTCAGCGGGGCGTGGGAAACCCTGATGATCGTCTGGCCCTTCGCAGTGATCCTCGCCGGCGTCGGGCTGATCGAGTCGCTGATGACCATGTCCCTGATCGATGAGATCACCGAGACGCGCGGCAGGGGCAACCGCGAGTGTGTCGGCCAGGGCGTCGCCAACGTCGCCTGCGGGTTCTTTGGCGGGATGGGCGGGTGCGCGATGATCGGCCAGTCGCTGATCAACGTGAACTCAGGCGGGCGCACCCGGCTCTCGGGCATCGTCGCGGCGCTCATGCTCCTGGCCTTCATCCTCTTCCTCGGGCCGTGGATCGGCATGATCCCGATGGCGGCGCTGGTCGGCGTCATGTTCATGGTCGTCATCGGGACCTTCGAGTGGGCGACGCTTAAGATGTTTCGACGCATGCCGAGGGCCGACATGATCGTCATGCTCAGCGTCGTGCTCATCACGGTCTTCGCCCACAACCTCGCACTCGCGGTGCTCGTCGGCGTGGTCATCTCGGCCCTGGTCTTCGCCTGGCAGCACGCCACCCACATCTTCGCCGACACCAAGCTCAACGAGCACGGCTCAAAGATGTACCAGCTCCACGGCCCGCTGTTCTTCGCCTCCGTCGAGTCCTTCAAGCAGCTCTTCACCCCCGCCGACGACCCCGACGACGTGGTGATCGACTTCTACTACACCCGCGTCTACGACCAGTCGGGCCTCGAAGCCATCAACGCCGTCGCCGACCGCTACCGCAAGCTGGACAAGCGCGTCCACCTGGTCCACCTCAGCGAGGAGTGCCAGCAGTTGCTGGGCAAAGCAGCCGACCTGGTCGAGGTCAACATCAGCGAGGACCCGCACTACCACGTCGCGACCGACCGGCTGGGGTAGTCGATCAAACTCGCGCGATTCGCTTCTCACCGCACTCGGGGCAGGCGCCATCGACAGGCGTGCCGCGCAGGTCGTACCCACAGCTTTCGCACACCTGACCGTCTCGATTCGGGTCCTCCCCGGTACCCGGTATCGCGTCGTCTTTGCGGGGCAGCAGCGGCACCAGCAGGAACGCGAACAGCGTGACCGCCCCCGAGATCACGATCAGCGGATGTATCGGGTTGTCCAGGCCCAGGCCACTCATGTCGAGCCTGGACCAGAAGCCGGTTGCGCCGGTGCCGATCGTCGCGTCGAGCTGGTCGTAGACCTGCCCGCCGATCCATTCCGAGCCCTGGCGGACGAAGTTGAACAGGCCCATGAGGAAGGCAAAGACAAACGCCTCCACGTGCTTCGGACAGACCTGCGCGGCCAGGGTGAGCAGCGTCAGGTTCGCAAACATGTAGCAGACGCCAAAGAAGATGCTCAGTGCGATCAGCGATTTTGGCCCGACCAGGGCGAGGTAAGCGAAGGTCGATGTGGCATAAGCCACGATGCTGATCATCGCTAGCTTTCGAATACTCAGCCGTGGACCCAGTACCAGTAGAAACAACAACGCGCCGAACAGGAAGCCGCCCTGAGTATACGCCCCGGCCCCGCCGTAGAACTCCTCGCTGATGCCCAGGTCCTCGGTGCAGAATAAATACATCGGCGTGACCAGCCCTGGCTGGAACCAGAACAGGCAGACAAACGCCACCACACAAAGCAGCGGCTTGGATTTAACCGCCTGCATGAAACCACGGCCCGCAAGCCGCATGCCGTGCATGTCCAGCGACCGCCTGGGCTCGCGCACGATAAACCAGGTCGCGACCAGCAGCATGGCCGGCCCGACCATCGCGATCAACGCGCCGAGGTGCACCCCGGCGATCGGATCGTCCGTCCGGTCGGCGTAGCCGGCCAGCTGGCCCCCACCGATCGCCGCGAGGATGCCGATGCCGCTGATCGTGACCCACTGGATGCCCTGGAACAGCTTGATGCGGTCGGCGGCCTGGCCCTTCTCGACCATCAGCGCATCGACCATCACATCACCAAACGCCGTACACACCGCAGTCATGATCATGGCGATGATGATCGGCAGCGGGTCGTTGACCCCGAGCACCATCGCGAAGGCGACAAAGCTCAGCAGGCTTGATGCGATCAGGTAGCTGCGTCGGCGGTAGCCCAGGAACGGGACAAAGTCCGAGAGCAGCCCGTAGACCGGCTTGATGTACCAGGGGAAGGTGACCCAGAAGGTCACGCCGGCGAGCTGGCCGGCCGTGTAGTTATGCCCCGCCTTAAAGAAGTAGTTGATCGGCTGGGACAGCAGCGTCGCGGTCTGGGCAAAGCCCTGCACGGCATAGGCCACCGAGAAAAACACGGCCCACTTACGGACACTCAGATTGGTGGCGGGGTGATCGGTCAAGATGCAATGGCAGTAAGAAGCTTAATCGAGGCAGGCCGGCAAAGCCTACCACGATCTTGCTTCTTATTCCGTATTTTCAATCAATTGGCGAGGGACTGAGGGCATATCACCGGCCCCATCGTAATAACTATCCACTGACTCTTGGCCGGTGTAATTTGGCCCTGCCTTGTCGCTTGCCCGATCGAAAACCAAGCCCATCGGCCTGTGGTATGGCCCGGTCAAGGTTAACCGACGGTGTCGTGGCAGATAGCTTCCGCCCCATTGCACGATTGATGAGTGGATCTGCCTGCGTAGTGACCGGCCATCTTTGGATTTGATGCTGTGGAGATCAATATTCGCAACAAAACGACCGTCCGTAGAAAGGTGAGCCGAGCTCTGTTCCAGTAAGTCGAGCTTATCGCCGATGTAGTGCATGCCATGCACGCATGTCACCAAGTCTGCGGACAGATCCGGGTGGGCATCCAAGTAGTCTTCAACTGGGCATGCGGTCAGTTCTAAACACGATGCCTGGTAAGGGACAAATGCATCGACCAGGTCGATACCAATGATTGAAGCACGTGATAACGAGCCGGATGCCTGCAAGAGCTTCGTTGCCTGAACCAGTGCGATCCCCGCGCCGCAACAAAGATCCAACCAAAGCAGACGCCGGTCCGGCGCTGCTTGTATCCGATCAGATAAGAAAGAAATCGGGTTAAACCCCAACTCCCGTTCATAGCCATTACCACCGACTAGCTCGCGTTGCCGATTCATGCAGCAGTTCGCCACAACCGGTGAATCATGGAGCTGGGCTAAATGTATTTTACGTCTGTCTGCTTTTGTCATACGCGCTTCTGATGTATGGTCCCGCCATGGCGCATTTTACTTTCCAGTGCCCCCACTGTGGCGAGGCCAGCGAGATCGGTCGGGATCAGCTGAACCAGCCAGCCGTCTGCCCTTCGTGCGGCCTGCCGTTTACCGCAGCGATCCCCGCCGGTCGGCTGATGGTGAAGGACGGCGAGGAGTGGAAGCCCGCCGCGTCTCAGGGTGCGGCCACGCAGGCGGGCCAGGGCGAGAAGAACGTGCTCACCGTGAATCCGGCGGTGTACCGGCAGAACCCGATCCAGACGCTGGGGCTCGTGCTGGCCGTCGTCGGCGGGCTGACCCTGGTGCTGGCGTACGTTGGAAGGATCGAGCAGCACTGGTGGCATCTCGCGCTGGTGGTGGCCGGGGGGATCCTCGCGTTGGCGGGACTGGGCATCCTGGCCACGCGCCTCATCACATCCAGGCTCGAGTCGCTGACCATCACCACCCAGCGGACCGTCTGGGCCCGTGGGCTGATCAACCGAAGGACCAGCGAGGTCCAGCACGACGACATCCGCAATATCCAGGTGCAGCAGAACCTGCTGGACCGATTCGTCAAGGCCGGGACGGTGAGCATTTCCTCGGCCGGTCAGGACGACATGGAGATCGTCGCCCAGGGCATCCCCAACCCCCAGCGTGTGCTGGAAGCCATCCGCCAGCATCAGCGTCGGATGGTCAAGCCGGATTGATTTCTCGCCAACGAGGGCGCATGAGGACGGTCCAACGCAACGCGGCGCTCTACCCGTGGTATAGCGCGCTGATCCAGACCCACTTCTGGCTCCCGGTCTTCTTCCTGTACTTCAGCCGGCGGATCGACCTGGACGGCGTGCTCCGGCTCGAAGCGATCTACTACCTCACGGTGGTCTTGCTCGAAGTGCCCTCGGGGTATTTCTCCGACCGGTTGGGCCGGCGGGTCACGCTGATCACGTCGGCCACGATGCTCGTGCTGGCCTACGCCACGTTCCTCCTGGCCGAGGGCTTCGGCCTGCTCGCGGTCGGGCAGGTGCTGCTGGCGGCGGGTCTGGCGTTTAACAGCGGCACGGACACGGCCCTGCACTACGACTCGCTTCAGGAAGCCGGGCTGGCCCAAGAGTACGGCGACCGCGAGGCGCGAGCGGGCCGCTTCGCGTTCCTCGCCTCGGCCGCAGCGGGGCTGATCGGCGGGGCCTGCGCGGTGCTGGACCTGCGGATGGCCTACCTGCTGACCCTGGTGACGGCGTCGATCGCGCTGGGGCTGGCGCTGATAATGCGCGAGCCGACCCACGGCCCGGACACGCCCCACGCCGACGCGATGCCCAAGCAGATCGGCTACTGCCTCAAGCAGCTCCGCCGGCCGATCGTGGGCTACGCGTTCTGCTTCTTCGTCGCCATGACGATCCTCAATCACATCCCCTACGAGTTCTACCAGCCGTACCTGGAAGAACTATCCGTCGGCAACACGCTGGGCCCCACCCCGCTGATCACCGGCGTGCACACCATGCTCGCGATGCTGATCGCGGCGTGGATCGCCTCGCGGAGCATGGCGGTGCGTCGTCGCATCGGGTTGGGGCCGACGCTGCTAAGTGCGATGGGGCTGCAGACGCTGATCATTGTGCTGATGGGCCTGGCGGTCCACCCGGTGATCGCGGTGGTGACGCTGATGCGGTCCTGCCCGCGGGCGCTCATGGCCGCGCCGCTCAACGCCGCCGTGACCCCACGCATCGACCAGGCCCACCGCGCCACGTTCCTCTCGGTCCAGTCCCTGGTTGGTCGGTTGGCGTTCTCGGCCACGCTGGTGGGCCTGTCGTGGATCCCCGGCGCAGACCGGGGCGGCTGGCCCTGGCTTAGCCGAAAGCTGCTGGTCGCCGGGGCGCTGGCGGGCGCCTTGTTGGTGGGGTTTGTGCTGACGGTGAGGCTGGCGCGGGATCGGGACACGGCATAGCCGGGGCTGAATGGCTACGGATTGAACGGCCAGATCAGCGGGGTGAGGGTCACGGCGGTGGCCATGATCAGCGCGTGCAGGGGCAGGCCGATACGGAGGTAGTCGGTAAAGCGGTAGCCGCCGGGGCCGAAGACCATGAGGTTGGTCTGGTAGCCGATGGGGCTGGCGAAGCTGGCGGACGCGGCGAGCATGACCACGATCAGCAGCGGGCGGGGATCGACGCCCAGTTCCGCGGCGACGGAGATGGCGATGGCGTAGACCAGCACGGCCGCGGCGTTGTTGGTGATCACCTCGGTCAGCAGGACGGTCACCAGGTACACCGCGGCGAGCACGAGCCAAGGCCGGCCCCCCGCCGCCTCGATGACGCCGTGGGCCAGTGCCGCTGCGCCGCCGCTGGACTGGAGGGACTGGCCCAGGCCCAGCGCCGCGCCGATGACGATCAGCACGGGCCAGTCGATGCTCCGCCTTGCTTCGCTGCCGGTGCAGCAGCGGGTGGCCATCATCACGACCGCCGCAACCAGCGCTCCCACGAGCATGCTGACCAGGCCGAGTGTCACGGCCGCGACCATAGCGACGAGGACACCGATCGCCAGGTAGGCCCTGTCGTGGCGGGTGGGGGCGGAGTCTTCGAGGGCCGAGACGAGGAAAAAATCGGGCTGGTCGCGTTGCCGATCGACAAAGCCAGGCCCGGCCTCGATCAGCAGCGTGTCGCCGGGGCGTAGCACGACATCGCCGATCTTCTGCTCCAGGCGTTTGCCCGACCGCGCAATCGCGATGACCGCGGCGCCATAGCGTGATCGGAAGTTACCCGCGCGGATACTCTGGCCAACGATCGGGCAGCGGTCGGAAACGACCGCCTCGACCAGCTGCCGGCGTACCTTGGGCGTGGTCAACGCGGCCACGGCGCCGGTCGCCGGGCTAAGCCCACGCATCTTGAGTAGGTCCACGACCGAGCTGACCAGGCCCACCAGCACCAGCCGGTCACCGCCCATGAGCTTCTGCTCGGGGCCTACGGCGGGGATGACCTGATCCGCACGAACAATCCCGGTCAGGAACAGCCCGGGCAAGTGACGCAGGCCGGCCTGTTCGACCGTCTTATCGTGCATCGGCCCGCCCTCGTCGACGATGACCTCGACGGTGTATTCCCTCGGGTCTTCGGTGAGCGAGACCGCGCCGCCGCGGTCGGGGAGCAAAGCCTTGCCGAACAGCAGGAGGAACGTCAGGCCAACGATCAGGCAGGGCAAACCAACCCAGGCCATATCGAACATGCCGAAGGGCTTGCCGCCGTCCTCGATGACCAGGCCGTTGACGATGAGGTTGGTCGAGGTCCCGATGAGGGTGCAGAGCCCGCCGAAGATCGAGGCGTAGCTCAGGGGCAGGTAGAGCTGGCCGGGGCTGATGCCGGTCCGCCGGGCCAGGTCGCGCACGATGGGCAGGAACATCGCGACCACGGGGGTGTTGTTGAGGAAGGCGGAGAGCCCCGCAACGGGGAGCATCATCCGGGTCAGGGCGGCGCGGTGGGTCTTGGGCCGACCCAGCATGGGCGCGACCGCGAGGTCCAGGGCCCCGGTCTTGACCAGGCCCGCAACGACGATGAACAGCGCCGCGATGGTCACCAGGCCGGTGTTGCCAAAGCCCGCCACCGCCTCGCCCGGGTCGGGCAGCTTATCGGTCCCCGTGACCGCGCCGACCAGCACCACGACCGTCAACGCGGCCAGGCACAACAGGTCCGCGCCCGCCCAGCGGCGGGCCAAACCGGCCAGCAGCCCCGCCACCACCGCGAACGTAAACCATGCTTCCCAAGCCATTGCTGTAACCGACGTATCGGCAATCGGCGCAGAACTGGCCAGCATCGTAACCCACCTCCGCCCGGTCAACGGATATCAAACGGCTCAGCGATACCGGACCCCCCGGTGCTCGATCCAACCGACCTCCCGGCCCGTGTCCGGGTCGTGGTGGGTCCAGTGGACGGTCCCGCCTTTGTCCGTCCACTCGTACTCGCCCCGGAACTCGAGCAGGTCACCGACGTGGCAGGGCACACGCTCGGCCAGATCGATGTTGTGGGCGATCAGGATGCACACCTCGCCGACCATCACCAGCAAGCGCTGGTGCCGTGAGCCGATGTTGTCGTCCGATAAATGTCTGCGGACCATCCCGGTCGCGGTGACAAACATGTCGCTGACCCGGGCCTCGAACAACTCGGGGATGGTCCATTCACGCTCGGAGGGCAGCAAGGGGCGGGCTCCTGAGAAAAGATGCCCCAGACTATAACCTTAACCTTGCGACGAACTGGCAGGGTTGTGTCTTCATGGCCTGGCCGCCCTACTCGGCCGGCTCGTTCTCACGCAGCATGTCGCGGAAGTACGCTTCAAGCTTGCGGACCTTCGGCGTCGAGACACCACGGATATAGGACTGGTTGGGGTTGTTCTCCGCGTAGTCCTGGTGGTAAGCCTCGGCGATGTAGAACACCTCGAGCGACTCGAGCGTGGTCACGATCGGGTTACTGAACACGCCCTCGTCGGTGAGCTGCTTGATGTACGCCTCGGCGATCTGCTTCTGCTCATCGGTGGCGTAGAAAATGGCCGAGCGGTACTGCGGGCCCTCGTCATTGCCCTGACGGTTGAGCGTCGTCGGGTCATGCGCGACGGAGAAGAAGACCTTGAGGATCTGGCCCAGCGTGAGTTGGCTGGGGTTGTAGGTGATCCGGACCACCTCGGCGTGACGGGTCCGACCCGAAGACACCGCGCGGTAGTTCGCCGTCTCCGGCTCGCCGCCGGCGTAGCCCGATTCGACATCAATGACCCCATCGATCCGCTCGTACACCGCCTCGACACACCAGAAACACCCACCGCCCAGCACCACCGTCTTGTACGTCGATGCCACGTCCGGGTCCGTCGGCGTCTGGAGCACAACGTCGTCTTCGCCCTGAGCGACATCGGGCGAGGACGTCGTCAACTGTTCATCGACCTTCGGGTCCGAGACCGCGGAAGGGTCTTGGTCGTATCGATTACACGCGAATCCGGCAAGGGTCAAGAGCATCAGCAGCGCTCCGGCGGTAAGGCGGCGGGTGGTGGTCATGTCGGGCTTCCTTGGGGGCAAGTCCTGGTCATTCCGGAAGGCATTGTAGGCCTTCTACACCGGCAAACGCCCAGCAGCTGGAGATTGTTCCGACCCAAACCGATAAGCCTCGACCCATCTGCCGTGCTCAGGCCCGGAGCGAGTCGTAGATCAGGACCCGCTCCCAGCAATCCTTGAAACCGTCGACGAAGGCGGCGTGGACCTCGTCCTCGCTGGACTGGTAGGCCTCGTGGGCCTCCCGGCTGTCGAACTCGCAGACCAGCTGGACGTCGTAGGTGTTGTCCACGACGTCCCGAGGCGTGTGCGCGGGGACACCCACGCGGACCTTGGCGACGCTGGGGCTGTCGGCCAGACGCTTGACGCCCGAAACAAACTCGGCCCGCTGCTGATCGCTGAGCTCACGCTTGAGCCAGAAGTGGACGGTGTGCAGGAAAGCGGCCATGGCATCACCTCGCATGAATAGGGTCCGAGACAACCAATATTCTAACCCTAACTCCACCGCCCGGATGATACCCGACGCGCCGCGCGGCGCGTCGGGTATCATCCGGGCCGATCAGCTATTCCAGATGAGACCCACGCCATGCATTCCCACCCCGGCCTCGCGCTGCTGCTGGTTGTCTGCCTCCTGCTGCCCGCCTGCAAGCAACCGATCCAGCAGAACCTCTACGTCAGCACCGGCAAGGGCAGCACCCTGCGGGTCTACGACCTTGAATCCGGTGACGGCAAGCTCACCGCTGTTGAAGACATCCCGCTCGAAGGACCGGGTGGGCCGATCGCCATGTCGCCGGACAACCGCACGCTCTACGTCGCCATGACCGCCCCGCCGCGCGTTGCCGCCTACCGGCGTGACCCGAAGGCCGGCACGCTCACCCACTTGGGCACCACGCCTATCCCCGCCCGCGCGGTCTACCTCGATATCGATGCCACCGGGCGATACGCCATCACCGCCAGCTACGGCGAGGGCCAGGTCAACACCTTCGCCATCGCCGAGGACCGCACCCTGGCCGAACAGCCCGCCCACTCGGTCATCACCACCAGGACCGCACACGCCTGCCTCATCGACCCGACCAACACCTGGGTCTTCATCCCCCACACCGTGCCCAACACCATCTATCAGTTCGTCTTTGACGAGCGCTCGGGCCGGCTGCTGCCCAACCGCCCGCCCCTGGTCGCCGGCGGCACGACCGGCATCAACGCCGAAAACCCCCAGGGCCCGCGACATTACACCTACCACCCCACCCTGCCGGTGATATACGTCGTCAATGAGCTGGACAGCTCCGTCGCCGCCTACCAGCTCGACCCACGCAAGGGCACGCTCGAGCGCTTCCAGTCGCTGACCACCCTGCCCAAAGACTTCACCAAGCCCAACACCTGCGCCGACATCCACGTCACCCCCGACGGACGGTTCGTCTACGCCAGCAACCGAGGCCACAACTCGATCGCCGCCTACCAGATCCACCCCACCACCGGCATGATGCGGTTCGTCGGCCGGTACCCCACCGAGCCGGTGCCCCGCGAGTTCGAGATCGATACCACCGGGAGATACCTGTTCAGTGGCGGCCTGCGCAGCCACAAGCTCGCCGCCTACCAGATCGACCCGGCGACCGGCGCACTGACCCGCATCGCCACCTACGACACGCCGGAGAACCCCATGTGGCTCACCGCCGTGCCGAAAGACTAACGCCATGCCCGGACTCTTCGATGGCACCCCGCTTGAACGACCCGTGACCTGCCCCGCCTGCGACAAGGCGATGACAGACTGCGACTGCCCGCGCGACGCATCGGGCAAACCCTGCCCCCCCGTCGACCAGCACGCCCGCGTCCGCCGGGAAAAACGCCGGGGCAAGTGGACGACCGTTGTCACCGGCCTGGACCCCGCCGCCACCGACCTCAAACAACTCACCAAAGAAGTCAAAGCCAAGTGCGCCACCGGCGGCACCACCACCGCCGACGGCCTGGAGGTCCAGGGCGACCACCGCGACACGCTGGTGAAACTGCTTAAAAACAAGGGCTACCCCGCCAAGCCCGCGGGCGGGTGAACAAATCCGTATCGATCGGAAGCACACCCCGAATGCGCGGCAGTCATAACGCGCAGATTGCCCGCGGGTCGGTATTCTGGGTACCGTATTAGGCTCTGTCGGGAAAAAGTGAGCCAGCCGTCTCGGCGGCCGATGGCGCTTCGTGGCAGGCGGGACGCCCGCCCCACCTTGTGTTTTCCGACAGGGCCCGGTTCACACGTAAAAACGAGGTGTCGCGATGGTCCAGCGAGATAAGCAGATGGGTTTAGGCAACCTCACGACACGGCGACAGTTCATGAAGGCGACGGCGCTCGGCGTCACCGGCCTGGCGTTGACCATGGCCGGGGGCTGCCAATCCCTTCGCCCACGGGGAGGCGTCGTTCGGCACGGCCGGATCAGGCAGGTCCCCGCGAACTGGTGCTTTACCAGGGCGAGCCCAAAACCGTGGACCACCGATCAACTGCTCGACTACACCGAGAAGCTCGGCCTGCCCGGCGTCGAACTCCTGCCGCCGGACCAGTGGCACCTGCTCAAAGAACGCGGCATGGTCTGCGCCGCGACACCATCGCACCCGTTCACCCACGGCATGAACAACCTTGGGTTTCAAGAGCAAACCATCGCCACCCTCAAGACCGCGATCCAGGCCACCGCCGACGCCGGCTTCCCCAACGTGATGACCTTCACCGGCATGGCCGACACCTCGAGCACCGCCGAATTCCAGCACCCCAAAGGCAGCAACGTCACCGCCGAAGAGGGCCTGGCCAACTGCATCGCGGGTTATCAAAAGATCGCGCCTTTCGCGGCCGACCTCGGCGTATCGATGGTGCTCGAGCCGCTCAATTCACGCGCCACCGAGAACATGCGCGGCCACCCCGGCTATCAGGGCGACCACGTCGACTACTGCGCTAAGATCGTCCGCGAGGTCGACTCGCCCGGGCTCAAGCTGCTCTTCGATGTCTACCACGTCCAGATCATGGACGGCGACCTGGTCCGACGCATCCACGAGAACAAAGACATCATCGGCCACGTCCAGATCGCGGGGAACCCCGGCCGCGGCCCGCTCGGACCTGACCAAGAGATCAACTACCGGGCGGTGATGCAGGCCTTGGTCGATATCGGCTACGAAGGCTACGTCGGCCACGAATGGATCCCGGTGGACAACCCTTATCAGGAACTCAAACAGGCCGTGGAGATCTGCGATGCTTAAACAAGCATGTCTGGGATTGTTTGCTGCTATTGGCATCCTGCAAGTCGGCTGCCAATCAGGGCCAAGTGATTCGATCGAGGGCTCCCAGCCCAACATCATCTTCATTCTCTCCGACGACGTCGGTTGGAACGAGCCGAGCTTCAACGGCGGGCCCGGTGACATCACCCCCAACCTCGGCCGGCTCGCCGACCAGGGACTCAAGCTCACGCAGTTCTACACCCACGCCGTCTGCGCCCCGACGCGGTCGGCCTTCCTCACCGGGCGATACTCCTTCCGCACCTGGACCGATTGGCGCAGCGAAGACTACGGTAAGCCGACCTACCTCGCCAAGCTCGGCATGGAACTGGCCACCAACGCCGAGGGCGACCCGACCCGCCGCATCGTCGGCATGGACACCAATGAACGCACCCTCGCCGAGGCCCTCCGCGACGCGGGCTACACCACCGCCATCATGGGCAAGTGGCACCTGGGCGAATGGCTCGACGAGCACCTGCCGATGGGACAGGGCTTCGACCACCAGTACGGGCACTACGGCTGGGGCATCGACTACACCAACTTCACCATCCCGCACAACGCCCCGGCCACCTTCGCCGTCTACGACTGGCACCGCGACCAGCAGCCGCTGCACGAACAGGGCTACGCCACCGACCTCATCGCCAACGAGGTCGTCCGCCATATCGCCGCGCACAAAGACAAGCAAGAGGCCACCGGCCAGCGACAGCCGTTCTTCTACTACGTCCCCTTCAACGCGATCCACGGCCCGCTCGAGTCGATCCCCCGCTACACCGACACGCTCGACAAACGCATGGCCGCGCTCAAGTGCCTCGACGACGCCGTCGGACGCATTGTCGCCGCCATCGATCAGCACGGCTTCGGCGAAAACACGCTCATCGTCTTCACCAACGACAACGGCGGGCTCCGCCCCGAACACAGCGCGCCCTACCGCGGCACCAAGAACACGACCTACGAGGGCGGGGTCCGAGTGCCCTGCGTCCTGCGCTGGACCGGTACGATCGACCCGAAGACCGCCAACGACGAGATGGTCTTCATCGCCGACTTCTACAGCACCTTCATCACCCTCGGCGGCGCGGACCCACAGCAAGCACGCAAGGTCGATGGGCTCGACATGACCCAGACAATCTTCGCGGGCACGCCAAGCCCGCGCCACGACATCATCTTCGATGTCGCCGGCTGTGTCCGCCTGCCCACGATCCGCCGGGGCGACTGGAAGCTGATGGGTGAAGAGCTCTACAACATCGCCAACGACCCGTACGAAAAACAAGACCTCGCGGAGCAGAACCCCGAGCTCGTTGCCGATCTAAAACAACGACTGACCCAGGCCGCCGGCGAGCGCCCGCCGCTGCCACGCATGGACCTGCTGATGAGCCCCGCCCAGCCCTGGGTCTACGGCCAACGATCCAACGCGGACGTGCCTGAGTGGGTCAAACACGCCGTAATGCAAGTCCGAGCCACCCAGCCCCAGGAGTGGGCCGAGGGAACCACGCCCTGGCCCCAGGCCCCCAAGGACGGCAAGATCATCTACGAGGGCGACGGGCGGTAGGCCTGGACGCACCCGCCGGCTTTGCCGCTATCTTTGGGCGATGACTGAACTGGATCTGGCGATTGGTTTCGGCGTCGCGGGCAACTTCGCCGGCCACCTTGAACAAGCGGGCGAGGCCTCGGATTTCATCGGCGTCACCGCGCAGGCCGGGGCACCCAAGGGTGTGTTCCCGTTTTATGTCCCGCCGGTCCAACCGACGGACCCCAACCACTTCCTGCATACCTTCCCGTTGTCGACCGACACGATCGAGCATCCCGGCACGATCGACGGCCAACCCGCGAACCTGCAGAGCGAACCCGAGCTAGCGCTGCTATGCGAGTTGGCTTATGACGCCGACCATTTCGTCACCGCCATCAATCCCACCCACTTCGCCGCGTATAACGACTGTTCGACCCGCCGGCCCAACGTGACGAAGATCAGCCAGAAGAAGAACTGGGGCCCGAACACCAAGGGCCTGGCCTCCGGTCAATGGCTACCGCTCGACAAGTTTGAATCCGGCGGTTGTCTCGACCGTTTCCGCCTCGCCTGCTACCTCACACGCGATGGCCAACTGCACACCTACGGCGAAGACTCCCCCGTCGCCGGCCCCGACGGCTACGGCTACATGTACACTCAGCTCCTCGACTGGCTCACCGACCGCCTCAACCACCAAAAAGACGCCGGCCCGCTCGAAGACCTGCCTAACTGGCTGAGCATCGCCGACCACCCAAGCCACGCCGTCATCGCCATCGGCGCGACCCGCTATACCCCGCTCGGCGAAACCACCTACCTCCAACCCGGCGACGAATCGATCGTGATCGCTTACGACCAGACGCAGCACGACGCCGCGTCGCTTGAGTCAGCACTCATCAAAGCTGGTCCCTTCCCCGGTGCCGGTCAAACGTGTTCGGTGTTACGGCAGCGAGTCATCACGCGATAAGCGCGATTGAAACAGCCGCCGGGTTACCACCCGGGGGCAAACTGTGATGGACACATCACCGCTCGGAAGCGTCAGATCGTGAAAGACCCCCGATAGTTCGCCCCCGCGTAGTGACGCGGCGGCTGTGTCACGCCGCTTCCTCGGGCAAAGGGGCGAGTTCGCTGATGTTGTCGTAGCTGACCTTGACTGGGTCCATCAACCCATCTTTGCCCGGCTTAAAGACGTATAACGCCCCTGTCGTCGCGGTCGCAAACTCCGGGTAAGGCACCTTGTGTCGGGTCCCGGCGTTCGTGACCACCTCAAACGGTACAAACGGGCTCTCTTTGAGATGGTCCAGAACAATGGTGTAGTGCATAGCGGCTCCCTTCTAAGAATATTTTCGGCAAACCACCGTAAAAGGTCAAGAAGATTCGTTCCGGGGGGTCGCTAAGTCTCCACCCCGGCCACACGATGAAGTTAGGTATCCAGAGACACCTTGTCCCACTCTTCTTCACCCAGCACCCAATCAAGGGTGTGTCGTCTTTGTTGAAGGATTTGTGCCTGCAGATTGCTTGGCACAGGCCGCTTTTTGATTTGAGCATCTCGGACGGACCAGTGCAGGCAGTAGGCGAGGTCTGCAGACTGTAGGATTTCAGTCATATCGCGTCGCGCCATCCTGCTACGCAGGCGCTCGGTTGACTCGTCTTGGGCTAGGTCTGGCAGCATCGTTACAAACGAATCGGAGCATGTCTTGGTGAAGTCCAATGTGTCATGCACGCCTACACACCAGGCCAGTGCCCAGAGCGCCTCAACACGCCACTGCAATGCTGTGTCTGGCTGCTGATCAGGTGCGGCTTTCAGATACGCCATTTCATTCGGAGTGAGACTTGGTTCCAAGTGTTCACGGACGAGCCACGACCATGCCTTGGGTTTGGGGAATCCGTAAGAGCAGGCAACGATCGACAAAACGCAAAAGAGCCGGTCAGCAATATCGTTTAGCACGCGTGGCGACAAGGGCCACTCGAGCAGGGGCAGGTGATCGTTTGTTACGCAGCCGATGGCTTTCGCTTGGTTCTGTGATTGCCGCCGAATATTTTTGAGATCAGTCATTGTGCCTCTTGTTTACTGACACACCAATCAAATCACCGAATCATGCTTGCTCAGCCCGTGCGCCTCGGCGGTGTTTAGCTGGACGAGTTGCTGCTTCTCCTGTTCGCGTAGTTTCTCGGCTTCGTCGGGGTCGACGTAGTCGCTGTGGCATGAGGGCGCATCTTTATCTTCCGCTTCGACTTCGCCTGCAACTTTCTTCTTTTTCTTGGCAGCGAGTTTGTGGATCTCTTCTGGGCTGAGGTGGCCGCGCTGTTCTAGGATTTGTTGCTGCTCGGGGGTGAGTGCGGGGGACTTGACGGTCTTGCCGTCGCCGTTCCTTGCAAAGCCCTCGGCGTTACCGCTGGCCCACTCCTGAATTTCTTTGGAGATACGGACACTGCACCAGTCGTGGCCGCACATGGCGCAAAAGTCGGTATCGACGTCCAGGTCCTCGTCGTGGTAGGCCCGGGCGGTGTCGGTGTCGAAGGCGAGTTCGAAGTGTTTCTCCCAGTTCAGCGCGGCACGGGCCTTGGTGAGTTGGTCATCCCAGTCGCGGGTGCCGGGGATGCCCAAGGCGACATCGGCGGCGTGGGCGGCGATCTTGTAGGCGACGCAGCCTTCCTTGACATCGTTCTTCTTCGGCAGGCCCAGGTGTTCCTTGGGCGTGACGTAGCAGAGCATCGATGCGCCGTGGTAGGCGGCGTTGGTTGCGCCGATGCAGGAGGTGATGTGGTCGTAGCCGGGGAAGACGTCGGTGACCAGCGGCCCGAGGACGTAGAAGGGTGCCCCGTGGCAGAGGTTTCGCTGGGCCTTCATGTTGAACTCGATCTGGTCGAGCGGGACGTGGCCGGGGCCCTCGACCATGACCTGCACGCCGCAGCGCCAGGCGCGCTCGGTGAGGTTGGCGATCTCGACGAG
>JBCDHS010000058.1:0-18241 GCA_038749735.1 Planctomycetota bacterium
GAGTTCCGCTTCAACCACCGGCGTGATAACCTCTATCAAGCGGTGTTAAGACTACTCCGTGAGAACCCAATCTAGACCCGTTGGCTTCCTAAGCCCCTAACCAAATCGTCGCTCGTGCAACCACAATGGAGCGCCCGCTGCCTGAACGTGAAGATAAGCTAAAAGAGCAGTATGGTGAAACCATGAAAGTTTTGAAAGAGACGATGCTGGATGAATCAAGGCGTATTGGTGGGCTTGGGCCTGGCGTGGCAGAACTCTTCCAGGAAACCCTGGCCAGCATGATGGGGGGTGCAGAGACCCAAGAGGTCCCTATTTGGCTGGAACCCTTCCGCCTGTGAATCATTTGCCTCGGGATCTCTGCACAAACGCCGTGTACTGCTCGGGCATGTCGATGCCTGGCTGAGGGGCGTGGGCGGGGATGGTGCGGCCTTGTTCGGTCATGCGGAACGAGCATTTCCTTTACAATACGACGACGAAGATGAAGCGTAAGGCCGTGAGTGATATGAACGGTCGATGAGTTGCTGGCCGTTCTAATGCCCAAGAAGCGCCACAGTCGCGACCAGTTGACTCGAGCAATTTTTTACCTATCAATCAGATAGATTCATATAGAAGGACTAATTTATGCTGACGAATTTCTCTCGCCTATCGCGTCTTCTGATCCTTGCTTTCCTTTTCTTTGGACTAGCAATCTTGCCCGCATGTGGGGGAGGGGAAGAAGCAGAGGGTCCCGGCGACGCTCAAGGCGATTCTGCAACGTCCGGTGATCAAACCTCTTCCGAGAGTGATCCGAGCAGTGAAGAGCAGCAGCCGGCCGAGGGCGGCGAAGCCAACCTGGTGAACGATCTCGTAAAAGCATTCGGTGAGATCCCGGTTGTTCTCGAAGAAGTCAAGGATGTGCCGTCCGCGAACATCGCGGCTGAAAAATTGGGTGGCATCAAAACCCGCCTCAACGGGTATCTAGACATTTACAAGTTTCTCGGCCTCGCTGAACAAGCGGAAGCTAGCGGGTTGAATCCTCAACTGAGTGGAGCGCTCGAGCAAATGGAGGCGTCGGTCGGGGAGCAGATGGAACGTATTCAAGCCGATCACCCCGAGGCAATGCCGGTCATCATCGACAGCCTTGGCCAGTTAAAAAACATCATTAACCAACTCGAAGGCGATCCACGGTAAAGGGTGATTCTTGTGCGTCGCGCTCATCCGGTTTCGGAGGCGAGTCTGAGCGAGCGACGGACGAATGCGGCGTATTGCTCAGGCGTGTCGATGCCCGGCTCCGGGGCGTGGGCGGGGATCACGCGGATGGCGTGGCCGTGCTCAAGCACTCTCAGCTGTTCCAGTTTCTCGGCCTGCTCCAGGGGCGTCGGGGCGAGGCTGGGGTACGCCAGCAGGAAGCCGCGACGGTAGGCGTAAAGCCCCGGGTGCTTGAGCACCGCCGCTTGCGGCTTAGCGCCAAGCAACTGCGCATCGCGATCAAACGGCACCAACGACCGCGAGAAGTACAACGCCCGGCCTCGCTGGTCGCACACCACCTTGACCACATTGGGGTTGGTCGGGTCCTCGTCTTGCGTGAAGGGCGAACAGAGCGTCGCCATCTGCGCCGCTGCGTCCTCGGCCAGGCCTTGGACCAACTGGTCGATCACCGCGGGGTCGATCTCCGGCTCGTCGCCCTGAACATTGACGATCAGTTCGTGGTCGTTGTTTAACCGTTCGACCGCCTCGGCGATGCGGGACGTCCCGTTGGGGTGTTCCCCGGTCATCACCGCTTCGCCGCCGAAGCCGACCACCGTATCGAAGATGCGCTGGTCATCGGTGGCGACGACCACGCGGTCGATCCGCTTGGCCGACCGGGCCCGTTCGACCACGTGCTGGATCAGCGGCTTGCCCGTCTCGGCCAGCAGCGGCTTGCCCGGCAGCCGGGTCGAGGCATAACGGGCCGGCAGGATGGCGATCGCGGTGGGGGGCTTGTCCGATGTTCGATGTTCGATGTTGGATGACTCCGCATCGGCCTTGTGCGGTGATGTCTTCGGGGTGCGTACGATAGCGGATGACCTGACCGACCAACGGCCACGATTTATATCGATGCCGGCCTACCCGGACATGCCCCTGATCTCGTTCATTTTTTCCCGGATATCACGGTAGTTGATGTCGGTCTGAAGCAGGCCCGAGGCCAGGGCCTGCGCCTGTTTGAGGTGGTCGCCTTCCGAGCCATTCTTGGCCAGCTCGAGGTGCAGGTTCATCTTCTCGTACTGCAATTCCTTGCCCAGGTTGTCGTCCGGCGTGGGGTGCTGCTCGATGCCTTGGCCAAGGCTATTGACCGCCTCGTCCAGCCAGCCCTTGTGCACAAAGGCCTTGCCCAGGAACAGGTGGGAGTAGGCCCGGCTCTTGGGCTCGGCCTTGGACTGCTGGAAGTTGCCGATCGCGTCGTCAAACTGCCCGGCCTGGAACTGCCGCTTGCCCAGCTCGAACTTCAGCTTCAGGTCCGTCGGGTAGTTCTTCACCCGCTCGGCATACTCCTGAAGTTCAAACGCCAAGCGACGCTTGAGCCCTTCCTGGTACTTGGCCTTCGCGTCGGCGTCGCCGGCCTTGGCTTTCTCGCCCAGCGCACGCAGGATGCGGTTGAACTGCTTGATCTTCACATCGCCCGCCCGGGTCTTGTAGCGGTACTGGCCCGTGTTCTCGTAGGCCTTCATCAGCAGCGTGATCGCGTCCTTGTCCTTCTCGTTTTCCTGCGGACGAAGCAGCGCCTCGACCAGCTTCCCGAGCTTGTCCATGTCCTCGGGGTCTTCGTCGTACTCGGCCCGGCGGGCTTCGATCAGCTTGTCCGCCTGGCTACCGGTCGTGTCGAGCTGGGCCTGGATCATCTCCTGCTCGTCCGCGTCCTTGATGTTCTGTCGGAAGTCCTGCCCTTCGCTTGTCTTGGACTTCTGAGTGTAGTTCTGAGCCTCAAGGTCCTTGAGCCGGCCGCGGAGGCTGTCGTCCTCCTTCATGTGCAGCGCACGCTTGACCGCGGTGATCGCCATGTCGTACTGCTCGATCGCTTCAAACAGGTCCGCCAGCTTGAGGTAGATCTTGCGATCCGGCTTGTCGGACTGAGCATTAAAGTCCAGCGCCAGCCCGCCGGCCCACAACGCGACCTCGGCCAGGTGCGCCTCCTCGCCCTCCACCCGCTCCGCTTCAACCGCGAACTCCATCGTCTTGGCCGCGTGCGCCGCGTTGATCGGGTCGAAGGCCCAGGACTTCTCGGCCGTCAGCATCTTGTCTACCAACTCGCTGCCGACGGCCTTGGCCTTCGCGGGTTTGCCGCCCGAGACCTTGCGGCGCTTGGCGACCTCGTGCAGCGCCTCGTGCCGCGGCAGGTTGTCCGGGTCGTGCCTTAGCCCATTGATATAGCAATCCACCGAGTAGTCGTAGTTCTTGGTGTCGGCGACCGTCTCGGCGTAGTCAAAAAACTTACGCGCTTTGCGCAGGTCGCGATGAAATCCGCCGTCTCCACCGCTGGATTTACTCCCGCCGCTGCCACCGGACCCGCCTTTTTTCTTGCCTAATCCAAAAAGCGCCAAAACAACACCTCACACAAACCTTCAGGATGCATCACCAGCCCGGGACGAGCGTCCAGAGCTAAATGGGCCAGGCGAACAAGCCAGCATTATATGCGGTTTGCCCGGTGATGGATGCGCCCCAACACGCCGGGGCCGATAAACTGTCGCGATTCACTCCCGGAGCTAGCCGATGACTCGTCTCGCCATCCACGGCGCCGCGGGGCGGATGGGGCGGCGCCTCATCGCCCTGGGCCACGCAGAACATGACCTGTCTATCGCCGCGGCGGTCGAACACGCCGGCCACGCCGAGCTAGGCACCGACGCGGGACAACTCGCGGGCACCCAAACCCTCGGCGTCCCCTTGGCCGAGCGTCTGCCCGCCGAGGGTGTTGATGCCGTGATCGACTTTTCGCTGCCCGCGGGCTTCCGTGCGGCGCTGGACCACTGCGTGCGGACGAACACCCCCATCGTGGTCGGCACCACCGGGCTGACCGTGGAAGACGACCGGCTGGTTGAGCAGGCGGCAGCAAACTTGCCCGTCCTCCAGGCGAGCAACTTCTCGTTGGTGGTCAACGTGATGTGGAAGCTCGCCGAGCAGGCCGCCGGGCTGCTGGCCGGCTACGACATCGAGGTGCTCGAGGCCCACCACCGTTTCAAGAAAGACGCTCCCTCGGGGACCGCCCACACCCTCGCCAAACGCCTGTGCAACGGCTCGGGCCGGGACTATGCCAGGGACGTCGTCTATACCCGGCACGGCGACGAGGCCGAACGCAAGCCCAACGAGATCACCGTCCAGACCCTGCGGATCGGCGACGACCCCGGCCAACACACCGCCTACTTCGCCGGCATCGGCGAGCGGCTGGAGATCAAGCACGTCTCGACCAGCCGCGACAGCTACGCGCTCGGCGCGCTCCGCGCCGCGAAGTGGCTGGCGGGCAAGCAAGCGGGGCGGTACGACATGGGTGATGTCCTGGGGCTATGAATCGTATGGCGGGTCGGCTTTAACGCCAAGACGCCAAGTTGCCAAGACGCTAAGACAAAGCAAAACTAATACGCATCCCAAAAAAGTCATACGCTCGTCAGGTCTTGGGAAGCCGCCACGTAACACGTGGCGGACGAGCTACCTGACGCTTGTCCGCCGGGTGTTACCCGGCGGCTCATCAATTCATGAACGCCTTCGTTTTTTGTGGGATACGTATAATTCGATTCCAAATCATGCAGGAGGCCGTGGCGTCGTCTACAGATGGTTGACTCCCGGTTTCTTGGCGTCCTGGCGCCTTGGCGTCTTGGCGTTCAAAACGATCTAGAGCAACGCCATGGCGCAAGCATCAGATGATCAAACCCACACCGGCCAGCTCCGCGCGTTCATGCAGCGGCACTACACCAACTTCAACGCACGAGAGACCCTGGCCGCGGCCCGTGGCTACGAGGCGCACCTCGAAGCCGGCGGGAAGATGATGGTCACGCTGTCCGGTGCGATGTCGACCGCGGGGATCGGCCGGGTCCTGGCCCGGATGATCCGTGAAGACAAGGTCCACGCGGTCACCTGTACCGGCGCGAACCTGGAGGAAGACATCTTCCTCCTGCTGGCCGGCAAGCAGTACGAGTGGTGCCCGAACTGGCGCGCTTTGTCCGCGGAAGACGAGCAGGCGCTGCTGGAGCGCGGGATGAACCGGGTGACCGATACCTGCATCCCCGAGACCGTGATGCGCCACTTTGAGGGCCGGCTGCTGGAGGTCTGGCGGCAGGCGGAGAGGGACGGCGTCCGCAAGTTCCCGCACGAATACTACCGCGACATCTTCGACCAGCCCGGCTTCGCGGACCACTTCCAGATGCCGGCCGAGGACTCATGGATGCTCGCCGCCGCCGAGAAGCACCTGCCGATCTACACACCGGGCTGGGAGGACTCGACGATCGGCAACGTCTTCACCGCCGGTACGATGCGGGGCGAGTATACGCACCAAGTGGTACGGATGGGCACCGAGGCGATGGCGGACCTGATCGACTGGTACAAGGCCGCGAACGATCTTTCACAGGACGGTGGAGCGGCACCCCCCGACTTTCCGGGGGTCGGTTTTTTCCAGGTCGGCGGGGGCATCGCGGGGGACTTTCCCATCTGCGCGGTGCCGTTGATGATCCAGGACCTCAAGTGGGCCGATACCCCGCTGTGGGGCTACTTCTGCCAGGTCTGCGACGCGGTCACCAGCTACGGCGGGTACAGCGGCGCGGTGCCCAACGAGAAGATCACCTGGGGCAAGCTGGCGGTCGATACGCCTAAATACATGATCCAGTCGGACGCCTCGATCGTCGCCCCGCTCATCTTTGGCTATGTGCTTGGGGATTGAACGGCCACTCTGATCCAAGCGTTCGGCGGGGCGTTGATTCCGTTTGTCGACGCCTGCTCAAGGGTATGGTGCGCAAGATAAAACCGCCGACCGGAGTCGGCGGTTTTAATGTATCTAAACGCTTCGGTTTGTTTAACGGCCGATGTTGAACGATTCGGGGTCGTCGTTGAGGCCCGGGAAGAGCAGTTCTTCTTGTTCGGACTGGATGATAATCGTCGGGCGGACCAGGATGAGAAGCGTCCGCTCGTCCTGCACCGTAGAGGTGTTGGTGAACAAGCGGTTAAGGTATGGGATCTTGGACAGCACAGGGACGCCAGCCTCGACCTCGGCTTCACCGACCAGTCTTTGGCCACCAACCAGCAGGGTGCCGCGGTCGGGTATGCTCACGGTGGAGCGAACCTGGGTGATCTCGATCTCGGGTGCCTCGACGAAGGCCGAGCCGCCGTCTTCGCCCGGGTCGTCGAAGTCGCCGTCGCCGTTGAGATCGACCGGGTTTCCGGTTTGCGGGATAGTCCGGATCGGCTGGGTGACGTTGGCGAGCGAGGGACGCAGGGTCATCGTGACGTAACGCCGGTCGGCGGAGATGGTGCCCTGCACGTCGAGGATGGCACCGGACTGGGTTACCGACAAAGTCGGGTCAAAGCCGCCGGTGTTGGGGATCGGCTCGAGGTCGGAGATGAAGGTGATCTGCAAGGCGACAAGGATATATGCCCGTTGGCCGTTGAAGAAGGTGACCTTCGGGGCGGTCAGCGAGATAGAGTTCTGGCTGGCCAGGGTCGCGCTGATGAGGAGGTTGGCCTGGATATCGTCCAGGTAGGAGACGCCGAAGCCCAGGCCCGTGGGCAGGACGCCGGTGCCGTTGTCGAGGAACGCGCTGGGCGTGAGCGAGTTGGTCACCCGCTGGGCGATCCCGAAGCCGCCATCGTTCTGGCCCGAAGCGGTGCCCTGGGAGATGGTGATCGGGCTGAACTCGTCGTCCTGGTCGCCAAAGCCGTCGCCGTCGTTGTCGGCGTTGAACGTGACGTCCAGGTCCACACCAAACTCTTCAAGGAAGTGCTCTTCGACCAGGAGGAATCGGCCCTCGACGTTGATCTGGATCGCCCGGGTCTCACGGAGCCGGCCGAGCAGGCCGAGGATCTCACGGTGGTTGTCACCGGTGGTCTTGACGATCAGGTTGCCGTTGAGCTCGCGCAGGGTTGACTCTTCATCCAGCCACTCGTCCTGCGAGCCGACGGTGTCGATGATCAGTTCGGTAATTTGCGCGATGAGCTCGGTTCGGCTGAGCGATTCTTCCTCCTCATCGTCATCGTCATCACCGAACAGGCCGCCACCACCGCCGCCGCCACCGCCGCCACCGCCGCCGCCCTGGTTCGAGCCACCCGAGCTGGTGTTGGACAGGGCATCGTTGAGGTCAAACTGCGGTGCCTGGGTGAAGTTAGGCACCTCGACCAGCAGGTCGCGGATGTCGTAGACACGGGTGTCGGTCGCGGTCTTTAGGTCCGCGAGCGTCGAGATCAGGATCACGCCGTCCTGGATGGTGTAGCCGGCCTTGTCCTCGTCAAACTGCTCGGCAGAGACCTGATCCAGCACCAGCTTGAGCAGCTGCTCGGCGGGTACGCGGTTGAGCGTGATCGTGACGAGCGTGTCCTGGTTGATGCCGACGATATCGAGAGCCGGCCAGTTCACGGCGATGTTGGAACTGGTGGTGGTGCGCAAGTAGTCGATCACGCTTCCGAAGCTGCTGGCGTCGAAGTCGATCGTGACGATCCGGCGGAGGGCGAGCTGGGCTGTCCGGTTGGCTTCCGATTCGCCGGTGTTGTCGTCCAGCCCGGCCAGACGGAGGTTGGTCAGCTCGGGCCAGTCGTTGGGGTACACCAGAAGCTCATCGTAGGGGATCAAGGCCTCGTCGCTGAGCACTTGTTGGTTGGCCCGCATCAGGTCGAGCTGGCGGTGAAGCCGCTCGGCCTCATTGCCGACAATCAGGTCTTCGTAAAGGATCTTGAGCGAACGGGCCGCCTCGTTGTGCGGGTCAAGCTGCAGGGCGGCTTCGATCTCGTTCAGGGCCTGGCCGTATTCACGCTGCATCTGCAGGTCGCGGGCCTGGCGGATGCGGCGGGCGATCTCCTCGGCCCGCTCGATCGCGGCCCGGCGGGTGGCTTCTTCTTCGATCCGGATCCGCTCACGTTCAGCAGCCGCTGCAGCAGCCGCTTCATCTTGAGCCTTCTGCTCTTGGATTGCGTTCTGCATGCTGGCTGCACGGCCGATCCGCTGGTTGTAGTCCGATTGGTCGAAGGAGAATCGGGCGTTACTCAGGGCGGTGCGTGCGTCGATCACGGCGTCCAGGCCGGTCTGGTACTGCTTGTTCTCCAACGCTTGCGTGGCGCGCTTCATCGCGTCTTCGAACTTCGCGATGGCCTCGCCACGGACAATGTCGTTCTGCTGGATCCGGTCATCGGCGGGCTCGAGCGGACGGAGCTGCTGGTTGAGCTGGGCCTGGGCGTCCTGGTACTTCGCGTCCAAATCGGCGTTGTCCGGGTCCAGCAGGACAGCCTCGCTGTACAGACGCACGGCCAGGTTCAATTGTCCGTTGCGCAGGGCCTCGTCGGCCTCGACTTCGATCTCGGAAGACTTGTCCAGCCGGGCCTGGCGGATCAGATCGCCACCGGGACCGGGCTGGCCGACTTCCTGGCCGTTGTTCTCTTGCTCGGCAAGCCGGCGACGCATCGCGGCCAGTTCGGCTTCCTTTGCTTCCAGCTCGGCCTGGGCGGCGGCAAGCTGGGCCGCCGCGATCTCGCCCGCGTCGGGCTGGGGCTGGGGCTGGGGCTGCGGGTCGGGCTGGGGTTGCGGTTCAGGTTGAGGCAGGGGATCGGCTTGGGCCAGACGCTCGGCTTCGGCCGCGGCGATCCTGGCTTCGCGGACCTCAGCGATCAGGCTAAGCTTCCGCTCCACGGCGTCTTCATCGAACCAGCCCAGTTCGACGCCGCTGTCGTAGACCTGCTGCAGCTTTTGCTCGGCGGCATCGATCTCACCACGGATCAGGTCCTGGTTGGCCAGGGCGATGAGCCGGCGGGCCTGGGCCTGATCGTCGTTCAAGGAGCGTTGGGCCTGAGCGAGGCGGGCCTGGGCGATGGCTTGGTCACCATCCGTGATCGACTCGTCACTCAGGGCATCGAGGTAAAGGGCGATGGCCTCGGCGGGTGCCGTCTGGACCAGCAGGTCGGCCTGGGCGATTTTCTGGGCCGCGGTCGGCTCGACCGGTTCCGGCTGGGGCTCGGGCTGAGGTTCCGGCTCGTTCTCGTCGTCGGGTTGAGTCTCTGGTTCCGGCTGGGGCAGAGGCTGGGGCTCGATGCCCTCAAGCTTCTGTTCGATCTCGGAGATCGCGTTGTAGTATTCGATCCGCTGCTCACGCGGGAGCTGAAGCGGGTCAAGGTTTTGGAGGACTTTCTGGGCGTCTTCGAGCTGGTCGGCCTGGTAGAGTTCCATGCCAGATTCGAAGAGTTCCTGTGCGGTGGGCTGTGCGTCCTGTGCGGTGACAGGACCTGAATAACCGAGCGACAGGCCGGTACACAGAACGGCGACGAGGGCAGAGGTACGGATTCGCAACGCGAGGCCTCCCAGTAACGGATTCATGTCAGCTTGCGTCCTTATTTAGGCCGGCCGGGGGAGCAACCTATCGCTCGTGGGTACGGTCGAACGATGATGGTTGGGGCCTAAGGGCTGACGTTGGGGTTACCCACCGATTGCGAAGTGTAAATCGGGGGGCGGATGACTGCAAGTGAAGTTTTCAAGCCGGTTTGCCGTTTTTTCCGAAGCGATGGGTTCGCCGCCGGGGCAATCACTGAACGCCGCTCGCGTTTTATCGTGCCCATGGGCCGATTTACTTGGCGCAGACGGCTGAGTTCTGCTATACTGCCCGGCTCGGAATTTTCCGGTCTACCCACATCGGGCGGGTCCGAAAATTTTTTACAAAACCCAAATTTTCAAACAAAGCAGGGCCAACCATGGCACATAAAAAGGGACAGGGCTCAACCAAGAACGGTCGCGACTCGAACCCGCAGTACCGCGGCATTAAGCTGTACGGTGGCCAGCAGGCCAAGGCGGGCTCGATCATCGTCCGTCAGTGTGGGACTAAATTCCACCCCGGCTTCAATGTCAAGCGGGCCAAGGACGACACGCTATTTGCCCTCGAAGCGGGCGTGGTCGAGTTCCAGGGCCGTAAGGTCCACGTCCGGGCGCAAGCCGAGGCGGGCTGATCGGCAATCAAGTGGATGAAACATGAAGCCCACGTTCATTGAACGTGGGCTTCATTGCTTTGGTGAACACCATGATTATCGACTCGGCCAACATCCTGGTGCGCTCGGGCAAGGGCGGGGACGGCTGCGTCGCATTTCACCGCGAGAAGTTTGTCGCCAAGGGCGGGCCCAGCGGCGGGGACGGCGGCGATGGCGGGTCGGTGATCCTTGTTGCCGACCCGGAGGTCGAAACGCTGCTGGACTTTGCCGGCCGGCACCACTGGTTCGCGGACCCGGGTCAGCAGGGCGAGGCCAAGGGTTGTCATGGCAAGAAGGGCAGGGACCTGGAGGTTCGGCTGCCGGTTGGCACCTTGGTTTATGAAAACCCGCCGGAGATGCTCGCCCCGCCCGAGCCGGATGAGGACGACCCGGATCGGCTCTTCGAGCAGGTCTTTCTCACCGGACAGGAGCGGGCCCACCTTGCTCAGGTCCGCGCTCCTCAGCCGGGCGAGTCTCCGTCGGGCGATTTGCTAGTGGACCTGGACGAGCCGGGCAAGCGATTTGTTGTCGCCAAGGGCGGGCGCGGCGGGTTTGGCAACGAGCACTTCAAGACCTCGACCAACCAGACCCCGCGCGAGGCCACGCCCGGTGAAGCCGAGGTTGAGTATTACCTTCGTCTTGAGCTGAAGCTGATCGCCGATGTCGGCCTGCTGGGCAAGCCCAATGCCGGCAAGAGCACGTTCCTGGGCAGGATCAGCGCGGCCCGGCCAAAGATCGCCGACTACCCGTTCACCACCCTGGTCCCGCAGCTTGGGATCGCCGACCTGGGCGAGGGTCGTCGGATGGTCATCGCCGACATCCCCGGGCTAATCGAGGGGGCTCACGAAGGCCACGGCCTGGGTGTGCAGTTTCTTAAGCATGTCGAGCGAACGCGCCTGCTGCTGCACCTGGTCGATATCGATCCGGCCGATGGCGACCCGGTCGAGAACTACCGCGTCATCCGTCAAGAGCTCACACGCCATAGCACCGAGTTGGCGGCTAAGCCCGAGGTCGTCGTCCTGAGCAAGCGCGACCTGCTCGGCGGCAAGGAGAACGTCGAGGTTGCGGTGCAGTTGTTCCGCGAGCAGGTCGATGTCCCGGTGTTGACGATGAGTTGTGCCACCGGCGAGGACGTTGGTTCGGTGCTGCAGGCTTGCTGGGACCAACTCAAGGGGTCGAGGCTGGATCGACCGGCCTGGAATAAAGCCAACAAGACGCCGTAGCCCCGGCTCGGCGCAGTGTCGCAGGCGAGTCAGTATGATCCGGTCTCTCTTGTTCCCCCGCCTGCATTGACCATGCCCCGATTGAATCTGCTTGCCGTGAGCGTTGGCAACACCCGCACCCGGGTGGGCGCGTTTGTGGATGACCAACTCAACCAGGTCTCGACCTTCCGCAACGACCGGCTCGGCAAGATCGGTGAGGCGATCGACCAGGCGGTCAGCCCACTCAAGGGCAAAGACGACACGCACGTGCTGTTGTCCACCGTCCAGCCGGAGGTCGGCGAGAAGGTTGAGCAGGTACTGCAGCAGCGGCTGGGTCTGACGGTCTACCGTGTCGAGCGCGACCTGCCGATCCCGATCGGCCGGCAACTCGATCGCGAGGCGCTGGTCGGCGAGGACCGCCTGCTCAACGCCGCGGCCGCCTATGACAAGCTCAAGCAGGCCTGCGTGGTGGTCGACGCGGGCACAGCCATGACCATCGACTTCGTGGACGGCGCGGGCACGTTCCACGGCGGGGCGATCACCCCCGGCGCCCAGCTCATGCTCGACGCCCTGACCCAACGCACCGCCCAGCTCCCCGAGGTCGAGTTCACCAAGCCCGACGAGGTGATCGGCCACAACACGGTCGAGGCCATGCTCACCGGTGTCTTCCACGGCACACGCGGCATCGTCCGCGAACTCGTCGAGCAGTTCGCCGAGAAGGCCGGCCAGTTCCCCCTGGTGATCGCCACCGGCGGCGACGCCCAGTCCCTCTTCCGTGACCACGACCTGATCGACCGAGTCGTCCCGGACCTGACGCTGCTCGGCCTGGCGCTGACCCTACGCAAAGCACTGGAGAGCGCCGAGTCGGGGGAGTAGACGGTGAATTCAAACCCCGAACAACACCAAGCCCTGACCCGTGCCCGGTTGATCTGGGGGCTGACGGTACTGACGGTTGTCCCCCTGCCATTTGTGGCCGGCGCCCTGACCGGGATGGCCTGGCTCGCGGAGGTGCCCGACGGGCCGGGCAAGTCCTGGAACCTCAGCGCGGTGGTGATCGGGCTGGTCCTCATGGCCGGGGGCCTCTTCGCCCGTAACCAGGCCTACAAGGCGAATTGGCGGGGCGACGTGGTCTCGCCCCAGGGCTACCTGCGGGGCAATGCGCTGCTCTTTAGCGCGCTGGCCGCGGCGGGGCTGGTGGCCTTTGGCATCGGTGTCTGGCAGGGCCTACCCACCGCGATCTACCAGGGCGCGATCGTCCTGGTCGGGCTGCTCGTCTTCAACTTCCCCAACGGCAAAGCCATGCTGCCCCAGCCCCCCCGCCTGGGCGAGGACGGCGAGCCGTGGTGACCCGGCTGACCCTGCTCACCCCACGCACACCCGGCGCGGTCGCGATCCTTCAGCTGCACGGCGATTCGGTCAGGTCCGCGCTGGAACAACTCACGGGCCAGGCGGATTGGTTTGCCGGCCGCCTTCGGCGGTCTCGATTCGCCGGGATCGATGAGGGGCTCGCGGTCCTGCTGCCGGGAGCATCCGATACGGCCCAGCTCATGCCCCACGGCGGGCCACGCGTCGTGCAACGCCTGATCGAACACCTGGTCGATCCGCTGGGCGTGACGTACGACCCGGCCCCCGATCCACGCAAGCTCTACCCCGAGGCGGGGAGTGAGATCGAGGCGGACATGCTGGACGCGATCGCCCGGGCCGCCAGCCCCGCCGCGATCGACCTGCTTGCCGAACAACCCCGGCGGTGGCGCGACCTGCTTGCTGCACCGCAGCAAGCCGCCGCGCAACGCCCTGCGCTTCAGCAGCGCTCGGCGGTCTTGGACCAACTGATCCACCCACCAACGGTCGTGGTCATCGGACCGGCCAACGCCGGCAAATCGACCCTGACCAACCGGCTGATGGGCCGATCGGTCAGCATCGTCGCCGACCGGCCCGGCACGACGCGCGACTGGGTCGGCGGGCTCGTGGAATTGGCGGGGCAGTCCGGCGCGGGGCTCGCGGTCCGGTGGCTGGACACGCCCGGCCTCCGCGACAGCAGCGACCCGATCGAACAGCGCGCGATCGCTTTAGCCAAGCGCGTGATCTCGGACGCGACGGTGGTCGTCGCGTTGCGTGATCCAGGGCAGGCTTGGCCGGACAGAGCCGAGCTGCCGAGGCAACCAGACCTTTGGGTGGTCAACAAGATCGATAAGACGGAGGAGGATCTGGGCGGTGCCACGGGCTCTTCTGCCGATGACCCGCTGCGGATCAGTGCGATGCACGGCACGGGGGTTGGCGCCCTGGAAGACAGGGTGATTCATCTGCTTGGCCTGTCGGATTTAGAAGCAACCTGCTGGGCATTCTCACCTCGTCTGCGCGCCTGGTGTGAGCGAAAAGACGATTTGCAAGGTTATGTTGATTGAGATGCCGGCCACGATTTCGTCGGGCTAGTTTTCTCGCGCTCGCTGCCTTGCCGACTCTTGGAGACGGGCGGCATCGCCATCCGCCAGGTCACCCCAGGCCCGCTCGAGTTGATCGATCGACCGCTGGGCTTGCCGCGTCTCGCCGGCGGTGACCAGGGTCTCGATCGCGGCGACCTGCTCGGCATACGTAGCGAGGAGGGTCTTGATCTGCTCTCGCGCGGTGGCTCCCATCTCCGTCGTCGGGGCTGAGGCCTGCACGGCGAAGTAGCTCGACAAGGCATCGCCGAGCCGGTCGCGTTTGGTGTTGCGCTCGGCTTCCCGCATCTTGCGTTCCGCGCCCTCGTGCAGCCGCTGGTCGAACAGGTCGATCGCCCGGGTCAGGTGCTCGGCCGAAGGCAGGCCGTCCCCCGTGCCCTGCTCGTCCCAGACCGTCAGGCCGCGGAAGCCCGCCTGGTGATAGGCCCGGGCGTGGGTGAGGTAGATCGCGCGGTCGACATCGGTCTTGGTGTTGTGGAAGACCAGTCGGGTCGATCGCGCTGCGGCGCGGACCGCGTCGCGGTTGGCGTCGGGGGCCAGGCCCTGGATATCGTGCCCGTCAAACTTCAGCGGCTGGAGGAAGCGCCCGCCGTTGACCAGCCACGCCGCCGAAAACACCTCCGGGCTTAGCACCGCGGTGGTGTTGGCGGTGTCGCCGGCGGTGTCGAGCCCGACCAGGTAGATTCGCTGCGGGTGAACCGCGTAGCGCTGGTTCATCATCTGCACCGCGAGCACGGCCATGGTGTGCGCGTAGTGGTTAGGCGGGGTGCCCGGGGCGCTGATCGCGATATACACCAGGTTCAATTCGTCGAGCGTCTCCAGCCACGCCTCAGGTGCGCGGTTGGGTCCTGGACCGATGCAGATCAATAGACCCGGAGGCATCTCCCGTCGGTACGACTCGGGTGCCGTGATATGCCAGGCCACCGACGGGTAATCTCGGAAGGGATAGTCTTCGTTGGGCCCGGCGGCCAGGCGGTCTCGGAAGGTGGGGTGTGGGGTCCAGCCATAGCGGAGCCGGGTCTCGTGGTACAACCGATAGGGAACCCCGGCCAGGCGGATGCGGTAATAGCCGGTCTTCTCGACCTGTTCGGCGGCTTCTTCGGCGGTGGTCACCGCGGGCTGGGCACAAACGTCTGTGCTCAACCAGCCTATTGCGAGTAGGAAGGCAAGCACTAGGGCCCGCCGTCCAGGTCGTGAGCCTCGCGTTGGGCCGGTTCGTGGCATCATCTACTCCGCGCTGTCTTCCCCGCCGCCGATCGTGTCGCGCATCTTGGTGTCGGCATTGATATTGTTCATCCGGTAGTAGTCCATGATCCCCAGGTTCCCGTCCCGGAACGCCTGGGCCATCGCCTTAGGTACTTCGGCCTCGGCGAGCACGACCAAAGCGCGGTTCTTCTGTTCCTCGGCACGGAACTGCTGCTCCTGGGCAACGGCCAAGGCACGCTTCTGCTCGGCCTCGGCCTGGAAGCGGACTTTGTCGGCCTCGGCCTGGTCGGCCTGCAACTTCGCCCCGATGTTATCACCCACATCGATGTCGGCGATGTCGATCGACAAGATGTCGAACGCCGTGCCCGCATCAAGCCCACGCTCCAACACGACCCGCGAGATACGGTCGGGGTTTTCGAGCACATCTTTGTGGGTTCCCGCCGAGCCGATTGTTGTGACGATCCCCTCGCCGACCCGGGCGATGATCGTCTCTTCGAGCGCACCGCCGACCAGCCGGGCGAGGTTGGCCCGGACGGTCACCCGGGCGCGGGCCTTGAGCTGGATGCCGTCCTTTGCGACCGCATCGATCGTGCCGCGCCCGGTTTGTGCTGCCGGGCAGTCAATGACCTTTGGCTTCACCGAGGTCTGCACCGCTTCGAGGATGTCTCGGCCGGCCAGGTCGATCGCGCAGGCGGTGTCCCAGGGCAGGTCGATCTTCGCGCGGTCGGCGGCGATCAGCGCGTTGACCACGCGCGGCACGTTGCCCCGGGCCAGGTAGTGCGTCTCGAGCTGGTTGGACGAGATGCTCAGGCCCGCCTTGACCGCCTGGATCCGCGAGAGCACGATCGTCCGGGTGTTGACCTTCCTAAACCACATCCCGATCAGGTCGAAGAACGACACGGGCGCGTTGGAGACGCGGGCCTGCAGCCAGAGGTTAAAGAACTTGCTGATGACCAGGATAAAGATCAGCGAGACGATGACCGCGACCAGGATCACGACCGCGAGGACGATCGTGCCGACGCTGATTTGGGCAAGCAGGGGGTTCATGGCTGGTTTTTCAGTAAAGTATTGAAGCACGCTAAGGGTGGTTGCGACAAAACCCGTCCCATACTCTAGCCGATCGGCCTCTTTTCGGCAGATTATTCTTCGATCCGCCTGAAGTCGATCGAGATGGACATGTAGTCTTCTTCCGGGACCACGAGCGTGCCCGCCATGACGCGGTCCTCCTTGATCCAGGCGTACCCGAGCACGTCGAATTCTTCGATACGGAACATCGAATCCATCCTGCCGCCCGCCTCCAGAGACCAGTCACCCGGGATGCTGACCTGTTCCTTTCCTTCGAGGACGATCGTGGCCAAGATGAAGCCGTCGCCGTCGACCCGCAGCGTCATGGACTCGACGTCCTCGGCGTACTCCGAGTCACTGCGGAAGGCTTCCCAGACGCCGACGAATGGGCTGCCGGCTTCATCAGCAATAGCTTCGGTTTTTTGCTGCGTGACTGCTTTGCACCCCACCGCTATGGTCGCTGTGGGCAAAAGGCAAAGCAGAAGCAGGACGCGCAGCGTGGTGAGTCGTGGCATGTTGAGCATCCGGATAAAGAGAGGTTGTGCCGGCAGCGGCCGACCAGTCATTTAGATGTTATTCTATTTCCTTGCGTAATCCGACGCAACGGAGATCAATATGCGTGCGATCGTCACCGGTCAGGTCGGTGTGGACAAGAAAGGCTACCTCCAGAGCGTGGTCGATTTCGCCGGCCGGCGGGGCGAGAGCATCGCGCTGTACAACATCGGGGACATGATGTACGCCGAGGCCCCGGACATCCGGCCCGGGCGTATCCTCGACCTGCCGCTGGCCCGGCTGCGCTCGCTGCGCCGCGCCGCGATGAAAGACGTCATCGCCGATTCCGAGGGCAAGCCCAACGCGATCCTCAACACCCACGCCACCTTCCGCTGGCGTCATGGTTTGTTTGCCGCGTTCGACTTCGACCAGATCAAGGCCTTTAAGCCCGACACGCTGATCTGCCTGATGGACAATATCGAGGTCGTCCACGCCCGGCTGCACGAGGATTACACCTCCGACGCCACGCTTAAAGACCTGATGGTCTGGCGTGAAGAGGAGATCATGGCCACCGAGCTGCTCGCCCAGGCCCTGGGCATCCCGACGCAGTTCTACGTGCTCTCACGCGGCCGGCACGAAGACACGATCGAGACGTGCTACCGGCTGATCACCAAGCCGCAGATGAAGACGGTCTACCCCAGCTTCCCGATGACGCACGTGGAGAAGCTGCCGGACGTCAAGGCCGTGATCAACGAGTTCCGCGCCGAGTTGGCCAAACATTTCATCGCCTTCGACCCCGGTGATGTGGATGAGAAGCTGCTGCTGGACGCCGCCTTGGACGCGGCGAAAGAGGGCCAGGACTTCATCACCGCCGAGGCCGGGACCTACCGCCCCGGCGAGCACCTGACCGTCCCGGTCCGCCAGGTGCTGGATATCGCCCGGGATGTCGACGGGCAGATCTACACCCGTGACTTCCAGATGGTCCGCCAGTCCGACATGATCGTCTCGCTGGTCCCCGAGCTGCCCGGCGGGGCGCCGGGCCTGAGCAGCGGCGTCGAGCGCGAGCTCCAGCACGCCTTCGACCACTCCCGCGATGTCTACGTCGTCTACCACCCCGAGAAGCCCCCCAGCCCATTCATCACCGAGACCGCGACCAAGGTCTTCAAGACCACCGAAGAGGCGCTGGCCTACTTCGAGGAGAACGGGTTTATGCTGCAGGGCAACTTGTTTGGGCACTAATAAAGAGGTGTAGGGTCGAAGCTGATCGACTTAAAGATCAAGATGATGTTTGGTCGATCGAGTTGTCCTCGCCCTGGCTTGGGCGAGAACTAGCCCTGTGGTCGGCTGGGGGGATGACCGGCTTTCTACTAAGCTTTGGCGTGATCCTCGCGCTCCCGCGTTCGAGTCTGGCCATTTTCCCAATTATTGTGGGGGTCGCGTTTGGGATCTGGGTTGGGGGTAGGTTTGCGCGACGCCGCCCGCAGTGGGTCCGCATCGATCTGCATTATGATGGTTTCGTTCTGTACCGTAGAAACGGCCAGTCGTAAGTGTTCACAGATTTGCGCTCTCGTCGTAGGTGTATTACCTTGCGTCTATGCGCAAGGACGCTGAGCCGAAGCTGTACACCGAGTCCGATGTGCGGTTCCTCAAAGACCACATCGCGCGGCTGATGGCGATCGTCGA
>JBCDHS010000059.1:0-18198 GCA_038749735.1 Planctomycetota bacterium
GGGGGCGGGGGCCCGGTGTCTCCTACCCCGCGGGGTTTTATACCTGGGTGTTTTGGTTCTTTCTCAACCCCCGGGGGCCCGCGGCCCCCGGCTCGCCTGCGACCAGTTGTTGTAAACCACGTCGAGCATGGTGTGCCGCGATTGCGAATTGATAACTTCCCTATCATTGGTTTGTGAACTCGGCCATCTACCAAGGCACCGTTCGGCACCGCCGGTTTGAGCCGGTTGAGCACGCGCTGCAGTACCGCATGTTTATGCTCTACCTCGACCTGGACGAGTTGGACGGTGTGTTCACCGGGCCCGGCAGGCTGCTGTGGTCGGTGGGCCGGCTGAATATCGCCTGCCTGCTGCGGCGAGACCATTTCGGTGACCCGCGCGTCCCGCTCAAACAGGCGGTGCTGGATCGGGTCGCCGAGGTGACCGGGACGCGTCCCGACGGGCCGGTGCGGATGCTCGCTCACCTGCGGTACTTCGGCTACGAGATGAACCCGGCGACGTTCTACTACTGCTACGACGCGGCCGGGGACAACGTCCAGGCCGTGGTCACCGAGATCCACAACACCCCCTGGGGCGAACGCTACTGCTATGTCCTGCCCCGCAACAGCGAGAAGGATCGAGCCGCGCTGGCCAGCCGCTTTGCCAAGGCCTTCCACGTCTCCCCCTTCATGCCCATGGACCATACCTACGACTGGCGGTTCAGCCCGCCCCCGGACCAGGACGGCGGGCAGCTGGTCGTACGTATGCGCAACCTCAAGCAAGATAGGCGGGTCTTCGACGCCTCACTGGTGATGCAACGCTACGCATTGACTTCCGCCCGGCTCAACCTGATGCTGGCCAGGTACCCCCTGATCACGGTCAAGGTCATTGCCGGGATCTACTGGCACGCCCTGCGGCTGTGGCTGAAGAAGGTGCCCTTCCAGCCGCACCCCAAGTGGCGTAAATCTGGAAACCGGGCTGCATCCACGGACGGATAAGCTGCGAACGAAACACTCCGGGATCATGGTGTATGCTTGACGATGGTCAGCCGCTAATCCGTCTAACGAAAAAGGCTTATGTCCACGACGATTATCCCCGCCGCACGGTCGCTCCCGGCTCCGGACCAAGCCGGGGGCTGGATGATCCACAGTTGCCAAGCCCTGCTGCACCGCTGGCTCGAGCGCATCGAACACGGGCGCGTGACGATCATCGACGGAGAACGTCAACGCACCTTTGGGTCACCCACCCAAGACTCGGCGAACGAGCCGCACTGCCGACTGACCGTCCACCACCCCCGGTTCTACCGCGACGCGGTCCTCGGCGGGCACCTCGCGGCCAGCGAGGGCTATGTCCACGGCCTCTGGGACTGCGATGACCTGTCCGCCCTGGTCCGTATCTTCGCCCGCAACCTCCAGCTCTCCGATGAGATGGACGCGCTGTCGGTCAGGCTCGGCGGGCTCGCCCTGAGGCTGGGCCACTGGCTGAAGCGCAACACCACCCGGGGCAGCCGGGCGAATATCGCCGCCCATTACGATCTGGGCAACGACTTTTTCGAGCAGCTGCTCGACCCGACCATGATGTACTCCGCCGCGGTCTTCCCGAACAGTGACACGCCGCTGCACCAGGCCCAACTGGTCAAGCTCGACCGCCTCTGTCAGAAGCTCGACCTCACACCCAACGACCACCTGCTGGAGATCGGCACCGGCTGGGGCGGGCTCGCGCTGCACGCCGCGAAACACTACGGCTGCAGGGTCACGACCACCACGCTCTCCAAAGAACAGCACGACTACGCCGCCGCCCGCTTCCGGGGGCACGGCGTCGAGCACCGGGTCGATCTGCGGATGCAGGACTACCGCGAGCTTGAGGGCCAATACGACAAGCTGGTCAGCGTCGAGATGATCGAGGCGGTCGGGCACAAGTACTACCCCACCTTCTTTGCCGCCTGCGATAAGTTGCTCAAGCCGACGGGCCGGGGCGTGATCCAGTGCATCACCATCGCCGACCAGCGCTACGACCAGGCCCGCAAGACCATCGACTTCATCAAGAAGTACGTCTTCCCCGGCAGCTGCATCCCGTCGGTTACCGCTTTGAACCGTGCGATGAGTAAGGCCTCGAGCCTGCGGATGACCCACCTCGAAGACCTGACCCCGCACTACGCGACGACGCTGCATCACTGGCACTGCCGGATGGTCCGTCACCGCGGCGAGATCCTCGCGCTGGGCTACCCCGAGCAGTTGCTGCGGATGTGGTCGTTCTACCTGGCCTACTGCGAGGGCGGGTTCATCGAACGGAACATCGGGCTGGTTCATTTCGAGGTCCGCAAGCCGGGGTGTGCCGACGCGCCGCTGTCGGTTGAGCCGATCGGAGCGGGCTGATGAGCGCACCCTGGTTGTGGTTGGTTTGCGTCTGGGCGGTGTTGGCCGTCGTGTTTGCCGGCCTCTGGCTGTACTGCCACCGGATCAAGAACGCCAGCCACGTTGATGTCGCCTGGGCCTTTGCGATCGGCGTGGGCGCGATCCTCGGCGCGTTCATGCTCGAAGGCATGTTTCAGAGACGCCTATGGGTCGCGGTGCTCGGGGCGGTGTGGGCGTTCCGACTGGCTTGGCACCTGCTGCGGCGGGTTCACGGCAAGCCCGAAGACGGCCGATACGCGCACATGCGCGCGTACTTCGGCGGCAAGGCCCCGCTGGCATTCTTCATCTTTTTCCAGATGCAGGCGTTCTTTGTCGTGCTTTTCTTGGCACCGATGGTCGCCGCCATGACCTACTCGGGGCCCTTCGACTGGCGGCTGCCCGCGGGCATCATGATTTGGCTGGTTGCGATGGGCGGGGAGTTTCTTGCGGACCGGCAGCTCGATCACTTCAAGGCCGACCCTACAAACCAAGGCAAGGTCTGCAAACAGGGCCTCTGGCGGTATTCGCGCCACCCCAACTACTTCTTCGAATGGCTGCACTGGTTCGCGTACCTCGTCATCGGCGGGACGCTGAGCACGGCCATCGGCTACGCCGCCCTCGCCGGGCCCATCGTCATGCTGGTCTTCCTGGTCTTTGTCACCGGCATCCCCTACACCGAGATGCGCGCGGTCCAGAGCAAGGGCGAGGCCTACCGCCAGTACCAACGCGAGACCAGCGCGTTTTTCCCGTGGTTCCCCAAAACCAAGACAACCTGACCGCGCCCGAGAAAGTCGAATCCATGACCCAGCTCACCGCACAGCCCGACCGCGCGATCCACCAGCCCCGCGACACCGATCGGGAGCGGGGCCTGATGGGCCTGGCCGAGCGCGGGTGGGTGCCCGACTTCCTGATCCGCCGGGGGATCCGCCTCCTGCTAGCCCAGCGCCTGGCCGAGGAATCCGCCGGCGGGGTGGACGGCTACCACGCACGCATCGTCGAACTCCGCGAGGCGCTGGCCAACAAGCCCATCGCCGAGAAGACCGACCACGCCAACCGCCAGCACTACGAGGTGCCGGCCGAGTTCTACCGGCTTTCGCTCGGGCGCCGGCTGAAGTATTCCGGCTGCTACTGGCCCCGGGGCGTGACCACGCTGGACCAGGCCGAGGACGCGGCGCTGGCCCTTGTCTGCGAGCACGCCGAGTTGGTCGATGGCCAGCGGGTGATGGAGTTGGGCTGTGGCTGGGGCTCGCTGTCGCTCTGGATGGCCGAGCACTACCCCGCCTCCCGGATCACGGCCGTGTCCAACAGCGCTTCGCAGCGAAACCACATCATGACGCAGGCGTCTGGGCGTGGCCTGAATAACCTTGACGTCATCACCGCCGACATCAATGACTTTGAGACCAACGACGTGTTTGACCGCGTCGTCTCGGTCGAGATGTTCGAGCACATGGCCAACCACGCCGAGTTGATGCGCCGCATCGCGGGCTGGCTGAAAGACGACGGCAAGCTGTTCGTCCACGTCTTCGCGCACCGGCGGTATGCCTATCGGTTCGAAGAGGATGGTCAGAGCAACTGGATGGGCCGGCATTTTTTCACCGGCGGCATCATGCCCAGCCACGGCTACCTGCCCGGCACCGACGAACACCTGCGCTGCGAAGCAGACTGGTGGCAGGACGGCACGCACTACCAGAAGACGGCCGAGGCCTGGCTAAACAATACCGACGCAAACCGCGGCCAGATCCTCGAATGCTTTGAACAGACCTACGGCAAGGCGTCGGCCGAGGTCTGGCTGCGGCGTTGGCGGATCTTCTTCATGGCCTGTGCCGAGCTCTGGGGCTACCGGGGCGGCAAAGAGTGGGGGGTCAGCCACTACCGCTTTGCAAAGCAAACATCCGACGCCTGATCCAATCGTTTTCAATTTTTTGAGCGGCGAAACCTGTCAAAGCAAGACTTACGCGCACGTCGAACAAAAACTCCCGCAATTCCTGCAAAAACCTATTGCACGGGCTTAGGCGTGACGATATGTTGCCTGCTCGGCCGCGTGTCTCGGCCGAGTTTTTGATAAGGATCATCACGATGAATCCCCAGCAGCACAACACGCTAGCCGATTGCTCCGACGCGGTTGCGGCATGGCTGTTGGGTGATCTTGTCGATGGTCTTGGGCGTTTGATCCAGTTCTTGGAACAGCTCCCGGCGGGCATCCACGCCGACCCGATCCGGGTCCGCGTCAAGGCCTGCGGGTTTGCCGGCAAGCCCGGCTCCCGCCGACCGATGCCCGTGGCCCAAAGTTCGCGAAACGGCTTGAATTCAAGCTATTTCCGCCAACACTGACCGGCCCAACCCCGACCCACAACCCAACGATGAGCGAGCAACCCGTCACCCCCGGCGGATGAATCCCGCAGGCGTTTTTTAATCCCGCCCGCCTCGGCCGGCCCGTCCTCAGCCGCGGCTTCGTCGCAAGGGTTGATACCAGGCAGATCGATCAAGCTCATTGGAGAATCCCATCACGACGGCAATGCAGCATTAATGTCCGGCATGAGACTCACCTACGCAAGAGGCGTGGGACGCGGGTGCGACTCCCGCGGCCGGGATTGACAACACGAAGCCCATCAGGACCAAGCGTCCCGCGTACCGGGGGCGGGAGGAGCGCGATCGGTGCGCCCGGGCTTGGTGAACGATTGTCGGCCGCGGCGTCGCGGCCATGTTCATTGACAAGTCAAGAGCAGACGGAATTTCATCCGTGGCCGATGGATACATCGGCCACGGGATTTCGAGGGCATGCCCCGAGGTGGCGGTAAAATGCGGAGGTGCTGCAACGCCCCTCTATCCTGACGCCTGTGCTATTGGCAGTGCTGATCGCATGGTCGGCGATGAGCCACCCTGAGGACGAGGTGCAGCAGGTTCAGCTTGAGGTCACGATCGATCAGGCCGCGGTGGTCCAACAGGCCCGAGTACCGCTGGCTTATGCGTTGGAGACGGTTTACGAGGATATCGAGCTTTGGCGTTACAACCGGATGGACCCCGGTGAGGCGGGCGTGCTCCTGGCCAACGCCATGGCTCGGCTCAACCCGGTGCGGGTCGATGGGGTTGAGGTGCTGCCGGTCATCAAGAACTTGAGGCTGGAGGGCTTCACGCCGGATATCCCCGTGGCGACGCTTGGCAATTCGGAGCTGATCCGATCCGGCGTGCTGGCGTTCGAGGCGCACTACACGACGCTGGGCCAGCGGCCGCAGGCCGTCTCGCTGACCTGGCGGATGATCGCGCCCGAGCGTGCCGACGCGGTATTGGGCACTGAAGACTCGGGCGAAAGCCAGGCCGGGGTGATCGCCGCCTCGCTCCGGGTGGACGGGAAGGCTCAGCTCGCGGTGTTCTCCGAACGGGAGCCCGAGCACATCTGGCACAGCGCCGTACGATTCAACCCCGTCTCGCTGACGATCGCTCCGGAGACGCCGGCGAGAGGGTACCGCCTGCCCGTCCTGGGGATGGTGGTTGTCCTCGCCGCCGGGCTGGCGACGTTTTTCATCCGATCGGTGCGGGTTTCGGCGGCGATGTTGTGCGGCGGGGTCGGGCTCTCCCTGGTGCTGGTGCTGACGCAGGTCGGCTCGATCCAGATCGATCGCGAACCCGAGCCGACGCCGGTGCCACCGTCCGATGAGGCCCGCGCGATTTTTACGGTGCTTCACCGCAACATCTACCGCGCCTTCGACTACACCGATGAGAGCGCGGTGTACGACGCGCTGGCCCAGAGCGTCGACGGACCGGAGCTGGCGGTGATCTACAACGATGTGTACCAGTCGCTGGTGCTGCGAGATCAGGGCGGGGCGGTGTGCCGGGTGCAGGACGTGCGGGTTGAGAGCGCCGAGGTACTGGGTGGGCCGGTGGATGGTGAGCCGGGGGGGTACAGGGTGCGGTGCACATGGGAAGTCGATGGCCTGGTGCAGCACCACGGCCACACGCACGCCCGGACCAACCGCTTCTCCGCGGTCTACACCCTCGCCCCCCGCAACGGCCAGTGGCGCATCATCGGGACCGCGGTCCAGCAGCAAGCGCGCACCGACGACGGCAACCAGACGCTCGAAGACCTCTTTGATCTGGACGAACAGCCCGGGGGCGGCGATGGAGATTGAGCTGGACAAGGTTGCGTATCAATACCCGGACAACGGCTTTTGCCTGCGTGTGCCCAGCCTCGTGGTGCCCGGGGGCAGCCGGGTCGCGGTGGTCGGCCCGAGCGGAACGGGAAAGACCACGCTCTTGAACCTGATGGCCGGCGTCCTGGTGCCTGATGAGGGCTCGGTCCATCTCGGCGACCACACGGTGTCATCACTCCACGACACGGCGCGGCGGCGGCTACGGCTGCAGCACATTGGCTTTGTCTTCCAGACGGTGGACCTGCTGGACTATCTGGATGTGCGGGACAACATCCTGCTGCCCTACCGCATCAACCGTGGCCTGAACCTTAACGCCGAAGCGATGGCCCGGGCGGCGGAACTGGCCCGGGCGGTGGGGCTGGCAGACAAGCTGGACCGCCGGATCGATCGGCTATCGCAGGGCGAGCGCCAGCGGGTCGGCGTTTGCCGCGCGTTGGTCCATAGGCCGGCCGTGGTGCTGGCCGACGAGCCGACCAGCGCACTGGACCCGGGCACCGCCGATACGGTGCTCGATGAGATGTTCAGCCTGGTCGAAAGCCAGGGCAACACGTTGGTCATGCTCACCCACGATCGGTCGGCACTCGATCGGTTTGAGCGGGTGATCTATATCGACGACGGCGTCGCATCAATAGCCGAGCACGATCAAGGTTCCAGAACCCTATTGTCTGGGGGCGGAGGATGAGTGGCACGATGTACCTGACCCGCCGCTACCTGTCGCACAACCGCGGCAAGGCGCTGTTAATGGGGCTCGCGGTCGGGCTGACGCTGTTGCTGCCGGCGTCGGTGACGCTGTTGGTTGAGCGGTACAACGCCGAGTTGCGTGGCCGCGCCGAGGCGACGCCGCTGGTGCTGGGCAGCAAGGGCAACCGTTTTGATCTGGTCCTGCAGTCGCTGTACTTCAGATCGGGGCGCATCGAGACACTGCCGGTCGTCATGGTCAAAGAGCTTGAGGCGCGGGGGGACTGCGAAGCGATCCCGCTGCACGTGCAATACTCGGCCGAGGGCTACCCGGTCGTTGGGACACGGATCGATGACTACCTCCGTTTCCGTAGCAACGGATATGCCAGCGGCGGCCCGCCAACGCTGCTGGGCCAGGCGGTCATCGGCAGCGAGGTGGCGCGGGTGCTGGGCCTGGGCGTGGGCGACCTGCTGACCAGCGACCAGGCCAACATCTACGACATCAGCAAGGCCATGCCCCTGAAGATGCCGATCGCCGGTGTGCTCGTGCCGACCGGCTCGGCGGACGACCGCGCGGTCTTTGTCTCGCTACAGACCACCTGGGTGATCGCCGGCCTGGGTCACGGCCACGACATCACTGTGCACGGCGATGAGGCGCGCCACGCCGCGGCAGTGACCTACGCCCTGATCACCCCCGACAACGCCGACCGCTTCCACTTCCACGGCGATGAATCAACGTTCCCGATCAGCAGCGTGATCGTGCTGCCAAAGAGCACAAAGGCCAAGACCCTGATTACCACACGCTACAACTCCGGGCAGCGTTACCAGGCGCTCGAGCCGGCGGGTGTGATGGATGAGTTGATGGGGTTGGTGCTCCGGGTCAAGCGGCTGATGGATGCCAACCTCCTGCTGGTCGGTCTCGCGATGGCGGTGATGCTCGGCCTGGTGGTGATGCTGTCGCTGCGGCTGCGGGCGGCCGAGCGGGCGACGCTGCACCGGATCGGCTGCGGCCGGTGGCTGATCGTGAAGATGCAGGCCGCAGAGATCGGGGCCGTGCTGGCCGGCGGCGCACTGCTCGCCACCGCCGGGGCGGGGCTGGTGCTCTGGCTGGCCCCCCGGCTGGTCTGAGATCGGGGAACGTGGCAACACGCCGCTAGTTCGGCGACGGCTAACGGGGACGACTGTTCAATTGCTTTCTTCCGTCTGTTCTTGGCGCAACGGAAGGAGCCAGTGATGGCAGAACTCCCACGTAGCTTCAGCATCGGCGTGCTGGTCCGGCGCTTCAACGTCTCGGCCGAGTCGCTGCGGAACTGGGAGCGGGCGGGGCTGATCCCCCCGGCTCACCGGACCCCCGGTGGCCACCGGCGTTACGGCCAGGACCATGTCGCCGCGGTCCATAGCCTGCTCTACGCCCCGGCGGTCAGGCTGGGGGTGGACGACTCGGCCGAGACCGCCGATGAAGAACTGGTTGTCCCGGGCCGATCGGCACGCGATGCGTAAACGCTACACACCGCCGTCAGCCAAGCTCCCCGAGCGTGGCGGGCGGCGGTGGCATGCGCGGGCCTCAGCCCACCATCGAGCCGGCCGGCGCGGGCTTGCTCGGGCAGAGCAGGATCACGTCCTTGAGCTCTTCGCCCTCCATGGCCGAAGCGGCGAGGAGCATGCCGTTGGACTCTTCGCCCCGGATCTTGCGTGGCGCGAGGTTGGCGACCACGATGATCTGCTTGCCGACCAGGTCGGCCGGGTCGTAGAAGGCCTTGACCCCCGCGCAGATCTGCCGCTTCTCCTCCCCCAGGTCGATCTGCAGTTTCAACAACCGGTCGGCGTTGGGGTGAGCCTCGGCCTCGACGATCGTCGCGACCCGCAGGTCGAGCTTGGCAAAGTCGTCGTACTGGATGGTTGGCTTGGTATCCATGGTTTGAACCTGTCTGTGTGTCGTGCGACGGTGCCCAGGGGTTGGGCCAGCGACCGGCGGCAAGGCCGATCGAGTCGCGCAGCATAGCCGATCGCGGGCGGGGCTTCCGGTTACTGGCCCGACAGCGGTAGAATAGAAGCCCGCCCGTGCGTGTTATGCCTGGACCCCTGTGACCGGTCAATCCCCGCCCAACCCGTCTAAGCCCGGCCGCAAGCGACGCCTGCTGAAATGGCTCGCGCTGCTGGTGCTGCTGCTTATCGCGGTGCCGTTGGGGTTGATCTACTACTACACCCGTCCGGCCCAATTGATTTCGCAGGCCGAGGCCGTCATCGCCGAGGCGACCGGGTGCGAGGTCAGCATCGGCAACGCACGTGTCAATCGCAAGGGCCGGCTCACCCTCGAGAATGTCGAGGTCCGTGTCCCCGGCGCCGGCGGCGACTTTGCCAAGCTCTTTACCGCCGACCGTATCGACATGTGGGGTGAGGCCTGGGGCCTGATCGACGGCAGCTACGCCCCGACCTCCGTACAGATCGACCGCCCGGTCCTCTTCCTCACCGAGGCCCCGAACGATGGGCGGTTCAATTTTGAGCTCATCCCCCCCGCCGAGGGCGGCGAGGACATGTTCTCGATCCCACAGATCGATGTCAACCAGGGCGAGATCCGTTTCGCCCAGACCCGGGGGAGCAACCGGATCGGCACCCTGTCGGTGATCCATATCAACGGGGGGCTCTGGCCCGACCCCGCGGACCGCGACTGGTACCGCTTCAAGTTCCAGGAGCAGATGCCCGACCCCGGCGAGCGCGGCCTGAGCCTGACCGGGCGGTTCGACCTGGACGCCCCGGCCCTGGAACTGCAGCTGGCGGATTTCAGCTATATCGATGAGTACCGATTTTTCCTGCCGCCCGAGTTCCGCCGCTGGAGCAGCCGGCTCGCGCCGACCGGCAGTGTCGAGCGCATGTCGATCACGCTCGGCCCGGACGAGAAGGGTCGGCTCGGGGTCGGCAGGGCGTTGGTCGATTTCTCCGAGGTCGGGCTGGACCTGAACGTGCTCGACGCCAGTGACCCCGATCAGCGTGAAGTCGCCATGCTGTTGCGTTCGATCCGCACCCGGCTTAGCGATATCAGCGGGCGGCTTGAGATCAGTAACGAACGGTTTACGCTGACGGGCACAGGCCAGGCCCGGCAGTCCGGGCTGGGCATCTCGCCGATCCGGTACGAGGTCACCGCATCGGGCGCGTTGGACATCGAGCAGGGGCTGGAGATCATGGTCAAGTCCCAGCCCTTTGTGATCAAGGACCGCTACGAGGTCTTGCTCGCGCTGCTGCCGCTGACCGGAGATGCTTACCGGCGCTTCAAGCCCAGCGGCGAGATGGCGCTTGACGCGACCTTCGAGAAGACCGCCCCGGACGCCGCGGCGACCTGGACACTGGGGGTGGACCTGCTGAACGCGAAGATGACCCAGCAGATGTTCCCGCTGACGCTTCGTGAGGTTACGGGGCGGATCGAGGTGGACCCGCAGCGTGCGGTGCTCAAGGACATGATGGCGGTCACCGCCGGGGGCGCGACGGTCCGCCTGCAGGGCCGGGTCACCCCGCCGAACGACATCGCCGAGGTCGCGCTGGACATCCAGATCACCGACCTGCCACTGGACGAGGAGCTTGCCCAAGCGATGCAGCCGGGCGAGCGGGAGAACCTCGCGCGGTTTTTTGACCAGGCGTCGTACAACGCGCTGGTTGACAAGGGGCTGATTACCCCCGGCGACGACGGCAGCGCACCGAAGTTTGTGATGGGCGGCAGGGTCGATATCGATGTCCCGGTGTACCGGCCGTACGGCGAGGACGGCACGTACTCGATCGTGCCCAAGATCGATCTGTCGGGGGTCAGCGTGTTGATGCGCGACTTCGCCTACCCCGCGACGGTCGATCGTGGCGAGGTCGAGATCGGCGATGACTATGTCATCATCCGCGACCTGGAGCTGACGGGCGCGACCGGCGGGGGCCTGGCCCTGAGCGGCCGGGCCGACCGGGACCCCGCCAGCGGCGATTATCTGCCCAGGATCGAGCTGGGCGAGACCCTGCTGCCGATCGACGGGCTATTGCTCCACGCCGTGGGCGGCGAGGCCGAGGTACTGCTGAGCGACCTCGGGGTCGGCGGCCTGGCGCGCGTCAGTGGGGACATCTTCCAGACGCCGGAGGATGACGATGTCGACATGGCCCTGGACATCGTGGTCACCGATGGCCGGGCCCAGCCGTATGGCGGCTCGATCGCCTTTGATCGGGTCGAGGGCCTGCTCCACCTGCGCGGCTGGGATATCCCCCGGATGAGTTTCACCGGCCGGTATGGGGACACAGCACTCTCGATCTTCGGTCAGGTCGCCTGGGACACCCGAGGCAACACCTCGGCCGACCTGCGTTTTGATGCCGACCGGGTCGAGCTACGTCGAGCGCTGCTCGAAGTGTTCCCGCCCGAAAGCGAACTGCGTGCTCAGCTCACCGAGCTCTACGAGCAGTACGAGCCGACGGGACTGCTCGACGCGGAGCTGCACTGGGAGCCAACCACTGACGACGAGCCTGACAATTTTATTGCTCAGCTGCACCCCAGCGCCTTTGCGTTTAACTACGGCGATGGCCGGCTGTCCTTTGAGGAGGTCACCGGCAGCGCGACGGTCTGGCCGGAGTACCTCCAGCTCAACGAACTGGGTGGTAGCTTTACCGATCCGGAGCGTGAGGCCGGCGGGGGGGCGGTCACCGGGCGGATCACCGCCAGCGGGGAGATCGGTTTCGCCACCGAGCCGCGGATCGGGCTGGCGTTTACCGGCGATAGCTCTGACGGGCGCGGGCAGACCGTGCGGCTGCTGATGCCCAATGCGGTCAATGAGCTGGTCGACTCGGTTGACTACGCCGGGCCGCTGCGCGTCGATAGCGCGGACCTGCTGATCGACAACACCGGGGGCGAGGGGCAAGAGACCGCGTTCCTCGGAGAGTTTTTGATTGACGGCGCATCACTGACCGTCGGGGGCCTGCCACTAACCGAGTTAACCGGCACGCTGCGCACGGACATCCTTGCCCCGCCGGGCGACGCCCCGCCGCGGATGCAGTACGAGATGGCCCTGGATAAGGTGCGTGTGCGCGACCGCCTGATCACCAACATCCGCGGCCAGGCGGACAACCTGGCGGAACCGGCCGTGCTGAGGACCGGTCGCGTTGTAGGCTCGATGTACCAGGGCACCGTCGTGCTCGAGGCCGCCGCCGACCTGGCCAGCGCGCAAGAGGGCGGCGGCGTTCGGCTGCTCGCGTCGATGCACGATGTCCAACTCGGGCCGCTGCTCAAGCCCGCCGAGGCCGAGGACCAGCTCGAAGTGCCCGCGCCCATCCAAAGAGACCTGGAATCCGGGCTGATCTCGGCGATGCTGCAGTTGGATACGGGCTACGGCCCCGACGCCGAGCGGTTGGGCCGTGGGCGCATCCGTGTCCGCGACGCCGGGCTCCTGGCCGAGAACCCCCTCGAGCTCTGGACGCTGCAGGCCCTGAACCTCAACCTCCCCGACCGACGCGGCTTCGACCAGGCCTCGGCCGAGTTCCAACTCATCGACGACGCGATCCTGCTCGAACGCTTCAGCATGGAGACGCGCGGCAGCGAGTTCCGCGTCGCCGGGATCAAGCTCCTTAGCCAGGCCGTACGCATCTCCGGCAACGGCGTGATCAGCTACCCCGACCTCGGGCTGAACCTGCGGATGCGATCGCAGATGATCGGCACCGCCGAACAGGTCCCCTTCGCCGGGGTCATCCGGTCGATCCGCGGCGGGCTGGTCGCGCTCGAGGTGACCGGCACGCTCGAGGACCCGCAGGTCAACACCCTCGTGCTGCCCGACACCCTCGACGCCTGGGACGATCTGCGTACCGACCTCAAGCCGGTTCAGGAAACCGCGCCGTAGAGCAGGTAGATCCCGATCCCGATCGAGAAGCACAACACGCCGTACAGCGCGTGCTCGATGACCGACAGCAGCATCGACCCGCTGCGCAGGTAGGTGCGGGTAAACAGGATGCCGCCAACGAAAGTCAGCGCGAGCACGATCCAGTTGCCGAACATGAAGTGCCCGAAGCTGAACAGCGCGGCGTTGACCAGGATCATCGGCCAGCCACCGCCGAGGATCGGGGCGTACCGGTGACAAAAGAAGGCGCGGTAGATCACGTTCTGCGGGTAGACCGACACCCAGGGGTAGAAGACTGCGATCGTAAAAAACAGGCCGGGCATCCGGCGGGGCAGGCCAAAGACCTCGACCGGAACACGCAGGCCCAGCACCACCTTCCCGGCGAATAGCCCGTAAACAAAGATGATCAATAGCCCCAGGATGACCCAGCGCAACGCGATCCAGCCCAGGTGACCCAGCAATCGAGTTCGTCGTGACCCGCCCGCGGCGGCGGCATCCCCCACGGTGGGCTGTTGGATCCATAATCGGCCACGATCAAACGATCGGTCCCGGAATAGGACAATCATGCACGCCAGCGCGCTGATCCAGAGGAAGGGAAACAGCCGGCCCCCGCCCAAGACCCACGGGAAAACGGTCAGCAGGATCGGGCCGCCGACAAACAGCAGCAGCAACTCCGCCCAGAGCCTAGCAGGGTGATGGGACGGCGCATCGTTCATGCGGCCCCGCCATCGCAACCGAAATAGTCGTTGAGAAAGGCCCGGCGGTCGTCCTCGTGCCGGACGTACTGGACCAGGCCGTACAGCCGCTGCTGGTCGCCGCGCAGCTTGTCCTGCAGGGCCTGGGGGTTAAGCAGCTGAGGCGGCAGGTCGGTGACGACCTCGACCTTGCCGAGGCGGACATCGCCGCCGGCCCCCTCGCTCGGCTCGATCACCCCGTAGCGGTGCAGCATCCCCAGCGTCGTGTCCAGGCGGAAGTCGTGCTTCTGCTTGTGGTGCAGCTTCTCCCGCAGCCAGCTCAGCCCGAACGCGCGGATCGGTTCCTGGTCGTGGGTCAGGTGGTGGAGGACACGCTGGTAATACTCGGGGTCGGGGTTGGACCAGTGGATGAAACGCATCTGCGTCTCCAGGTCCTGCTCGTCGTAGAGCAGCCGGCAGGCCGACGGCTGGCCGTCTCGGCCGGCCCGGCCGATCTCCTGGTAGTACGACTCGATCGAGCCGGGCACCTCGCCGTGAACCACAAAGCGGATGTCGGGCTTGTCGATCCCCATCCCGAACGCGTTGGTGGCAAGGACCAGTGATGCATCGTCGTCGTCATCCGCACGCATGAAATCGTCCTGCACCTGTCGGCGGGTCCGACGGTCCAGGTCGCCGTGGTAGCAGGTGTGGCCGATCCCGCCCTGTCGCAGCAGCTCGCTGAATCGATCGAGCGTGCGGATCAGCGTGAAATAGACAATGCCCGATCCCGGGTATGAGCGGACCACATCGAGGACCTGCTCCAGCTTGGCGTCCTCGCCCCAGACCTCGGCGACCTCGAGTGAGAGGTTGGGCCGATCGATGCCTTCCTGAAACGTGCGCACCCGGTCCGGGGTCAGCCCGAGTTGGTCGATAATGTCGGCCTGGACCCGTGGCGTGGCGGTCGCGGTCAGCGCGATCGTGGTGGGCTCGCCCATCAGACGGCGCAGCTCAGCAAGCCGGGTGTAATCCGGGCGGAAGTCGTGGCCCCAGGCGCTGATGCAGTGGGCCTCGTCCACCGCGAGCAGCGACACCTCCCGCCGGGCGAGCCCCTCCAGAAAATCGGGCTTGCGGAAGCGTTCGGGCGTGACATACAGCAGCGTGTACTGCCCGTTGGCCAGCCCGGCGTAGCGCTTCTCACGCTCGCTGCGCGTTAGCGATGAGTTGATGTAGGTCGCGTCGATCCCGCGCCCAACCAGCGCATCGACCTGGTCTTTCATCAGCGCGATCAATGGGGAGATCACCACCGTCAACCCGCCTTGCAGCAGGGCCGGCACCTGGTAGCAGAGTGACTTGCCCCCGCCGGTTGGCATCAGCACCAGGGCGTGTCGGCCGGCGAGCACGTGCTCGATCACTTCGTGTTGGCGGCCACGGAACGCGTCGTAGCCGAAGCGCTGGCGCAGCACCCCGTCGGGTGTCTGGGTTGTTGGGGCGGGTCGGCTCATCGACGGCCGATTGTAGGGCTGGCCAAGCAGCGGTGGGGTTAAACGCCGCCGGCTCTTTCACGCTCCACCGAGTCTTTCGAGCTTGATGTGCACGGCCTCAAGGGTTTGATCCCCGACCACCCGCGCGCGGTGGCCGTGCACCTGCTCGTCGAAGGCCACGCCATCAGGCAGCGCATCCGCCGCAATAAACCCGTCGCCGGGCCCGAAGTCGCGCGATGAGCCATCACGCAGCCCGATCTGCAGCACACCCCGCCGGATGATAATCAGCACCGGCTCGCCGGCGACGTGCCATTTGCTCTGGTAGCCCGGCTCGCTGACACGCAGACGCAGGCTGCTCGTGCCGATCCGCGGGGTCAGCATCAGCCCGCCGCGCGGCTCGGTCGGCCAGCCGTGGTCGGCCCATACCGTTCTGCCGGTCACGTCGGTCGTCATCATCGGCAGGCTGAACATCGTCCTGATCTTCTTTGCTTGAGCTTTCATCAGATGCGGCTTAAGGTGCACGGCGGGAACCCACCTGAGTTCCCATCCTATACACCATGGCTCCAGCCCACCGCCCACGCATCGTCAACGTCTCCAACCGCCTGCCGGTCAAGGTCAAGGACGGCAAGATCCAACGCTCTTCCGGCGGGCTGGTCTCGGCCCTGGAGGGGGTGGGCGAGGATATCGACCTGGCCTGGATCGGCTGGCCCGGCGGGGTCGCCGACAGCCCCGGCGAGCAGCTTCAGTTCGCCGAGCAGCTGCGGGACGAGTTTGGTTACTTCCCCGTCTTCCTCAGCGACGAGCAGATCGACGCGTACTACCACGGCCTGTCCAACTCTTCGCTCTGGCCGCTGCTGCACTACAACCCGACCTACTTCAACTACCAGTACCGATGGTACGAGACCTATGAGCAGGTCAACCAGAAGTTCGCCGACCAGGTGTGCGAGGTCGCGGAGCAGGGCGACCTGGTCTGGGTCCACGACTACCACCTGATGCTGCTGCCAACGATGCTGCGCGAGCGGCGCCCGGACCTACGGATCGGCTTCTTCCTGCACACGCCTTTCCCCTCGTACGAGGTGTTCCGCTGCCACCCCAAACGCGACGCGCTGATCGAGGGCCTGCTCGGGGCCGACCTCATCGGGTTCCACACCTTTGGGTACCTGCGTCACTTCCGCTCGTCCGTCCTACGCCTGACCGGGCGCGAGTCGGACATCTACACCATCCGCCACGAGACGAGCGAATCGCACATCGGTGTCTTCCCGATCGGGATCAACTGGACCGGGTTCCAGCAGACACTCGAATCACCCTCGCTGGCGCAGGTCCGTGATCGGCTGGCCCGGGACTACGAAGGCCGACGGATCGTCCTCTCGGTCGAGCGGCTGGACTACACCAAGGGCATCCCCCAGAAGCTGCAGGCGATCGACACCTACCTCGAGTCCAACCCAATCGACCGGGATCGGACGGTCTTCATCATCATCGCCGTGCCCTCGCGTGAGGATGTCGGCGAGTACGCCGCGCTGAAGGAGAACATCGAGCTTGCCGTTAGCCGGATCAACGGCAAGTACGCGACGATCAGCAACATCCCCGTGCACTTCATCAACCGGGGGGTGAAGTTCGACGAGCTCTGTGCGCTCTATGCGTTGGCGGACGTGGCGATGGTCACGCCGCTGATCGACGGGATGAACCTGGTGGCGAAGGAGTACATCGCCTGCCAGGAAGACTGCCGGGGCGTGCTGATCCTCAGCGAGTTTGCCGGCGCGGCCCAGGAGCTGTTCAACGCGGTCCACGTCAACCCCTACGACATCGACGGGATGGCGTGGGCGGTCGGCGAAGCGCTGGCGATGGACGCGGAGAAGAAACGCCAGCTGATGCAGCCCATGCGCGAGCGGGTCACCAAGAACGACTCAAAGCACTGGGCCCGGCAGTTCGTCAGGGCCCTGGAGGCGGCGACCACGGCCGCGCCGCGCGACCAGGTCATGCCGCTCGACGATTCAGCGCTAAAGCCCTTTGCCCCGTCGGATGGGAACAAGGCCCTGTTCCTTGATTACGACGGCACGCTGCGGGGCTTTGTGAACGACCCGGCCAAGGCCGTCCCCGAGCCAGAGCTGCTGGAGGTGCTCGGGGTCTTGAATCAACGCGAAGACCTTGACCTCTTCATCGTGTCCGGGCGCGACGGGGATTTTTTGGACAAGCACCTGGGGCACTTCGGCTTCACCCTGGTCGGCGAGCACGGCTACCAGTACCGTCGCCCGGGCGAGGGCTGGCACCTGCTTAACGCACACGCCGACCTGGGCTGGATGCCAACGGTACGCGAGGTGCTGGACCTCTACGCGCTGTCGACCCCGGGCACGCACGTGGAGCAGAAGCGATCGGCGATCGTCTGGCACTACCGCGCGGCCGACCCCGAGTTCGGCCAGTGGAAGGCCAACGAACTGATCGGCCACCTCAAAGACGCGATCGCCAACATGCCCGCCTCCATCGCCCACGGCAAGATGATCGTCGAGGTCTCCAGCCAGCAGCTCAACAAGGGCATGGCGGTCGAGCGTTTTACCGACGCCGCCGACTACAGTGCGGTGCTATGCATCGGTGACGACCTCACCGACGAGACCATGTTCCGCCACCGCCAGACCGGGGCGGTGACGATCAAGGTCGGCCCGGGCACGACCGACGCCGAGTACCGCGTCAAGGGCACCAAGCAGGTCCTGCAGATGCTCCAGACCATCGCAGAGTCCGGCACCATTGCGGGGGTATAAATCTCCCGCTTGACGGTTTATCATCATGCGATTGTTCCCTCACGGATCGGATTGGCACGACCCGCAAATCCGCCAGACTCGGCAAGCCCCAGCAAACGACGCCAAGCCTACGCCCAGGAAGACGGCGGGCCCTGACCGGCCGCGGCAAAACTCACCGCTTCGAACGCGCTTTTTGTCGCGGGGAGTGACCGAGCGGTTCGTTGTTGGTGGCGGTGGCTTTAGGGCTGGCGGATCACTCGGCCTGCCACC
>JBCDHS010000060.1:0-18160 GCA_038749735.1 Planctomycetota bacterium
CGTGCGGCAAAAGCCGCCAGGCACAGCCCGTGCGGCTGAGGTAGAGGATGCCGTTGAGCACCTCCCGCATATTGACCTCCCGCGGCCGACCCCCATCGGCCCCCGTCAAGTCCGGCGGGATCATCGGCTCAATCAAAGACCACTGCTTGTCGGTCAGATCGGTAGGATAAGACGTCCGTGTCATACCAGATTCATCGGTTCACGGCAGGGTTCTTAAACACGTTCTTAGAGAAAAGTGACGGATCGCCGTTATTTTTAATCTTCAGTTCATTCGTGGCTATGCGCATCGATCATCGCCACCGCAAACGCCATCCCCAAGGTTTGCTGACCCTCGGTGCTGTAGTGGACCGTATCTTTGAGCAGCACCATCGCCTCGGTCGGAACCATCACGCAGCCCGAGATCGCGTCGGCGTGGCCGGAGTCCTGGTCGGCGTTGGCCATCGCCTGGCGGCACTGGGCACGGTGGGTGAATCGGGCGAGCGCCGGCTCGTGAGGCAGGACCTGCCCGAAGACAAAAGGCACCGGCTCGCTGTCCAGGTCTTCTTCGATCCGCGCTTTGAATCGCCCAAGCGATTGGGCGTACTGCGTTGCGGAAACCGCGTGCTTGGCGTCCTGCTCGCCCTGCATCCAGACCACTCCCGTCAGGCTCGGCTCCAGGCCAAGCTCGCGGATCGCATCAAAGCCTGCGCGGACGTGACGCATCTGATCCCGGTAGTGCTTGCCGATGTTCGGATCGTCGGGCGTCAGGCCTGGGTAGAACGTCTTACGGCCCGGTGCGGGTTCGGCACCGGCCCATTGGTTGCCGTCCCAACCCGCGTGGAGCGGCTGGCCACTGCGGGCGAACTTGATGATGTAGATCTCGTGCTCCGGATCGGCGCTGCGCATGGCCCGGGCGAAGCCGAGTTCCGGGCCGAAGCGCTGACGGCCGTTAAGCGGGGTCGCCCCGGGGGTGAGCACGCCAAACCTCCCGTCGGCGAAAAAGTACGCGCCCTCGATCGGCTGTCGCCAGGTGTCGGGGAGCTGGTCGATCACACCGCTGCCCTGCATGTTGGACTGCCCGGAGAGCAGGTAGACCCGCACGACCTTCCGATCAGATTGCTCCGAATAATCGGCCGCCGGCTGAGCAGCAGTGCAGCCGACGCAAACCCCGAAAGCAAAAAGGAGCAAGCAGCACAGTTGTTTAGGAGCATTCAGTTTCATTGCGGCGATATCCGAATAAATAGAAGTATTTCGATGGTAGTCGAAGCACGGGGCGGGATTCTGCCGGCCAAGCCAGGGCCTGATTGACAGGTCAGACGCACCAACATAATATCCATGTATCCGGATATAAGGATGAATAATCCATGCACATCCTCGATGTCTTCGGGCAGCACCCCACCACCTTTTCCTTCGAGTTCTTTCCGCCCAAGTCCTCGTCTGCGGCAGAAACGCTCTACCAGAACATCCACGAACTGGAGGCGTTAAAACCCTCTTTCGTCTCGGTGACCTACGGGGCCGGGGGCTCGACGCGTGACCTGACCCACGATCTGGTGGTTCGGATCAAGACCGAGTCGAGCATCACGACCGTGCCTCACCTGACGTGTGTCTGCCACCAGGAGCGGGATATCCGGGAGGTGCTGGAGCGTTATGCCGGCCACGGGATTTTCAATGTGTTGGCGTTGGGTGGCGATCCGCCGCGCGACCGTGCGGGCTGGGACCGCTCGCAGGACGCCTTCCGGTACGCGGCCGACCTGGTGCGTTTTATCCGCCAGTTTGGCGAGGACGGCGGGCACCCGGACCGGCGCGGCTTTGGCATCGGCGTGGCCGGCTTCCCCGAGGGCCACCCCGCAACCCCCAATCGTCTAGAGGAGATGGACCACCTCAAGGCGAAGGTCGATGCCGGGGCCGACTACATCTGCACGCAATTGTTTTTCAACAACGCGGACTTCTACGACTTCCGCGAACGCTGCGAGCTGGCCGGGGTCCGTGTGCCGATCATCGCGGGGGTGATGCCGATCACCTCGGGCAAGGGGATGCGTCGGATGGCCGAACTCGCCGCCGGGGCGCGGTACCCGGCCCGTCTGCTGCGAGCGATCGCGCGTTGTGGTGAAGACGACGAGGCGGTCGGCCGCGTGGGCCTGCACTGGGCGACCGAGCAGTGCCGCGATCTGTTGGACCACCAGGTCCGCGGCATCCACTTCTACACCCTGAACAAGTCCGACGCGACGCGCACGATCTACCGCAACCTCGGCGTGACCGACAGTGTCGCGTTGGGCGGCGGCGGGGCATAGCCGGGCCGCGGTTAACGGTCATGCCTTGCGTTCAAGGGATTCAAGTGACCAATGCACACAGCCTTCGGCCGCCTGAACGCCGACACGCTATGCGCTACATAGAGGGTTGTCTTGCAAGCAGAGCCAGCCGATCAAAGGCGTGGTTTTGGACCGGCTCTGCCACCTCGGCGGCGCTAAGGGGCAAACCACCAACCGCTGGCCAGAGAAGCCCGACATCAACGAACCACGTCGCGGGCAGCTAAGCGCAATAATCCTCAATATAGACCAGATCGGATCACAAAGAGGACCGGCTGGCCCCTACTGATACGGCTCAAAATCGGATGCAGGGCTGTTGGTAGATAAACCATGGCCAATGCACTATCGCTGGTGCTGCAAATTTTGCATAATAGGGCAGGCGGAATGCTCGGGGTTCCTTTCTCAAGTCGCACAAGGAGTTGTCGGTGAAATATTTGCGTCTGGCGTTATTCACGATGGTCCTCGGTTTGTTCTCCGGGTCGGCGCGCGGGCAGGCCAACGACCAGGCCGAGATCGCTTTCATCCTGATGTTCGGCAACGATGTCCGCCAAGTGGAGGCGACCGAGACCCCCGACGACGACGCGGCTTTGGCCAACCGCTTCTTCGAGGCGGCGGAATCGGGACGCAACGCACGCGACCTGACACTGCGGCTCTACGAGAAGACCTACGCCTTCGGGATCCTTGGCCCGGCGGGGTACGAGGCGGCCAACCAGGCGCTTGACCGCCTGATGGAGGCGATCCCCGACCAGATGCGGCAGTGGCACGAGCAGCGCCTCGCCCTGCTGGAAGCCTGGTACGAACAAGGCGGCGACGACGCGATCGATCCCGAAGAGGTCATCGACCTGTACATGCGGCTGGCGGACGAGGCGGCCAGAGCGCTGGACGCGGACCTGATCGAGTCCTACCTGCGGCGGGGCGACGACTTTGCCCGACGCAGCAAGTCCCCACGCCGTGACCAGATCCGTAAAGCGCTGCAGGACCTCACCCGTCTGCGCAAGGTGCTAGAAAACATCGAGGCGGCCAAGGCCCGGCTGGCAACAGACCCGGCTGCGGCCCAGGAACTGGCGATGCTGTACCTGGTCCATCTGGATGCGCCCGACGCCGCGGCCGACTACGCACCTCAGGTCCAAGACGCCGAGCTAAAGCAGCACATCCTCAACGCGGCGACACCCTTTATGGAGTTGGGTGTTGAGGCGACGCTATCGACCGCCCTTTTCTACGCCGGCCTGGCCGAGGACGAGGACGCGCCCAACCGCGTGGGGATGCTTGTTCGGGCGATGGTCTGGTTTACCGAGTTTCTTAGCCGCGACCCCAGCAGCCAGCAGGCCATCCGAGATTCGCTCGCCGCGTTGCAGCAGATCGGCGACGAGCTCTCGGGCGAGGGCATTGGCCGAAAGCTCGCCAGGAAGATGGCGAGCAAGATCCGTGGCGGCGGGGTCTTCGACCGTTCCGACGCGGTGAGCCAGGCGATCGACAAGGGCGTGGCCTGGCTCTACAGCAGGATGGATGAGGAGAGATACTGGGAACAGCAGCCGGAGAACCACCACAACTGGGGCGGGTACACGGCGCTGGTCGTCTACGCCCTGCTCATGGCCGACGAAGACCCGCGCACCAACCGCGACCTCTACCGCGCCACCAACTGGATGATGAACACCACGATGATCGGGATATACCCGATCTGCTTCCGCATCCACGCCTGGGAGATGCTGCCCCAGCGCGAACGCTTCCGCAACCAGATGACGCGTGATGTCGGTCGGCTAAGACAGGGCATGTCCCGCGAGGGTTTCTGGGGATATCGCGTGTCCAGCCCTTCCCGTCCCGGCAGGCTGGACGTCTCGACAACCCTGGCCGGGGCCCTGGGCATCTGGATCGGCGAGGAGTCCGGCGGGCTGCCGGTGCCCGGCGGTCAGTGGGACCGCGTGGCAAGGGGCATGATCGAGCACCAGAACGCCGACGGCGGCTGGACATACGATCCCGCCGCGGGCGGCGCGAGCTTCGGGTCGATGTCGGCGGCGGGGCTCGCGATGCTCTACGCCGCCCGGCCTCACGTCTCGGACAACCTGCTGCCGCAGGTGGACGAGTCGATCCAGAAGGGCATGGCGTGGATGGATGCCAACTTCTCACCCAACACCAACGTCAACCGCGGCAACTGGAGGAACTACTACCTCGCAGCCGTGCAGCACGTGGGGATCTTCAGCAACCGCAAAGAGTTCAAGAACATGGACTGGTATAAGTCCGCCGAGGCACACCTGCTCAATGCCCAGGCCGCCGATGGCTCTTGGAACAACGTGCAGGAGACGGCCTTTGCGATCGCCTTCCTCTGCCGCGGCGGGATCCAGTTCGACTACAGCAGTTTCAACGAAGAAGCCGACGTAGGCGAAGCCAAGATCGACGACACGGTCGGTGCGGCCGAGTGAATCATTCACGCCCCGGGATGCGGCGGGGTTGCCCCCGCCTTGTGATTGCGTACATTAGGGCAAGCGTTCCCCTGCCCGCGGCCGATGCCGCCTGGGCCCAAGTGATGACCCGCGAGTGGGTCCCTGGCGTCTGACCCGTTGTCCGGTGGGGTGGGCTTTGACCCGCCCGCCTTGGAGCGCTTTATGCCTGGTAGTATCGTCCCCCTCCCGGTCATGCTCGAAGAAGAGGACCGCAAAGCCTACGAACAACTCAAGCCCCCCTCGTCGATGGTCGTCCGCTACGGCTACCAGCGGATGATCGCCGAACTGCCCTACGACGGGTCGGCCAAGCCCGGCTGCGGGAGCAAGCTCGTCGCCATCACCCCGCGCGGCACCGAGGTCGTCGAGATGCTCACCACCACCTGCGGCAACTCGGGCTGCGGAAAGAGCGTCTCTCGAGACCAGATGCTCAAATACATCGAGAACTCGGGCGGCAAGCAATTCCCCTTCACCACCCGCGGCAAAATCCTCCGCGTCGCCAGCCTCGAAGACCTCAACGAGCACGCCCGGCTCGAGGCCCGCCGGCCCGACATGATCCGCCTGTGCAACGCGCTGATCAACGAGCTGGACCTCGACATGAAGCTCGTCGAGGTCGAGACGATCCTCGGCGACGAACAGGTCTCGTTCTATTTCCTCGCCGAGGACCGGGTCGATTTCCGTGAGCTGGTCAGACGGCTGGCGTCGGAGTTGCAGACCCGTATCGAGATGGTCCACGTCAACGACCGGGAAGAGGCCCGGCTGGTCGCGGACTACGAGAAGTGTGGCCAGCACTGCTGCTGCCGACAGTTCCTCAAGGTGCTCAAGCCCGTGTCGATGCGGTCGGCCAAGGTGCAGAAGAACACGCTTGACCCGCAGAAGATCAGCGGGCGGTGCGGCCGGCTGATGTGCTGCCTGCGGTACGAGGACCAGACCTACAGCGACCTGAAGAAGCAGCTACCGCACCGCAAGACGTTGGTTGAGACCGAGGACGGGGTCGGCATCGTGCTCAACAGCCAGATCCTCACCCAGCTCGTGCTGGTCAAGGTCGGGCGGACCCCCCCGGCGGCGTACCCACTGGAGACGATCCGCCGGCTGACCAAGGAAGAGGCCAAGGCCTGGGCTCAAGAGCACGGCGACCCGACCAAACCACGAGACGACCGCGAGGACGCGGGCGGTCGGCCACCGCGCGGCCGGGGTCGCGGCCCGCGCAACGAAAGCAAGAAACCCGCCGCCGAGCCACGCCGCCCCAAGCCCGGCCAACCGCTGGGGGAGCATGGGGTCCAGTCCAAAGAGGGCAACGCGAGCGCCAGCCTCAGCGATACCCCACCACCGGACACCACCGGCAACCCCAACCCGGCCGATGGCGACAAGCCCAAACGCAAACGCCGACGACGCCGCAAGCGCAAGGGCGGCGGCGACAACGGCCCACCACCAACTCGCCAAGGCTAGCCCCGACGACGCCCGATCGCCCCATGATTGTGACCGACCCACCCCTGCTGCGCGTCTCGGTCGTCGGCGGGGAATCCACCGGCAAGTCGACCCTGGTCGCCGCGCTGGCCGAGCACTACCAAACGACCCACGCCGCCGAGTTTGCCCGCGACTACCTGCTCAAGCATGGCAGCGAATACGAGCCCGGCCAGGCCGCCCTGCTGGCTCAAGGTCAGATCCAACGCGAACAAGACGCCGCCGAACACGCCCACCGCGTCGTGTTTACCGATACCGACGCGCTGACCACCATGCTCTGGAGCGAGTACTACTTCGGCCTGGCCCACCCGGACGTGCAGCAGCTGGCCCGCGAACACCGCCACGACCTCTACATCCTCTGCGGCCACGAACTCGCCTGGGAGGACGACGGCCTGCGCCGCAGCCCGGGCAGCGCCGACTGGTTCGATACCCGACTACAACAACTGCTCAGCGACTGGAACCGCCCCTACGTCCGCGTCACCGGCGGCGTCGCCGAACGGCTGGCCCAGGCCACGCAGGCCGTGGACCGCTTGCTTTCATAAGCCGGCTCGGTTAACGGATAAACATCCCCGCGACCGTCGCGGTCATCCAGGAGGCAAACGCCCCACCGAGCATCGCCCGCAGCGCGAGGCGGGCGAGGTCGGCCCGGCGCTCGGGGACCAACGCCGAGATCCCGCCGATCTGGATCCCGATCGAGGAGAAATTGGCAAACCCGCACAACGCATACCCCGCCAGGATCGCCGAGCGCTTCGATTCAAAGCCCAGGTACTCGCCTTCGCCCTCGGCCAGTTGTATGAAGGCGATGAATTCGTTGACGGCGATCTTCGTGCCCAGCAGCGAGCCGAGGCGTTGGCAGTCGTTCCACGACTCGACGCCGATCACCCAGGCCAGCGGCGCGAGGGCCCAACCAAACACCGTCGCCAGCGAGAGCTCGATCCCCATCGCGTTGCCCAGCGCACCGAGCGGATAGTCGATCATCGCGACCAGGGCGACAAAGGCGATGAGCATCGCCAACACATTCAACCAGAGCTTGAGCCCCTCCTGCGTGCCGATGGCGATGGCCTCGAGGAAGTTGCTTGCCCGGCGTTCGACCTTGAACGGCACGTGCCCTGCGGTCTCTGACGATTCGGTCTCGGGCAGCATCACCTTGGCGACCAAAAACGCCGCAGGCGCAGACATCACCGACGCTGTGATCAAGTGCGTCGCGTACTGCTCGCCGATCTGGAAGATATACACGGCCAGGACCGACCCAGCGATGGTCGCGAACCCGCCGGTCATCAGCGCGTTCAGCTCGGAATTGGTCATCTTGCTCAGGTACGGCCGCACGGCTAGGGGTGCCTCGGTTTGGCCGGCAAAGATGTTGGCCGCCATCGCTAGCGACTCGGCCCCGGACACGCGCATCAGCCACGACATCGCCCGGGCCAGGACCCATACGATCGCCTGCATGACCCCCAGGTGGTAGAGCAGCGCGAGCAGGGCGGAGAAGAAGATGATCGCCGCGAGCCCGCTGCCGGCGAAGGCGAAGACGAAGCCCACCTCGGTCGGTGTGCCCTCGTCCGTCTCGCTGATCGCCAGTTCACCAAAGACCATCCGCGCCCCGGCCGTCGAGAAGTCGAGCATCTTCACGAACCCGTCGCTGATCGCCTGGAACACGGCAAATCCCCAGGCCGTCTTGAGGATCAACGCCCCCAACGTGATCTGAAGCGCCAGCCCGACGCCCACCACACGCCACGGGAAACGACGCTTGTGCGATGACATCGCCCAGGCGAGCAGGATGAACACGGCAAGACCGAGCAGGGCACGGGCAATGAACATACGCGGATCGATGGCTGGCGTGGTGCGGGACAGGCCGACCAATCATAACCGCCCCGATCAACTCGATGCGCTGGTGTAGTGCCGCAGCGCGTAACGCCAGAACGAGCGGCAGCCCACGAGCAGCAACACCGCGATCGCTCCGGCGAGCGCGACACTCGCCCCGCCCGCCCGCCCCAGCATCGCCTCAGCGGGCACGGTCGTCATGAACGCCACCGGCATCACGAAAGTGAAAAAGACCCGGTACGCCATCGGATACGCCCCCACCGGGTACCGCCCCGCCTCCAGCAGCGCCTGCATCGCATACGTGATGTTGTCCATCTTCGTGAACCAGATCGTGAGCGTGGAAAGCAGGTACCCCAGCGCGTAGAGGATCGCGATGCCCAGCAGCAGTGGCACGAGCAAACGGAGGTAACCCACGGCGGGCACGGTCGGGTCGGTCCGCAAGCCTGCAAAAACGATCAGTCCCGCGCCGAGCACCACGTTCGGCACGCCCCAGATCGAGACCTTGCGGACACTGAGCCAGAACTGCGTGTCCAACGGCTTAAGCAGGATGAAGTCCAGCGTCCCCTCGCGGACCAGGCCGGTGATCTGCTGGCGGTTGGGCTGGAGCAGGGTCTGCTGCAATCCGTCGAGCACGGTGTAGACCCCGACGACGATGAGCGCTTCGTAGAAGCCCCAGCCATTCATGGCGTAGTCGGTGCGGAGCAGGGCCCAGAGGGCAAAGAGCGCGCCGGCGAGGGTGGCCGCGGCCGACCCGGTGGCGAGGACGAAGTTAGCGCGGTACTCCATTTCAGCCGCGAGCGAGGCGGACCAGAACAGCTTGAGCGTGGTCAGGTAGCGTCTCAATCTTCTACGCCCCCATCGCCGAGTAGTGCTTGAGCCCACGATGCCAGAGCAGGCGGTTGAGCGTGATAAAGACGACGATCCACCCGGTGATCATGGCAAAGCCCCGCGCGATCTCGCCGGGGGACATCGTGTCCCCCGGTGCCGCCAGCAGCTGCGCGGGGAACCAGAGCAGGTACGGGAACGGGGTCCAGAGCACGGCGTCGGCGACCGGCGCGGGCAACACCTGCAACGGCACGATCATGCCCGACAGGAACAGGTACGGCAGGTAGAACAAGCCGTCCAGGGCCGAGACCCGTTCGACCCAGAACGCCCCCAGCGCGGTGGTGTACTGCATGGCAAAGCGCAGCGTGAACGCGGCGTAGGTCGCCAGCAGCGCGAGCCCGACCTGCCACCACGCCGGCAGCCACCAGCCCGGCCGATCCGCGTTGCCGACCAGCGCGTCAGGGATGACTAGAAAACACAGCCCGACCATGACGGCCCCAAAAGGCAAGCGCGTGACCTGCTCGCCGATGTGCATCGCCACGAACCGCCAGGCGACATCGATCGGGTGCAGCAGCAGGGACGAGAGCTTGCCCGACACCACGTTCCACTCGAACTCGTGGATCACCCAGCAGATCGTGAGCTGGCGAACGATGAAGACCGCGATGAAGTACCGCGCCGCATCGACGGACGTGAACCCCGCAAACCGCCCGCTCGAACCCGCCTCCACCCAGACCCCCATCATGATCAGCGGCAGCGAGGTCGCGATCATCCACAAGAAGATCTCCGCCCGATACACCGACATCAACGCGGTGTAGGCGCTCACGTAAGAACGGAATGCTCGGAGGGGTAACGCGGGCATCAGGAGGTCACGGTTGATGTTGGGACGACGCTTTAGCTTCCGAGTCTTTGCCCGACTCGAATAGCCGGGCGATGACATCTTCGATCGGCGGGTCTGAGACGGTCAGGTCCTCGATCGCCAATTCGGCCAGCAGAGCCGCGACGGTCTGGGTCAGCGTGTCCCGATCGACCAGCAGCCGGGCGACCCGGCGGTCGTTGGACTCGACCTCGCCGTACTGCGCCAGGCGGTCATCTTCGATCGGGTCGGCTAGGTCGAGCTTGACCTCGCGCAGCGGCGCGAACCGCTCGACCACGCCCTGCAGCGAGCCGTCGTAGAGGATCGATCCCTTGTCGATGACGACCACCCGCTCGCACAGCGCGGTGATGTCGGCCATGTAGTGGCTGGTCAGGAGGATGCTCGCCTGCTGGTCGCGGTTGTACTCGGTGAGGAACCGCCGGACCGCCGCCTGGGCGTTGACATCCAACCCCAGCGTCGGCTCGTCGAGGAACAGCACCCGGGGGTGGTGCAGCAGCGCCGCGACCAGCTCGCATTTCATCCGCTGGCCCAGCGACAGCTTGCGCACCGGCTGGGTGAGCTCGTCCTTGAGGCCCAGGATCTCGGCGAATCGGGCGATGCGTCGCTCGGCCTCGGCCGGCTCGATCCCGTACACCGCGGCGTTGACGTGGAGCGAATCCATCGGCGGCAGGTCCCAGATCATCTGCTGCTTGTTGCCCATCACCAGCGTGATCTGACGCAGCAGCTCGGCCTTACGCTTGAAGGGCTCGTGCTCCAACACACGGACCTGGCCCGAGGTCGGGTGGATCAGCCCGGTCAGCATCTTGAGCGTCGTCGTCTTGCCCGCGCCGTTGGGGCCAAGAAACCCCACGATCTCCCCGGGCGCAATATCAAAGCTGACCCCTCGGACGGCATGGATCTCGCGGTAGCGGCGATGCACAAAGTGCCGAGCGGTGCCAAGCATCCCCGGCTTCTTGTCTGCGACCCGGTAGGTCTTGCTGAGCTGGTCCACCTGGATCAAAGCCATGGGCGGATTCTACCGGGCGATCCACGCAGCGCGGGCTCAGGCGTCGATCCCGCCAATTAGAACATCAGGTTTTGGAGGTTCCGGACCATACTTACAACCTTGCCGACCCACGCCGGCCCCAAGTACCGACTCGCGCGTCTCTGCTATCCTGCCCTTGAGCCCCCGCAGAGACCGACCATGATCAAGATCGACGGCAACTACATCGAGCATCAAGCCAGACTCAAGCCCGTAATCAAACACATCACCCGACGCGATCACCGCAAGATCTTCCTCGACCCGCCGGGCAAGAACCACTACTACCTGCTGGCTTACCTCGCCTCGCAGATCGGCGAGGGGCTGATCGTCGAGCTGGGCACGCACCACGGCACGTCCTCGCTGGCAATGTCGATCAACCCCAACGTCCGGATCGTGACCTACGACATCGAAGACCGCTACGGCATCAGGCCCAAGCCCGTGAACGTCGAGACACGGCTGGGCGAGATCTTCGAGATGCAACAAGAATCGATCCTACTGGAATCGAAGATGATCTTCCTCGACACCGCCCACGAAGGCCCGTTCGAGCAGAAGGTCTACGACTACCTCCGGGGCAACGGGTACCGGGGCGTCCTGGTGCTGGACGACATCTTCTGGGCCAAGGAGATGATCGCGTTCTGGGAGGGGATCGACGCGACCAAGTACGACGTGACCTCGATCGGTCACGGCGACGGCAAGGGTCCGATGGGCAACGTCTCGGGCACGGGCATCGTGGATTTTTCTGACCAGCTCGAGTTTGTGAACTGTGCGGTGAAGTAATTTTGATATGACGTTGTGTCGCGGATCAATTCTGCATACAACAAGAGTTGCATTGAATCGCTCGGCTACACCAAAGCCCTACTCGACACCGACTGTGCTGCGTATGATTCGTAGCTATTTGAAGTTATTGAATTTAGGGGCCTGATGACTGGTGCATCATGAGGGAAGCGTGCTTGGTGGTCGAAATAAATGAAGAATTCATTGCGTTAACCGGAAGTCACCCGGAATAGCGCCTAGTCTACGCTAGCTTTGTTCAAATTGATGGACAATTGATTTTCCGGTCCACCGCACAACCCACCCTTTCCCCAAGGAGCTAGAGCCATGACCAAATTGTTGACCACCCTGACCGCCGCGATCGCTGTTTGTACCGTCGCCGGCTACGCCCTGCTTGGCAACCCAACCCAAGCGGTTGCCGATGAGGCGGAACTGGGCGCCGAGGCCCCGGCGTTCTCACTCAGGAATGTGAACACGGGCGCGGATGTCTCGCTCGCCGACTTCGAGGGCAAGACCGTCGTGCTTGTGTTCCACTCGACGACCTGCCCCTGGTACCGGATGCGTGACAACGGCGGGTACGACCGTGTGCTGATCCCGATGGCCGCGGAGTACGCCGACGACGATGTGGTGTTCCTGGGCATCAACGCCAACCGAACCGAGTCCACCGAGAACATCGCCGAGTACGTCACAACGCACGAGTCCTACCCCGTGCTCAAGGACGAGGGCAATGTGGTGGCAGACGCCTACGGGGCTCGGGTCACCCCACACGTCTACGTGATCAACGGCGAAGGCGAACTGGTCTACAAGGGCGCGATCGAGTCGCGCGTCAGCAACCCCGGCGCCTGCGGTACATCGGAAACCCCGTACCTCAAGCCCGTTCTCGACGCCCTGATCAATGGCACAGAGTTGCCGTACACGGACACCACCAGCGAAGTGAAGGGCTGCAGCATCAAGCGGGTATAAGTTCAGCGATCCTGTATGATCTTTCTTAAGACTCCGCCGAAAGGCGGAGTTATTCTTTGCGCCTGCAAGCAAACTCCTTCTCCACACGGGAGAGGGTCGGGGTGAGGGGTCGGGCGCGAGCCCGAGACGTATCCCACAAAAAACGAAGGCGTTTATTACTTCACGAGCCGCCGGGTAACACCCGGCGGACAAGCGTCAGGTAGCTCGTCCGCCACGTGTTACGTGGCGGCTTTCGAAGACTTGACGATCGTATGAATTGTTTGGGATGCGTACGAGACGTTCGGGCTGAAACAAACCGTTCCGCTGCGCGGCCCCTCACCCTGACACTTTACCGCGTGCCGAGTGGAACGGAACAAGCCACTGCCTCACCCACTCATGGCGGCGTACAGGTTGGTCGGCTGGATGTCGGGGACCATGAGTTTGTTGTAGTGGGGTCGGTCGGTCGGCCGGCCCATCTCGGTGACGGCGGCGGCGGCGCGGTAGCCGCTGCGGACGGCGCCTTCCCGGGTGGTGGGCCAGCCCGTCGAGGCCCAGTCGCCGGCGATGAAGAGGTTGGCGATATCGCCGGACGGGCGGGGCCGATACCGCTTGCCGCCGGGCCGGGGAGACGAGGCCGCCCGCTTCTCACGGACCACGTGGGCCTGGGTGACCGTCACGTCATCGGTCAGCGAGGGCATGCTCAGCCGCATCTCGCTGAAGGCCTGGTCGATGATATCTTGGTTGTTAAGCTGCGCGTAGTCCTCGGCGTGGGCAACCACGGCGTGGACATGGTGGGTGCCGGCATAAGGGCCCTCGGCTTCGCGGCCCTTGTTAAAGACCCAGCGGATCGGCCCGTCGGTAAAGATCAGGTGGCTGCGGGTCATCACGTCGTGGTGGTTGGGCGAGTCGAGGTAGAAATGCACCCCGATGATCGGCACATCGACGATCCGCGCGAGCATTGACAGACGCTCGTCGTCCTTCAGCATGGCCTCCGTCGCCAGGTCTTCCAATCGACTGTGCGGCAAGGCGGTGACAAACGCGCCGGCCTCGATGGTGCGGCCGTCGTCGAGGTGGACGGCGTTGACAAGCCTGGCCTCGGGGTCGTACTCGAAGCGATCGACCTTGACCCCGCGGATCATCTGGCCGTCGGCCTGCATCACAATCTCGCCGGCGAGGGTGTGGAAGCGTTGCCGGCTGAGGTTGGAAAAGCCCAGGTGGTAGCCCGTGTTGGAATAGAGGAAGGCCTCGTGGATGATGCGGATGCCGTAGGCCGCAGAGATCTGTCGGGGCAACTGGTTGCAGGCGCCAGAGATCAGCGCCGCCCAGAACTTGTCGATCACGTGGGTCGGCTGTCTGACCGACTCGAGCCAGTCGCGGAAGCTCTCGTCGGTAAGCGTGGCCCGTGCGTCGGTGCCGACCTGGAGCACCGACAGGAAGCCGCGGAAGATCGCCAGCTTTTCGCCCCAGCTGAACCGTTTCATCTTCATCAGCGAGCGGACCAGGTGGAACGGCGCGGGCAGGTCATCGCCGGCCAGGTCGTCGACGACCCCGTCTTCGCCGGTGAAGTGGAGCGTGCGGTTCCAGTCGATATCACGGAGCACGCCCAGGCGACGGTAGAGGTCACACTGGTTGGTGCAGATGCGCATCAGCGCGTGCTGGCAGTTATCGGTCGCTTGCCCGGAGGTGGATTGGCCGACGTGGATCGCGGACTCGACGACCGTGACCCGGTAGCCCAGGTCGGCGAGCCGGACGGCGGCGGCGACGCCGGCGTGGCCATCGCCGATGATGACAACGTGTTCGTGGGTCTCCGGAGTGTTGCTCATGAGGCTATTGGACTCTCTTTGGCCCGTTCGTGCAACGCGTGGGGAAAATCCTCTTGGTGTTTAACCACTCCGGCACCGCGGACATTCAACCAGGCCCCGAGGCCAGACCGATCTATTGCCTATCGGCCTTTTTCTTGGGAACGGCATTCATGCGGATCGGACTTGACGCCAGAACGCTGGTCAGCCCCAACCGCCGCGGCATCGGCAAGGCGATGCTCCGCCTCTACCACCACCTCCAAGACGGGTACCCCGACTGGGAGGTGCTGGCCTACCACCGCAGTGACCAGCCGGTCCCCGATGACCTGCCGGCCAGCTTTACGCCCATCCACATCGAGATCCCCGGCGACCGGTTTGACGCCTGGACCCAGGTCCGTCTGCCCGCCGCGGCCCGGCTGGACCGGGTCGATGTCCTGCACTGCCCGGCAAACTTCTGCCCGCGGTGGATGCCCGTATCGACGGTGGTCACACTCCACGACCTGATCCCTATGGACCTGCCCGAGGGGCGATCGGCGGCCGAGATGAGACGGTTCGAGCAGGCCGTCGCCGCCGCCTGCGAGAAGGCCACCGCCGTCTTCACCCCGTCCCACTACACCTGCAACCGGCTGATCCACGAGCACGGCCTGGACCCGCGGCGGGGCATCGTGGTCCCCTGGGCGGTGACCCTTGGCTCGCAAACCATCGACGTCCACCGCGCCGAGGAGGCCGTTCGCAGCTACGGGATCGACCGCGGCTACCTCCTGCACTTCGGCGCCGGCGAGCCGCGCAAGAACACCAAAGAACTCATCGGCGCCTGGGCGATGGTCCGCCGCAGCTACCGCCAGAACTGGCGGCTGGTGGTCATCGGTCTCGATGAGAAGACGATGCTTGACTGCAGGAAGCTCGCGCAATGCCTGGGCATCGAGAAAGAGGTGGTGCTCCGTGGGTTCATCCCCGAGCACAACCTGCCGCTGTTGCTGACGTGCGCCTCGGCCATGGTTTACCCGAGCCTGTCCGAAGGGTTCGGCCTGCCGATCCTCGAAGCGTTCGCCACCGCGACCGCTGTCATCGCGTCGGACACGACCAGTCTGCCTGAGATCGCCGGCGACGCGGCATTGCTCGTGCCGCCGGAGAGCGCGACGTCGCTGGCCACGGCGATGACCCAGATCATGAAGGACCCGATGCGGCGTTCGGACCTGGCTCAGCGTGGCAACCGCCGGCTGCAGCAGTTCAGCTGGCACCGCTCGGCCGAGTTGTTCGGCGCGGCCCTGATGGCCGCAGCGCGGGCACGCCGGGCAACCCCCCGCCCCGCCGCCGCATAAATCAATCAACACCTAGGAGAAAAGGGGTCAGACCCTTTTCGAAGACATCACCATGCACCACCCCCCCCTGCTCGACGTGCTCATCATCAGCGAGCTGCCGCTCTGGCCGCTGGACCGTGGCTTCCGCGTCCACGGGGTGAACATGGCCAAGGCGCTACGCGGCTTGGGCATGCGCGTCGGGCTGAGCACGATGACCGAGCCCGAGCAGAAGATGCCCGGCGAGCTTGAGCAGATGCACATCGCCTGGCCGACGGCCGACGCGGTCGATACGAAACGTTTTGGCCTGGGCTGGTCGGGCCGACTGATGGGTCTTCGTTGCAAGCTGGCCGAGCACCAGGACCTGGGCGGCCCACAGATGGCCGGGCTGTTGACGCTGGTCGAACGGACCCGCCCGGCGGCGGTCATCGCGGTCGGCCAGCACGGGCCGATGCTGCTGCGCGGCCTGGCCTGGGCGTACCCGAACCTGCCCCGGCTGTGGTACGCGGCGGACGAGCCGGTCAGCTTCCAGCTCTCGATGCTGCGGCGAGAGGGGCTGGGCGGATTACGGAAGCGCGCCAGGCTCGCGGCCGTGTTCGGGCTGATGCAGATGTGCTTTAACCGCGGCAACATCGCCCACCGCCTAACCTCGGCCATCGGCGTGAGCCCCGGAGACACCCGCCGGCTTGGCATGATGGGGGGGTGCAAAGCGCTGACCATCCGTAACGGGGTCGATACCGACTACTACCGGCCGGACAACTGCCACCGGATCCCACGGTCGTGTGTGTTCTGGGGCGACCTGGCCTTTGAGCCCAACGTCGATGCGGCGACCTGGTTCGCCAAGAACGTGTGGCAACAACTGGTCTACCGCTGGCCCGACGCGTCCTGGACGATCATCGGGCGTCGGCCCTGCCGGGCCGTGCGAGAACTGGCGGACCTGCCGGGTGTTGAACTGATCCCCGATGTGCAGGACCTTCGGCCACAGGTGCGTGCAAGCAGTGCCGTGGTGTTGCCGATGCGGGCGGGCCACGGGATCAAGAACAAGCTGCTGGAGGCCGCGGCGATGGGCATGCCGATCCTGGCCAGCCCCCGCGCGGTCAACGGGCTGCGGTTCGGCGAGGGCCGACCGCCGATGATGGTCTGCCGCGGCGCGTCGGACTGGGCCGAGTCGCTCAACAGCGTCTGGCACAACCCCGCCCAGGCCGGGGCGATGGGCGGTCTGGCCCGGCAGTGGGTGATGCAATACCACGCCTGGTCCCATGCGGCCCAGCAGCTTTCCAGCCACCTGCAAAGCATCGCGCCCGACCAGCCGATCTATGTCCCGTCGGGCGAGCGACTGCTGAGCAGGCTTGAAACACAACAAAGCACCGAGCAGCCGAGCGTTCGTCGCGAGGCGGCGTAAGGCAACCGGCCATGGCCTTTACCACCATGCATTTTGCGGTCGGGATGGCGGGCGGCGGGGCGCTGGCCCTGGCCGGCTGCGCGCTGCTGCGACGCGGCTGGCGCTTTACCCCCCTGGCCATGACTTTGGGCGGGCTATGGGCGATTGCGCCCGACCTGCCCCGGCTGTTTACCGAGGACTTCCCCAACCTGCCCTTTGCCGCCTGGCTGGGCGCTAAGCCGCTGCAGCACTGGCTCAATACCCATGGCAACTGGTTTTTCTTCCACCGCCTGCTGGACGAACAGCCCAAGGAGTTTGCCCTGCACGGGCTGATCGGGATCCTGGTGCTGTACAACCTCGCGATCCTGGCGCTGATCCCGCGCCGCCTTGGCGGCAGCCCAAAGAGGGTCCACGACCATGACGGCCCCGTGTCACAAGCCGGGGCGGGGCCCTCGCCAACGGTCATCGCAAGCATCCGTCCGACCGAACAGACGGGATAGCCCCCGGCAGAACGCGGGCACCGTCAAACCCTCACCTATTGCTCACCAATCAGCAATACGGCAACACTAATCTCACGGCTTGGGCTTAAGTAGACCGCGGCCAAGCCCGATAGGGTTAGCGTGCTTGGTCCACGCAAGGGCTGTTGTTCGCGCCGGTTCACGCCCGAGCCATCGATCCGGGATCTAACGTAATGAAAGACGACCTCATGCAAGAGCAGAGTCAGACAGGTGAGCGGTGGCGTTTCACCGCCCGACCCGGCCGATCTCAACGTGTGTATCTCGTGGTTGATGGCACCATGCTGCCCAGCCGGTGGATCGAGATGCAGCCGGTTGCCGGCGAGGAGGGCCTCTGGGACACGATCACGCAGTTGCCCGAGGGCGACTACCGCTTCCGCTATTTCATTGTGAACGACGGGGCCTATCTCAACTGTGGCACGTCTGGGCTGCACGGCGAACGGTTGTCCCAGGCCAACTCGGGTGTCCGGATCGAACGATTTAGCCGGCCAGCGGTACCGGCCTAAACCGGCAACGATACACAGCCCGCGGGCGCGTTATCGCTTGATGTGTAGTAGGTGCTTGCTCGCTCTCCCTTCCATGGAGAGGGGCCTAGGTCGTGTCCCGTAAGTATCCAGATTGCCGATGAAGATGATCAGACGTTCTGACACCCTAGTTCTTCGAGGCCGCACGGATGCGACGATACGAACTCACGGACGAACAATGGACGCTGGTCGAGCCGCTGTTGCCGCC
>JBCDHS010000061.1:0-17694 GCA_038749735.1 Planctomycetota bacterium
ACGCATCTGGACGACGCCCGCCACCTGCCGGCAACGCGGCAAGCAGCTCGACCGCTTCCTCGTTGAGTCGATCGAAGCCAAGCTCGGCAACAGACGTTGCGAGCCTTCGCGCATCTATTGATGGACGGGTGAATAGTTACCTGGTGACCAATATGCCAGTACAAGCCCTTGGCCACCAAGGGCCTGGGGTCATAACTACTTTAAAATTAAACACTTTCGAGACCAGCCCCAAGCCGTTGGAAGGCTGCCGCTCTACCAATTGAGCTACACCCGCAGGTTTAAGTTGATTTCATTGTAATCGTTCTTGCTTCGTTGCGGATCGGGCTAGGAGGGGTCTTCGCGCTTGGGCAGCAGTAGGGCCAGGGCGTGGCAGGAGATCGCACGGTTTTCACCCAGCGCGTCGACGCCCTCGTGCGTTTTGCCTTTGACGTTGACATCGTCAACCCGGCAGTCTAGGAGCTGGGCAAGGTTGTATCGGAAGGTGTCGCGGTCTGGGGCGAGCTTGGGGCGTTGCAAGATGACCGTCACGTCGAGGTTGCCGACGATCAGGTCGGCACCGTGCATCAGCTCGACGGCGGCACGGAGGAATTTGGCCGAGTCGGCGCCCTTCCACTGTGGGTCGGTGTCGGGGAACAACTGGCCGATGTCTGGCTGGCCTAGGGCACCGAGCAGGGCATCGGTGACGGCGTGGTAGACGACGTCGCCGTCGGAGTGGGCGACGCATCCGCGGTCGTGGTCGAGCGTTTTGCCCGCGACGACCAGGTCGTGCCCGGGTTCGAGTCGATGCAGGTCGAAGCCGTGGCCGATGCGGGGGTGGTGGTGGGGCATTATTGTGCTTGCTGCTGTTCGTGGATTTTCTTGAGTTGATAGCCCAGTTCGCGGTACGCCAATTCGTATTCATCCTCTGAGTCGGCGAGTTGGTTGAGTTGGTCTTGGTAAGCATCTTCCATCAGTGGGGACTCAAACAAGGCGTAGCCATCGCCGTCGGATTGCCAGGCGCCCCAGTGGTCACGCAGCATGACGAGTACGTCACGATGCTCGTTGTAAACCAGCAACTCCTTTTTTCTTAATGCGACCTGCTGACCCGTTTGCCATCCGTCTTGCCAAGACGCGTGGAGCCGTCTGACTTGCGTGGGTGTCAGGCCGTGCCCCTTGAGCCCGGCCAACACCTGAGCGTCAATCTTTTCGATCTCCTGGTAATAAACCTTGCACTCGCGCTCGCAGGCGTCGAGCAGCGCGATCCGTTGCTCGATGTCTTCGCGCGATTGCAGCGTGTTTGCATTGAGCGTGCCGGCTTCTTCATACGTCCGGGTCGCGTAGCGATAGGGCACTAACACCGAGCCGATCTGTCGTAGGGCATCGGCAACCACCATGAGGTATCGCATTTCCTGGTCACCGGATTTCGCGAGCGCTTCTGCCGCCTCCGCGAACTCATCCAGACGCGCGAACGCCTCCTCGGAGATGTCTTGCCCGGCGATCATGCGATTCAGTAAGTCTTCCTGCTGGAACCCCTCGATGACCCGTTCATACCGCTCAAGTGCGGCCTGCTGCTCGGCCTGACGCGATTTGCTGTTGATCGCGGCGATGATGCCAAAGCCCACGCAGCTATACATCAGCGTGGTCATGACGACGCACGTGATATTGCCCGCCTTTTCGGATCGAGACAGCCGCCAAACAACATAGGTCGGCAGCGCGATCGCCACGCCCGGGAATGCGAGTTGCACAAAAAGGTTGTCGAGCAGATCGTCCTGCTCTCGCCAAACGGCGATTACAAAAAGCGCACCGAAGACGAGCACGAAATAGGACACGACGTACACCGCCACCGCAGGGTGCAGCTTCAGACGGCGTTGTTGTCCTCGGTGACGGCCAAAGATCGTCATACGCCAAGTTTACTTCAAACCGTAGTCTTTGAGCTTGCGGTAGAGGGTTCGTTCGCCGATGCCGAGCATCTTGGCGGCCTGCTCACGGTTGCCGCCGGTGACGCGGAGGGCGTCGCGGATGGCGTGCTTTTCGATCTGGTCGAGGGACATCCCGGCGGTGTCGGCGATGCCGCCGCTGGGTTCTTCACCGCCGCGGCTGATTTCCGGGGGCAGGTGGCGGGGCTCGATCTTGCCGGCCTCGCAGACGATCACGGCGTTCTGCACCGCGTTGATCAGCTGCCTCACGTTGCCCGGCCAGTCGAACTGCATCAGCGCCATCATGGCGTCCTCGGCCACGGCCGGCGCGGGCTTGTTCATCTGCTGGGCTGCCTTGGCGGTGTAGTGCTGGACGAGCAGCGGGATATCGTCGCGCCGCTCACGCAGGGCCGGTAGCCGGATCTCCATGCCCCGGATGCGAAAAAACAGATCACCCCTGAAGTTGCCCTCGCTGACCATGGTTTCCAGGTCGCGGTTGGTTGCGCTGACCAGGCGGACATCGACGTGTCGGGGGTCGTTCGCCCCGACGCGGACGACCTCGCCTGACTCGAGCACGCGCAGCAGCTTGGGCTGCATGGTCAGGGGCATGTCCCCGATCTCGTCGAGGAAGAGTGTTCCGCCGTTGGCGTATTCGAATCGGCCCTCGCGGTCCTTCGCGGCGTCGGTGTAGGCGCCGCGGACGTGTCCGAAGAGCTCGTCTTCGAGCAGGTTCTCGGTGAGGCCGGCACAGTTGAGCGGGACAAAGCGTTTGCTCTTTCGGGGCGAGTTGTTGTGCAGGGCCTGGGCGATGAGCTCCTTGCCCGTGCCGGACTCGCCGGTGATCAGGACGGGCAGGGTGGTGGGTGCGACCTGCTTGAGCCGGGTGATGACGTCGCGCATGGCCGGCGAGTTGCCGATGATGCCTTCGAAGCCGAACTGGTCGTCGAGCCGGCCGCGCAGGTCGTCGTTTTGGGCGCGGAGGAAGACGGTCTGCAGGGCTCGGGTGCAGAGGGTGCGGAAGACGTCGAGGTCGATGGGCTTTTCGATGAACTCGTAGGCCCCGCCCTTGATCGCCTGTTTGGCGGTGGGGATGTCGCCGTGGGCGGTGACCATGATGGTCTCGGCGGCGGGCTGGGTCTGCCTGGCCGTAGCCAGGACCTCCATGCCATCGGTATCGTTGTCCATTTTGAGGTCGGTCACGACCAGATCGAAGCTGCCGTGCTTCAGTTCGTCCCGGGCTGAGGGCAGGTCGTGGACGAGGGTACAGACGTGGCCGAGCCGGCGGAGCGCTTCGGACATCACCTCGGCGTGGTCCGGCTCGTCATCGACGATGAGCACCTGGGCGGTGGGCAGGTCGGCTGGTGGTTTCTTCTGACTCATGCGGATCGGGCATGATCCGGGGGATGGGCCGGGGGGTCAAGCCGAAGGGTTGGACGGCCCACCTATAATCTCACCGTGAATGACTCGGACCGACCCATCACGCCTCTTCAGCGCATCGGTTGCGTGAGCTATCTCAACGCCAAGCCGCTGATCGATGGGCTCGAGTCGGAGCGCGACCTTTCGGTGCGGTTTGATGTGCCTTCTCGGCTGCGGTCGGACCTGGCGTCGGGCGAGGCGGACCTCGCGCTCTGCCCGGTGTTCGACTACTTCGCTGCGGCGGCGTCCGAGGACACGGGCGATCGGCTGACGCTCGTGCCCGTCGGGGGGATCGGCTGCGACGGGCCGACGCTGACCGTCCGGCTCTACAGCCGGGTGCCGGTCAAGCAGATCACGACGCTGTATACCGATACCGACAGCCATACCTCGGCCGCGCTGGTGCGCATCCTGCTGAGCGAACTGTTTGATACTCGGCCAAGGATCATCGACTACCACGCCCGCGAAGAGGTTGCCGAGGGCCGGCTGGCCGGACAGCCCGAGGCGGTGCTGCTGATCGGCGACAAGGTGGTGACGGGCTCGCCCCCGGCGGTGACGTACCGCTACCAACTCGACTTGGGCGAGGCGTGGCAGTCGCTGACCGGCCTGCCGTTCGTCTTTGCCATGTGGATGACCCGGGCCGGGACCGAGTTGGGCGACCTGCCGCTGCGTCTGGCGGGTCGGCTGGAGGCGAACCTGCCCCAGCGGGTGCTGATCGCCGAGCGTCACGCCGAGCGCCACGGCTGGCCGACGGAGTTGGCCGAGCACTACCTGGTTGACGTGCTACGCTACCGCGTCGGCGCGCGTGAGCTGGAAGCTGTGGGGCGGTACGGGCGTTTGCTTGAGCGTTATGGCCTGGTCGGGCGGGTGCCGGCTAATCTAGATCTTTGGGCCGGCAGCGGGGTGCGCTGAGGTGCCCCGCCGCAGCACTCAGCGGTTCCGCAGCCAGGCGGTCGGGGACCTGTCCCGCCAGCTGCTCTATGCGCCACCGGGTCGACGGATCGAGGCGTTCGTCCGAGCCGAGCACCTGCACGACGAGATCGAGTCGGAGCAGAACTACCCGTTGGAGTTTGTAGTTTTCCGCGTGACCGGCCGGCGGGTGCCGAACCCCGACGCGATCACACTGGTTGGCGAGGCGTTGTTGCCGGACCTGCGCCTGCTGATCGATGCGTTGAGCCGATCGGTCGAGGTCTCGGTGGGTGACGACGAGCCGGTGGAGACGACCGAGCAGCTTGCCCAGCGGCTGGGGGTGAGCACAAAGACGATCGCGCGTTGGCGGCGGGTTGGGCTGCGTTGGCGGTGGGTGGCGCTGGACGAAGGGGGCAGGCGGAGGGTGGTGTTCCCGCGTTCGGCGGTCGACCGGTTCCGGGAACGGCAGGGCGAGCGGGTGGACAAGGCGTCGGCATTCAGCCGGCTCCCCGAGGCGCAGCGGGCTCGGCTGCTAGAGCGCGCCCGCCGGTTGGCCGGGGCATGCGATGCCTCGCTCAACCAAGTCGCCGGGCACTTGGCCAAGCGTACCGGGCGTGGGCAGGAGACGATCCGCCAGCTGCTGGAGAAGCACGAACTGGAGCACCCGGGCGATCCGATGTTTGGGGATCGCTCGGCCCCGCTCTCTGCCCGGCAGCGTGAGGTCATCGGCCGGGCCTACCGCCGGGGCGTGCGCGTCTCAAAGATGTGCCAGCGTTTTGGGCGGACCCGGTCGACGATCTATCGCGCGGTACGTGAATCTCAGGCGCGGGTGCTGCGCGCGATCAAGCTGAGCTACATCCCTCTGCCGATCTTTGATCGGCCCGACGCCGACGAGGTGATCCTCCGACCGATAGCGGATCAGCCTGCCACACAGAAGCGGCCACCCGCCGCGACGCTACTGGGATTGCCCGGGTCGTTGATCGTCCTGTACGACCAGCCGATGATCGATGACCAGGCACTCCAGCACCTGCTGGTGCGGTACAACTATCTGAAGTACCGGGCCAGCCTGGCGTGTGAGGCGATGCGGGATCGTGAGCCGCGGGCCGGGGAGATTGATCGGGCCGGGCTGCTGATCAAGCGGGCCGACGCGGCGCGGTCGAGGGTGCTCCGGGCCGGGCTGCCCATGGTGCTGTCGGTGGTCCGCCGCCACACCGACTTGGAGTCGGGCGCAAGGCCCGGGGGGGTCGTCGCGCTGCTGGATCAGGGCAACGACCACCTGCTTGAGCTGGTCGAAACCTATCACCCCGGCAAGCCGACACGCTTTACCTCGGCCCTGACCAACCGCCTCCTGCGCGCTTTTGCCAGCTACTCGGAAAACCAAGCGGGTATCGATGATCAGGTGGAGGAGCTGGCCGGGCGGATCGTCAAGCGTATCGAACCCTGGATCGATCAAGCTGGCCGGGCTTCGTGAGCAAGGATAGACAGGCCCCTTTACTTACGTGCCTCGGTACTCGGCCGAGCTGGTGCAGGTCTCGTGGACGCGGACGCAGCTGAGCAGTTCCAGCTCGGGCTTGAGCCGGTCCCAGACCCATTTGGCCAGCAGTTCGGCCGTGGGGTTTTCCAGCCCCTCGATGTCGTTGAGTACGCGGTGGTCCAGGGCATCCTCAATGGGTTTGGTCGCGGCCTTCACATCGGCAAAATCGATGAGGTAGCCCTGGCTCGGGTCGGCCTCGCCCTCGACGACGACATCGATCTTGAACGAGTGGCCGTGCATCCGCCGGCACTTGTGCCCCTCGGGGAAGCAGGGCAGGAAGTGGGCGGCCTCGAAGGTAAACGTCTTGGTCAGTGTGATCCGCATCCGGCCAAGATCGCCTCACCGCCGTGGCGGGTCAAGCCGGGGTGGGTCAAGCCGGGGTGGTGGAAAGCCCGTGCTTTTGTCGGGCGATGCGGGCCGTGACCGATAACATCCTTGTGCGATTCCACTTTCGAGCCATCCTGCGTAACCTGCTGATCAGCGTTCTGCTGGTCCTATCTTGCACGGCCGCAGCCGCGCAGCAGGTCAGCCACGACTCGCACCGGCTTGAAGCGAGCTACCGTTTTGAAGAGACCGATGACCGCGGGGTTAAGCTTGGGGTCGCGCCCCACCTGATGCCGCCGCACTGGTACCCGATCGGCCGACAGCCCCTGGGCGCGAGCGACAAGTTCCGCAGCATCCCGCTGCATGAATCGATGGAGCATCGGCCGGGCTACCCGGTCCACGCCGCAATCCATTACGACCGACAGGAAAAGGCCAAGGGAGATTTTAGCCTGTTCCTCGGCCTGGTCGGTGGCCGGACGGGCGCATACCTGCAGAGCGGGGCGGTGCCCGTCACGCCCGGCAGCGATTACCAGGTCACCACCAGTGTGAAGACGCGCGACCTCCGGTTCGCCTGGGCCGAGCTGCGGGCGTACTTCATCGACGACCAGGGCAACCGGATCGAGCGGAGCACCGTGAGGTCACGCCCCATCCGCGGAGAGGGCGGCTGGTTGCACGGGGTCAACGTCAAGCTTCGGGGCGATTTCCCTGAGGCGGCGTTTATCGGGATCGAGCTTCTGATCCTCCAGCCGCAGCGCGACGCGTCGCACCCGCTGGGTGACTACCAGATCGTGCCCGGCGATACCCGGGGCGGGGCCTGGTTCGATGACATCGGCGTGTGGGAGCTGCCCCGGATCGAGCTTGGGACGAACAACGCGGTGAATGTTCTTGTTTCTCCAGAAACACCGGAGATTTTCGCCTCCGTCCGAGACCTGACCGGGACCAGGCTCACCGCTTATCTGACGGTCTATGACATCCATCAGAAACTTATCGCCCACGAAAGTAGAACAGTTGGTGACGGCAATAGCCCTTCTGAATGGCCCTGGTCTCCGAAGCTGCCCGGTTACGGCTGGTACACGACAAAGCTGGAGGTTTTTGATGACGCCGACCTCACCGCCGGCACCCAGCCGATCGCGCAGACCCTCAATGTCATGCTCTATCTGCCGGAGGACCCGGGCGACCTCGGGCCCGACCTGGGCCGGTTCGTGCTGCTCGCGGAGGACGTGGCGGACGCGGACCTTGATTTGCTGACCCAACTGATAAGCCAGACCGGCGCGCGGGGCGCCGTGCTTAGCGCGTGGAGCCGGTCCAGCACCACGCAGTCGACGATCCGTCGCCAGCAATTGATGGACACGATCGTCCGGGACCTGACGCTTTCGGGCGGGCGGGTTACGCTGTCGTTCTGGCCATTGCCGGTCGAGCTGGCGGCCGAGCTGGGGATCGATACCCATGATCCTCTGGCGGCCCTGTCCGGAGACCCGGGCTCGTGGGGGCCGTACACCGAGCCGGTGTTTATCCGGCACGGCCAGCGGGTCCGCGATTGGCAGGTCGGCTCCAGCCGGCAGCCCGACGCGTTCTTCAACGGGCCGCTGAACGATCGGCTCCTGGCGATCGAGAAGCGGGTCGGCGCGATGACCCCATCGCCTCATATCGTCGTGCCCTGGCGTCTAGACCAGCAGCGGCGTCCCGAGGTCGAATCCGAACGCCGGTCATTCGCGGTGGCCTGGCCGCAGGGCCTGACGCCGGTGAACCTGCGCGGGGCGGTCGCGGACTGGCCGGTGCCGCCGTCCGACATCCGCCTGGACATCGAACTCGCCGACGCAGCGGAGATGAGCCAGCCCCGCCGGGTCACCGACCTGCTGCTGCGCATGGTTCATGCCTGGGAGCTGGGGGTGGGTTCCCTTGGGCTGGATACACCCTGGAGCGCAGGCCAGGCGCGACGCCCTTCGTTCTACCCCGACCCCGTGCTGGGGGCCTGGACCCAGGCGTCCCGTTTGCTCTCGGGACAGAACGTGCTGGGCCGGATGCCGCTGGGCCCCGGCCTGCACGCGATGATCCTCGATGGCCGGCAGGGCGGCATGTTGGTGGTCTGGAACGACAACACCGATGCCGACCCCGCCCGCCGGTCGCTGTACCTCGGCGAGCGGCCGGTCGCGCACGACGCCTTTGGCAACCAGACCCCGCTGGCCCTTTCCGACGGTAAGCACGAGCTCGTCGTCAGTGCGACCCCGACGTTTATCACCGGGGTCGATCCACGCATCGCGCTGCTCCGCGCATCGTTCAGCCTCGACGACCCGTTTATCGAGTCCACCCAGCGGGCACACCCCCGGACCCTCCGGCTGGCCAACCCGTTCTCGGTCACCATGAACGGCTCGTTGAGGATCACCGGCCCGGATGGCTGGGCGATCCAGCCCGTGCTGCACCGTTTCTCCATCGCCCCGGGGCGGACGATCGAGGTGCCTTTGTCCATCCGCTTCCCGATCCAGGAGCCGGGCGGGCTCAAAGCGTTGACCGCCGAGGTGCAGTTTGAAACCGATGACAAGTACGAGCTCACGCTCATGGCCCCGATCGAGTTGGGCCTGCGCGATGTCGAGTTCGACGCCACGGTCGTGCTCGAGCCCGGCCAGACGCCCGGCACCCTTGACGCGGTGGTCACCCTCAACGCGACCAATCGGGGCGATGAACGCATCGGGCTCTACCTCTTTACGAGCCTGCGTGACCACCCCCGCAACGAACTGCTGGTCCCGGGTATTGAGCCGGGCGCATTGGTGTCCCGGCGGGTCCGCTACACCGATATTGGCGATCAGATCGGCAAGTTCCCGCTGCGTTGTGGCGTCCAGGAGATGAACGGCCCGGCGGTGCTGAATCACTTGCTGGAGCTGCGTCCGCCTGAAATCGGCGAACACAACGACGCCCCGGTCTCTCGGAACGAGTAACCGAGGCGCGGCAATTAAGCCTAGAGGGATGTCACTCGGCTTTCTGAAGATCCGGTGTCGTGCCGCAACAAGCCAATCTAGAGCCTACGACCTCGGGACTGGCCGGCCATCTCAATGGGCTCTGGCTTGATTGATTTGCCGCAGGACCGTACTGCCGCCGACTCGTTCACACAGTAGGGGGCTGTAATTGGCATGAGACGTGAAATCGTCGTGCCCTACAACTATAGTATGAGACCGCATGAGGGCGGCTGTTGCCCGTTGCGCTGCTCCAATCCTCTCGTCTAACCCGGAGGCCTGCCATGACCCAGCTGACGCGTCGAGATTTTGTCAAGACCAGCGGAGCCGCACTCGGTGCCGCCGCGATCCCCGGGGTGGCGAGCCTCGCTCAGGCCCAGGGGATCAAGCAGGCCGCCGATGTAGACCAGACCCTGCGGGTGTTGTCGATCGGTGTGGGCGGGATCGGCGGGCTTGACCGCGCGCAGGTCAGCAGCCACCCGAAGGCTCAGATCGTGGGCCTGGTCGATGTGGACACCAAGATCCTTGAATCGGTCAAGGCAAAGAACGCCGACGCCTTTACCGACACCGACTACCGCCGGGTCTTTGCGGATCGGAAGGACGAGTTCGATGCCGTGCTTGTCTCGACCCCCGACCACCACCACGCCCCGATGGTGCTGACCGCGTTGGCACACGACAAGCACGTGTACGCTCAGAAGCCGCTGGTTCAGCAGCTCGAAGAACTACAGATGATCGATACGGCGATCGCCGCGAAGCCGAGCCTCAAGACCCAGACCGGCAACCAGCGCATGAAAGAACTCGGGCGGCGTGCCGCCGTGGAAATCCTGCGCCGCAACATGCTCGGCCCGGTCCGCGAGGCCTGGTGCTGGACCGCCTCCAATCGCGGTCGTGTCGTGGAGCCCAAGATGCCCGAGGTCAAGCAGGCCCCCGAGCACCTGGACTGGGACCTCTGGCTCGGCGCCGCCCCGCAGGTGCCGTACCGCGACGGCATGGCCCACAACAACTGGCGGAGCTGGTGGGAATACGGCACGGGCAGCCTCGGCGACTGGGGCATCCACCTCCTGGACGTGATTTTCTATAGCTACCCCGAGCTCAAGCACCCTTACTCGGTCAAGGTTCAGACCCCACGCGCGTCGAGCTGGCACCACTCGGGGCACAACATGTCGACCACGACCTACCTCGTGGAAGACTTGGACCGATTCAGCAACGACTTCTTCCCGATCTACTTTAACGACAGCCGGATCGCCCCGAGCATGGCGGCTCTCGGCGTCCGTGCCGAGCGCTGGCTCGACGGAAACATGACCGTGGTCGTCTGCGAGGAGGGCACCCTGACCCTTGCCGCAGGAGGTAATATCGAGGTCTGGCAGAACGGCGAGATGACCAAGGGCTGGAACATGCCCGGCCTGCCGGACCTGCCCCGGTTTAACCACTGGCACGCCTGGGTAGACGCCTGTCTGACCGGCGGCGACGAGAACGTCTGGACGCCGTTCGAGCAGGGAAGCCGGATGACCGAGTGCTGCCTGATCGCGGCCAAGGCCACGCGATTCCCCAACACCGAGTTGATCTGGGATCGAAAAACCCTGACCTTCCCGAACAAACAGAAAGCGACCGACACGATCGTCCGGCGCAGCTACCGAGACGGGTTTGGCCCCCCGGCGCTTTCCTGACCGTTTTCAATCGGATTGTTGAAGCCGACATTGACCTCTTACCGGATCCCGACGCGCTATGCATGTACGCTTGAACCTGATCGCAGTTGTATTGTTCTCGCTGGGCCTGACCGTTTCCCCCGCGGTCGGGCAGGAGCGGGCCCCGAGACAGGATAAGCCCAACATCCTGTTCGTATTCGCAGACGACCACGCTTTCCAGGCGATCGGGGCATACGACAGCTACCTCAAGGAGGTGGTCCGCACCCCGAACCTGGACCGCCTGGCCGAGCAGGGGATGCTGTTTAATCGCTGTGTCGTGACCAACTCGATCTGCGGCCCGACCCGCGCGGTGATCCTGACCGGTAAGCACTCGCACCTCAACGGTTTTGTCAGGAACGGCAACCGCTTCGATGCGAGCCAGCAGTCCTTCCCGAGGCTGCTCCAGCAGGCCGGCTACCAAACCGCCATCGTCGGCAAGTGGCACCTGGGCCGGGATGTCGCCCCCCAGGGCTTTGACTACTCCGAGGTCCTGATCGGGCAGGGCCCGTACTACAACCCGCCGATGCTTCGCGACGCATCGGGCTCGGGAGACCGCGCCCGGCGAACGCGTGAAAAGCACACCGGCTACACCACCGACATCATCACCGACCGGGCCCTGGACTGGCTGGAGAACGGGCGTGACCCGGATCAGCCATTCATGCTGATGTACCAGCACAAGGCCCCGCACCGCGAGTGGAGCCCCAAGCCCGAGGTCTACGCGACCTGGCGTGGGGTCACGATCCCTGAGCCCGCGACCCTGTTTGAAGACTACGACCAGCAGGTCGAACCACGCCGGCACCAGGAGATGACCCTCGCCCGTCACTTCAAGCGGGGCTACGACGACAAGACCAACAACTATGCGCCCGACAACCTGACCGACGAGCAGAAGGCCGCCTACCTCGCGATGTTCGCCGAAGAAAACGCCGAGTTCGAGCGGATGCTCCCCAGCATGACCGAGCAGGACCGCGTCCGCTGGGTGCATCAGCGTTATATGAAGACCTATCTCGCCAGCATCGAGTCGATCGACCTGAACCTGGGCCGGGTCCTGCAGTACTTGGACGACAACGGCCTGGCGGACAACACCATCGTCGTCTACTCCAGCGACCAGGGCTTCTATCTCGGCGAGCACGGCTGGTACGACAAGCGATGGGTCTATGAAGAATCGCTCCGCACGCCGCTGATCGTGCGCTGGCCCGGCGTGGTCGAGCCCGGCAGCAAGAACGGCGACATCGTATCAACACTCGATTACGCCCAGACCTTCCTGGAGATGGCCGGGGTTGAGCAGCCCGCAGATATGCAGGGCCGGTCCCTGGTCTCCCTGCTCAAGGGCCAGACCCCCGACGACTGGCGGACCAGCCACTACTACCACTACTACGAGTTCCCCAGCGTGCACATGGTCAATCGGCACTACGCGGTCGTCACGGATCGCTACAAGCTGGTCCGGTTCTACAAGCAAGCCCCCGACGCGCCCAGCGGCGTCGATACCTGGGAGCTGATCGACCTGGAGGTGGACCCGCTGGAACAGCGCAACTTCTACAACGACCCGGCCTACGCCGAGGTCCGTGCCGAACTCCACGCCGAGCTCGATCGGCTGCGTGAGAAGTACCGGGTCCCCGAGATCGACCCGGATCAGCGGCGCTAGCGGGCGTTCCCGCTTGTCGGTGATATTTCTCAAGACAGCATTGCCGAGCTCTTGCTTTAGCTCAGTCCACCAAGCCCCGATTGGCGGCGGAATCGTCCGGTATTCGAGACCGCCTCGGGTTGATGAGGCATTATGGCCGCTGGGCATTCACGGTCTGGTGCGGCCGGCTTCCTGCTGGGCTTCTAAGAGCGCACGCATCTGCTCGACCCGTTCGGGGTGTTGGGTATAGAGGTTGCTGGTCTCGCCCGGGTCCTCGGCCAGGTTGTAGAGTTGGCCGTTGGGTTGATCGGTCTCGGGCTCCTGGTTGGACGGCCGGGTAAAGCCGCCCGAGCCCAAGTTGTCGGGGATCAGCTTCCATTGGCCCACCCGGATCGCAAAGGTTCCGTTGAGCGCGTGCAGGACCATCGACGCACGGATCGGGTTCTGCAGGCCCGGCTCGTTGAGCAGGGGGGTCAGGTCAAACGAGTCTTCCGCCTGGTCGGCCTCGAGCGGCTTGCCGGCGATCGAGGCGAAGGTCGCGAACAGATCGACGTGGCAGACCGGCTGGTCACAGACCGCCCCGGCCTTGGCCCCGGCCGGCCAATGGAGGACGAAGGGCACGCGGTGGCCGCCCTCGTAGATGTCGGCCTTCTGCCCACGCCACGGGCCGTTGGCGTGGTGGCCATGGCGTTCGATATCTGCCGCCAGCCAGTGCGAGCCGTTGTCACTGGTCACGATGATGAGGGTGTTGTCCAACTCGCCCCCGGCTTCAAGGGCATGGATCAGTTGACCGATACCCCAGTCGATCTCGGCGACAAAGTCGGTGTAGTACCCGCCGGGCGCATCCACCCCGGTTCTTCCCATGAATGGCTCGGAGGGCACCCAAGGTGTGTGCGGCGACGCCAGTGGTAGGTACAGGAAGAAGGGCTGGTCGGGGACCTGCCCGTTTCGCTGGTTAATGTACTGAACGCTCTTTTCGATGAGGGTGGGTTGGACATCCGCATGTTTAAACCCCGGGGCGATAGCGCCGCCCCGCCAGAAACCCCCGCCGCCTTCTCGACGGTGCCCGCTGGCGGGGACCCGCTCGGTCGGCTGGGCGACGAGCCTGTCGTTTTCCACCCAGACGTACGGGGCCATGTCCAGCGACGCGGGGATGCCGTAGAAGTAGTCGAAGCCGACCGTGACCGGTCCGGGGCGCATCGGCTGTTGCCAGTCCACCTTGCCGGGCCCGGTCTGCAGGCCCAGGTGCCACTTGCCGATGCAGGCGGTGTGGTACCCCGCTTCCTGCAGCATCGAGGCGACCGTGGCCCTGCCTTGTTCGATCAGCAGCTTCGAATTTCCGCCCAGCACCCCGCGTTTAAGCCGGGAGCGCCAGCAGTACCGCCCGGTCAGAAGGCCGTAGCGTGTCGGGGTGCAGACCGCCGAAGGCGAGTGCGCATCGGTGAAGCGGACCCCATCTTTAGCCAGTCGGTCGAGGTTGGGGGTCGAAACTCTTGAATCGGCGTTGTAGCAGGTCAGATCGCCCCAGCCCAGGTCATCGGCCAGTACAACAATGATATTCGGCGGGCTGCCCGTCCCCTGAGCGAATGCTAGGTTCGTGGGCCAGCAAACCAGTAGACAGGCGGCCACCAGCATCAACACGATAGATCGATTCAACATGTCAGTGTTCTCCCTTGAACGCGGAAACGGCGCTTGTACGATTCTCTTCGACACTGGGATGGTTATGATTATTGCGAAATGATTATTCGTGATGCCTCTTGTTGATCAAAGCCCGCGCATGATTCAAGTTTTATCTTCTCGAACTGGGTTGTTTATAGCGTTCGTCAGTTGTTTAGCGTTGACGATGATAGACGGCACGGACGCCCGGGCCGACCAGCGCGGGCCGACGGGCGACCACATTCTACTGATCACCATCGATGACTTGAACGACTGGGTCGGCTGCCTCAGCGATCCTATCGACCCGGACCGGCCGGGCCCGATGGTGACCGGCCGCGGCCACCCCCAGGCTTCGACGCCGAACCTTGATCGCCTCGCAAAGCGTGGGGTGCTGTTTACCAATGCCCACTGCCAGGCCCCGATCTGTCGGCCGTCGCGCATCAGCTTCATGTCCGGCCTGCGCCCGACGACGACGGGCGTTTACGCCAATCGCGCGCAGTTTGACGCCGATGGCCCGCTTAACGCGGGTCAGGATGTGCCCTGGATGACCAAACGTTTCGAGGCGGCGGGCTACGAGGTCTTCACCGCCGGCAAGGTCCTGCACGCCAGCCGAAACGCCCCGCTCGGTGGCACGCCATGCTTCCCAACGAGCCAGGGCCCATACCCCGAGGAGAAGATCGGTGTCCCGCCGCGGATCACCCCGGCCGGGATCTGGGACATCGGCCCGTTCCCCCCGACCATGGAGCAGTACACCGACTATCGCATCGCCGAGTGGATGGCGGGCCATATCCAGCAGCCCCTGACCGAAGCAGATGCGCCGCGTTTCTTTGCGTTGGGGTTCTACAACCCGCACGTCCCGCTGCTTGCGCCCCCGCCATTCTTCGAGGCCGCGCCCAAGCTCGAAGACGTGCTGCTCGGTGCGACCCGGGAGGACGACTTTGACGACCTGCCCGAGATCGCCAAGCGGATGGGCAACCGCGTCTTTTTCCAGGGGGTCGAGAACTGGCTGCTCGCGGATGAGCAGGAGCTGCGGAAACTGACCCAGGCCTACCTGGCCTGCACGACGGCGATGGACGCCTGCATCGGGCAGGTCATCGAAGCGCTGGATCGGAGCGACCTGGCCGACAACACCTGGGTCGTAGTCCTCTCGGATCACGGCTGGCACCTGGGTGAGAAAAACCACATCGCCAAGCAGACGCTCTGGTCCCGATCGACTCAGGTGCCGCTCATTATTGTCCCGCCCAGGCGGATGACCGACACGCCGCGCGGTGTGCGTTGCGATCGGCCGACCGAACTGATCGATATCTATCCAACGCTGCTCGCCGCTGCGGCGCTACCACCGACCGACAGCGACCAGCACCTTGATGGCCTGGACCTGTTGCCCTGGCTCACCGACCCCAACAGAGAGAAGCCTCGGCCCGCCCTGACCACGATCTACGCCCACAACCACAGCCTGGTCGGAGACCGCTACCGGTACACGCGCTACGCAGACGGTTCGGAAGAGCTCTACGACCGACAAAACGACCCGCACGAATTCGACAACCTCATCAATCAAGTCGAGCGTCGGCCCGATCTCCAGGCCGCCATCGATCGCCTGTCCGAGTGGATTCCCGAAAACGAGCCGGGCGAGCCGGACCTGCTGCTGGGGGGCAAGGGTCGCTAGGCAGATCACAAGTGGCATCCACCCGGCGGGGTGGGATACGGTAAGACAGCAAGGCCCTCGTCAGTCACCTAAGAAAATGCTTATACGTATCCCACAAAAAACGAAGGCGTTCATTGCTTCATGAGCCGCCGGGTAACACCCGGCGGACAAGCGTCATGCAGCTCGTCCGCCACGTGTTACGTGGCGGCTGTCCAAGGCCTGACGAGCGTATGAATTTTTTGGGATGCGTATTATTTCTCAAACCTGGATCGATGCATGCCCCGCTCTGTGATACCTTTGATCTTGGCCTGCTGGCTCATCACGCTCCCCACCCCGGGGCAAGAATCCACGGAAGGCGAAATCGACCCGGACAACGTGGCCTCCCCGCTCTCGCTGGTCGAGCTGCTCCCGCCGGGTGGGATCGAGGACATCAACATTGACTTTGTGACCCGCTCGCGCACGCTGCGTGAAGGGGCGGTCAATCCGAGCCTCGATATGTACGTGCGTTGCATCATCAAGCCCGTCAACGGGCAATTACATTTCTACCGACAGCGCGTCTACGAACGTACCCAGCGTTTTGCGATCGTCTCCCGGACCGTCTACGACGCCCAGGGGCGGTTCGTCTCGTACGACCGCCTTCACCTGACGGCGGACGAGGTCTTCTCCCGGACCACCGCCAGCCTCGAGGACGACGCATTAGTCCTGCAAACCCGGCAGCAGGGGCGGAGCCAGTCGATCGAGTCCCGTGTCCCGCGCGAGCGTTTCGAGCAGACGGTGCCTAGTGCCTGGCTCCCCCTGGTCTACGCATACCACTTCCGAGAGGAACATCTGGGCTTCCACCTCATCACCCTGGACCTGGATATGGGCGGCCGGCTTACGCGCTACGAGGTCGACGACCTGGGCATCGAGCAGTACGAACTGAGCGGGCAGACCCACCCGGCCCACCTGCTCAAGTTCGATGTCACCAAGCTACGTGAGCAATTCATCCACGCCACCGGCCTTCGGCTGTCCTACTACGACAGGCAGGGCCGGACCCTGGCGTCGACCTACACCACCCCGGCCTACGCCATCAAAACCGAACGGCTGACCCACGAGCAAGCGGCCGAGGCCTTCGTCGGCCTCGAAGATGATTTCCCCGACCCGGCGCGGCGGGATTAATCTCGATTAGGAACCATGCTGAAAACTTCAAGTGGTCTCTTGCGGGAATTGTGGGACGACCTCACGAAGCCGGGCAATCAAACTGGGTACGCGCACGACTTCCGCTTGATGGTGAATTGTGAGCTGCTGTGTTCTTGCTGCTTGCTGTCTTTGCCGCTCTCCGGCAGCGTCAGATCGGCCTGTTCTTCCTCGGCATGAAGAACCCGTTGTATGCTGCGATCGGGATACCCACTGCCGACATGGGGTAGAATAGCATGTAGAAAGGCAACGCCGTATCTCTTGATCAAGGAGCCTGCATGCTGATTCAAGTGAACTTTGGCGACGTCGAGCGCTCACAGGCCATCGATGACTTTGTCCGCGAGAAGGTGGCGGGCCAGCTCGGCCACCTGACCGAGAAGCTCACCCGCGTCGAGGTCCACCTCCGCGACGACAGCTCGGCCGCCAAGTCGTCACACAACGACAAACGCTGTACCATGGAGGCCCGGCCCGCCGGCCGGCAACCCCTGGTCGTCGAACACGCCGGCGCCGACCTGTACCAGGTCATCACCGAAACCGCCGGCAAGCTCTCCCGCGCGGTAAAGACCAACGTCGACCGTGCCGAGCAGTAGCGTCGAAGCTGCAATATCGAACGATTCCAATCCATTCGGATGCGTCCAGGCCTTTCATCGCCGCCGCGCAAAACGCGGCGGAAGAGCGCCCCGTGGCTTGTCGTTTCGTGTTACGCGGCGGCTACCCAAGCCAGGTTAGCGCACGAACTTTGGGGATGCGACTCATACGCATCCCATTTAATTCGCGCGCTCCAGCCACGCCTCGCGGTGATGGTTTGAGCCGTTCGGGCGTCAGCCTGTTCCAGCTCTCGGCACACGCCGCATCGATCTCGGCCTCATCTTTGAACACCCGGCTGCTCAG
>JBCDHS010000062.1:0-17182 GCA_038749735.1 Planctomycetota bacterium
GCGACCGATACCTGGGATTCGCCCCGATCCAACGCCGCCAACACCTTCAAACGCAAGTCCATTGAGTAAGCCATGCCGCAGCCTCCGTGCTTGGAAAACAGCAGTATGACAGCGGGCCGGAAAAAGCGCCAGTTGCTCTAGATTATCAGCCAACAGCCACAACACAGCTGGCCACGCAACTCCATCGGCAACAAAGAACAGCGGAGGGAGTTTCTGTCCAAATGGTAGCCAAGACGGTGTTGTCCCCCCGTACTTCGAACGCCACTTGTAAAACGTCGCCTGGCTCCTGGGTTAGAGAAATCGTAACGGAGCCTCTACTTTCAGGTGGAGCAGTCTTATGGGGGCATTACAAATCAACCTTTACCCTTGTTTGTGTATCACACAAAGTGCCTATCGATGTGATCCGTCCGGCTTGATGGCGTATCCTTCGTGCCTGGAAACCACCACAGAGGGATATCTCATGAAGCACTACCTGGCGATCGATCTTGGCGCGTCCTCGGGCCGGGTCATGGAGGCAGCGTTCGACGGCAAGGCGGTAGCACTCCGCGAAATACACCGCTTTGAGAACCATGTCGTCCGCGTACACGATGGCAGCGAGCACGGTCGTTTGCACTGGGACTACCTGCGCCTGTTCGAAGCGATCAAGGTTGGTCTTCGCAAAGCAGCCGATGAAGGCATCGAGGCCGCATCGATCGGGATCGATACCTGGGGCGTTGACTACGCCCTGGTCGGCAAGAGCGGTCGGCTGATTCACTTGCCCACGGCCTACCGCGACGAGCGGAACCAGGCCGTATTCCAACCCACACGCGACCATCTAGGCGACGAGAGGATCTACCGGGAGACGGGGATCCAGTTCATGCCGATCAATACGCTTTACCAACTCGCCGCCGAGGCGCAGGACCCCGACCGCCCGCTGGAACGGGCCGCTTGCCTGCTGATGGTGCCGGACCTTTTGGGCTATTGGTTGACCGGCAGGATGGCCAACGAGCACACCTTTGCCAGCACCTCGCAGTGCTATGACTCAGAGTCGCGGTCGTGGTGTACAGACATGCTTGCCGAGATCGGGGTGCCCGCCTCGATCTTCCCCCCGATCCGGATGCCCGGTGACACAGAACCCTTAGGGACACTGACGCCCCAGGTCGCGCGGGAGACGCGCCTGCCCGAGACAACCCGGGTCAGTGTGGTCGGGTCGCACGACACGGCCTCGGCTGTGGTGGCCGTGCCCATGACCGACCGGGCTACCGCGGCCTACATCTCCAGCGGGACCTGGTCGCTGGTTGGCCTTGAGTTGGACGCCCCGGTGCGGACGCCCCAGGCCCTTTCGGCCAACTTCACCAACGAAGCGGGGATCGACGGCACGACCCGGTTCCTGAAAAACTGCGCCGGTCTTTGGCTGATCCAGGAATGCCGGCGGGTCTGGTCTGAACAAGGCCAGCCGTACAGTTACGCCGAGCTCGCCACGATGGCTGCCGGGGCTGAACCGTTGATCAGCTTGTTCGACCCGGACAACCCCGAGTTTGCATCGCCGGGGGATATGCCGTCTCGGATCCGCCGGGCGTGCGAGCAGGCGGGCGAGCCGGTCCCGGCGGGTGAGGCCGCGCTCATACGTGCGATCCTTGATTCGCTGGCCATGCGCTACGACCAGCTGTTGAAGGACGCCGCGGCCCTGACCGGTCGGGTACTCAAGACGCTGCATATCGTTGGGGGCGGTGTCGCCAACGCGGTGCTCAATCGGATCACGGCCGACGCCACGGGGCTCGAAGTGATCGCCGGGCCGAGCGAGGCAACCGCCCTGGGCAACGCGCTGGTCCAGGCGATGGCCTGCGGCGATCTCGAAGACCTCGCGGCGATCCGACGTGTTGTCGCGAACTCGACGCAGACCCAGTCCTATTCGCCCTCGGCCGAGACGCGCAAGCAGGAACAATACGCCGCAGCCCGAGCGCGTTTTGCATCCCGCATCACGCTCTAGCGCCGAAGTGCTGGGCGATCACGCCGTGCCGAGATCGGCATCATTTATACGTATCCCACAAAAAATGAAGGCGCTCATGGCTTCATGAGCCGCCGGGTAACACCCGGCGGACAAGCGTCAGGTCGCTCGTCCGCCACGTGTTACGTGGCGGCTGTCCAAGACCTCACGAGCGTGTGAATTTTTTGGGATTCTTATTAGATGCGCCTTTCATTCAAACCTAGCGTTACTGAAGCCCACCGATTGGACGGTGGGCGGCCCAGCCATGAAATGGCTGGGCTTCGACGTGTCGCCACGCTACGGCCGAATGAAAGATGCTCTAGCCATCGGTCTCTCGGCGAAGGCTTGCCCGGTCAGGCACAAGGATCAGCCCGTCATAGCAGGTTAACTCGATGCTGAAGACCCGCACCGCCTCGCCGACCTGGGCACGCGTGTAGAGTCGGACAGGGTCGGTTGTGCTATCGCTCAGCGAGCCGTCCAGGTTGTCGTTGAACTTATAGGTCACTTCGCCTGGGCCAAGCGTCTCGGGCTGCGACGACCAGGTATTGTGCTGGTGTGCGCTACGCCACGAAGCACCTCCGCTGAATCGGGCATGAACGATCTCCAGGTGGGATTGTGCCAGAAGAGTCGCTGAGGCCTGATCGTCCAGCAGCGTATTGCGGTCTGCCACGCTGCGCGCCAGCAACACCCCGCTCACACCGAAAACAACCAGCAACGCGGTCACGCCAAGCACGAACACGTAGACCGAGCCACGCCGCCGGGTGCAGCCAGCCCGCTGGCCTCGGCTTTGCTTGGACCAAGACATTACTCGTCCTCCCCGGCTGTTTCATAGCTTTCGGCCCGGTAGGCGACCAGCTGCGCGATCTGTCGTTCACCACGCAAGACCGTGACCGTCACACGCTTAAGCCCCTGGTCACTGTTGCTTGGGGTGTCGGGCGACATCGAGCTGACCCAATCGACCTCGACGCTTCGCGTGTAGCCGTCCACCCCTTGCATCTGGGTTGCATCGCTTAACTGGGGGGGTGAGGATGACCATCCATCGTAGTCGTCCACATCGTCGTAGCGGGATCGGCCAGCGCCCTCGGCCTCGAGCAGGTCCAGCCCGATCAGGGTTGAATCTTCTTCTCGGTAGTCTTTGGCTAGCAGCTCGGCCAGCAGGTCTTCGGCCAACGTCAGGCCCAATAGGCGGTCGCTTGTCGTCAGGTAGGTGGCGCGCGAGGCGCTGACGGTATTGAGCGTCGCGACGAACGCGCCGCTTAAGATCAGCAGGGAGATGACCGTCTCGACCAAAGAGACGCCATGCAGATGGCTGCGATGGATTTTCACTCTGTGGGATAGGCGCCGTTTATACATGTCACTACGGGTAGAGGTTCAAGTTGCTTACGATATCGTCACCGTTGTTCGTTGTTTCGTTGTACACGCCCCCGACGTGAGCACGGATGTAATCGATCTCCGCGTCGTCGCCAATAGCGCGCACCGAAAGGGTTCGACCCGTAACGCTGTCATCAATACGCGCGAGCTGGACCGTCCCCTGCACCCGGCCATTCACTTCGACCGTCAGTGTGTCCTCGGCGGTCAGCAGGATGAGACGGATATCGACCCATCCCTGGGCAAGCCCGGTAACCGAGGCGACCGGGTTGGAAAGGTCGGTGCTGTTGTAGATCATCAGGTCCTGGCTGCTCGCATCGCCTTGTCGTAGCTGTGTGACCACTGGCAACAACGATGCATTGTTCGCCGAGAACGGGCCGTAGAGGGCCGGCCCCTCCCCGGATGAAGATCGCAGCCGGGCCTCGACGGTGACCACCCCACTGAATTGACCCGCCGGGACCGCCTCACACAGGTCACCGATGCTCCAGACGCCGTTGGCTAGCTCGCTCGAATCGAACCCCGTGACCGGAGACGACCAGTCGGCCACGCCGTCACCATCAAGGTCTGAAAGTGTGGGGTCGGTGTCAAAGTCGGCGTGCCAGAACCGGGTCAGCACTTCTGGCGACAGCAAGAAACGGGTCTCACACGCAGGTGTGAATCCGTCGGCTGATGCGTTGCTGGTGAGTTGGACCCGGACCGAGCCCGCGTGGCTCCGGGTTATGTTCAGAAGATTCTGCGTCACCGGCTCCGCATCGACTTGGATCATGAGAGAATTGCCAATCGAAATCACCCAAGCGTCATCACCGCCATCCGACGCAAGCATGCTGAAGAATGAATCGGCAATCAGCGCCCAAGGATCGTAACGCAGAGTGGTTGAAAGCTCATCACTCGCTTGTTCGAAAACAATACAAACCGGCTCCCACGTGTTGAGCACCGGGCATGTTGGCAACGCAATGTCGATCCAGCCATAGTCATCGGGCAGTGAAGACTCGGACAACTCAACGGAGGTCAGAATCTCGTCCGATGGTATGCCCGCATCTGTGGCTCGACGAAGCTGCACGGAGATGACACCATCCGTGTCTGCATGATGCTTGGCCATGACTCGGATTTTTGTGATTCGGCATTGGCTAGCCCCGTGAACGAAAGCCGGTGTGATCAGCTGGCCGACGAGCGCACCCTCTTCAATGTCTACGCTTTCTGGAAACCAGGCAATGGTGTGGCTGGCAACGGTTGCTTCGGCCCCGGCTATCAACGGCCCGGGCAGGCTCTCCGAAACGGACCGATAGGAGAGTGCAAGCGAGAAGTCGTCGAGATGGTCATGCAGTGTTTCGATCGCTCGGCCGTTTACCGAATACGTCAGTGGGTCGTCTTGGGCTCCGTCCCAGGCGTAGCGGATGCGGTCGGGCACGCCGTCGCCGGTACGGTCGGGTACAACCGCGGTGATCGATGTCGTCGTCGTCTCGGTGATGTACATCGCCTGCGAAAGGTCTTCGGCGATACGACTGAGCAGGGCCTGGTCAGCGATCATGGTGGCGACCGGGCTGTCCTCGTCGGGTGTCGCGGCTGAGGCAAAGACCATCGCGGCACCTACCGACACCATGACGATGGCGAGCAGCACCAGGCTTAGCACGGTTTCGAGCAGCGTGAAGCCAAACGAGCCCATACGATTCATCCTGTTGCGAGAGAAGATCATTGGACGGTCACCTCCCCGGTCTCCGCGGCAACGGATATATCGAAAGACAAGCCGCCCCCCGAGATAAGGATCGATCCCGAAGAATCGGGCACGCCAAAGGCGTTGAAACGGACCGCCGAACCCCCGGTGAATATGGCCTGATCGATCTGGGTTGAGTACGGGGGGCGGGATAGATCGACGGTGGTCGCTTCTGAGCCCGTACCGATTTTGTAACTTTCTGTGGCCACGTTGAAAGACACCGAAACATCGGCGCTGCTCGCTCGTGCACGTGCCTGGGCCAATTCGAGGTCGGCCGCGACCCGGTCGGCCGCGGCACGGGCGCGGTTCTGCGCCGCCGCCGTCGCAAACCGTGGTCCCGCGATCGCCCCGACCACAGAGACGATCACGAGGACGATCACCAGTTCGATCAAGCTAAAGCCATGGCGGGTCGCCGGGACGCCTCGAATCCGGTCACTGTCTGTTCGAGAATGCTTGTGTGATCGCGGCACATCTGGCTCCAGGCGCACGCCCATTGTGGGCCTAGTTATTAAGGAATCGATTGAGCACGATTAACTCCCGAGCGGAGAGCACCGTCTCTGCCTCCAGCCCGCCCAGGTTGATGGTGATCCGTTGCGAATCGACCTCATAGATCCAGCCAACACCGTCGGCGTGCCGTGTGTCGATGCCGCTCGCGCCTTTCATTGGGCCAACGGGTACGGGCGGGATCTCCCGCAGGTACGGGCCGTAGATCATCTCCAGCGGCGGATCATGTGGTGTATCGCCGTCGTCGTAGGTCTGTTTTGTCAGTTGACTCTCGATGTAGTCCGGGTCGGGGTACTGGCCGCCGTGCTCGGTGGCGTAGATGTCCAGTGCCTTGTTCATCACGGCCAGGTCGTGGGCCAAGGCAGACGCGGTCGCACCGTCGGCACCCCGGCTAAAGCGTGGGATGGCGATCGCCGCGACCACGCCGAGGATGACCACCACGATCACCATCTCGATCAGGCTGAAGCCCGCGGTCCCTTGCCGGTCATAGGTCATGATAGAGCGGTGTTTAGGCAAAACGCCGGCCCGCGTCGTTCACGTGGGCCGGCGAAGGAGTCATGGTGTTTCACCGGTCGCCGGCTGATCAATACGCGTTGTAGAGCGTTCCGCCGGAGTCGGTCTCGGTCGTGGTGTTGGGCGTGATATCGCCGGTTGTTTCGTCGTAGACCCAGCCCTTGCTGGCCGTGCCTGCGGTATCAGTAAATCCGGCCGAACCGGCCTGGGCCCCAACCGTTACGGCGGGGATCTTGCGGATGTACGGGCCGTAGATGTACTCGCCGGTCTTGCTCGCCGAGGTGTCGCCCGAGTAGTCGGTGTACTGGGTGAGTTGGGCCTCGATCGTCGTCAACTCGGGGAACGTCCCCCCGTGCTCGGTGGCATAGAGGTCGATCGCGTTTCGGAGCACCGCCAGGTCGCCCACCAGGGCAGAGTCGTTGGCGCCCTCGGCCCCGCGCGACAGACGGGGGATGGCGATCGCCCCGATGATCCCGATGATCACGACGACGATGACCAGTTCAATCAGGCTAAAGCCCCGACGTTGTGATTCAGTGGGGAGTGCAAACATGTTTCTGACCTCCAAGGGTGTTGACTATTCCTGTCTCTACGGGCGGTTTTTGTCCCGACGTGACGGAATATCGTCAAACTTTTCTTATGGCTTAATCTGACTTTTTGACCATTGCCGACGGCGGTCGGTTTAGCGCGGTTATGCGGTCTGTGCTACAGCGCTTAACGCGCCACCCGCATGACCAACATCTGGCCGGTCCGTGCCGATTCCCAGACCGCGGCCCGGCCGTCCGTTGGGTTATCGGTAAAGCCACGCAGGACAAAGGTCTCCAGCGTATCGCCCTGCTCGTATGCTTTGCCGTTGATCACGGCGACGGTGGTCTTCTGCGTCCCTTCGCCCCGGACGATCTCGACCGAGTCGAGCCGGTAAACCCGCAGGAAATGAGCCGCGTCTTCGATCAGCGGCCTTGGGCCCGCTTCGGGCTCGACCCGAACAACTTCGGGGACCCAGTCCGGTGGCTCGGCGAAATAGTCTTGAGACTCATCGTCACGGTCTGTCTGCATTTCTTGCAGCCGGTGAATCAGACCCGCGTAGTTCGGGAGTGCCCCCCCGTCACGCGTCGCGTCGGTCGGGTTTGGCGAGGCAGCCGGGGCTGATTCGGGTTTGGGCGGTGTAACCACCGCATCACCGGGGGCCGGCACCGAGGCCGCGGTTGCCTCGTTGGGTGGTACCAGAACGAGCCGATCCACCGCCAATGCACAGGCCCCGACACCGAGTACCCCGATAAGGATTTTTTGTTTCGGCGTGAGTTTCATGCCGGGATTACTCCGTGCCTGTGTTGGCAGAGGCGGTGCTTGGAGACGCTTCGGATACCAGCCAGACCAGCTTGATCTCGAAGCGGGCCAAGCCGCTATCCGGGTTGCGGGTCATGTCGATCAGGTGGATCGCGGTGTCTGGGTGGTGCCGATGCAACTCGCCAAGCAAATGCAAGACACCGGGCATCGGCCCGCTGCCACCAAGGGTGAACGGGAAATAGTGATGGTCGCCCGCGACAGCCAGATCACCGACACGGGTCGTACTCAGGTCAAGGCCGCATTGCTCGGCAAGCTGCGAGTAGCGCCCGATCTGGGTGTTCAGGCTGCTGGGCGAGCGCAGCCCCAGCGGGCGCGCCCGCAGCGCGTGCTCGGCCTGCGTCGCCTGCTGCCTGAGCTTCTCGAGTTCAGCGTTCTTCTCGCGCAGCCGGGCCTCGGCGGACTCGATATCGCGCTGCAGCTGCGCCGCGTTGGCCTGTACATTAGCCGCCGGGCGCAGCCCGATCCACCAGCCGGTCAAGACCAGGAGCAGACATAGCCCCCCCGCGACGGCGTGGACCAGCAGGCGTGGGTCGCTAGGCTTAATCATCTGTTGACCCTTCTTCGGGCTGCTCCGGGAGCTGGCAGGCGATGCGGAAGCCGACCCGGGTCGATCCGCGATACGACTCGGGGTAGGTCTCGTGCAGAACAACCTGGTCGAAGAGCTCCAGGGATTCGAGGCGCAAGACAATGGCGGGTACGCGCTGATGGTCTTCTGCGATTCCGGCGAGCACGATCCAGCGACGCTTGTGATCGGTTGCGGTGCCGACGGTCTGCCGGATCGTGGCATCCTCTGCGGACCCCAGCCGGATGCCGGTGAGCATGGCCTGGCGGCCGAGCTGCTGCCCGACAATCCGGAAGAGCAGTTGGAGGTCTGGTTGTTCCGCGACCTGCTCCATGGATGCAAGCTCGTTCCGCGCCGATTCGGTCCTCTGTCGTGACCGGCTGATCTGAAAAATCAGTTGATCGGACTGTTTCTCCGCCGCGTTGAGTCGGCCCTGCATGGCCGAGGTGTCGGGCCCTTCCGACCGTGCCGAACCGATGACGATCATCCCGAGCATGGTCAGCAGGCTTAGTATCACGGCAGACGACCAGCCCTTGATCGTGCGTCGCCGGGCACGCTCGGCATACATCGAACTCGGGATCAGGTTGATTGGTGGGCTGGCCTTGCCGTCTTGCTGAGACATCGCCAGCCCGGCAGCGAGCGTGGCACCCGGGTCCGCCAAGTCCTGAGCGATGACCTGGCCCCCATCGGCGATATTCATTGGGGCGCAGTGGTACACCGGCAGGCCCAACCCATCTGAGAGCTTGGTGGACAAGCCCTGCAGCATCGCCGCCGCGCCCGTCAACACCAGCGGGCCGAGCTCTGCGGCGGGGTACTGGTGACTGACATAAGCGAAGGACATACCCACTTGCTCAATCAGCTCTTCGATGACCGGATCGACCCGGGCCTCGACCATACTGCCCAGGTCGTAGGCGCTCGACCCATCGGCGCCGAAGCTGCGGAGCGCGGATTCTGCCAGATCGGCACGGCCCTGCACCAAGTCAACAAGCGATTGGGCCAGGGCGTTGCTGCCGGCAAACGGCAAGGCCCGCTGGTGCACCACCCGGTTCTCGTAGACCAGCATCAGCCGGGCACCGCTGGCGCCCAGGTCCGCGATGGCGTTGATGTTCTGAGATGCCGGCAGTGTGGGCCGGCAGGCCCGGAGCAGTGCCGAGGAGGCCGGCTCGATCCGCAACACCTCCAGCCCCGCTTGATCCAGCGGGCCGATCAGTGCGGTCATCTGGTTATGGGCCAGGCCAAAGGCCATCACCTGTTCACGTTGCCCGGCGTGCTCGTTTTGAGGCAGTTGCTCATAAGCGACTTCGAGCCGATCGGGCGCGATCTTTTGTTGCCGGGCGATCTCCATGCGGACCACCTGGGTACGCGAGGCGCTCCCGCCGGCCGGCGGCACATCGATGAGCAACTCGATCAGCATGTCGTGCGGCACCGCCAATGCAACTCGGTTTCCGACAAAACCACGACGGGCCAAAACCTCGGCAATACGCCTGGCCTCACGCCGCGACAGCGCCTGACCTGGTTCAAGGCGATCGAAGCAGGCCGTCGCGTGTGCGACCGGCCGGGCACGCGCCGCCCGGAGCTGGACCGCCTTGACCCGGTTGTGGCCGATGTCCAGCCCGATCGGCCCGATGCTCGTGGAAAGCGGACGCATCAGTGTCCACCCCCGGCCATCGAGGTCAGGTCAAACAGTGGCATAAACATACTCACGGCCATGCCACCCACAATGAGCCCTAAAACGATCAGGATCAGCGGCTCGATCAATGAGGTCACCGATTTGAGACGGACTTCGTTTTCCTCATCCAGAAACTCAGCGATCGTCAGCATGAGTTCGCTGAGTTTGCCGGTTTGTTCACCGTTCCTTATCGCCTCGTAAAGCGAAGGGTCGATCAGCTTGTCGTCGCTGAAGACCGTGCTCATCGCATCACCCCGGGTCACCGTGTCCTGGGCCCGCTCCATCAGTTCCAGGTAAAGGTGGTTACCCGTGGCGTGTCGGGTCAGCTGCAGCGCATCAACCAAGGTGATCCGGCAACCAAGCAGCGTGCCGAGCAGCCGGGCAATACGTCCGCTGGCGTACGTGCGTGTCACCAGGTTGATCTTCGGCAGGTTGACGGCAAGGCGGTTGAGCGTCTGGCGGCCGTTGGTCGTAGCCAGCCATTGACGCAAGCCAACGACCGACCCAAAGAGGATGAGCAGGATCGCCCACCAATATGATCGCAGGACCCCCGATGCCCACATGAGTGCTTCGGTGGATGCGGGTAAGGGGACATCGAGTGACTCGAAGAGCCCACTGAAGCGGGGCAGTACAAGGGTCAGCATCACGACCATAACCGCGATCGAGATCAAGATCAGCAGCACCGGGTAGACCATCGCCCCCATGAGCTGGGCGCGGGTCTGCGCCTGCTTCTTGGTGAGCTGGGCGAGGCGGTCGAGCATGATGCTCAGTGTGCCGGAGGTCTCGCCGGCCTCGACCACGTTACGGTAGACCTGGTCGAAGTATTCGGGGTGCCGCTGCATCGCCTCAGAGAGGCTCAAGCCCTGCTCGACGTTGCTTCGCAGGGTGGCGATGACCGCGCGGAACTCGGCATCGCGCGTCTGCCGTTCTAGCGCCAATAGCCCGTCGGCCAAAGGCGTGCCCGTGCTGATCATGACCTGCAGCTGACGGGAGAACATAGCCAACGCACGGGTCTTGCTGGTCCGGGATTTCAGGCCCAAGGACGTGCGTGCCTTGACCCCCCCCATCTGCGCACCTTCCGATGCGGGGTTGATCTCGGTCACAAACAGACCCTTGTCGCGCAGCATCTCCGCGGCTTCTTCTTGACTCGATGCTTCGAGCAGGTCGCGCACGGCATTGCCGGCCCCGTCAATCGCGGCGTAGGCGATCTTCATGCCGCCTCCTTCTCGGGTTCTTCACTCGGCGTATGCGGTGGGCTGGGGGGCGACAGCTCGTCTTCCATGTTGTCACCCTCGCTGCGTGTGACTCTGAGGACCTCCTCGAGGCTGGTCTCTCCGTTCAGGGCCAATTCGATCCCCTCTTCGAACAGCGACCAGCCGCCGTGCTCACGGAACTTCTCGCGGATCTCGTGGGCGCCGGCCGAGTGGTGGATCAGCCGACGGATCGCGGGGGTAACCTCCATGACTTCGTAGACACCGACGCGTCCCTTGAACCCGGTGTCATGGCAGCTTCGGCATCCCGAACCTTTACGGAACGCTTTCGAGGCTTTGTCCTCCAAGCCGGCCTCTTTGAGCAGCGGCGGGTCGGGGTGGTACTTCGTGGCGCAGTCCGGGCAGACCTTCCGCGCCAGCCGCTGAGCGACGACGCCGATCAGCGCGCCGGAGAGCAGGTAGGGCTCGATCCCCATATCAAGGATGCGGGAGACCGCCCCGGGCGCGTCGTTGGTATGGAGCGTTGCGAGGACGAGGTGGCCGGTGAGCGCGGCCTGTACCGCGACGCGCGCGGTCTCCTCGTCTCTGACCTCGCCGATCATAATGATGTCGGGGTCCTGCCGCAGGATGCTGCGCAGCGCCCGGGCAAAGCTCAGGCCGACCGCCTCGTTGACATGGATCTGGTTGACCAGATCGAGTTGGTATTCGACCGGGTCTTCGACCGTGACAAGGTTGGTCTCCGGGCTCCGCAGCAGGTCGAGCGCGGAGTAGAGCGTGGTGGTCTTTCCGCTGCCGGTCGGCCCGGTGACCAGCACCATGCCATGGGGCTGGCGGAGCATCCGGCGGAAGGTTCCGAGCGGGTCGGAACGGAACCCGAGCTGCTCCATGCGGACATTGAGGTTGCTCTTGTCCAGCAGGCGGATAACCAGCTTCTCACCGAGCAGCGTCGGGATCGAAGAGACACGCAGATCGACATCACGGCCCTCGGCAACAATGCGCACCCGGCCTTCCTGGGGCAGACGCTTCTCGGCGATGTCCATCTTGCCCACGACTTTGACGCGCGACACAATCGCCGCGTGCATGCCCACCGGCGGCTTCATCAGGTCGCGGATCACCCCGTCGATGCGGTAGCGGATGCGGGTGCCCTTTCGGTCGGGCTCGATGTGGATGTCACTAGCGCCGTCCTTGACCGCCTGCAGCAAGGCCACGTTGACCAGGTTGACGATCGGGCTGCCCTCGACCAGGCGGTCCAGGTTTGCGGCCGGCTCGTGATCGACCTCTTCGCCTTCGAGGACCTCAACCTCATCCGAGTGGCTCAGCGAGGCCAGGAAGTCATCGACGTCCAGGTCACGCCCGGCGTTCTGATCGATGAACTGTTCGATGTTCTGCGGCAGCGCGAGCACCGGGCGGATGCGGCAGCCGGTCAGTTTACGGAGGCGGTCGATCGTCGGCAGCGACTGGGGCCGAGCCATCGCAACCGTCATCGTGTCACGGACCCGGAACATGGGGACGGCCTGGAGCCGCATCGCCTCTTCCTGGCCCAGCTCCTTGAGCAGGCGCAGGTCGACCAAGCCATGGCGCAGCGAGACGCCCTTGATCCCCAATTGTTCCGCGAGGACAGAGACGAGATTGCCCGCGCTGACCATGCCCCGCTCGAGAACGACCGCGCCGAGCATCTTGCCGTCAGACTTCTGGGCCGACAGCGCTTCGGCCAGTTGCTCGGGCGTTAACAAGCCCGCGTCAACCAGCAGCTCCCCGAGGCGTTTCTGCGGGGCACGCAGCTTCACAGAAAACTCCTCACGGCGGTGTTCGTGTCTGCGAAGTATTCGAACCGTGGCAACAAAGCGGTCAGGTCAAGCACATCTCGGACCGTCCCCGAAACGTCACACAGCCGGAGGGTCTGCCCCTTGGTTTCGAGCAGGTCAGACAGGTCGAGCAGCGACTCAAGGCCGGCGCTGTCAATGTACGGCGCAGTACTCAGGTCGATGACAACACGTCCCATGGCCGGACCAGCGACCTCCGTGGCCCTGGTGCTGAACGCACCCGCATCGTCCTGGACAAGGGGTGCCTCTGGCCTGAGTACGACAACGGCCCCCTGGCGCAGCTCGGTGATCGCCGCCATGAATCAAACTCCTTCCACCCGTATGGGCAAAGCCATGCGGAAGGTGCTGCCTTCGTTCAACGCACTGCTCGCGGTCAGCTCGCCGCCGTGAAGCCTGACAATCTCCTGCGCGAGCGCCAGCCCTAGTCCCGAGCCGGTGATATCCCCAAGGCGAGCGTCGTTAGCGCGATAGAACTTTTCGAAGACCTTGGGCAGGTCATCCTCGCTGATGCCGATGCCCGTATCGCTGATCTCGACGACCAGCTCTGTCGCGGAAACCTCGACCAGGACCGTGACCTGCCCGCCCTCCGGCGTGTATTTCAACGCGTTGCCGACCAGGTTCTGGAGCACGATGTCGAGCTTCTCACGGTCACCCTGGATCACCGGCAGCTTGGGGGGCAGGTCGAAGCCTAACGTGATGCGCTTGTCCCTGGATTTTGCCGCGTAGTCGGACTCCAGCTCGTTAAACACGGTGTCCAGGCGCACATCATCGTGCTTGATTTCTTGCGTGCCGGCCTCGATCTCCGAGACCGACAGCATCTCGCCGACCAGCCGCTCGAGGCGTTGGCTCTCACGGCTGATCACGTTCAGGCACTCACCACGAAGAGTTGCATCACGCTCGCCTTCGTCCTGAGCCGTCTCCACGTAGAGCCGGATATTGGTCAGTGGGGTGCGGAGCTCATGGGTCGCACGGGCCACAAAGTCGTGGCGGGAGCGTTCGGCAATACGCTGCTGCGTCACGTCCTCGATCAGGAGCACCACCCCGCCCCGCTCACCGGTCATCCGGCGGACCGTATAGCGCAGATGATTTTCGGTGTCACCCTCTACCTGGCTGATCTCGCGGGTAACGCGGACCGGGCCGTTCCCCGCAACCGCGTCTTCGATGGCCTCGGCGACCGATGGGTCAGGGATGGCCTGCGTTGCGGGGCGGTTCGTAATCGTTTCGGACTGCCCGAGCATGGATACCGCTGCGCCATTGGCATAGGCGATTGAACCCGAGGGCTCGATAACGACCATACCGTGCCAGACGACGTTACACGCGGCCTCGAGCACCCCGCCGCCGCCGACGACTTCGCCCAATTGTTCCAGACGGATGGCGGACTCAGCCTCATCGGCGAGCCGCTTCTGAATCAGCAGGCGGTTCCAGCCTTGGGCCTCGGGCCCCATCCGAGGATCGAGCAACGCGGACTCGCTGTCCTCCTCGTCCTTGCCCGCATGGATCAGTGTGTTTCGGATGAGGTTGAGCGTCTGCAGTCGGCTGCGGATCTGCCGGTAGATCAGGAGCATTCCGATCAGGCCCAGCGCGCCGACCGCCCCGGCACCCGGGGCGACCGCGGCGTATGCGGCGGTAGGGGCAGCGACCGTTTTTTCCAGCGTAAGCGTTGCTTCTCCCCGGCCGATTGCATCGATCGGCCGATCGATGACGACCCGCCCACCGATCACCTCGCTGACCGGCACCGCGGGCGCCCGGCCTTCCCAGGCCACGGGCATGACCGTGGGTTGATCGCGTGACAGGTCTGAATCGATCAGCACACTGCCATTGGTGAGGCGGAGTTGGCAGACGGTGAACTCGTTCTGATAGGCGGCATGGGTCAACAACCGACGTGCGGCCGAGAGGTCACCCGACGCGAGCAGTGGCTCAAGCGCCGTCGCGAGATTATCGGCGACCGCCTGGGCCTTGGCGATTTCGCCGTCTCGTTGTTGAACGGCTAGGCCCCGGGCCATCCACCAGACCCCGGCCGCATAGGTCAGCACCAGTACAATCAGAAAAGCCGCACCGATCGGCCAGGACAAGCCCTCGGCACGTACGGGCACGGCTGCGGCCGACGATGCCGCGCGGGTTGTTTTGTCCTGGTCCTTGGTTTTCATCGGGCCTCCAGCGACGACGGGTTCACGCATCGTCCCCCGATCTTTATCGACGGCCCGGGACGCCCACTAAAGCCAAAGCCTGGTGAGACGGCCCTAAAGCACGGCCACCCTGCCTCCGATACCCCACTAGGTTCAAGCTCAAGGCGTCCGTTCTTGCAAGTGCTTTTGACAGGGAATCGATGAAAGCGCATCCAGGCCCAATCACCCTGCTCATTGCTGACGATGAGCCGCACATCCGTTTGCTGGTCGGGGCGAAACTGCGGGCCGCAGGTTTTAACGTCGTTGTTGCGAGCAACGGCCAGGAAGCGCTGGAGCAGGCTCGTACTTCGCGGCCCGCCCTGATTGTTACGGACTTCCAGATGCCGCTGCTCAGCGGCTTTGAGATGTGTCAGCGACTGTACGAAGACCCCGACACATCCGAGATTCGGGCCATCATGTTGACGGCCCGGGGCCACAAGCTGCGCCCCAGCGAACTGGCCAAGACCAATATCCAACTCCTGATGGACAAGCCCTTCAGCCCGCGCGACCTGTTGATGCATGTCTACGACATGCTCGGGATGAACCCCGAAGCGAAGAGCGCCTGAAACGAAACGCCCGATGGCCGACGCCAGCCCTCAGCACGACCCGGCCCTAAGCCGATTCAACCAGCGCTGCCATACGCTTGGTGCAACGCTCTGGCGTTATCACCGCAGCCACGGGCTCGCGCCCGTGACCCACGACGCCCCCGGGGCTCAATGGCTGGCGGGCGATGCGATGCGTGTACGACTCGAAAAGCAGTTGGACCTGGCCAGCGCCAACCTCGAGCCGATCGAAGAGCTCGACACCGACCTGTTTGCGGTCATCCTTGATGACGGCCAGCACAGTGTGATCGCACTGATGCTCGGCGAGTCCGCCGGCCAGGGCGCCGGATTCAACGAAGACGCCTCGGCCGCGGGCTTCCATCCCGCCTCCGTCCTCCAGGAGATGGGACAGGTCTCACGCTACTCGGTGGACCAGCTACGATCACTGCGCAAGACCATGAGCTGGTCGCTGCGGGACCTGCGGCAGCTTGACGAGCAGAACACAACGGTTGATGACCTGACCGACCAACTTAGTCACAGCTACGAGAACATCACGCTGTTGTACCGCATGGGCCGGACGATGAGCAATCTGCAGTCCCCGGGCATCATCACCCAATCGATCTGTTCCCAGCTCAGGGACACCCAAGACTTTGGCTGGGTCGCCGCGCAGTTTCGGCACGACGAGGAGAGCGTGCCCGAACTCGACGGCCAGCACATGCTCGTGGGCGAGATGCCCTGCAGCCCCGAGGCTTTCCGACGCGCGAGCGAGAGCCTGCTCGAACAGCTCCAGGAGGACAGCTGGTCCAAGCTCTTGCAGGTCGGTGAACACGAGCTGGCCGATCTCGCCGGGTCAGAAGTCATCCTCGACCCGATCCACCACGACGGTCGTGTGGTCGGCGTGGTCATGGCCGGAGGCAAGACCGGCGATGACGCCGAGGCAACCAGCAACGATACCCAGCTGGTCGATGCGATCGCCAGTTTCCTGGGCACGTTCCACGAGAACGCCGCCCGATTCCACGAGCAACGCAACATGTTTATCGGCACCCTTGAGGCGGTCTCCGCGGCGCTAGACGCCAAGGACCGGTACACCCGCGGTCACTCGGAACGTGTGGCCTACCTCGCGACCCTCCTGGCAGAGGCGATCGGGCTTGACGAGCAGGAGATCGAACGCCTGCGGATCTCGGGCCTGGTCCATGACGTGGGCAAGATCGGTGTCCCCGAGGCGGTGCTCGGCAAGACCGGCAGGCTGACCGACAAAGAATTCGAGAAGATCAAAAAGCACCCCCGTATCGGCTACAACATCCTCAAAGGCATCCCCAAAATGCAGGACGTCCTGGATGGCGTGCTCTACCACCACGAGCGGTGGGACGGCCGAGGCTACCCCGACAAGCTGGCGGGCGAGGCCATCCCGCTCTACGGCCGGATCCTCGCGGTCTGCGACACGTTCGATGCCATGAGCTCGACCCGCTCCTATCGGCAGGCCATGGGGCGCGAGGAGGTGCTTGAAGAGATTCTCCGCTGTGCCGGCAGCCAGTTCGACCCCGCCCTGACCGGGCCGTTTGTCGGTTTGGACTTCAGCTTTTACGACGAGATGGTCACCCGCCATCAACAGTCGGCTAACGAGCAGGGACAGGCCAGCCAGGCGGCGTAGCCAAGCCCGACCTCATACGCATCCCAATAATTTCTAACGCGTGCTAGGCGCTTGCACGGCTGCGCACTGCCGCACGATCATGGGTGATGATGCCCCCGAGCAAGGAGGCTCTCGTCGACATCATCACCCGACGGCCCGACGGCCTGACCGCCC
>JBCDHS010000063.1:0-15991 GCA_038749735.1 Planctomycetota bacterium
AGGTAGATGAAGCCGGCGAAGCTGGCGGCCTTCTTCTCGTAATGGCTCGCGACCCGGCGGCACGGCTTGAGCTTGCGGAAGAACCGCTCGATCATGTTGCGATACTTGTATCGCGTGTGGTCGTAGCGTTTCTTCCGCTTCCGCGTGGGGTTGGTCTCGATGCAGGCCTTCGCCTTCATCTTCCGAATCGCCTTGCGGATGTCGTCGCGGTCGTAGGCCGCTTCGGCCAGGACGTAGTCGCCTTCATCCCCTCAAGCAACCCCTCGGCCCGCGGCGCATCACCACGCCGACCCGCCGTGACGATCAGCCGACAAAGCCGGCCACGCTCATCGACCGCCGCATACCGCCTCGTCGTCAGCCCGCCACGCGATCGGCCTAGGCACCGCCTCGCGTCGGCGTCTTGTTTTTTGCCCGGCATACGCATCGCTTCGACATAGTCTTTGGCCAAGTCGAGGCGGTTGGGTGGGCCTTCACGCGGGTCGAGTCGAGCATCAACTCCTCGTATGCTGCTTCGCCGTCGCTTTAGATGAGTTAACCGCCTTGCCGACCCGTTCCCACACGCCCCTGGCCCACCAGCGGTCGAACCGTTTCCATACCCTATTGGGCTTGCCGAAACGCGCGGGCAGGTCCGGCCAGGCGATGCCGGTCTTGAGTGGGTAGAGCACGGCGTTAACGAACCGGCGGCGGACAACCGGCCGTATGACAGGCCTGCGCAACTGTAGGGCTAGCCTCGATCAATTGCCGCGTTTTCTTGACCGGCGCAATGCGGGGTGTGCTGGATGTTTTTTTCTTTGCGGATTTAGCCAGATCCCCAAGTTGGGTGAAGTTAAGCGTGAGAGGGATCGGGCCGAAGACTTCAATATCGGGCTCTTAGATACAGCCCGGAGGTCTGTAGGAAAGGGACCGATGCTCCGCGTGGACCTGCGAACCGCACGGCCGGGGATGTCCCTGGCGCTTCCGGTGATGAACCCGAAGCTGCCGGGGCACGAGCTGCTGCGCGTCGGCTACACGCTGACCCCGTCGGTCATCGAGAAGCTCGACGACATGCGCGTGCGCAGTGTCTGGGTCGACTACCCCGCGCTGTCGTTCCTGGACAAGTTTATTGACCGCGATGCCGTGGAGAAGCAGTCGCACGTGGTCACGCAGATCCAATCCACCTTCGAACTGCTGCAGCACCAGTCGGCCGCGAAGCTGCCCTATGACACCTACACTGATGCAATCGGTGCTCTGGTCGATCAACTGATTTCCAATCCTGGGGCGGCTTTATTCCTCGGCGACATGATCGAGTTCGATGACGACTCCTCGCTGATGCAGTCCGGATCGACGGTGACCTACCTGTCGCTGCTCTTGGGGCTCAAGCTCGAGGGCTACCTGGTCAAGCAGCGGCCACACTGTGAACCGACGCGTGCCCGGGACGTGCTGAGTCTGGGGGTCGGCGCGATGTTGCACGATATCGGGGTGACCATGCTGCCCCCAGAAGTCCGCACGCGCTACGAGCAGACCGGCGACGAGCGTGACCCGGCCTGGCGTGAGCACGCCGCGCTGGGCTTCCGCGCGGTCCGGGGCCGCATCGAGCCCACCGCCGCGAACGTGGTCCTACATCACCACCAGCAGTTCGACGGCAACGGGTACGCCGGCAAAGACTTCCCCGCCCAGGCCGGCACGAGTATCCACATCTTCGCCCGTATCGCCTCCGTCGCCGAGATGTTTAACCGCCTGCGGCACCCGCGCAGCCTGGTCGCCCCGCCGACGGTGCAGGTCCTCGCGGCACTGCTCTCCGACCAACTCGCTCCGCGCTTCGACCCCAACGTGCTGCGCGCCCTGGTCGATGTGGTGCCGCCCTATCCCCCCGGGTCGATGGTCACCCTCACCACCGGACGCAAGGCGGTCGTCATCAACCCGAACGTCAAGAATCCATGTCGGCCGACCGTGCAGCTGCTGCCCGGCGATGGGCTGCCCGATTCCGAGGGCTCGCTGGGCCCGTCGATCGATCTTTCCGAACAGCTTGCCGACCTTGCGATCATCGCCTGCAATGATCAGCCAACCGCGGCCTACAACTTCAGCCCCGACCTGTTGCCGGGCAACTCCATGGCAGTGAACGGCTGGTAGCTACCATCGATTCACAAGCCACCAAAGCCAAATCAGAGCCAGGTACGCTGTGTTCCGCCGAACAATCAGCCCATCAAAGGCAAGTGCACAACGAATGCGCAGGCGGCAAAACGCGATAAATCCATAAAAAAACCGCCTCTAGCGAGCGTTGCTCAGCTAGAGGCAGCTTCCGGGGGCAGTTATTAGCAATCAGTTAACTGATCTGCAATTAATATAGGCCGAACAACGTAAGGATGCAACTCGGTTTTGGGTCATCCAATCAGAATAACTCTAATGGGTTACTAATGGCTGGGATGTGGTATCAGTCATTATTGGTTAACCAAAACATCGATTTCGCCTTCGGTCCGGGCGATGACCACCGCACCCACCGAATCCGAGAAGATGTTCACCGCGGTTCGGCACATATCCAGCGGCCGGTCGAACAGCCAGATTAGTCCCAGGCCGAGGGTCAGCGACGCGACGCCCTGCTGCTGCAACTCGGTCTGCACTGTCGGCTGATTGGAGATCGTCTGGAGGATCAGCACGATAGCAACGATCGAAGCCGAGGGCACCCCGGCCACGCCGATGCTCGTGAGCAGGGCCACGAGGACGATGAAGAACTGTTGGCCGATCGACAGGTCGATGCCGAAGGCCTGGCAGATAAAGATCGCGGCGACGCATTCGTAGAGCGCGGTCCCATCCATATTGACCGTTGCGCCCAGGGGCAGGACGAAGCTGGTGGTCTTGCGGGACACCCCCGCGCGTTCTTCAACACAGTCCATGGTGACCGGCAGGGTCGCGGAGCTTGAGGCGGTCGAAAACGCGGTCAGCAGGGCCGGCAGCATCGCCCGGTAGTGGCGCAGCGGGTTGACCCTTGCCACGAGCATCAGGATCAGCGGCATCGCGACCAGGAAGTGCACCAATAGCGCGCCCAGCGCGGTAAGCGCAAACACCACAATCCCCCGCAAAAACTCGCCGAACCGTGCCTCGGGCGCAAGCTTGGCGTACTGCTCGGCGATCGTCGCGGCTAAGAGAAACCCCACCCCCAGCGGCGCGAGCCGGAGCACAAAGTCGGTGATCATCAGCGTCAGTTCGTACACGCCCTGGGTAAAACTCAATAGCGCATCTCGGGACGACTCGGAGACCCGCGTGATGAAATAGCCGACAACCAGTGACACAACGATCAGGCCCAGCAGCTTGCCGTTGTTCGTCGCGGAGGCGAATACGTTGTCCGGCACCATCTCACGGAAGACATCCAGAAACGACGTTGCCGTTCGGCCCTCGGCCTTGGCGGACACCGTCTGGTTCTCCCCGGCAAAGGTCGAGATGTCCTGCCCGACCAGGATGCCTTGGCCCGCGTCGTTGATGCCCGGGGCGATCAAATTGACCAGGGCCAGCCCGGTGAGGATCGCGATCAGTGACGTGCCGATGTAGTAGCCCAGGGTCTTGAACCCGAGCCGGCCAAACCCCCGCTCCGAGCCGATGGACGCCACCGCCAGCACGATCGAGCTGACCACGATCGGCACGATGATCAGCTTGAGCGCGTTGAGGAACAGGTCCCCACCCAGGTCGTAGACCAGGAAATCCCACCGCCCGGTGACCAGTTCGACCGCGGCGGTCGGTTCGCCGGTCGCCGCGGCTGCACCTACTGCGGTTACCCCCGACAGGTAGCCCAGCAGCCCGCCCAAAGCCAGCCCGAGGAGGATCTGCCAGTGCAGCGGCCAACGCCAGGGCCTCAGGCCCGAGCCGTCCGGACGCGTCGTGGTTGAATCACCTTCAGGGCTCATGACAAACCGATCATAGCGACTTACGCAAACTTCTCTTTAGGGCAGGTAATAACTGAACGGTTCGAACGTTGATCTTCTGTGAGAGCATCGGGTTGAGTAGACCCCTTACCCGATGATCACCTCATGCCGGTACCTTCCGGACGCTTGCTACTGCCCAAACCACCCCGAGTCGGAGATGCTGTGATGAGCCGACTGCCCGCACCCCTGTACAACCCACCGACCGAAAACACCCAGCCCCGAGCATGGCGACGCTCGGCCGGCCGTAAATGCGTAGGCCGAACGGCTGGTCAGCCTGGACATAGCAATCAACTCCACGGGCTGCTGGCCAGCCCGGTCTGGTTCGTCTTCTTGGTGGGCCTGATTGTTGGCGCGGCCGTGCTGGCCACGTACGTCAATAATTTCCTTTACGGCTAAGGCCGTCTGATCCACCACGGCCCGGGGATCTTCACCGCTATTGCATGCCCACGGCGAATACACCGTGAGATGCAGCGCCTTCAATCGACTGCGCCCTGCCTCCCGCGCTGGGATACGTTACTATTCGATTCGACGACGTTCTGTATCAGCTGTGCTGTCCGCCTGCACCCCAAGGCCCCTCAACCCCCAATTGCAACATGACCACCGCGACCGCCGAGCGTACCTTCCCTGTCGACCTGTCCTCGTACAAGGACATTGCCCTCGACCCGGCCAACCCTAAGTTGACCGACGAGCAGCGCGAGGCGTTGCAATACAACATCGCGCTCTGCCGGGATGCGATCACCTTCTTCACCGCCTTTGCCGGTGCGCGTGGGCTGTCGGGCCACTCGGGTGGGCCCTACGACACCGTCCCCGAGGTCTGCATCATCCGCGCGTTCATCGAAAACGCCAAGGCTGGTGGCACGCCCGACGTCCTGCCCATCTTCTTTGATGAAGCCGGTCACCGCGTCGCGACCCAGTACCTCCTGGCCGTCCTCGAAGGCAACCTGCCCGTCGAGAAGCTCTTCCACTACCGCGAGTTCAACCAGCACCTGCCCGGCCACCCCGAACGCGGCTTCACGCCCGGCGTCAAGTTCTCCTCCGGCCGACTCGGGCACATGTGGCCCTACGTCAACGGCGTCGCGATGGCCAACCCCGACAAGACCGTCTTCATGCTCGGCTCCGACGGCTCGCAACAGGAGGGCAACGACGCGGAAGCAGCGCGACTCTCCGTCGCCCAGAACCTCAACGTCAAGCTGCTCATCGACGACAACGATGTCACCATCGCCGGCCACCCCTCCGACTACTTGCCCGGCTATTCCGTCGCCAAGACCCTTGAAGGCCACGGTCTTGACGTCAGCGACTGTGAAGCCGAGGACATCGACAGCCTCTACCAGCACATGTGTACCGCTTGCCAAGTCGATGGCCCGGTCGCGCTGATCTGCAAACGCCTCATGGCCCCCGGCGTCCCCGGCATCGAGGGTAGCCCGCACGGCCACGACGTCTTCAAGACCGACGCCGCGATTCAATACTTCGAAGCCAAGGGCAACGCCGACGCGATCGACCTGCTCAAGACCGCCCCAAAGGTCTCCAGCGGGCCCAAGTACCCCGGCGTCTCCGATGAGGTCGTGGCCAACCGCGCCGCCTTCGGCACCGTTATGGTCGAAGTCCTCGAAGGGCTCGACGAAAAGACGCGCAACCAAACCGTCAAGGTCTTCGACTGCGACCTCGAAGGGTCCACCGGCATCGCTGCGATCCGCAAAGCCTTCCCCGACATCTACGTGCTCGGCGGGATCATGGAACGCGGCAACTACTCCGCCGCCGCGGGCTTCGGCATGGAAGAAGGCAAGCAGGGCGTCTTCGCGACCTTCTCCGCCTTCCTCGAGATGTGCGTCTCCGAGATCACCATGGCAAGGCTGAACCAGTCCAACGTGCTCGCCCACTTCAGCCACGCGGGCGTCGACGACATGGCCGACAACACCTGCCACTACGGCGTCAACAACCTCTTCGCCGACGGCGGCATCGAGGAAGCCGACCACCACACCATGGTCTACTTCCCAGGCGACCCCAACCAGTTCGCCGCCTGCGTCAAGAGGGTCTTCCACGACCCCGGCCTGCGCTTCGTCTTCTCCAACCGATCGAAGATCCCCTTCATCCTCAAGGAAGACGGCAGCAAGTTCTACGGCGACGACTTCGTCTTCACCCCCGGCAAGGACGACCTCGTCCGCGAAGGCGACGGCAGCGGCTACATCGTTTCCTATGGTTCGTGCCTGTACCGCTCGGTCGCGGCGGCGGAAGAACTCAAGGCCCAGGGCATCAACGTCGGCGTCGTCAGCAAGGCCACGCTCAACAAGTACGACGCCGCGATGATGGCCAAGCTAGCGAGCGCCAAATGGGTGCTGGTCGCCGAGGAGTTCAATGAGAAGACCGGCCTGGGCTCTCGCTTCGGCAGCGCGCTGCTCAAGGCGGGCTTCACCGGCAAGTACAACCACATCGGCATCCACCGCGAAGGCCCGACCGGCCTCTGGCAGCAGATGGGCTACCACGGCATCGACCCCGAAGGCATCGCCAACGCGGTGAAGGCCCTGGCGTAAAGGCATGGCTCGGCCGCCGGTCGTCAATCGACCCTGATTTTCATCGCGGTGCCTTGGATGTTCTTCATCCCCCAGTCGGCGATGCAGGACAGCACGGGTTTCAGGGAGCGTCCTTTTCTGGTTAGCCGGTACTCTGGGTGTGAGGCCTTTGTCGCGTCCAGCCGCCTCTCGACCAGGTCACTCTCAACAAGGCGGTTGAGGCGGGAAGTTAGGATATTGGTTGCGATGCCTTCGGGTGAACCAGCAAACTCTTTGAAATGGCTTTTCCCCGCGAAAAGGTCGCGGATTACGATCAGTGTCCATCGATCTCCGATCAGATCAAGTGTGCAAGCGATCGGGCAGACCGAGCGTCTATTGGATTGACTCATGGGTTGGTTCTCGACGGGTTCTGTTCGCGGAGCAGCTGCTCGGCCTGCTCCCATGTGATGGGCATCTCATCTTTGGGCCAGTCAGCATAAGCATAGATCACCGAGCCGCGGGGGATACCCCCTTGCTTGACCGCTTCGCGGTGTTCGGGTGAGGCCAGAAAGCTTTCGAGACCTTCTTGATCAACCCAGACGGACATCGTCCAGACACGCTTGCCCATCAGTTCCTTCCTCAGTGCGTAGCCGATCAGGCCCTCCTGCTCCGTCATGCCTGCCATAACGGCGTCGAGTTGTTCAAAGAACGCGGGGCCCGATCCGCTGGCGATATCGCCCCGGGTGATGGCGACAAAGACTTCTTCTCCCGCCGCTGGCTCGGTGACCCCTTTTGCCGGGTCGTATCCGGGCCCTTGAAACGGGTAGCCGACTCGGCAGCCGCTGACGATCACTGCAACGGCCAAGCCTGCAGCCAGAATGAACAGTCCGTAGAGGTGGTTTATTGACATGCACAAAGCCTAGCATCTAACTTGCAAAATGCAAGTTAGATGCTAGGCTTTGTGGCGTTCGTACCCACCCAATCACTCCGACCCCAGAGCAACACAAGATGACGAGTCACGATGTTGGGCTTCCGAGCCGCTGGCCGCATTACCCACTTGCGCTCTGTGCCGCGCTATGCTTCTCCCTGGGCGGCTGGCTGGCATCGTGGGCTGCGGTGTTGAAGTCGTAGAACAACCTCAATCTACCGACCAGCCCGCGATGCCTCTTTGTTCGCCCCGGGGTTGCGCTTCGGGATTTAATCCGCCGGATCTGTGATTGATATCCGCCCTGCGCGTAGATCGTAGGCCAGACGCAAGGCTTCACGCAGGTTGCCCTCGGCCTTGCGGTACAGGCCGATGGTGTCGAATCGGGGTGCCCCAGCCGGGTCCAGTTCCTCAAGCAGTTGTTCGAGTAGAGCCGGGCTGGTGCGGGTGATCGCGATGGTGTCCAGCCGGGCGTGCCGATGGCTGGTCACGACCAGGCCCCCGGCGCTGCGGGACCGCAGCAGGACCCACGCCCGCGCCCAGCGTGGCAGGTGGTCATAGCCGTCGAGCATGAGCAGGTCCGTAGACCGGGCCTTGGCGATGGTGCGTCGCCATAGCTGCGGGAACCTGCCCTGCTGGTCGGTGTTCATGAACAGCGGCAGCGGGGAGAGGCCGTGGCCCACCAGGTAGTCGCCCAGCTCGCGGAGCAGCGTGGTCTTGCCCGTGCCGTGCCGACCGATGATCGCTCCGCGATAGCCCAGCCGGGCCAACCTTTCGGCGACGCCCTGGACGCTCAGGTCCGACTCCACAAAACCCAGGGCATCGACGCGCTGGACCCGGAACGGATTCTCCGCCGGCCGCGAGGGGTCGGGCTGAGGCTCCCTGGTGTTTGCGTCAAGACGTGGCACAGGATGCATGATATGGGCGGTCATGCCGGGCGCACCTCCTGCCCGGTGGGCGAGAAGGTCAGCGGCCGCCGGACGACATCGCCCGAAGGCTTTGCGATCGCTTCGATGGCCCAGACGATCGAGACCAATTGGCCCGAAAAGCTGTAAGGCTCGACCAGCCCGGAGAAGCTAAAGCCCCGAGACCCCCGCCGCGAGACCAGGTCAAACTCGACCTCCTCCGCAACCCCGACGTCCTGCGTGCCCTTGCCTTCGGTACGCCAGAACAGCCGCAGCACAACCCGGTCTAAATCGCCGGGCACATCCCACGCCACCGTGCCGGTGATCGGCTCGCCGGGGACATAGGCCGCGTCGTCGCGGTCCAGGGTCAGCGTGATCGGGCTTGCTTGTGTCGTATCGGTCATCGTTCAGCGTCCACCACTTGCATCGGCAGAATCCGGACCTCATATTGGTCCTTCGGGTCGGGCCAGCGCGGGACCCAGGCCCGGACCCGCAGCGTCCAGGTCACCTTGTTGTTGCTGCTCTTGAAGCTGTGCATCGTGTCGGCCGGCACCCGCAGGGTCAGCTCGCCGCGGTCGCTGTCCACCGGCAGCGCAAGCGGGTCGGCCTCGCCCTGCTCGGCCAGGTCCCCGCCGACCAGGTGCTCGGTGTAGAAGTCATGCGTGTCCGTGATGGTGTCCGTGCCCCGCTGGTACGTCGCCGACTCGGTCCCCACCAGCGTGATCGTCAGCCCGTGCAGCCGGCCCGGGCGACCGGCGACCGACCACCGCAGCGTCGTCGCCCCCCCCAGCGGGATCGCCCGGCGGTCCAGCGTCAGCACCACCGCCGGCGCCACGATGACCAGCAGCGACTGAAAGAAAGCGGCCACCACCACCAGCCCCACCATGACAAACGGAACCATAAACACCGTCAGGCAGACGTCTACGTCACCGGTCATCCATCCCTGGGCCGCCTGATACACAAAGACCGAGAGGATCCCGTTCCAGAACAGGGCAAAAAACAGCAGCCCCGCCGACTTGCCCAGCCGCGACATCCCCGGCTTGAGGACGACCGGCCCGGCGTCTACAGACCGGCCCGCGTCGATGCGGCTACCCCCGCCCCGCCGCCTCTTGCGGTTGGCGATGCTGCGCGTCGATGCACCGGAAGACCAGCCGGCCTCCTGCGGGACGACCAGACGCTTGACCCCGACGTACATCATCGCCAGGCCCGCCAAGACAAACGGGATCGGGAACAAGGCGAACAGGTTGCCCAGCCCCCAGCCGCGCTTGAGCGTGGCCTGGGCCGGGTCGCCCGGGTTGACAAAGCAGACGTGTTCGCTGCCGACCGGGTGTTCGCGGACCGTCTTGGCCTTGCCCGAGTAGCCGGAGGACGAGCCAATCGACCGGAAGCTGAACCGGTTGCTGCGGTACGTTCGGCCGTCAAATTCGTAGCGGTAGAGGATATCGACCTTGTAGGTGTCGCCGTCGTCTGAGTCCTCGAAGGTCAGCACGGCCGACCGCTCGATCACGCAGGGCACCTGCGTCCACGACTCGGCCTTGAGCGTCCGCATCGTCGGAAGCACCGAGATCGGCACCCCGACCCCGGCCCCGGCCGCCAGAAAGATCGCCCCGAAGATGAGCAAGCCCACCGGGCCCATTTGTTTACTGGCCGCCTTATCACTCAGGGCCTCGGCCTTGCCCGCCCGCCCGCCCCGTGGCCACCACACCCCCACCAGAATCGCCACCGGGACCCCGATAAACATCAACGGGAACAGCAGCATGAGCAGCGATTCACCGATCGGCTTGGGCCGAAGCACCGCCTCGGACGAGTCGTCCGGGTTCACCAACGCCTCGCGCTTTTCACCCGCCGGGTAGGCCAGGACCACCTCCTGGGCGTCGGTGTAGTCGCCGCTGCTGAACCCCCCGTCCACCGCGACCTTGCCGGTGTAGTCCGTTTCGCCATAGCGGTACCGGTAGGTCACCCGCGGGGAGTAGGGCTCGTTAGAAGAAGCATCGATGACGACCTCACTGGTCAGCACCTCGCAGGACACCTTCACCCAGCCCTGCTGGTCGGTGCGCCGCTGGGCGTCGTCAACGATCACGACCGAAACAAGCAAACCCGCAACGATAAAGATCGAGAGAAACAGCGTCAGGGCGATCTTGCCGGCTTTGCCGGTCGGCCTGCCGCTGCGCCTGCTTTGTTTCCCGCCGAATGTGATCTTCATCGCCGAAGTGCCTCCGCAATCATTGAAATAAGCATACCCCACGGGCCCCGCGCAGACCTGCGAATTGACCCCGCCAACCGGCCAAACCTGCGAGACAACCGAACAGCGCCTTGGCCCATCGTCGCGCATGGGACTACGCTTATGATTGGAAACCCGCCCAAGAGACCCACCATGTCGATCTCCGACCTTCGACAGAGCTACGACGACGCCCCGCGCTTCGACCGACACGACCTCGAGCCCGACCCGGTCGAGCAGTTCCACAAGTGGTTTAAGCAGGCGGTTGAAGCCGACATCAAGGAGCCCAACGCGATGACGCTCGCGAGCGTCGATCCCGCCGGCGACCCCGACGCCCGCATCGTCCTGCTCAAGGAGGTGGACGAGCGGGGCTTTACCTTCTACACCAACTACACCAGCGCCAAGGCGATGCAGATCGCCCAGCACCCGCGCGTCACGCTCGTGTTCTACTGGGACGTGCTCTACCGCTCGGTCCGGGTCCGTGGCCCGATCACCAAGGTCGGCCGTGAAGAGGCCCAGGCCTACTGGAACACCAGGCCCCGCGCCAGCCAGCTCGGGGCGATCGCCTCGCCCCAGTCGGCCGAGCTGACCGACCGTACCCAGCTAGAGGAGGCCTTCGGCAAGGCAGCCGAGCAGCTGGGCAACCTCGACGCGATCCCCCTGCCCGACCACTGGGGCGGCTACCGTGTCGCCCACGAAGAAATCGAGTTCTGGCAGGGCCAACGCAGCCGGCTCCACGACCGGCTGGTGTACGTCAAGCGCGAAGATGGGGGGTGGCGGGTGAAGCGGTTAGCACCTTAGTTAGCTCCAGCGTGTGTGTTGTAGAAGTTGCGAGCGTATTCTTCGGCAAGATGTGCCCGCCAAAGATGCGACCTCGCCGGATTCACCCCCTCGGGCTGAGGTGAAGACAGCACGGCAAACACGCCGTCACGGATGACAACTTCATTTTGATCGTGCATCAACTCCTGTAAACGGGCTTGCACGACACTGAATTCAAGTTCTCGCTGAGCTCTTGAAGCCTCCAGTCGCGGGTTGACGGCTTGTGCCTCGGGCGCTGCGTCCCCGTAGAGATAGCGCAGATATATTGCCTCCACTTCCGGGGCAAACGCATCCTCTTTCTTGATTTCAGAAAAGCTGATGATCGGAAGCAGTAAGAACGCCAACAGGATCGCGATAACCGCCATGCCACGCCATAGACCGCTCTGATTCGGAGCGCCCGTCACTGGCGGCGCTGCCTTAGGTTGAAGCGGCGACGGTCGGCCGACCGGACCGTCGTCATCGTCCTGATCGATGGGTTGATTCATCGCGATCTGCTGGAGCGGGTTAAAGACAAACTCGGCGAGCACCGCGCCGTACAGCGGGGCCGTCAACGCGACCGCCATCCCGATCCCGATTGATGCAGGGGCGGCAAGACTATCCAGCATCGCGATGATGTTGAACAGGCAAAGCGTCAGACCGGTGCCCCAGGATAACTGGTACATCCGGCTAAATACCGCGATCCTCTTGGCCCGTTGTTCTGCAGAAATAGGCGGAACATCGTCGTGGGTCAGGGCGACGCTAAAGGCATCTAAGACCTGCGATACGGGAAAGCACAACAAGGTCGCCCCGATCAACACCACCACCACAAAGACCAGGTGCGGAATATCGATGAACAGGCTAGGGTTGCCCCCGGCAAAAACAAAGAAAAGCCCGGCCAGCGACATCAAAATCAAAGCTGCGAATCGACGGTATACCGCCATGGCTTTGTCCTCAAAAAGGTACAACAGATGTACTTATCGGACAATGCTGCAATCGAACCGCAATTCGGTTGATTTCATTTCACAGACGATCTGACGGAGCGATCATTCCTCGCGGCAAGCTGGCGAGCCTTTCGTCGCGCAAGCCTTGCTGCAGTACTTCACCTTGTCCCAGTCGCGCTCCCACTTCTTGCGCCACGAGAACGGGCGTTTGCACACCGGGCAGACCTTCGTCGGTAGGTTTTGCTGTTGCGGGTTGGGCATGTGGTGTTGACCTATTCGGTGTAGCGGGAGGCGCCAAGCGTCCCGTGAAGGTCGTGATCGCGGGTTGCCGAGGTACGCTTCGCGTCACCCGCTACGCGGTGTGTGGCGGGGTATTTTGTTCTTCCATCCGCTTACCCCGCGCCGCGATCGCTTTGGCCATGCGGGTGAACATGACCAGGTGGACCGGGTACAGCGACCACCAGTACAAGAGGCCCGGCAGCCCGCGCGGCCTGAACGCCGCGGTCTGTTCAAGGTAGATGGCACCGCCCTCTTCGCACGCTTCCCAGCGCAGCCAGGCCTCGCCGGGGACCTTCATCTCGGCCCGGAGGGTCAGGCGCTCGTTGGGCTCGACCTCTTCGACCCGCCAGAAGTCCATGGCCTCGCCGGGCAGCAGTTCGTCGGGGTGGCGTCGGCCCCGGCGCAGGCCAGGGCCCCCGACGATCTTGTCCATCATGCCGCGCAGCCGCCAAGCCCAGTTAAAGCTGAGGTAGCCGTTCTCACCGCCCAGCGAGGTGAACGATCGGTACAGCGCTTTCGCGGAGCAGTCGGCCTCGACCCGGCGGACCTCGCGGACGATACCCTTGCTGTCTGCGTATTGCAGCGTCTGGCCGATATCAAACGAGCCGGACCACCGCGTCTCGATCTCGCCGAGCTCGATCTTGCCCAGCGCGAGCTCCACGGCCTTTTGGTAGCCGATCGGCTCGATCTGCGGGAACAACTTGCGGGCCTTGTCGTTCTTCACCAGCAGCGGGCGGATCACCCCCTCGATCAGCGGCACGGCCAGGCGATTGGGGATCGGCGTCACGAACCCCACCCAACGCGCCGCAAGGCGCGGGGCGAGGACCGGCACCGGGACAATGATGCGCTTGAGCCCGCGGACCCCGGCGTAGCCGTGCATCATCGCCTTGAAGGTCAGCGGCTCCCCACCCACCCCAACGATCCCCGCCGGCTCGCGTTCGGCAGCGGCCAAGAGGTACGCGAGGACGTCCCGCACCGCGATCGGCTGGACCATGTTGTTGATCCACTTGGGCGCGACCATCGCGGGCAGGCGCTCGGTCAGGTACCGGACCATCTCGAAGCTGGCCGACCCCGAGCCGATGATCGGCCCGGCGCGGAACTCGGTCGTCGGGACATGCTCGGCCAGCACACGCCCGGTCTCGGCCCGGCTGGCGAGGTGCGGCGAGGCGAGGCGGTCGTCGTCGGGCTGGATCCCGCCGAGGTAGATGATGTGCTTGACGCCGGCGGCCTTCGCGGCGCGACCGAAATTGTCGGCGCCCCGGCGGTCGCGCTCGGCGAAATCGCCGGTCGCGCCCATCGCGTGGATCAGGTAGTACGCGGTGTCGATCCCCTCGAGCGCCTGCGCAAGCGTGTCCGGTTGCAGCACGTCCCCGACCGTGACGTCGACCATGCCCTCCCAGGGCCGGCCGAGGATCGGCTCGTGCCCACGCACCAGCACCCGCACCGCCGTATCACCGCGCTCGATCAGCCGAGGCACCAACCGCCCACCGATGTAACCCGTCGCGCCGGTGACCAGAACAGTACGCATCAGCCAGGCTCCGTGACGCCGTCCATGAACGCCTCCGCGGCGTTGAAGATCAGCTCTTTGCGCTTGGCCTTCATCTTATCCAGCGACCGGGGCATCACGGCCATGCGTGGGTTGGACTCAAAGAACACGCGGTGCCGATCGATAAAGCGCCAGTACAGCCCGTCGGCCACATCGGTCCAATCGCCCTTCTCGTAATCACTCATCTTCAGCAGGTAGTTGCTGCCACAGATATAGGGCTTGGTCGAGAAGATCCCGCCGTCCGATCGCAGCCCCATGCCGTAGACGTTCGGACCCATCACCCAGTCGGACGAGTCGATGAACATCTGCATGAACCAGTCGTGGGCCTGCCGCGGCTGGATCTCGCAGAGGTTCATAAAATTGCTAAGCACCATCAGCCGTTCGATGTGGTGGGCCCAGCCGAGGCGCAGAGCCTTTTTGATAGCCTTATCGAGCGGCGGCATGCCGGTCTCAGCGGTGTACCACTTGTCGTTCATCCGGCGGGCGTGGTTAAAACAGTTGGTCTTATCCTGTTGCTCGGAATAGTTCTGGTAGATGCCGCGGATAAACTCCCGCCAGCCGATGATCTGGCGGATATAGCCTTCAAGGCTGTTCATGGGGACATTATGTTCCTGGGCATAATGAAGTGCGTGGTCGATGGCGTCACCCGGCGTGATCAGGCCCAGGTTCATCACGGGGCTCAGCACCGAATGGAATAGCCAATCACCACGGTACGAGAGCGCATCTTCGTAATCGCCAAAGCCATGGAATCGGTTGACCAAGAACGCCCTTTCCCAGGCCAGTGCTTGGCGACGGGTCGTAGGGAACCAGACCTGACCTAGCGTCGTGATCTCACCCGGATGGTCGGCAAAGCGATCGTTGACCAACTCGACAACGTCCCTGACGTGTTGGGTCGGCTTCGCGTAGCTGGTTTTAGGGATCACAGCCTGCTTGGGCAGCTTCTTGCGGTTTTCCGCGTCAAAGCTCCACTGCCCGCCGACCGGCTTGCCGTTTGAACCCACCAGGATGCCCAGCCGCTTGCGTTGCTGCTCGTAGAACCGGGCCATGAAAGGCTTGCCCTTTGCTAAGTCAAGGTATTCGGCAAACTGCTGTCGGGAGGTAACGAACATCGGGCTGGGCAGGATGGTCTGCCGGAGCCCGCGCTGTTGACAAAAGGCGGAGATGCGCTGCTCGAAGAACTTGTCTTCGATCTCGAAATGGATCAGTTCGTCAATCCAGTCGTGCTGATCGAGGTAGTTGGCGAGCTTGGTTTCGTAGCTCGGGGCCTTGCTGCCATGGGGCTGATCATCGAGCCGGTCGTAGTGGACATCACCCCCCGCCGCGCGGAGGTGGTCCGCGTAGCTGCGCATCGCGGACAGGAAGAGCACGAGCTTGAGCTTATGGTGCTTGACATAGGTGCAGAGCCCGGCGTCCTCGGCCATGAAGATACGAGTCGTGTTGGCCTCACGCACGTGCTTGAGCGGGAAGAGCTGGTTGCCCAGGATCAAGAGTAGTGGGGAAAATGGAGAACGCATAGCCGGGGATAGATGAATCTGAAGGCCAACGGGGTTGTGTTGGTGGATCTTAGGAGGATGGATCGGGGTCGACCAAGACGATCGCTGCCCTACAATATGATTTAGTGAAAGCTCCTTCGGACCGACCCATACCATGCTGCGAAAGATGATGCTCAGCAAGATCCACCGGGCCACCGTCACACGGTGCGATGTGGACTACGTCGGGTCGATCACGATCGACGCGGACCTGCTCGTCGCGGCGGGGATGCGGCCTAATGAGGCCGTCTGGGTGCTGGATAGCGACAACGCCCAGCGCTTCGAGACCTACATCATCCGGGGTGCCCCCGGAAGTGGTGTTATTGAGATGGGTCTTAGGAAGTTAAGCGGCCAGTAAACTACTACTGGCCCTATGAAAACAAGGAAAAACCGCTACGACCGGCGTTCTCGAATCACAGAGCCGATCATCCGGCGTCTGATCAAGGCCTTCGCGATGGGCCTCACCGCCAC
>JBCDHS010000064.1:0-15179 GCA_038749735.1 Planctomycetota bacterium
AGCGATGCTACCCGCCGATTCACCGCGTTCGAGGGCCTTGAGGATCTTCATGCGTGTCTGTACTTCGATTGCCATCCGTGGCCTCCGGAGGGGAAAACCACATGATGACACACTGCCATAAAAAGCGCCAGCCGCTCTAGCCCGGATCGAAGAGTTGGAGTTGCGTATCGCGAAGATGCAGCGCGAGTTATCGACGTCTTCGAAGCCGCCATCGAGCGATATCACCAAGCCCCCAAATGGCGGCGGGCGGCTCGGGGCGGGGCAAGAAGAAGTGTAAGGTCGGTGGCCAGAAGGGCCACAAGAAGTACGAGTGCGAACTGTTCAAGCTCGACGAGGTTGATGGCTGCTGGCAGTACACGCTGGAGGACGAGGACGGCCTGGAGCCGATCGCTCAGGACGATCCTGGCGAAGAGGCATGGCGTATCGTCGTCCAGCATCGATTGGACCGGCCGGAGTCTGAAGATTATCGAGCACCGGGCCTGCCGTTGCCGCTGTGTTTACACAGGCCACATCATTGTTTCCGCCTTGCCTGAAGTCATCGAGTGGTGTATTGCACTGCATAATGCAATATGCCATGTTGTGATCGTTTATGTTGTAGGTCTGTTAGGAGTGTAAAATAGCTGAGGCGGTGGGCAGGAACGATACCAGGTTGGCAGAAAATAGCCTAGAAAAACACCACAAAGACCTACGGAAAGGGGTATTGCCCACGTTTGTGGGTCGGATTGTGGTACAAGCCGGGTATCGGCAAAAACCGCATACCCATGACGATCCAACACCCGGGTCGTATATAGAGCGGCAAAGTAGGCTACTAAGAGTGTACTGCTCATGATTAGCATATCCACAAATCTTGCAGAGTGAAACCAATAGGCCCATTGCGAGTTGTGATCAGAGCGAAACGCAGGTGTTACACATGTCTGAACCTGACATCGATTGGCCAAGATCCATGCAATGGGGATCACCATGCCTAGGAAGATTGCCCCGCTGGCCAACGTCAGGGGAATCGGGTAGTTCCAGTTGCTTTGTTGGAGCGTTTTTTGAGACTTGAACAGTTCTATTGCAATATGTACCAATGTCGCCAAGCATAGTGCTAGCCCGGCGGTAAGGAGGTTGTTAAATGCCCCATGATATTTGGTGGCTACTCGGTTGGGCTCAACGGGAGATGGGGCGGGTGTTGGGATTCTCCAGAAACAGGTCGTAATCGTGATATGAAGGATGACTGAGATCTTGAGCCCCAGAGTGGCTTGTTCCCCCGTTAGAATGCTGAGCCCCTTATGGATATGATTGGGTATAGATTGGATTAGGAATGGGCTGATCACGATCACGAATGCGATGAGCGAAAACAGTGTTATTTTGAAGAGAGTTGGCGCACGGTCTGACGGGACATCGAATCCCAGTTTACGGATGCAATTTTTGCGCCCGCGCCAGGTCAGGTGGCTTTCGAGTGCTACTGACAGGCTGATCTGGATAAGCGTTTTGTAGATGTCATGCCAAGTCATTCCCAGCACGCGATCGAGTTTCTTGTTGATCTCTTGAGGGATATTTTGCGAACGTAGGATTGGGTTGCAGGCCGTAGTCATTTCGCTTGCTAGTACGATCTGGGTTTTGACATCACGCAAGGCCTCTTGAGTCTGGGGTGCTCTGAAATTCCGTGCAAAACGACTATTTCTTGATTTGTAGTCTTTTAATCTTCCGTGGATATACTTAACTTTTTCAATGATTTGCTCATGACTGAGCGGCCCCGTATTGTTCGTTTTGGATTCTTCTAAGAGTAGCGGTGTTTTTTCGAGTTCGGCAAGCCAGATAGATTCGAGTTCTGGCTCAGAGGCAATGCGGTCAATTAAAAAAGAGCACGCTCGCGCTTCCTGGGTATTGAGCACACCGACCAATCCGATTAGAGGTAGTAGCGAGAAAGCTACGCCGACTGGCCACCAGGAATTAAAAAATTGCTGGACAATACCTCCGAGAGATCCCGAAATAGCGACGGCAGCATCCGAGATGTTTTGTTGTGCGGCCTCGGGCGTGAAGATCGTAATCGCGGAAAACACTGTCAGCCAGATAAGAATATAGAACGTGTATGCGGCAAGCAGACCAAAAGAGGAATAGCAGGGTTTGTTCTTGGGTGCAATGATGTAGCGGATCGTGAAGATCCCGAAAACGATGCCCATGCCAATGATGAAAGGGGTGGAAATCAAGCTAGTTTGCACCCAAGTAAGTCGGGCGATACATGAAGCAGAGCATTATTAGTCTAGTCGCAACAGCACCGCTTGCAAATCCGCCCAGACTTTCTTGCGGTTGTCCGGGGTGTAGCTGCGCAGCAGGTAGGCGGGGTGGAAGGTCGGCATCAGGGGGATCGGCGGGTTGGTGTGGGTGAAGTGGGCCCAGTTGCCGCGGAGGCGGGTGATGCCGGTCTGGGTCTGGAGGGCGAACTTCGCGGCGGCTCCGCCTAGCGCGACGATCGCCTGCGGGTTGACGATGGCGACTTGTTTGGCGAGGTACGGGCCCTGGGCGGCGACCTCTTCGGGGTTGGGGGTGCGGTTGCCGGGGGGCCGGTATTTGACGACGTTGGCGATGTAGACCTCTTGCCGGTCCAGGCCCATCGCGGTGATCATTTTGTTGAGCAGTTCCCCGGCCGGGCCGACGAAGGGCAGGCCCTGTTTATCCTCCTGCTCGCCCGGGCCTTCGCCGATGAACATGATCGCGCTGTCGGGGCTGCCATCGGCCCAGACCAGGCAGGTGTTGGCGGGGCGGGTCTTCTGCACCGCTTGGTCGCGGTCGAACTGGTCGGCGAGCGCGGCGAGTTGCTCGTGCTTCTGGTCGGTGTCGAGGTCGGTCTGGATTGGCACGGCATCAAGCCGGGCGGGTGCGGCTGCAGCGGGTTGGGGGCGTGCCGCTGATTCACGAGGCGGAGGTAGCGTGGGTGCTCGACGCCCAAGGTCTGAGGCCAAGGGTTTGTCTGCGTAGCTGGGTGATTCGTCAGCCTGGGCAGTCGAGAGCGGCGGGCTGGGCACCGCCTCGACACCGAGCAGCAGGTCGGTCGTCACGTGCTGCTTCAGGATGCGATCGGGGTCGGGGCTTGGCATCACATTGATAGTGTAAGCCTGGGCCGGTTTTGCTTCAGCGTGTTCGGAGGCCGGCCGCGGCGCCGAGGAGGTCCGAGAAAACCCCCGGGGCTGGGCCGCGGGCGGTCGCCTTGGTCATTGTGGATGAAATCGCGGGGAAATCCGATGCAATGGTTGCTTTTGGTCGGGGTCGCCCGGCCATTTTGTGACCACCAACCTGGAGCAACCCCGATGGGCGAGCAAACACGCAACAAGACCGTACTGGGACCGGACTGCAAGATCTCCGGCGAGCTGACCCTGGACAACGACGCGGTCATCATGGGCCAGTTCACCGGCACCCTCCGGGTGACGGGCATGCTGGAGCTGACCGAGTCGAGCCAGATCAGCGGCACGATTATCGCCGGCACCCTCCGCCTGGCCGGCAAGGCCGAGGCCGACGTGGTTGCCGAGCACGGCTGCGAACTGCTGCCTGGCGCTCAGCTTCTGGGCCAACTCTATACCAGCCACCTCAATGTGATCGAGGGCGCGGTCTTCCAGGGCGACGTGTGCGTCGGCCCGAAGGCGATCCAGGCCGCGACCGACGCGCTGGGTGCACAGGAAGAGATCGAGGAGGAGCAGCCGTCCTACACCTCCTCGATGCCGTCGATGCTCAGCCAGCCTACCGAAGCGTACGACGAGGCCGAAGAGCCGCAGCAGGTCCAGACCAACCCCAGCAGCGTCAATGCCGTCTTGCAGCGCCGCCGGGCGAAGGTTCTTCAGTCGCGTAAGCCGGTCACCAACGGCCAGCACTGATCGTCTGAGGCAAGCCGTGCGAGGCTAGTCGTGAGCGACTGGGTATCCTCCGCATTGCGCCGTTCGGTGGAGGGCCTGCCCTCCCGTGCATCCCTCAGGCGGAGCCCGATGTCCCATGCCGTTACGCCCGGCGCTAGCCGCGTTTCACCCCAAGGCACCGGCCCCCAAGACGGTGAGGTCGGTCCATTGCCCGCACTGTGGTACGGGTTTTGAGATCTCCAGCAAGGCGATGAGCGTGAGGTGCCCTTCGTGTACCCGGCCGCTGGCCTTCGAAGACCTGAACCTCAACAGCCGGGTCGAGGGCGACGTCTCAACGATGGGTCACGTACAGTTGGGTGAACAGGGCGCCATGGTGGGGCGCCTTGTTTGCGGCCAGCTGACCAACGTGGGCCGGCTGGAAGGCCGGGTCGTCGTCTTCGGACGCATCGAGCTGTGCCCCCAAAGCCTGACAACCGGAGAGATCTCGGGCAGGAGTCTGTCGGCAGGCATCGGCTGCACGCTGCGAGCCCGCGCGTCGATCGGCCCCAAGCCGCAGGTTTCCGCCATCGCACGGACCATCGGATCACGCCCGCTGCGGCGTAGCGGCGGCAGACGCATGGTCGGCGTGGGGGAGAACGCCCGAGCCTTTGCTCCGGCCGGGGTCTAGGAAAACGAGCAGGACCTCAAATCAATGAACGGCTGGGTATCTCACCCGGCCGTTTTCTATTGCGCCGTGCGCGGTTTGGCCTTGGAACAGACCGCAACAGAGAATCTTTGCGGCAAGTGTCTTGTTTTGGGACGCATGGCTGTCCTATCATCCAAAAGTATCGAGTTGATGAACTCGTTCCGCGTGCTGAGCGTTGTATGCCCGTTGGATCAGGTTCATTCGCAGGAGACCATGTTCATGAAACGCCCTGTTCTCACCTCATACCGGCAAGACCCCTTACGGGTTTTGGCCCTTGCCGGGCTGTTCTTGCTTGGCTCAACGCTGGCACCTGCCCCGGCATGGGCCCAGGACGACGCGGATGTGGCCAACGTCGTGCCCGGCTCGGTTGAGCAGCTGCGGGCGATTCAGGACAAGGTCACCGCCGTCGTGGAAAAAGCCGCCCCCGCCACGGTCTGCGTCCGTGCGGGTGGAGGATCCGGCAGTGGCGTGATTATCTCTGAAGACGGCTACGTGCTTACCGCCGGCCACGTCATCGGCGAGCCGGGCAGGCGCGTCACCTTCGTCTTCCCCGATGGCAGCACCGCTCGCGGCGAGTCGCTGGGCCTGAACGTCGGGATCGATAGCGGGCTGGCCAAAATTACCGACGAGGGCCCCTGGCCTTACGTCGAGATGGGTGACCTGGAAGACATCAAAGTCGGCACCTGGGTGGTTGCGATGGGGCACCCCGGCGGTTTTGATGCCCAGCGGCCGGTCGTGACTCGGCTGGGCCGGGTCTATCGCATGCGTGACAACTTTGTCCAGACCGATTGCACGATCATCGGAGGCGACTCTGGCGGCCCACTGTTTGATCTGGAAGGCCGGGTCATCGGCATCCACAGCCGAATCAGCGTAAGCCTACGGCAAAACTATCACGTCCCGATCACCACCTACACCGAGACCTGGGACCGTTTGGCCGCCGGCGAGGTCTGGAACCGCCCGTCCGCGCGTCGCGGCGGCCCACAGCGCGGCGGCCCGTACATCGGCGTCCAGGGCCAGCTCGATCGGAACGGCGCGGTGGATGGGGCGACCCTTGGCCAAGTCTACCCCGACACCCCGGCCGCGCAGGCCGGCCTGCAACAGGGCGACATCGTTATCGCGATCGAAGGCCAGAAGGTCGCTAGCTTTGGTGACCTGGCTGCGATCGTGGGCGAGAGTGAGCCGGGCGACGAATTGACCTTTATGATCAAGCGTGGTGAGCGAGAGATGGAGATCGAACTGACGGTTGGCCGGCGTGAATGAAGGACTGAAGTATGAGGATTGGTATGTTGATTTCAGGTAAAAGACGATTTCTCTCTACATATTCATTCGGCTTTGCCGTCGCCGCCCTGGCCTGCCTGATGCTGGTCTGCCCGGCCTTGGGGCAGCGCGGGCAGGACCGAGGGCGATACGCCCCGGACTCGGAGATCCGCTCGGCCTTTTCGCCGTTGGTGGATACGGTCCGGCAGAGCGTGCTGACCGTGATTGCCGACGGTGATGCCCGAGGCCTGGCCACGGTAATCGACCGCGATGGCCTGGCCCTTGCCAAGGCCAGCGACCTGATCGGCCACGAGGAGTTGATCGTTAAGCTGGCCGCCGGCGAAGAGTATCCCTGCACCATCATCAATGTTGACCGCCTCAACGACCTGGCCCTGATCCAGGTCAAAGCCGACCGGCCTCTGATCCCGGTGATTTTTGTCAAGGACCAGACCGAGCTTGGTGAATGGGTGGTCTGCCCCGGCCCTGAGCCACGTCCACGGGCCGTCGGCGTGGTCGCGACGGTTTCGAGGGGCATCGAGTCGCCGAGGCTGGTGTTGGGCGTGATGCTTCGGCCCCACCCCGAAGGTCTTCGTGTCGATGCATTAACCCAGGGCTACGGCGCCGAGCAGGCGGGGATCCGAGCCGGGGATGTGATCACGCATGTTGAAGAGCAGAAGGTGTTGGCGGTCCAGCAGGTAGCTGAACGACTTAACGATTTGGCATCGGGCGACAGCGTCGAGGTCCTGGTGGTTCGTGATGGCCGGTCGATGAAGGTCAGTATCGAGCTACAGCAGGTCCGCCCCGACCCGCGTAGCCGATCCGAGCGGATGAATCGGATGGGCGGCGAAGTAAGTCAGCGTAATACCGGCTTCCAGAGCGTGATCCAGCACGACGCCGAGATCGACCCGGAAGACTGTGGAGGCCCGCTGGTGAATCTTGATGGCGAGGTGATCGGCTTGAACATCGCCCGGGCCGGTCGCATCTCCTCCTATGCCTTGCCTTCGGAGCTCGTACTCCGTCGCATCGTTGAGCTCAAGGCCGGGATCGATGCCGGGCCGGACGCGGCGGGTGACATTGAGGGCCCGGTCCAGGAAGCCGCGTCGGATTAATGAACCGCGTTAGCTAGCGATTTGATTCTAAAGCCCGATTTTGTCGGGCTTTATTTATTGATGAGTCTCTTGCTCAGGTTCAAGGTTGTTCTCGGATTCGGTCGATAGTGCAGTAGCGGCAGCCGCCCGCCCCGAGGTACCTCGACATGGGACAGATCACCACCGGCACCGGCCTGGTCAGCGGGCTGGATATCCAGGGCATCGTGTCGCAACTGATTGCGATCGAGGCGCGGCCGCGCGACCTGGTCCAGAATCGTAACGAGGTGCTCCAGTCCCAGCAGGTGGCCTTTCAGGATCTCAACGCCCAGCTGCTTTCACTCAAAAACTCGACCGATAATCTGACCAACGCCAGCAGCTTTGCCGGCACAACCGCGAGCAGCTCGGACGAATCGATCGTCAGCGTGAGTTCGGGCACCGGCGCGACACCGGGCACCTACAGCTTCATCGTCAACCGCCTGGTTGCATCTCAACAGACCATCACCCGCGGGTTCCAGGACGAGGCCTCGACCCCGTTGTCGGCGACCGCGACCACCCTGTCTTTCGATCGAGGCGAGGCGAGGCTGGACAGCGAGACCCGGGTCACCCAGCTCAACGGCGGTGCAGGGCTCAACCGCGGGTACATCCGTATCACCGACCGCTCTGGAGCGACGGGCCTGGTGGACCTCACCTCGGTGGTCAGCGTTGATGACGTGATCAATCAGATCAACAGCACCACCGGCGTCAATGTGATCGCGCAGGTCGATGGAGACCGCCTTACCCTGACCGATGCCTCCGGCGGGACCGGCGAACTGTCGGTCGCCGATGTCGGGCTCAACGGTACGGCCACGTCGCTGGGCCTGCTCGGGGCCGCCTCGTTGGACGGCGACGGCGACGACGCGGTGCTCACCGGGGCGATCGTGAACCGCGTGGGTGACGATACGCTGCTGGCGACACTTAACGACGGCAAGGGCGTCCGCACCGCCGGCGGCTCCGACCTGACCATCACCACCGGGGGGGGGGCGACCTACGTCGTGGACCTGTCGGATAAGCTCACCCTCGGCGATGTCTTTGACGCGATCGATACCGCGACCGGGGGCGAGGTCGTTGCCCAAGCCACTACCGACGGCAGCGGCATCCAGTTGGTCGATACCACCGGCGGCGGTACGGGCTTTACCATCAACTCCGGCAACGGCAGCAATGCGCTGAGCGACCTGGGCCTGGTGGCCGGGACCGCGGACGACGACGCCGACGGCTTGATCGGCGGCGAACGCATCCTCGCCTCGATCAACTCCAAGCTCCTGAAGTCATTGCTGGGCGGCAACGGGATCGGCGGCATCACCGGCGACGGGCAGGTCCCGGTCGATTCCTCGACCCTCATCGCCGATATCCTGCAGGGCGCTGGGCCCAGCGCCAACGCAGGGACCAATTACGACTTCCGTATCTTCGACCGGAACGGGGCCGAGTACCGCATCAATGTCAACTCGCTGACCACGCTTGGCGACCTGACCAGCGCGATCAATACCACCACCGGCGGGGATGTCACCGCGTCCCTCGTCGATCGCAAGCTTGTCCTGACGGACAACACCGGCGGCACGGGCAACCTCGTCGTCGAAAACGGGATCGGCGGGGCAACCACCGCAACGGCCCTGGGAATCGAGATCGATGCGGCCACCGACAGCGTGACCGGTATCGATCTGGACCCACAGGGAACCCCGGCCGTCGGAGCTTCGATCCAGCTCACCAACTCGGCCGGCGGCGGCGGCACCGTTGACATCAGCGGATCCCGGTCGGCCTCCGACATCCTTGACGCGATCAATACCGCCGCGCTCGGCGTCACCGCCACCCTCAACCGCGCCGGCAACGGCATCCTGCTCACCGACACCGCCGGCGGCACGGGCGACCTGGTGGTCGCCGACACCGTCGGCAACACCGCCGCACAACTCGGGCTGACCGGCACCTTTACCGACGGCCTGGCCGATACCGGCGACCTCGAATACGCCTACGTCAATGGCGGGACCCGGCTCGACGACCTGGGCATCGAGCGCGGCCGATTCGACATCCGTGACTCGTCCGGCGCGACCTACAACATCGACCTGACCCAAGGCAACGAGACGACCATCCAGGACGTCATCGACGAGATCAACTCGAAGAACCCGGCGACCCTGCTCGCACGCATCAACGACACCGGCGACGGCATCTACATCGAGGACCTGGGGCCGGGCGTCACCGCCATCGAGATCACCGAGGACGGCTCGACCACCGCCCGCGACCTGGGCATCCTCGGCACCGCCGCCAACGCCGGGGATGATGTCGATGGCAGCTTCGAGACCACGATCTCGGTCACCACTGCCGATACCCTGACCACCCTCCGTAACAAGATCAACGATGCGGACATCGGCATCGCCGCATCGATCATCAACGACGGCTCGCCCGGCGCACCGTTCCGCCTGAGCCTGAGCTCGGAGAAGGCCGGCACCGACGGCGCGTTTGTCCTCGACGACGGGCTGCTGGACCTGCGGGCCACGACCCTGAGCCAGGCCCAGGACGCGGTCGTGTTCTACGGCGGCAACGACCCGGCCACGTCCGTGGTCGTCGAGTCCAAGTCCAACACCCTCTCCTCGGTCATCCCCGGGGCCGACATCTCCCTGCTGAACATCAGCGACCAACCGGTCCGCGTGACCATCGGCCTGGACGACGCGTCGATCGTGGACAATGCCAGCTCGTTGGTCACCGCGTTCAATAGTGTGATCGATACCATCAACAAGTACGACAGCTACAACGCCGAGACCGAAGAACGGGGCCTGCTGCTGGGTGATTCGACCGTCGCCCGGGTCCGCTCGTCGCTGTACAACGCGGTGATCAACCCCAACCGGGAACTGACCGGCCAGTTCACCTCGTTGGCTCAGATCGGCATCCGGGTCGGCACGGGCGCGAAGCTCGAGTTCGACCAGGACAAGTTCCAAGAGGCCCTGCAGACCGACCGCGACGCCGTTGAGGCATTGCTGACCCTCGAACAGTTCGAGCTTGACCCGGACACCGGCGAGGAGACCGAAACCATCGCGGCGCAGGGCGTCGGGGTCGAACTTCAGAAACTGATGGACCGGCTGACCGACGACATCGATGGCGTGGTCCAGGGCCAACTCGATGTCCTGAGCGAACAAGTGCGTCAAAACGAGCAGCGCATCGAAGAGCTCAATGAAAGGCTCGATTCCAAGCGGGAAAGGCTCGAGGCGGAATTCCTCGCGATGGAGCAGGCCCTGGCCCGGCTTCAGGACCAGAGCTCGGCCCTGACGCAGTTGTCCAGCATCAGCACGAGCAGCGCTCAATAGCAGTCCCGTTATTGGACCTCGTATAGCGGGTCAACGTCTCCAATGCACTGGACCGATATCTACCCAGTCGGGGGACAAACCCTAACCTGCATTGCGCTTAGACCATGAATCAACCGGCCACCATCAACCCGTACCTGCGTAACCAGGTCCTCTCGGCAAGCCCGGAACAGCTCCGGCTGATGCTCTATGACGGGGCGCTCCGCTTCATGCGGGCCGGGAAGCTCGGCCTGGCCGAACAGAACTTCGACACCTCGTACACCAACCTGAGCAAGGCCCAGAAGATCATCATCGAGCTGAGCAACTCGCTCAAGCCGCAGATCATGCCCGATCTCTGTGAGAAGCTCTCGGCCCTGTATACCTACATCTACCGCCTGCTGATCGACGCCAACATGCAGCGCACGACCCAGCCGGTCGATGAAGCGATCACGCTGCTTGAATTCGAGCGCGAGACCTGGGTGATGATGATGGAGAAGAACGCCGCCGCCAACGGCGCGGCCTGACGACGAGTCGCGTTGCGATATACTCCGATTATGAATACCGGTGCATGGCCCATTGGTTTGCTCGTCGCGAGCATTGTCCTCCTTGCAGGTTGCCGGGCCGAACCACCACCCCGGACCGGTTTTCTCAGCACGTACAACAATCTTGCGGAGATCGATCGCAGCACGTACCGATACGTCTCCGACGAGATCGGGGCCTACCGGGTACTAACGATTGACCCGGTGCAGCTTCGGGTTGCTGACGCTGATACGCGCCTATCGGAAGAACAGCTCGCTGAAGCCTCGGCCCACTTCGTGACCCGCCTCAAGAAAGAGCTGGTCGAAGCCGGCTACACCATCCTGCCCGAGCAGAACCGCATCGGCTACCCCGCGGGCACGTTGCAGGTCCGTCTGGCAATCACCGACGCGCGCTCGGCCACGGTGCTGCTGAACCTGCACCCCGGCTCAAAGCTGACCGGCGCGGGCACCGGCGGCGGGGCGATGGAGGGCGAGATGGTGGACGCGGTGACGGGCAGACAACTCGCCGCGTTTATCCAGTCGGGCCGGGGCAGCCAGTTTGAGTTCGACCAGTTCAACCGGTTGGACGACATCAAGGATGTCATCAACGGCTGGGCCGAGCAGATCGTCGCGGAACTGGTTGCCAAGCGGCAAGCCGAGGAATGATCGCCCCCCGTCTGCCGCCCCCATCATGCCTGCCCCAGCGGGTCCGCGCCGAGGCCGCCGACCAGGGTCTTGAGGTAGCCGGCATCGCTGACCCGTTCCAACTCCTGTCGGGCGTAGTCCAGCCGATCGGCGAGTCCCAGTTCTTCGCACTCGGGGTGGTAGGACGGGTCCTCGACAAAGGACTTGACGTAGTCGACATGCTTTTGCCAAAGCCCGATGTCGCGCTGCTGCTGGGTGGCCAGGCGGGCCTGATACCACTCGCTTTCCAGCAGCGCGTCGAGCGTGAACATGTGTCTGAGCTCCGGCGATTCGGCGGTAAGCCCTTCGTAGTCGCCGTGTGCCATGATGTGCAGCAGGGCCTTGAGCGGCGGGCAGGCCTCATCGATCCCGCCGCCGGTGAAGTACTCCAAGGCGACGCGGGTCTGTGCTTCGGTGATGTTCTTCACGCCGTCGGCGAAGGAGGCGGGGTCCTGGGTCTCGGGCCGCAGCATCGCCTCGTCAAACACGCGGTGGGGGTTGTCGAAGACCCGGGCCAGGAACCGTGTGAGGAACTTGCGCGTGATGCGGTAGCCCAGGCGGCTGGCGAGGATCGTTTCGCCCTCGTACTCGTAGTCGTCGATCTTTTCGAGCATGCCGTTGCGGATGAGGAAGCTCGGGTCGATCTCCTGCGGCGTCATCCGCGCGACGATCTCGGGGATCAGCAGCGATACATCGTGATCGACCTGGTAGTTAGGCCCGACAAAACCCGCCGAGCTCGAGTAGCCCGCAAGGCCGGAGACGATGTAGCTCACCAGCGCCGTGTTTAGGTCGGCGGTGGGTCGGAGCGCGTTGAACGGCCGCTTGGTGAGCGCCCCCTCGCTGCCGGCCCCGGTCGTGGACGGGCTCTTGCCGGTCAGCGAGCAGATAAAGTCCATGAACAGCTCGGGCAGCTCCTGGTAGTGGATCGGGTTGTAGACCGCCAAGGGACGAATCCCTGCGGCCTTGTCCGGCGGGTTGTTGCGCCGGCCGACCAGCACCGCATTGACCGGCATCTTCGCCTGGGTTGCCGGCGGCAGGCCGCGGAACAGCTGCACCCCCAACTGCCCGAGGTAGTACTTGACCGGGTCGACCAGGTCCGGCCGGGCCTGGAGGTAGCGCGGGTTCTTGGTCGGCTTGCCGTTGACGATGCGCGGGTGGGCCGAGGAAACGACGTACCCCTCGTCCAGCTCCGCCGCCTCACGCAGGCGTGCCTGCATCGGCTGGGTGTACTGGTCAAATTCTACAACCGACTTCATCAGTCCTCGCGCGTCGGTTGAAGTCAACGGCTCAAAGTTGCACAGGAAGTTGTTCGCGCCGGCCAGGTCCAGCTCCGTTGCCTTGTCAAAGCCCCGGTGGATCGCCTCGTCCGGCCGCTGGAAGAAGCGGTACTCACAATTCTTGACAAACTTCACGCTCAGCGGGTCGAACTTCGGGTTCAGGCCCGCGACCTGAGCGCTGGGAAGCACCGTCGACGCGGTGATGTCGTCTTCGATCGAGAGCTTGGCACAGGGCATAAAATCCTGCCGCAGCTTGAAGGTCCGCCAGGCACCCCTCTGGTCAAAGCCGACGCGCAGGTACGAGCCGACGACCTGCCGGCCGTCCACCTTCAGCTCGTGGCCCGGGAAACCATTGACCGTGTCCACCGAGAAGTGGCTCTTCCAGTCCTCGCCCCACTCCGGCTCGTGAAGCCGCTTGATCGCGAACAGGATCGCAAAGATGTAGTTGGGGATCGACTCCAGCCAGGCGTTGTATCCGTCGGTGTAGTCCTCGGACTGGGTCAAGAGCTTGATCACGCTGCCCAGCGAACGCTGCGGGTCCAGCAGCTTTCGGCTGGGGTACTGGTCGTACTTCTGCTTGGTCAGGGCATCGGCGTTCCAGCGATCAGTGTAGTCGCGGTTGATGATCTGCTCGCAGAGCTGGAAGTCCTGCTCGGCGTCGCTGACGAAGATCGGGCCGTAGAGCATGTAGTCTTCCAGCGGCTTACTGATCTCGCTCTTGCCGCCGCCCGACACCGTGCAGGGCTTGTGACACACCGCGCCCTCGCCCAGCGTCCCCACCAGCCGCCACGACGGCGCCGAAGGATGCTTGTCCATATAAAACCGGTAGCCCGAGGGTGTGACATAGGTCTTGCCCGGCTCCAACGCGATGCCTTGGAGATGACCGCCCTTCGTCCAAGTGATCGACAACTTGTCGATCCGGGCGTAGGCGTCTTCGGGGATATACACCACTTCATTAAAGCGTTTATCAATGCCATAGCCCTCGGGCTGAAGGTCGATCCACGCGGCATAGTCCCGGGCGATGTCGTCAAATGAGCGCTGGTTGTAACGCCGGCTGTTCGCCTTGAACTCCATGCCCAGGTTGTACGAGGGGAACGCGATCGTCCCGCCGGCGTGCTCTTCCTCCACCCCGCCCATCAGGTTTGCTGCATAACTGATTTGCGTCTTTACTTCTTTCTTGCAGTAGCCGAAGTAGTTGTCCGCGATCAGCGTGACGATAACGCCTTCCTCAGTCCGGCAGGTGATCTTGAACGCCGAACCGTCGTTGTAGCACTCGGCGGGGTCTTGCCAGCACATGCCGTCGGCCTTTTGCTGGTCGGTCGCGTCATCGATGTGCGGCAGGCCGAGTTCTTTCTTAGTCAGCATCTCCAGGTGTGGGGCCAGGATCACACAGCCGGTATGCCCGGACCATCCCTCGACGTCTAGCCCCGCGTCGTTGCGTGGCAGGTCGGGGTCGCCCGCGTTGCCGAAGATCGACTCGACAAAATCCAGGTTGCTGACCATCGACCCGGGCACGAAGAAACGCACCTCCATGGTCTTGTCCTTGCAGACCCCGTCCACCGCCGGCCGGACCAGCGGCCTCAGCAGCAGGGCGGTCCAGGCGTGGCCCGGCTCGTCCAGCTCCGCGGTAAACGGCAGCAGCGTCATGTCGTCCGGCGGGTTCATGGCGTGCTGAAACAGCTTCGCGAACACCGCCTTGGGAACCGCCTTCTTGCCCGCGGGGATCGGCAACCCGCCCTCAGCGACATGGAACGTGCCCTGGGTCGTCCGCCGGTCGTTACGCGGGTTATGCAGCACCCCGTTGGCCACCCGGGTCGAGTCTGTCATGTTGTTGTGGAACTTGTCGCCCCCGGCCGGCAGCGCGAGCCGGCGGGCGATGCCGTGCCGGTCCAGCCGCACCGCGCCGTTGGGCAGGCTGATCGCGTCAGGGTCGGCGACGTCGGCCAGGTGCCGGCGCAGGAACCCCTCGATCCGGCGATCGATCGGGCTGCGGTGGCCCTCCAGCAGCCGGCGCTGCTGGCGGATGTGTTCACGCTGCACCTCGCCCAACTCGGCCGTCAGCGGGTCCGGGCAGGCCTCGGGCGACACCAGCCCCATCGCGATCAGCCGGAAGTAGATCAGCCGCTCCAGGTCCGCCCCCGCGGCCTCGGCCGCCTGCGTGCTGACAAAGAACCCCAAAGATTTTTCAGAAAATACCACCGAAAGCTCCAGTCAATCGAGGATTAGAACAACTCAACATCAAGTCTAATCGATACCCAACCGCCCGCACGCGCGGCGGAGAATAAAACTGTGGGCTCTCAGGCCGTTAAGCGGCCTAAATCGGGTTCTCACGCAGCAGCTTGAGGACCGCCAGGTAGAGATGATCACGCCGATGGTTGAAGCGGAACTCGGTCTCTTTCAGGTGCAGGTCGAACGTATGTCGTGCCACGCCTTTGAACTTGGTCAGCCGGTGCTTGGCGTAGGCCCAGAAGCTTTCGATGCCGTTGATGTGCGATCGGCCATCGACGAACTGATCGTCGCCATGGTTGACGCGCA
>JBCDHS010000065.1:0-13600 GCA_038749735.1 Planctomycetota bacterium
CTCGTGTCACTCTGTTACTCAAACCATCCATCGATTTGGGAGACTCCGATGAATTGGATCGCTCGCACCGTCTTGGCTTGTATGTTCTTGTCCGTAATGGCCTGTGGCGAATCGTCGACCGGCGAAGGAACTTCCGCGGATCGTTCGGCCGTGTCGAGTGATGAGCAAAGCAAGTCCGAGACCCCGCAGGAGGCCGCGGCGGCGATCCTTGAACTGGTCAAGGCAGAGGACTACAAAACGCTGATCGAGGAGCGCTACAGCGAGTGGCAGCGGTCGCTCGCGATGCCCGAGTCCCCACCGGCGGAGCAGATGATTGAGCAACTGTCGCTTCAGTATGCCGAGCAACGCGACGTGTTGCTCGGGGTCTACGGCTTGTTGGCCGAGGCGGAGTTTGTGATCACGGACGACCACACGCCCCAGCCCGGCGAGACGGGCAGGGTTGCGACCGCTACGGTGACGTATCAGGGCCAAGAGGTCAGGCCTAAGCTCTACGAGATGGAAAACGGCCGATGGGGTTTTCATCAGTAACGTGCAGGAGTGTCTGCCATCGCTGGCTATCTTGGCCGTGACCTTCTTATGATGTGAGCAGTCGAGGTCAGTCAACCAGGAGCGACTATGCTGCTTGTACGGAAAATCGGCAAAACCCTCCGCGGCGGTGCCAAGCCCTACCAGGTCTTCACCGCGACGATCCTCGGGGCGATGATCGGCTTTGCGCCACCCTTCCAGCACGGGCCGCTCTGGATCATCGCCCTGGTCCTGCTCTTGGCGGTCGTCAACGCGAACCTCTTCATCGCCACGTTCACCGCAGGCTTTGCCAAGCTCTTGTCCTACCTGTTGATCCCGGTCAGCTTCGAGCTGGGGGTCCTGCTGGTCGACGGCCCGCTGCAGGGGGTTTACACGGCGCTGATCAACGGGCCGGTCACCGCGCTGCTCGGGCTGGACTACTACGTGACCAGTGGGGGCGGGGTGTTGGCCATCGTCATCGGGATCGCCTGGGGCATGGTCGTGGTCCGGGGGCTTCGGATCTTCCGGACGAAGATGGCGAAGATCGAGGCCGAGTCGGAAAAGTATGCCGACTGGGCGACCAAGCGCTGGGTCCGCCTGCTCTGCTGGGTGATGTTTGGCGGCAAAGCGAAGCAGAGCTACGCCGACTTGCTCGAACAGAAGAAGATCGGCAACCCGGTGCGGATCCCCGGCGTGATCTTCGCGGTGCTCGTGGTCGCGCTGATGTTTGTCGTGCAGCAGTTCTTCTCCAGCTCGATCGTGACCTGGTACGTCAAGGCCGGGCTCGAGCGGTTCAACGGCGCGACGGTCGACCTGGAGGGGGTCGAGCTCGACCTGGCCGACGGCAGGCTCACGGTTGATCGGCTCGCGATGGCCGACCCCCGGGACCTGGGCAAGGACATCTTCCGGGCCAACGAGCTGACGGCCGACCTATCTGGAACGGACCTGCTGCGTAAGCGGATGACGATCAACCTGGTGCTCATCGACGACGCGACCTCGGGGCTGCCGCGCGAGCGACCCGGGGTGTTGGTCGGTCGACCGCCCGAGCCTCCGGAAGACTCGGGGGAGGGCAAGTCGCTCGAGGAATGGTTTGAGCAGGCGCAGGTCTGGAAGGCCCGCCTGGAGACGCTCAACGACTGGTTCGATAAGCTCAAGGGCCCGCCCGAGCCGGAGGACGACGGCGGCATCCGCGGCCGGGCGCGCGAGCGGGCCGAGCGCTACGGCTACGCCAATGTCCGCGCGACCCACCTGATCGAAGACAGCCCGACCCTGCTGGTCAAAGAGATCAAGATCAACCCGCTACAGGGGACTTGGCCGAAGGACGAGACACTGGACATCACCATGACCAACTTATCGACCCAGCCCTGGCTCGCGGAGGATAAGCCGGCGATCAGCGTGGTGTCCAGCGGCCTGCCGCTTGAGGGAGGCGGCGTTGGCGAGCCGACCTTCAGGGGCGGTATCAGCCTGGCCCCACGTGCCTGGCCGAAGGAGGTCTCCACGATCCAATTCGAGCTGAATAACCAAAACGTCGCCGGGACGCTGGACCAGCTCTCGATCGACCCCAACGCCAGCCTCAAGGCCGACACCTGGTCGGCAAAGGTCGGTGGCGATTGGGAGGCCGAGTTGATCGACCTGGACATGGATCTGGTGATTGACAAGCCCAGCTTCACCTTCCCTTTCGAAGGTGCCCCAGAGATCAAGCTGGACGAGCTCCCACTGCGGCTGGATCTCACCGGCTCGTTCAGTTCGCCCCGCCTCGCCCTTGACCGCGAGCAACTGACCCAGACCATCAGCGAGCTGAGCCCGCAGTTCCGCAACGCCCTGTTGGAGTTCGGCACCGATCAGTTCCGCGGCCTTGCGGCCGAGCACTTGGACAGCGAAGAACTGCGGGGGGCGCTGGATCAGCTCCCACCGGAGCTGCGCGACCGGCTGATGGGTGATGGAGAAGGCCCCCTCGGCGGCCTGGGGCGGGAGCTGTTCGGCCCGGGGGATGATGAGAACGATGACGAAGGAGAAGACGAGGATCGCGGCCCAGGCCGCGGGCTGCTCGACCTTATACGCTGAGCGCCAAGTCTTTCATTCACGGTGACCATGGCTAACGGCCCCCACACCCTGACCATCGGCGACGTCGTCCTCCCGACCAACCTCCTGCTCGCGCCGGTCGCGGGCTACTTTGATTTGGCCTACCGGCTGGTCGTGCGGTCGGTCGGCGGGGTGGCGTGTGAGGCGGATCACCAGGGCGACCCGGCCTACGACATCGGGGACGGGACGTACGGCTCGGTCGGGCTGACGTGCACCGAGCTGCTCTGCCCGCACGCGATCCTCAAAGAGAACGACAAGACGATGTGGCTGGCGGCGACCAGCGACGCGGACCGGCCGGTCGGCATGCAGCTCTACGGGGCCGACCCGGGCGTGCTGGCCGAGGCGGCGCGTTGGGCCGAGAGCCAGGGCGCGACCCTGATCGACATCAATATGGGCTGCCCGGTCGATAAGGTCACCAAGAAGAACGGCGGGTCGAAGCTGCTCTGCGACCCCAGCGGCGCGGCCGCGATCTGCAGGACCGTGGTCGATGCGGTCACCGTCCCGGTCACGTGCAAAATCCGGCTGGGCTGGGACGACGACTCGATCATCGCCGACACCCTGCCCAGCAGGCTGTGCGATGTCGGGGCCAAGGCGATCACGGTGCACGGCCGAACCACGGCGATGAGGTTCCGACCTTCCGTTCGGCTCGAGGGGATCGCGATGACCGTCGAGGGGGTGAAGAAGCATCACCCGCAGGTCCCGGTGATCGGCAACGGGGACGTGGTCACCCCCGAGGACGCCGAGCGGATGATCCGCGTCACCGGGTGCGACGGGGTGATGATCGCGCGGGGCGCGATGGGCCAGCCCTGGCTGTTCCGCGACACGGCGTACTACCTCAAGACCGGCCGACCCGCCCCGCCGCTAACGCGCTACGACCGGGCCAAGCTCGTGCTGGACCACTTCAATAACCTCGTCAAGTTCCGCAACGAGCACGAGGCGCTGCACCAGATCCGCTTCCGCACGGCGAAGTATTCGCAGCATCTCCAACCCTGGCCGGGCCTGCGGCGGGCGGTACAGCCGATGAAGACGGCCCGGCAGTTCCGTGATTATTGGGCGGAGGGTTTGGAGCGTATCAAGGCGGAAGACACCGTTTACGCGGGGTCTGCGTAGGCGGTGATCTTCATCAATTTAGGCTTCACGGCGAAGGACGAGCACTAGGCCGAGGTCTTCGCTGCCAAGTGCGGTTTCTTCACTGATCTCGTGATGAAATGTATGGGTCGCGCAGTGTCTTAGGCGTGGCTCGACGGCCAAGAGGGCTAGTAGCTCCGCTTCGTCATAGGTTCGGAAGTCCCAATTCGACTCGTAGCGTTTTGGTTCATCGGTGTGCCGATCCAGGTCGTGGGCGACGATGCGGCTGCGGACTTTCTCTAAACGGGTTTCGGGGTCAGGGGGCCAGCTTTTGATGGTGCAGATGACATCGGTGTTGCCGCGGCTGGCCCGCCAGCGTTCGAGGGTGGTTTCGTCTTGGCCGTACTCGCTGAGGTGGATGCCCAGGACGAAGACCCCGCCGGGGCGGAGGTGGTCGCAGATGCAGCGGAGCGATAGGGCCGCGTCGTCGTCGGTCAGCAGGTACTTGAACGAGCTGACGAGGATGTGGGCCAGGTCGTAGCCGCCGTGTTGTTGGGTGTGTCGGTGGAGGTCGAATTGCTGCATCGGGGCTTTGGCCAGGTGCCCCTTGACGCCGCGTTCTTTGAAACGTTTGCGGGCAAAGTCGAGCATGGGGCCGGCCAGGTCGCAGCCGGCGACGGTGTGGCCGCGCGCGGCGAGTTCGGCCATCAGTCGGCCGCTGCCGCAGGCGGGCTCGAGGATTGTCAGGGGGCGGGGCGTTTCGGGTTGGACATGCCGCGCGGCGACCTGCTCGAGGAAGGTGGCCTCTTTCTCGGTGTCGGCGTCGAAGATGATGTCGTAGTAGACCGGCGTCTGGTACCAGTCGAAGGGCTCATAGGTGGGCATGGGGGCATGATAAAGGCCCGGCCAGGCCGGCACCGATAGACTGGGGGGATGGCGGACCTGGCAACCACACCCAGCGAACGAGCGGCCGGCCCGATGCGGGGGTGGGTGGTGGCGGTGGTGTACCTGGTGATAGGCCTGGTGCTGCTGGGGGATGATGCGTGGCGGTACGGCTCGGCGCTGTGGCCGGCGGGGCCGTTTGGTTTGCCAATGGCGGTCGGCCGGGTGCTGACCTGGGCGGTGCTGGGGTCGATGCTGGGGCTGGGGCTGTCCTGGCCGGTGGCGGACGTGAGGCGGTGGGTGTGGGGAATATCGCTGGGGGTGCTGGTGGTTATCCCGATAGCCGCGGGGTGGTGGTGGGCGGCATTGATCGCGGCGGGATTACACCTGGTCGCGTTTGACCCGGGCTGGCTGAAGGCCGATAGGATAAGTGGGATGACGGCGACCACGCCCCAACTCGAGCCCCTGTTCTACGACGGGATGTGCGGGCTGTGCCACCGCTGGGTGAAGATTGTGCTTCGGGCCGACCCAGATGGGCAGTTGTTTTATTTCTCACCCTTGCAGGGGGAGACGATCACCCGGGTACTCAGCACCGAGCAACGGGCGGCCCTGCCCGATTCGGTGGTTGTCTATTCGAGCGACGACGAATTGCTCACCAAAAGCGCGGCGGTGATGCATATCCTGCGTCGGCTTGGCGGGTGGTACAAGCTCGGGTATTTCGCGATGGCAGCCTTCCCCCGGCCGCTTCGGGACTTTGGGTACGACTGCGTCGCTCGGGTCCGGCACAAGCTGTTCAAGAAGCCGGACAACGCCTGCCCGATGACACCGCCCGAACAGCGGGATCGGTTCAAGTTCTGATACGGGCAGAGGGCTGATACCATGTCGTCATGGTCTCCCGCCTACCCCGACCCGACACCCCCGAGCGAACCGAGCGCAAGCGTCGGCGCAGGCGGCGCCGGCTGCGCGTGCGTCGCCTGCCGATCAGCACGCTGCCGACGATGCTGACGCTGGGCAACGTGCTCTGCGGGTTCATGGCGATCTTCTTCGCCTCCCGGCCGGTCGCGGCGGACCTGCCCTTTGGCTGGACGCCGCTGACTTTCGCCAGCTCGGCGATCTTCCTGGGCATGCTGTTTGACGGCTTCGACGGCCGCGTCGCGCGGCTGACCCATTCCACCAGCGAGCTGGGCGAGCAACTCGACTCGATGGCGGACATGACCACCTTCGGCGTCGCCCCGGCGTTCATCGCGATCCAGCTGGCCGGGGCGGGCTTCCCTTACCTGACCGACTCGGGCGACCACCTGATGGGCCGGGCCACGCTGATCATCGGCTGCGTTTTCGTCTCGTGCGCCGCGCTGCGGTTAGCGCGGTACACGGTCGAGGCCCGGGCCAAGCGCCACGCCGACCCGAACTTTTTCCGCGGGCTGCCCTCGCCCGGCGCGGCGGGGACGGTGGCTTCGCTTGCGCTGCTGCACCAGCACCTGCTGCACGTGGCCGAGCCCTCGCCGGGCATGGTCAACGCGGCGGCAATGGTGATGGTGGGGGTCATGCTGCTGACCGGCCTGGCGATGGTCAGCAAGCTGCCCTACAGCCACGTGATGAACCGCTACCTGCGGGACCGCGCGGGCGTGGGTACGATCGCGATGTATGTCGTTGTCGGGCTGCTGCTGTTGATTTACCCGCAGGTCTCATTGGCGGCCGGCTTCACGCTCTACGCGTTGTCGGCGCCGGTCGGCTGGTGCTTGCGAAAGGCGAGGGGGCTACTCGGCCGCACGCAATAACCGCATCGCGACGCGATTGAGAAACCCTGCTTATTCCTCGTCGAAATTGCTCTCGACCAACTGCTGCAGGGTGCTGACCGCCTGCTCGGCGTCGGGGCCATCGGCGGCGATCTCGAGTTCGGTGCCCTGGGTCGCGGCAAGCATCATCAGCTGCATGATGCTCTTGCCGTCAACAACCTGACTTCCCTTGCTGACCTTGATATCTGAGCGGAAGCGGGCGGCGGTATCGACGAAGGACATCGCCGGTCGGGCGTGCAGGCCCAGCCGGTTGCCGATCTTCACCTTGATACGCATCGCTTCCATGGTTGTTGGACGTCGGTCGCTGTGGGTCGGCGTCGGTAACGATTCAGCAGCCCAGCCAAACAATCGGTGGGCTTCAAGGGTGAACCCGCCGAGCTAGCGGGAGAGCTGCTCGGTATCGGCCTCTTCCAGCAGGTCTTGCACCGCCTCGACGCTCTCGGACTGGCGGAGGAACTTGCGGAAGTTTTCCTTCTGCAGGTTGGAGAAGATGTTCTCCATGGCCTGGAGGTGCTCGTCGGGCCGATCCTTGGGCGACAGCAGCAGGAAGATGGAGTAGACCGGCTCTTTGTCCAGGGCGTTGAAGTCGACCCCCTTCTGGCTCACGGCGACCGCGGCAGCCATCTGCTCGATCTGTTCGTGCTTGACGTGGGGGACGGCGACCCCCTTGCCAAAGCCCGTCGAGCCGTGCTTCTCCCGGTCGAGGATCCGCTTGATCAGCTCGTCACGCAGGTCGGCGGGGCAGGCGTCGGCCTGGATCAGCGCGTCGATCATCTCGTGGATCGCTTGGTCACGGGCCTCGGCCTTGAGCTGGGGCAGGATCGCTTCGGCAATAACAAAGTCACTGAGCTTCATTGAAAACTAACCTCAGTCGGGACTCCCCCGAGCAGCCAATCGCACGGGCGGGACGTTGCATTGTAACCGAACCCATCCGGCTCGTGGATAGGCCGCTACGCCCAACTCGGCACCCCCGATCAGTTCAAGGGCGAGTGCTTGTGGTTACGGATCTTCTCTTTGGCGTCGGTGAGCTGCCGCTCGAGCTTCTTGGCCAATAGCTCGAAGCAGTGGTAAACGTCGCCGTCGGACGCGGTGGCGACCATGTGGTCCATCCCATCGATGTGGCAGATGCCTTCGACCCGGTAGGTATGGTCGTCGGACTTCTCGACGATCAGCTCGACCTTGGTCAGCCGGTCATAGTAGCGCGGCAGCTTGGCCATCTTGTCCTGGGCGTGGGCGTGGATCGCCTCGGTGATCTCGAAGTGGCGGCCGGTGATCATCGTGTCCATGGGGTTATCGTCCTTACGTGGCGTGGGTCTAGCCTTGGCCGACATGGGCCCAGACGCCCGTCGTTAGACACTCGGCTCGGTGGGCGGGGTCTTGAAGAGGCTGGGCGTGCGGTCGATGCGCTGGCTCGGCGGGACCAGCACCCCGCCGGACACCGCGAATTTCAGGGCGTCTTCGATATTGATATCCAGGTCGATGGTCTCATCGCGGGGCACGGTAATCACGTAGCCGGTAAACGGCGTGGGCGAGCTGGGTATGAAGACGGTCAGGCACTCGGTCTTGGCCTCGTTCTGAATCGACCGCATGGTCTCGCCCGTGACCAGGCCGACCGACCACAGCCCCTTGCGCGGGTACTCGACGGCAACCACGCGGTTGAACTTCACGGCGTTATCGCCGTCGGCGAAGAAGAAGTCGGTGATCTGCTTCACCGCGGGGTAGACCCGCCGGATCAGCGGCACGCGGTCGACCAGGCGCTCGCCCCGGTCTTTAACCGATCGGCCGATGACGTTGCTCATGACAACGCCGGCGAAGTAGAACAGGATCACCGCGACGATCAGGCCGATCAGGTCAAGCAGGTGCCAGTTGCCCAGGGAGATGGAGTCCCACCGGTTCTGGAGCTGGTGCCGCCGGGCGAGTTGGACGATCTCCGGCTGGTCCTTCATCCAGTTCAGCCGTTCGAGCTTGAGCCGTTTCTCAAATGCCGGGTCATCGAACCGGAACGAGGGCACCGCGATATTGGTCTCGCCGGTGCGGACCAGGGCCTTGATCATGCGGTCGAAGACCAGGGCCTGCTCTGCCTGGTGCCGGGAACGCTTGGCCGCGGAGAGCTGTTCCCATTCCTCCCGCTGAGAGGGGCTCAGGACGTTGTCCCAGACATTGACGTAGTCGTCGTCGGTCGCCGGGGGCCATTCAGTATAGTTGATGATCGTGGTCTGGATGCCCCAGTTGATAGGTGCGGCGATCTTGTCCCGCATGAAACCGTAGGCAAAAACCAGCAGCCAGAGCGTCAGCACGGCCGGGAGCAGGGTGGCCAGTCCCCGGACGAAGAAGCGGGCCGAGCCGGGCTTCTTCTTGCCCTCTGTAGGAAGCTGCACCTCGACCTCTTGGGCCGAGTCACCGCTGGCACCAACCGGGGCTTCGGGCAGATCCGGATGCTCGGGGTCGGTCGGGGCCTGGTCGTCGGGGTTCGGGTTGTCGGGGGGGCTGGTCACGTCGCGGACGGTCCGGAACTTAGTCGGAGGGGGCCTATGCGATACCTCCTTATACTAACGGATGCGAACCCCGCTCGGATCATGGCCGGTGTCGTGAAATCCGGGCCTCATCCCTCGGTCAGGTCAAATCGATAAAGCCGTTTCTTGCCCGCCCGGATCAGGATCGAGCGGTCAACCGCGTCGTCGAGGGTAACCACGCGGGTCGGGTCTGCGACCTTGTCGTCATGGATACGCACCCCCCCGCCCTGGATGAGCCGGCGGGCCTCGCCGTTGGACTTGCAAAAACCCGAACGCACCAGGAGGGTCAGCAACCCAACCCCGGCTTCCAGTTCATCACCCGAGATTGGTGCGCTGGGGATGGCATCCCTAGCCGCGTCCTTGTTGGCGAAGATGCTCGCGGCGGTGTCCCGGGCGTTGACCGCCTTGTGTTCACCGTGGACCAGCCGGGTGACCTCGTAGGCCAAGCGGACCTTGGCCTGGTTGATCGCCGCGCCCTGGGCCGAGGCCAGCTCCCGCACTTCGTCCATGGGGATAAAGGTGAAGTAGCCGAGGAACTTGGCGACATCCGCGTCGGCGACGTTGCGCCAGAACTGGAAGAAGTCGAAGACGCTGGTCCGCTGTTCATCGAGCCAGACATTGCCCGACTCGCTCTTGCCGAACTTGCCGCCATCGGACTTGGTGACGAGCGGTGAGGTGAGGCCGGCCAGGTCGGCGTCGTGCAGCTTCCGCCCGAGCTCGATGCCCATGACAATATTGCCCCACTGGTCCTGCCCGCCGATCTGCAGCGTGCAGCGGTGCTGATCGAACAGGTGGGCAAAGTCGTAGGCCTGCAGGAGCATGTAGCTGAACTCGAGGTAGCTGATGCCGCTCTCCGAGGCCCCGTCGCCGTGCATGCGTTGCTTGACCGATTCCATGCTGACCATGCGGTTGACGCTGACGCGCGAGCCGATGTCGCGCAGGACCTCGAGCCAGGTCAGCGGGCCGATCCAATCGAGGTTATTGACCAGCACGGCCCCGGTCGCGCTGTCATCGAAATCCACAATGCGCCCGATCTGCCGGGCGATCGACTGGGCGTTGTGATTGATCTGCTCGGGGCTGAGCATCCTGCGGGCCTCGCTCTTGCCCGACGGGTCGCCGACCAGCCCGGTCGCTCCGCCGACGAGGATGATCGGCTTGTGCCCGCAGCGTTGCAGGTGGGCCAAGCCCATGATCGGTATCAGGGAGCCGATGTGCAGCGAGTCCGCGGTCGGATCAAACCCGCAGTACGCCGAGAGGGGCTTGCTCAACCGCTCACGGATCTTCTCGTCCGTGCATTGGGACACCAGGCCCCGCTGCTCAAGGACGTCGTAAAGATTTGCACTGGAAGTCGCGCTGCTCATGAGGTCAAGATTCTAAGGCATCCCATTAACCCGCGCCCCGATCAAGGTCGTATGACCCAATCCGAACAAAGGTTGTGGGCTATCTTGCCTGCCAACGCAAGTTGCCTGTTCCCACGCCGCCTTGCCCTTGCTACACTCCACCCATGACTTTTGCAACGCCGACCCCCGCTGACCACGACGATCTCATACAAGCCGATGCCCGACCGACCATCAGCAATCGGTTGATGGCGCTCGGTTTCTTTACCCCCTGCGCAACGGTGCTGGGCCTGGCCGCCTATCTGCGCCCCGACAGCGCGGGCCTGGGCACACACACCCAGCTCGGCCTGCCCCCCTGCGGGTTTAAGCTGGCGACCGGGGTGCCCTGCGCCACCTGCGGCTGCACGACCTCCTTCTCCCACGCGGCTAACGGCTCGCTACTGGACGCGTACATCACCCAGCCCTTCGGGGCCACCCTCGCCCTGTTGACCGCGATGACCGTCATCATCACCGGCTACGCCCTGGTGACCAACATGCCCCTGGCACCGATCGGGCGGATCGTCTTTAGGCCACGCACCGTGGTGACGCTGCTCATCTTGATGGTGGTGAGCTGGGGGTACTCGATCTACATGCACACCAGCGGCTGAGCATTTCTCACGTAAAGCTTTACCAGCACAAGGCTCAGGGTACGATAGTAGGCCCACCTAATCCCACCCGGCCTGACCCGGAGCTACCCCGATGCCCAAGCCCATTCGTGATCACCGGCGAGATACCACCGCCGCCCTGCTGCTTCTCACTGCGGTCTTGATCCTGCCCGCATGTAATCTGCCGGCCATCGGCGATAAGACCTTCAACGTCAAACAGCAGTACGCCGGACTGGACAACCGCTCGGTTGCCGTCCTCGTCGCGACCGGCGACTACATCGACTCGAACTACCCCGAAGTCCGTGAGCAGCTAACCCGCGAGGTCACCCAGCGCATCGCGACCAGCGTGCCCGGCGTGCAGGTCACCAACCCCGAGCAGGTCCTTCGCTTCCAGCAGGACAACCCCTACTGGACCGCCCGCGCGCCATCCGAACTGATCCGCGCCCTCAACGTCCAGCGCCTGGTCATCGTCGAACTCGGCGAGTACCGCACCCACGAGCCGGGCGATCAGCACATCCTCCGCGGCGTGGTCACGGGGAACGTCAACGTCCTCGAGGCCGAGGCCCCCGACCCCAATAACTTCGCCTTCAACCAGTCCATCCGTTCGGCTTTCCCCGAAGAGTCGCGGAGCAAGATCGGCTACAGCCGAGTGACACTCAACGAAGACATCGTCGAGACCGAGGCCCGCCGGCGGTTTGCGGTAGACGCCGCCGGGATCTTCTACGACCACAAGATCAAGCGATGACCCAGCCGCCCCCACCACGCCCCCGCACCGACGCTGAGTCGACAAAGTCGGCCAAGCGTCTGGTAGAAACCCGCACCCTAATGCGCCCGATGCTGCTCCTGACCCTGCTCGCTCTGGCCGGCTGCAACCTCGTCGCGGCGACCACCTACCTCATCGCCCCCCGACCGCTGACCAAAGCGGCCTACCCCCTGCCCGACAAGAAGACCGTCATCTTCGTCGAGGACGCGAGCGACGGGGGCAACGACCCCACCCTGATGCGGAACGTCGCGGCCAACATCGAAAAATGGCTCGTGCAGGAGCAGGCCCTGACCCCCGGCATGACCGTCTCACACAGTGACCTGGAGACTTATCTCGCGACCCTGGGCCAGCGGCGGGAGAACATCCCCCTGGGCGATATCGCCCGCTACTTCGCGGCCGACCAGTTGATCTACGTCAAGGTCACCGGCTACCAGATGGCCGTGGGTGGCGGGGTTTACCGGCCCGAACTGACCGCGCAGGTCAAAGTCATCGACATGGAACAACGCGCACGCGTCATGCCGCCCGAGCTCGACCCGCAGACCGGCATCCCGTCCAATTTTGAATACGTCCCGGTCTCCTCAAGGCTGCCCGCGATCAACCGCACCGCTGAGGGAAGCAACGCCCGGGCCGTCGCCTCTCAGCAGCTTGCCGCCCGGGCCGGCGAGGATATCGCCAAGCTCTTTTTTGACTGGCGGCAGGAAGAGCCGGGCCAAGACCTGGGACGCAAGTGACCCGCACCTTGCACATCCTCGACCAGCGCGACGCGCCCGCCGGCCTGGGCCAGACGCTCGGCCTCATCGCCGACGCCCAGGCCCGCGAGCCCGCCCAGCACCACACCCTCCTGCTCGGGGGCGAGCCCATCCGCACCGCCGCCCGCCGCGTCGGCTTAACCCACACCACCCTCCAGCCCTCCCCTCGGGGCCTCACCCACGCCGCCCTGGCGCTCCGCCGAGAGCCACGCGACCTACTCGCCTCGGCCGACCGGGTCGAGTGCTGGTCGATCCAAGCCGCCGACTACGCCGCACGTGTCGGCTGCCGAACGTTTCAACCCCGTTTTGGTCAGGTCGGCGATACGGGGTTTGCCCGTCAGACCATCGCCGAAGACCGGCTGGGCGAATGCGACCGCGAGGCCGTCCGCAACCGCTGGGGCCTGTCACCAAACGATCAGGTCATCGCCCTGCTCTGTGACCGCCCCGCCGCGCAGTCCGCCCTTCCCGCCTCGCTCACCATCGTCCTGGCCCAAGAGACCCGCCGCGCCCAAAACGCCGACGATGCGCGTCAAGCGAAGCGACTGGCACCAACCCCTGCCCCCACCCTCCGCCTGCTCATCCCACCCGACCTCGCCAAGCTCGTCGATGCCGAGCGCGTTTATACCGAGGCCGGCTACCCCGACCTGCTGCTGCAGGACCCCGACCTCGCCTACCCCTGGTCCGTCCTGCCCGCCTGCGATGGCGCGCTCATCATCAACCCCCAACTCGCCGGCCTCTCCGCCATCTGGGCCAAAGCCGCCAACCTCCCCACCATCGGCGGCCAAGACACCCCCCTGCCCCCCAAACACCTCGCCCGCCAACTCGTCAAAGCCCTGACCCAATCCCCGTGCAAGCTTAAACCGTGGGCCTTGTTTAGAGCAACTGGCCCCACTAATCTCCATATCCGCACGCCCTGAAGTACCGCCAGCATTCGTGGTGGCCGACGGTGTGTAGCGCCGCGGCGACCGCGTCGCCCAACGTGTCGAATGCCTTGGTTTGGGCCTCCCGGAGAGAGGCTTTGACCTTGCTCGAGAGCTTCTCGATGGGAGCGTCCGGTAGGGCGCGAGGTCAGGCGAGTAGGGTGGCAGATACCACAAGCCACAGCCCGCCGCCCCGATCGCTTCACGCACCCCTTTGACCTTGTGCGCCGCAAGGTTGTCCATGACGACGACCTCGCCGGGGATCAGCGATCAGGCCGGGCATTGCTCGACATAATCCAGGAACGTCGGCCCATCCATCGGCCCGTCGGCGACGACCGTCGC
>JBCDHS010000066.1:0-13144 GCA_038749735.1 Planctomycetota bacterium
CGGCCGGCCACCGACTTTTGACCGTGAGGCCTATCGCCGCCGCAACGTGATCGAACGCTGCATCGGCTGGCTCAAGCACGCCCGCCGCATCGCGACGCGTTATGAGAAGACCGCGGTCAACTTTATGGCGATGTTGAAACTCGCGATGATCCAGCATTACTTCAAAACCCACTTACGGGACACGACCTAGACATCCGACACACCTGGCTTAACGGCGGTATAGCGGGATTCGCTGAACGCCCGGCATGCGAGTGATAAGGTTCACAGGGGACGCTTCGCGTCTGCCGCTACACGAGAAGTGAAAACGTACTGGCCGGCTTAGGCCGCTTGTGGCGGGCTTTCACCTGGCGTGGCCTGGCGTGGGACGAAGACGCGGACCTGGTTTCGCCCCGCGTCCTTGGCGGCGAAGACGCTGGAATCGGCGGCGTGGATCAGTTGGTCTGGTCGGCGATAGGTTGAGCCCTCGTAGACGGAAACGCCGATCGAAGTGGTCAGGCTCAGCGGTTCACCGGCTTCGGTCATAAAGCCGGTCTGTTGGACGGCCAAGCGGACCTGCTCGGCCAGGCTCGCGGCCTGCTTGCGGTCCATGCCGGGGCAGAGGATGGCAAACTCCTCGCCGCCGTAGCGGTAGACGCGGCCCGAATCGCCCAGGAGGTTGGTCGCGACCTCGGCGAAACCGGCGAGTGCGAGGTCGCCGGTCTGGTGGCCGTGGGTATCGTTGACCCGCTTGAAGTGGTCGATATCCAGGAACAGCAGAGCCAGGGGCCGGCCCTTGCCCGCGTGGAGGAACTGCTCGGCGATCTGCTCGTCAAAGCCGCGGCGGTTGATCGCCCCGGTGAGCGGATCGGTGTAGGCGGCTTCCCGCAGCTCCGTATTATCCTGTTCAAGCTGCTTGGCCTGCTCCACCGCGTCGATGGCCAGCTTCTCGAGGGCCTGCCCCGCACGGGTCATGATTTGCTCGGGGGTCTCCAACTCACCCGCGGGGATCTCGAACAGCCGTTGTAGCTCACACGACTCCCGCTGGAACTCGCCCAGCAGCTGGTGAGACGCTTCTGCCTCGAGGTTGAACCAGCGCTGCATGCAGGCGAGATAGTCTGACGCGCGGGCTTGGTCTTCCGGGTTGAGCATGTATTCCGCCACACATGCGCCGGCCGCAACAATACGGACCAACTGCCTTAGTTCCTCGGGCGCATCGTCTGGGTTTTCGTGGTGGCGGATGGGCTGGACCAGCAGCGGCGGCAGGCCCCAGTTGCTGGCCATCGCGTCGCCGATCTGGGTGTGGTCGCAGCCGAAGACCGACTGCTCGTGGCGAGCAAGTTGGCGGTGGTCGTCCTTGGCCAGGGCGTACACGGCGGCGTACCGCTCGCCGAGCACCTGGCTGAGCGCGAGCACGCCGACGTCCTGCAGCAGGGAAGCGAGAAACATCTCCTCCATCTGCACGACGTTGAGCATCTCGCAGATGCGTTTGGCGGCGGTGGCCCCGAACAGGCTCCGCCGCCAGAGCTCGATCAGGTCGACCGAATCTTTGTCGCCCGAGTCGGTGAGGTTGTTGACCAGAGAAAAGCCTAGGGCGAGGGTCTTGACACTGTTGAGCCCGAGCACCATGACGGCCTGCTGGATCGAGCCGATGGTGCTGGACTGGCCGTAGAAGCTCGAGTTGACGGTCTTGAGGATCTTCGAGGCCAGGGCGGGGTCGCAGGTGATCGACTGAGCGATCTCGTCGATCGCAACCTCGTCGTCCTGGACCTGATCGATCAGCTGCACCGCGACCGCCGGCAGGCTGGGCAGCCGCGGCGAGCCGAGTACTTGCTTCATCAGGTCCGGTGTCTCTGCCATAAAAGTCGGTTCGGCTTGGGTTCGGGCGTATCTATACCTCAAGATAGATATCGACTGCCAAAGCCGGCCTGGGGTTGCCAGACCGTTAGCCCATGAAAAAGCCCGCACGGTTGGTGCGGGCTGTAGGGGTGGTAACGGGTGTGGCTTACCTGTAATACGTATCCCACAAAAAACCAAGGCGTTCATTGCTTCATGAGCCGCCGGGTAACACCCGGCGGAAAAGCGTCAGGTAGCTCGTCCGCCACGTGTTACGTGGCGGCTATCCAAGACCTGACGAGCGTATGAGTTTTTGGCTTACGTGTGATGCCCGCTCAGGACTCGTTGCCCGTTTCCGTGGACGCGACCTCCGGCTCGTCGTCACTTGCTTCAGGCGGCTGATCGGGGGTTTGGGCGATCGGTTCCTCGGGCTTGGCCTGGTAGCTGAAGGTCAGGTGGTCCTTCTCTTCTTCACGGCTGACCTTGATGAGCTGGCCCTCGCCGACATCGCCGCGGAGGATCGCCTCGGACAGCGGGTCTTCGACATACTGGCTGATCGCTCGGCGGAGGGGGCGGGCACCGAAGTCGGGGTTGTAGCCCTTGTCGATCAGGAATTCCTTAGCGGTACCATCCAGCGATAACGCCATATCCTTTTCCTCGAGACGATCGAAGACCTTGGCCAGCTCGTAATCGACCACGGTGTGCAGGTCCTCGCGGGTCAGCGGGCGGAAGACAATAATGTCGTCCAGGCGGTTGATGAACTCCGGGCGGAAGTACCGCTCGATCTCGGTCATCAGGGTCTTTTTGATCTTGTCGTAGTCGGCGTCGGGGTCGTGCTTGGCAAAGCCGAAGCCGGCCTTGTTCTTGATCAGGTCCGCGCCGACGTTGCTGGTGAGGATGATGATCACGTTGCGGAAATCGACGTGCCGGCCGAACGAGTCGGTCAGCTGGCCCTCTTCCATGATCTGCAGGAGCATGTTGTACACGTCGGGGTGGGCCTTCTCGATCTCATCGAGCAGGACCACGGCGTAGGGCCGGCGGCGGATCTGCTCGGTGAGCTGACCGCCCTCTTCGTAGCCGACGTACCCGGGCGGCGCACCAATCAGCCGGCTGACATTGTGCTTCTCCATGTATTCTGACATGTCGATGCGGATCAGCGCGTCGCTGTCGCCGAACATGAACTCCGCCAGCGCTTTGGCCAGCAGTGTCTTCCCGACCCCTGACGGGCCGATGAACATGAACGAACCCACCGGCAGCCGCGGGTTGCGCAGGCCGGCACGGGAGACGCGGATCGCCTTGGCCACGGTCTTGACCGCGTCGTCCTGCGACACCACGGTCTTGTGCAACTGCTCTTCGAGCTGGAGCAGACGCTGGCTCTCTTCTTTCTCAAGCCGGGTCAGCGGCACGCCGGTCATCTTGCTGACGACCTCGGCCACAACCTCTTCATCGACGACGCCGTCGACCTCACGGGCCTTGGCACGCCAGTCCCGCTGCACCTGCTCCTTCTCGCGGCGCAGGGCCTCGGCCTGGTCACGCAGCTCGGCGGCCTTCTCGTAGTCCGCGGCCTTCACGGCTTCATCTTTCTCGATGCTCAGCCGCTCGATCTTCTCTTCGATGTCCGCCAGGTCCGGCGGCTTGCTCATGCTCTTGAGCCGGATCCGTGCCCCGGCCTCGTCGATCAGGTCGATCGACTTGTCCGGCTGGACACGGGCGGTGATGTACCGCTCGCTCATCTCGGCCGCTGCCCGCAGCGCCTCGTCGGTGATCTTCACCCGGTGGTGCTGCTCGTAGCGCTCACGCAGGCCGTTGAGGATCAGGATCGTGTCCTCGACGTTCGGCGGGTTGACCATGATCGTCTGGAAGCGGCGCTCGAGCGCGCCGTCCTTCTCGATGTACTTGCGGTACTCGTCGAGCGTCGTGGCCCCGATGCACTGGATCTCGCCCCGGCTCAGTGCGGGCTTGAGCACGTTGGACGCGTCGATCGCGCCCTCGGCGCCGCCGGCCCCGACCAGCGTGTGCAGCTCGTCGATAAACAGCAGCACGTTCTTTGCCCGACGCACCTCGTTCATCACCGCCTTGATGCGCTCCTCGAACTGGCCGCGGTACTTCGTGCCCGCCACCATCATCGCCAGGTCCAGCACCACGATGCGCTGGTCCAGCAGGATCTCCGGCACGTCCTGCCCAATAATCGCCTGGGCCAGGCCCTCGACGATTGCCGTCTTGCCCACACCCGCCTCGCCCAGCAGGACCGGATTGTTCTTGGTCCGGCGGCAGAGGATCTGCACCAACCGCTCGATCTCTTTCTCTCGGCCGATGACCGGGTCCAGCGAGCCGTCACGGGCCAGCTCGGTCAGGTCGCGGCCAAAGCTGTCCAGCGCGGGGGTCTTGCTCTTGCCTTTGCCCGACGGCCGCTCGCCTCGCTCGCTCTTCTCCTCACCGCTATCGCTCTCACCGGCATCCTCTGGCTCGACGCCGGCACCCAGGAGTTCGAGCACCTCTTCGCGGACCTCTTCGAGCTTGAGCCCGAGGTTCATCAAGACCTGAGCCGCGACGCCCTCGTGTTCACGCAACAGCCCGAGCAGCAGGTGCTCGGTCCCGACATAGTTGTGGTTGAGGTTGCGGGCCTCTTCGATCGCGAACTCGATGACCTTCTTGGCACGAGGGGTCTGAGGCAGCTTGCCCATGGTGACCATGTCCGGGCCTGACTTGACCAGCTTCTCCACTTCAAGCCGGACCTTGCGGAGATCGACGTTCAGGTTCTTGAGCACGTTGGCACCGACGCCCGAGCCTTCCTTCACCAGCCCGAGCAGGATGTGCTCGGTGCCGATGTACTCGTGGTTAAAGCGTTGGGCCTCCTGGTTGGCCAGGGCCATGACTTTGCGGGCTCGGTCGGTAAAACGTTCAAACATCAGCGTGACCTTTCTCGTGTCGTGAGCACATTCTAGGACGCTCGCGGCGTGTCGTCAGGGCGGGACCCCGTTGAGTCGGGCGGGCGTCGCACCGAAACACAGACGCAAGCCGCATACCAAGGTACTATCGGTTAAACCCGGCTGCGGGGTGTTATCTTCCCACGATATCGGCCGGTAAACCTGGGTGGCCCGAACGTCCATGACGACCGGCCCGCCAGAATCAAGGACGCTCGGCAGCCGGCCTGCGAGTCTGGCAGATGCAAAAAATACAGTCATTCTCGGATCGGTCGGCTATATCGCGGCCGCGGCCAAGCCCGCAAGCCGGCCCGTACACCACGCCCACTGGAAGTTGTAGCCCCCGATTCGGCCATCGACATCCAGCACCTCGCCGCACAAGTACAAACCCGCGCAGGCCTTGCTCGCCATCGTCGCCGTCTGCACCTGGGCCATCGGCACACCCCCGGCCGTCACCTCAGCATATGTAAACCCCCGGTCCCCTACCACCGGCAGGTGTAGCCCCGTCAACGCATGGCACAACGCCCGGCGGTCGTCCTTCGGCAACCGCGCCAGGGGCAGGTCCGCCTTGACCCCCACCTCCCAACGCAGCATCACCTCCACCAACCGATCCGGCAGCCGCCGCTTCAGCGGCGTGCTGACCACTACCGTCGGCGCCTCACGCACCGCGTCCATCAACCAAGCCTCGACCCGCTCAAACGACTCACCGGGCAGCAGGCTGGCCGTAAGCCTGCGCGGGGCCTGCTCGGGGTAGTCCCGCAAATGCCGGCTCATGTCCATCGCCGCCGGGCCGGACACCCCGAAGTGCGTCGCCAGCATCGCCCCGGCCTGTTTGTAGAGCGTCTTGCCGCTCTTCCCGCTCAGCGTCAGTTCGACATCCAGAGCCACCCCCGAAAGCGTCGTCAGCCAGTGCCCGTCCTGCAGCACCAGCGGGACCAGCGCCGGCCAGGTCTGCGTCACCGTATGCCCCATATCTCGGGCAAAACGGTAACCCAGGCCGTCAGACCCGGACGACGGCAGCGCCTTGCCGCCCGTGGCCAACACGACACGCGGCGAGAGAAGTATCCCGTGGTTGGTTGTGATCTCAAAGCCAGACGGCGTCCGGTCCAGCTTGGTCACCCGGTGGCCCGCCCGCAGCTCGCCCCCCGCGTCGGCCAACGCCTTGAGCAGCGCATCCAGCACCGTGCGCGCCTTGTCCGTGGTCGGGAACAGCTTGCCGGTGTCTTCGCGTTTGAGCTCGACGCCCAGCCCTTTGAAAAACGCCGTCGTTTCCTTGACCGAGAACGACTTGAGGATCTTCTTGACGGTGTTATTCGACGCCCCGCCGAAGTAGTCGGCCGAGGCCACCACGTCGTGCGTGACATTACACCGCCCGCCCCCGGCAATCAGGATCTTTGCCCCCGGCTTCTTCGCGCCGTCGAGCAGGACGACCTTCGTGCCCGGCGGGGCCGACCGCGCGGCAAAGATACCCGCCATCAGCCCGGCGGCACCGGCGCCGATGATGGCGAGGTCGCAGGAAGTCATCTCAGTCGGGATGGTTTCCACTCAGATGCACACCGGGTAGCGGGCGGCGTGCCGCTCTGGCCGACCTACTTCAAGTCATCCAGCGACAGCCCGCCCAGGCCGATGCCGCCGAGGTCCATGCCGCCCTTGAGGTTTTCCTTGGGCTGCTTCTTCGCGGTGGTCTTGAAGGTCTTGGCCTCTTCGCCCCGGCCGCCCTTGCCCCCGCCCTTGCTGCCCGAGTCCTTGCGCAGGCTCAGCGCGATCTTGCGCTTCTCGCCGTCCAGCGATTTGATGCGGAAGTTCTTCTCGTCGCCGACCTTGACGATGTCGGTGACCTGGTTGACCCGGCGGTCGCTCAGCTCGCTGATGTGGACCAGGCCCTCGACGCCCTCTTCGATCTCGACGAACGCGCCGAAGTCCTGCACGCTGACGACCTTGCCCTGCACCCAGCTGTCGACGGCGAATTTACTTGAAGAATCCGCCCAGGGGTCGCCGGCGAGCTGCTTCATGCTCAGCGACATCTTCCGCTTGGCCTTGTCCAGGCTGATGACCTTGAACCGCACGGACTGGCCGACGCCCAGCACGTCCTCGACGCGGTTGATGCGCTTCCAGCTGATCTCGCTGATCGGCAGCAGCGCCTCGACGCCCGGGGCGACCTCGACGAACGCGCCGAACGGCGCGGTGCGGACGACCGTGCCGGCGACCTCGTCGCCCGGGTTGATCGTCGCGGCGCCCGTGTCCCACGGGTCGGGCTGGACCTGCTTCATGCCCAGGGCGATCCGGCCCTTCTTCTTCTCGACCTTGAGGACCTTGACCCGGACGGCGTCGCCCTCTTGGCAGACGTCGCCGGGCTTGCCGACGTGGCCGTAGGCCATGTCCGAGACGTGGACGAGCCCGTCGACCCCGCCGATGTCCACGAACGCGCCGTACTCCATGAGCTTGCTGACCTTGCCGTCGAGGACCACGCCGACCTCGAGGGTGCTCAGCAGCTTGTCCTTGGCCTGCTTGCGGGTCGCTTCGAGGTGTGCCCGGCGGGAGAGCATGACCTTCTTGTGCTTGCGGTCGACCTCGGTGACCGTGGCTTCGAGCTTTTGGCCGACGAATTGCTCAAGGTCTTCGACGTGGTGCAGGTCGATCTGGCTGGCGGGCATGAAGGCGCGGATGCGGCCGACGAGCTCGAGCTCGAGCCCGCCCTTGTTGCTGCCGGTGCAGCGGGCCTCGACGACGCTGCCCTTGTGCAGGGTGTCCCAGGTCGATCGGGAGATCGCGCCCTCGCGCGAGAGGAACATCAGGCCCTGTCCCTCGTCGACGCGGTCGACGACGAAGTCCATGATCGAGCCGATGCGGGGCGGGCGGTCGAACTGAGCGACCGGGACGACGCCCTGGAGCTTGCCGGTCTCGCCGGTGATATCGACAAAGACGTCCTCGCCCCGGATGGCGCTGATCCGGCCGCGACGCAGCTCGTGGTGGACCGGCTCTTGCTCGGTCGGCACGGCCTGCCCATCGGCGGCTTCCGCCGTGGCTGGGGATGCGGCCTGGGCCTCCTGCTGCTGCATCAACTCCTCAACGCTGTCATCGCCCATCGCCGCGGCAACCTCGTCCTCGATGCTCTGCTCGGGGGCGTCGGGTTCAGGCGGGTTGACTTGCGCATCGGCAGGTCCCGGGGTATCCGAATCCGGGATGGATGGCTCCGGGGTATCAAGGCCCTGGTCTTGCTTCTGCAGCGGCGCGTCAGAAGGCACGGGCGCTGGCGGTTCGGACGCCTCGACCTGTTGGGGCACCACCGGTTCGGGCTCGGGCGGGTTGGACTGGTTCTCTGTGGTATTCATCACGGTCATCCGGGTGGTCAGCCCGGCGGGCTCTGTCTTGGTTTCGGGCCGGCCCACGCCTCCACCGTGCGCGGAATAGCTAGCTTACCCGCGCTACCGCGTGATCGCTAGGCGAGTGGTTGTAGATTCGGTGAAAACCAGCAACTTGTTTGCGGAATTGATGGGGCGGGCGACCGTACCCGCTAAACTGCGCCGATGCCCCCGGTGACACGGATCCTGGATGCCAACTTCAACCGTGGCCGTGAGGCGCTGCGGGTTATGGAAGAGGCCGCACGCTTCCTGCTGAATGACGCGGAGTTGAGCGAACGTCTCAAGCAGCTGCGCCACGACCTCACGGCCGCGGTCGGTACGGTCGCGACGCTGACCCTCGACCGTGACACGCCGGGCGATGTGGGCACCACGATCAGCAACCGGACCGAGCGGGACCGCGCGTCGGTCGCGCAGGTCATCGACGCCGCGGGGGCCCGGCTCGGCGAGGCCCTGCGTGCGATCGAGGAGTATGCCAAAGTGCTCGGAGAGGAGGGCCCGGGTTTGGCCCAGACGGTCGAGCAGCTTCGCTACCGGGGCTACGAGCTGAGCCTGCAGCTCACGCGGAAGCTGGGGCCGGGCCTGCCGCGGCAGTGGCGGCTGTGCCTGCTGCTGACCGAGGTGCTGTGTCGGCACCACCCCTGGCAGCATGTCTTGAGCGAGGCGTTGCGGGCCGGGGCGGACAGCGTGCAGGTGCGCGAGAAGCAGATGGAGGGGGGGGAACTGCTCGCGCGGGTGCGCGAGGTGATCGGGATCGTGGGCGGGCGTGCGGCGGTGATCGTGAACGACCGGCCGGACATCGCGATGCTCGCCGGAGCCGACGGGGTCCACCTGGGGCAGACGGACATGCCCGTCGCGGAGGCGAGACGGCTGTTTGGTCGTCAGCTGATCATCGGCGTGAGCACCTCGCAGATCGACGAGGCTCAACGAGCCAAACAGGACGGCGCGGACTACTGCGGCATCGGGCCGATGTACATGACCCAGACCAAGCGGAAGGACTATGTCGCCGGGCCACGCTACCTCAGGGAATATGCCACTTGGGACGGCCTGCCTCACCTGGCCATCGGCGGGATCACGCCCAACAACATCGGCGACCTCGCGCAGCTGGGCTGCCACGGCGTGGCAATCAGTTCCGCGATCTGCGACAGCCAAGACCCTTACACGGTGGCCCGGGCGGTCCTCTCGAAGTTGCCGGCGCAGGCGGCGGCGCATGTGTAAAGGCTAAGACGGGTCGTGATGCTCGACGATGGGAATCCCGGTCCGGATATTGTCATTGGTGCATTTCGCGGTGCCGTATATTGATTCATGGAGACCATCTATGACAATGCCCACTCACGACTGCCCGGCCTGTGACTCTGGAAAACTCGCGGTGCATCACACCCCTGATGGACTAAAAGCGTTGCAATGTTTGTCTTGCCATGGAATGTGGGTTAAGGGCGAAGACTACCTGGATTGGTTGGCGGTTAAGAACAGATCAACTGTGCACCGTAACTCTGACAAGCCGCCAAAGCTGCTTGATCACAAGCTGGCTGATAGCGCCGCGGGCAAACTCTGTCGCGACTGCGGTCGGCTCATGCGCCGCGTGAAAGTTGGGCACGGGGTTGGGTTTCACCTCGATCGCTGCATGAGCTGCGGTGGCTTCTGGTTTGATGCGAACGAATGGCTCGAACTCAGCGAGCATCGTCTTGCAGAGCAAGCCCACATGGTTTTCACGGATGCGTGGCAGTATGAAGTACGTAAGGCCGTTAAGGCCGCAGCCGATCAAGCCCGCCGAGCCAACGCCCTTGGTCGCAAAGAGGCGTCGCGGGTAGAAGAGATTCGGCGTTGGATCGCATCACACCCTAAAGGAGATGAAATCTTAGCACGGCTCATGGAAGACTAGTGAGAGATTTAGTCAGGCCAAGACTTACACAAGCCCTGCCCGCACCTAATCCTCGCCCCGCTTGCCCAGCCCCTACCACCGGCAAGCTTTGACATGCCTTGTCCGATTTACCACGCCGCCGCAGCTGACAAGGTGTGACCGGCAAAAGGGGTATTCGGCCGGGCTGGCTTACCTCTTTGTCGCCTGAATCCGAGCATTAGGGTAGACGCATCGACAGATCGCGATGCATGGACCCTGATGGAGCACATAGGCGGGCAGAACGATGGCGACGCGGGCGGTGATCTTCAACCTGTACGGCACGCTGGTGCATGAGACCTGCCAGCGGGCGATGCTGGACGCGACGGTGCGGATGGCCCACGAGCTCAACGTGGACCCGATCCGCTTTGCGTCGCTTTGGTTTCATCACGCCGAGCAGACCCCGCGCGACCGGGCTTTGGCGTGGATCGAGTCCAACCTGGAACGGGTGTGCAAGGACATGGAGGTTGAGCTGCACCCGGTGCTGCGGCGTCGGCTGGCACGGCAGCGCGACGAGCTGATGGTGCAGACACTCTTCCCCAGGCAGGGCGCGCTGCGCGGGCTGGCGAAGATGCGTGGCCACGGGCTGAAGACCGCTGTGGTGGGCGACACCCCGCCGGACGTGCCCCCGCTGCTGCAGAACACCGAGTTGGTGAAGCACCTGGACCTGGTCCTGCTGTCAACCTCCAACACCTGGCGGCACGACGACCCGCGCGTGCTCGAATGCGTCGTCAAGGAACTCGGTGTGCCCGCCCAGACCTGCCTTTTCGTGAGTACCGGCATGGGAGAGGACCTGCACCTGGCCCAGTCGCTGGGGATGACGGCTGTCATGCTCGAGCCAGAGATGAGCGAGTCGGACCGCGTGATCGCCGGCCCACCGGAGCAGATCCGCCGTGTCGGCACGATGCTCGAGGTGTACTGGCTGGCAACCAACCAATCCTTTTCCGCCGTCGCCTGAAGGCCATTACTCGACCGGCAGGTCGGGCGGCAGGATACCCGGCGGCAACACCCCCGGGGTAATGCCCCCCGGCTCCTCCGCGCCATCGGGGGGCTGCAGGCCGCGCGGCTCGATCCGCTGCCGCCAGGTGTCCAGCCCGATCGGCGGGGCCACGCCCTGAGCCGCCTCATGCAGAGGCACCCATCGTGCGACCCGCCGCGTCACGACGAAAGGCTCTGCGACCACCAGCTGCTCAACGGGCACGTCGTACCGCGTCTGGCTCATCACCGGGTCGCCCCCCTCGTCCCAGGTCAGCGTGCGCAGCACCAAGCGGTGCACCCCCTGGCCGGTCCCCGCATAAAACCAGTTCACCACCAACGGCGGCCGGCCGACCCGGTCGCGCGGCAGCGGCACCGCCCCCACCACGTTGGGTGCGAACGTCCTGTCCGCGTAAAGCGCGGCAAAATCATCCACCAGCACAACACGCCCGCCGCGCGTACCGGTACACGAGGCAAGCATGATCAAAGCCACGATCAAGACAATGCGGGTAGTTACCACCCCAGCATGATATGCAACGCCGGTCTTATGCCGACTGAGACAGCCCCCCTGCGGTGCTACCAAAGCGCGAAATAAACTCACGGACCATGGTCAGCACCGCGTCGGATCCCACCGGCCGATTGCCAAGCAGGCTTCCGGGCCGGGTACATAACTCGTCCCAAGCGTCATAATCCTTGGCACGTGGTGCCCCGAGAGCAAGATGGCCCATCTGCCAGCCAGGGAAGCGCCGCTGGGTCGAGTTGTCCTCGATCAGGACCTGGCAATCGGTGTGGCGCGGGTCGCGCACGATACTGGTATACAGCTTCCTCAGGATGAAGTAATCACCTTCAAGCACCTGCAGAAAACGCCCGCCCCCATGGACTAGCAGCCCGGTGACATCCTCTAAAGCATTGCGCGCAGTCGCCTTGCGGGCTAGCTCCGCCACCATCGTCGGCGTGAACTCAACCTCCGCCCGGCTGGTGTAAACAAGGCACGTAATCTTCATAAACAAGTACCCTCCCGATCGCACTTGCGAGCAAACCGATGGAAAACCCACTACCAATGAACCATTTCGGCCAAAACGTCCACCAACCTTAGATCGCCCGGTAACCACCAAACCTTTATCCAGAAACCAGCCTACAAAACCCACCAACATACGGCTTAGGGCTTACGCTCGCTCTCAACGCCACGCCCAACCTCCCCGCTCCGTCAACACCCCTGCGTTCACCCGCTTGATAAAACGGCACCACTTGTCCACCCCCGCCGACGCCCCGGCACGCTCGTCCGCTCGCTCGACTCGTACACCAGCCCCGCGCACCGCCGACAAACAAACCCTGCGGGGTAGCGGGCGACGCGCAGCGGGTAAGTGTTCACCGATTTGCGCTCCCGTTATAGGTTTTGTACTTTGAGTTGATGGGCACAGATGCCGACGAGAAACTGTATACGCAGTCCGAGGTGGAGGCCTTGCTCGCCCGGCTGATAGCGCGGATCGAGGCGTTGGAACTGCGTATCGCGAAGATGCAGCGTGACTCATCGACTTCTTCGAAGCCACCATCGAGCGATATCACCAAGCTCCCGAAGGGTGGCGGTTCGGGCCGGGGCAAGAAGAAGCGTAAGCCCGGTGGTCAGAAGGGGCACAAGAACTACAAACGCGAGTTGTTCAAGCCCGACGAGGTCGATAGCTGCTGGCAGTACACACTGGAGGCCGACGCCGGCCTGGAGCCGATCGCTGAAGATGCCCCCGACGAAGAGAGATGGTGTGTCGTCCAGCAGATCGGCTGGACCGGCCGGTCTTTGAGGATCGTTGAGCACCGAGCCCGCCGTTACCGCTGTGTCTATACAGGACACATCGTTGTCGCCCCCTTGCCCGCAGGCGTCCGCCGTGGCGAGTTGGTCTCGCCGAGGATGATCGGTCTGGTCGCCTACCTCAAGGGGGCGTGCCACCTGTCGTACAACAACATCTGTCACTTGTTCCGGGAAGTCATGGGCATCGAATTATGCATCGGTCTGTTAGCCAAGGCGGTGTTCAAGGCCAGCCGGGCATTTAGAACGTGTACGAAAAGCCCCGATGCGCCCGATAGATCGGGCATGACACGGACGTCTTACGTCTTACCCCTCGGACCTGACCGATGAGCAGTGGCCATTCATCGAAACCATCCTCCCCAAGCCCGGCTTCGGC
>JBCDHS010000067.1:0-12941 GCA_038749735.1 Planctomycetota bacterium
CAATGGCCGCCACCGAATCGATGGGGCTTTCGCCAAAAGTAAGAATCAATAAAATTCTTAAATATGATATTAAATAGATTTATAGTTTTTTTTACCCGTCTTGCGACGCAGTTTTCTGTCATATCACAATCTATTCTCAATTCAGACAACAAACCACCGCAACCGTAGATCAATTTATGCACAATTCATCCTGACTGACTGGGAAGTGCACAATCCATCTCACAGACCGGTTCCTTCCCAAACCGTACGCCGCCCTGCACGGATAAGCCAAAACACTATGATGCCGCCCATGCCCGAGCCTATCTCCTACATGCGCCACGTGATCGCCGCGCTCGTCACGAACGAGCCGGGCGTGCTTGCTCAGGTCGCTGGCATGTTTGCTGCCCGTGGCTTTAACATCGATTCTCTGGTCGTCGGCCGGACCGAGAACCCCGAGCTTTCACGCATGACCATCGTGGTCATCGGCGACGACGCGACCCTCGAACAGGTGCGCAAGCAGTTGCAGAAACTGGTGCCGGTCGTCAAGGTCGTGGACTACCAGGACGTCGCCTTTGTCGAGCGTGACCTGGTCATGGCTCAGGTCAACACACGCGCCGGCGATAACCCGACCGCCTACCGGGCCGAGATCACTCAGCTCGGCGAGATCTTCCGCGCCAAGGTGGTGGATGTCTCGCCGGACCGGATGATGCTCGAGCTGGGCGGGACCGAGGAGAAGCTCGAGGCCTTCGTCGATATGCTCCGGCCCTACGGCATCGTCGAGCTGGCCCGCACCGGCGTCATCGCCATGCCCCGCGGCAGCTCAGACAGCAACCGTCGCGTCGTCCGCAGCGGGCTGGTCCGTGTCGCCGATTTCAGCGAGCCCGACGACGACGCGGTCGATCCCAGCGACCTGCCGCCGGGGTGATTTCATCCGTCTTCATCCCTGGTGGTCCTGCGTCGAACAACCTCGAATCTCAATCCCCTAAACTACTGCGATGCCCAAGCGCATCCGCGTAAGTCTTGCCAATAAGTGCCAGTTGCTCTTCGGTGTCGGGGTGCTGCTGATCATGATCGCGGCGTTGACCGTCGTGTCGATGCGGATGAACCGGCTGGTTGAGGAGGGCCCGCGCCAGCTTGCGCGCAATCTTACGGCCGTCTGGTTTGAGGACCCCAAGGCGTTTGACGAACAAGAGTACAAGGCCCGGGATGAAGCGCGTCTGGATTCGGATATTTCCGATCTGCGCGTCCGCTTTATTGAGCTGGGGGCCTTGACCGCCGAGCAGGCCGGGACCGACCCGTGGCTGATTGAGCAAGCCGAATTTTTCCGCGGTGTACCCGATCAGACCGAGCGGTTTACCCGGGCGACCGACGGCGAGGGCACCGCCTACTACCGCTATCTCCGTGCGATACGCGAGAAAGACCTGCCGGCGGGGTTTGGCGAGCAGCCCCCTGAGCAGGCTGAGCCCGCAACCGACACCCAAGCGGAGGGGGCTTTGGCCAAGAACCCCGAGCTGCTCTCGGGCATGCTGCTGGTCGAGATTGTCGAGGGTGAGGCCCAGAAGCAGCGGATGCTTAACCGGATCTATCTGGTTGCGGCGGGCCTGACCGCGGGCCTGCTCGCGATCACGGCGTTCTGGGTCACCATCTCCCGGCTGATCCTTTCGCCGCTTCGCGTGCTGCGTGGCTACGCCGAGAAGGTCTCGCAGGGGGACCTGAACATCCGTAGCGACGTCAACACCGGCGACGAATTCGAGCAGCTCTCGGACATGTTCAACGCGATGCTCGACAACGTCCGGGGCAGCCAGGACCAGCTTAAGTCGGCGAATAAATCGCTGGACCTCAAGCTCGGCGAGCTGGCCGAGTCCAACGTCGCGTTATATGAAGCCAATAAGATCAAGGGCGAGTTCCTGGCGAACGTCTCGCACGAGCTGCGCACGCCGTTGAACTCGATCGTCGGCTTCGCGGAGGTCTTGCAGGAGACCTTCGCCGATGGCGACGACCCGCAGGCCGAGAAACGGCGGCGGTACACCGGCAACATCATCCTCTCCAGCCGGCGGCTGCTGGACCTGATCAACGACCTGCTGGACCTGGCCAAGATCGAGGCGGGCCGGGTCGAACTTCGGCTAAGCACCGTGTCGATCCAGGATACCTGCGAAGGCCTGGTCAACCTGATCCGGCCGCAGGCGGACCAACGCGGGGTCAGGCTCCGGCTCAAGGCCCAGCCCAACCTGCCCCCCGCCGAGACCGATCCGGGCAAGCTCCAACAGGTTCTTTTCAACTTCCTGTCCAACGCGATCAAGTTCAGCCCCGAGGGCGGCGAGGTGTTGCTGAGCGCCGAGTTGGAGGAGCCTCGCGGCCAGCGGCAGGTGGCGATGGTCCGGCTGGGGGTCAAGGACCAGGGGCCGGGCATCGACCCGGAAAATCACGCGCGCGTCTTCGAGAAGTTCTCCCAGCTCGATCCGTCGGTGACCCGGGAGCACGGCGGCACGGGCCTGGGCCTGACCATCAGCAAGGAGCTGGCGGACCTCTTGGGCGGGCACCTCGAGTTGGCCAGCGAGCCGGGCGACGGTGCGACCTTCAGCCTCGTGATCCCCCTGATTTATCAGCCGCCTACCGCACCGCTGATGCCGGGGTGATTGGCGAGGTATTGCCTCGGCTTCACGGCTTTCCGCAACTAGGGGATCCCACGAACAATCTGCGGCCCCAGCACACGGGTGACCCAGACCGGCAGCTTCTGCCACGCCTCGACCCGGCGGCGGTTGCACGGGTGGTCGGGGCGGGCCGCGTCTAGATCGCCTTGCCGCAGGTAGACCTGCCAGGGCGTTGCCTCGGGCTCGGCACCCCACTGCTTCTTGAACCGGTAGGTCCCCGAGCCCTCGCTGCTTCGGCCAAAGTCGAATCGACTCGCGCCGCGCTCGACCGCGCGTTCCAGGAGCTTGTGGTACATCCACATGTTCGCGCAGGTGTCGTTGAATTGCCGCAGACAACTGGCCGAGGGAACCTGCGTGATGCCCTTGCCTTGGACACGGTCGTGGATGAGGACCGCCCCCGCGATCGCGCTGCCTTCCATGGTAACCATCACTAGCTCGCACCGGCCCGCAAGGTGCTCCAGCATGGCACTAAAGAGCCTGCGTGGGTAGACCGGCGTGCCCAGGTCACGCATGTTCGCCGCGAAGACGCTGTAGAACCCGCCGAGCAACTCGCGCCCGCCGAACCGTATCGCCAGGCCGTGCTTGTCGCCTTTGCGGACCTGGTTGCGGACCTTGGCCTTGAGCCTTTCCCATAGCGCTTGGCCGGTGTCCGGCAGGTCGAGCACCATGCGGACCTTCTCGCCACGGGTCGTGCCGAGTTGGTCGTGCGGGATGGCGTGGCCGTGGTGTCGCAGTTCGAGGTAACGGACGGCCTGCTGGTCGGCCAGCCTGACCGCGGCGTCGATCAAGGATGCGGCCGTGTCGTCGCTATTGGCAAGGACGCCGGCCCGGTTGAGGTAGGGCAGGCTGACCAGGTGCCGGCCAAAAAGCGGGCTTCGGGTCAGCGCCAGCGGGAGGTAACCGGTGACCTGCGAACCCCGGCGGGTTAGGAGGCCGACGGTCTTGTGCCCCAGCCCATCGCGGAGGATGTCCAGCCAGGCCGGGTCGTGCTCGCCACAGGCTTTGGCCGGGCCGTTGGGATTGGCGATGAGCTCACGGACGGCGGCAACCGTCGCGGGATCGGGTTGACGCAGGTACTCGATCATGCCGCACGCTGCTCCGGTGCGGCCGCGATTGGCTTGGCGGGTACCCCGGCAACGGCCGTATGCGGCGCGACCGACCGGGTGACCACGGCCCCGGCACCCACGACGGCCCCCTCGCCCACGTCGGCCATCACCACCGCGTTGGCCCCGACCCACGCGCCCCGGCCGATCCGGACCGGGCGGTAGCGTACGCCATCCGCGACAACATCGATCCGCGCCTTGGCCTGATGATGACGGGCCCCCGAGAGTACCTGGACCCCGTCGGCCAGCTTCGCGTCGTCCCCGATGAGCGCCCAGCCGATCGTGCAGAATCGTCCGAGATAGACCCGGTCGCCCAGTTCTGCTTCGGGCTTGCTCAGCAGGGTCTGGTAGCCGAAGTGGACATCGAGCCCCACCGCCGAGAGCATGGAGCGGTAGAACGCCTGGCGGAGGTAGATACCGAGCAGGCCGGGCCGGCGGGCGACCGCCTCGCTGACCGAGCTTAGGGCCCGGGCTTCACCAACCAGGCGTCGCAGCACGGTGTAGCGCAGCCTGGCTGGCATCGCCAGCAGCCACCCAAGGACCTGCGCCAGTCGCTTGATCGCCATGCCCTGCTTATCGGCCCGGTCACCCTGTGGCGACGATTAGCAGGATGGGCCACAGGTTATCCGGACACACCCGGCACGCCGCGTCTGAGCGGGCGATGCGTCTTTGACCTCAGTGGCAAGGGACTTATACGCATCCCAAAAAATTCATACGCTCGTCAGATCATGGACAGCCGCCACGAAACACGTGGCGGACCAGTTACATGAAACTTGTCCGCCGGGTGTTACCCGGCGGCTCATGAAGCAATAAACGCCTTCGTTTTTTTGGGATGCGCATTAGCCCGCGCTGATCAACCCGGCAAGCTGCGCCGCTTTCGCCGACCAGGATTCACCCGGCAGCCGCCGCTTGCGTGCCTCGATCTGGTCGGCGGGCGTCCCGGTGCGGGCCCGCTCCATGACAAGCTTGGCAAACGTCTTCTCATCCCCCGCCAGGTCGCAGCAGTCGGCCCAGGCACGTGTCGCCGGCAGGTCGCGCACGACCACCGGCTTCATCGTCGCCAAGTACTCCAGCAGCTTGAGCGGCTGCATCGCCCGTGTCACCGGGGCGTCGCCGTAGGGCATGATGAGGACCCGCGAGTAGTAAGCAACGCTGGGTAAGAGGTCGTGATCCGCCCTGCCACAGCACATGACTGAACCGAATCGACCCTCGTCGTGCGTCAGTGACGTCCACGACTTGCTGTCACCCACCACCGGACCTACCAGGCAAACCTTCAGCGCATCGTCATTCGATTCTGCACAAGCTCGACTCAACTCTGCGATCCATGTACGGTCCAGCCGATCATCGATCAATCCCCAAAACGTCAGCGGAGATCCATTGAGTTCCGTAAGCATGGGTACTTGCTGATGTAAACGTCCGTTATCAGGCCCATTTGCCAGCATCCAAAAACTGGCAGCAACCCCGTGCGTCAGCAGTGTCGCATCCCCCCGACCCATCGATGCGACCCGCTCGTGCAGTGTCTCGCTGACGCAAGCGACCGCATCGACCTTCGCAACCAGTTCCCACTCCATCTCGTGCATCACCGCGTGATCCGTGCCCGGCCACCGGGAGTAGTCATCGACACAGTAATAGATCCAACGATCCACATCGAGCCGGTCCACAACGTCGGCAGTGATCGGCAGAGTTGTCAGTACGACACGACGCGACCGCTGTGCAGGAACACGACTAACCAGAGGTTTCGTCGCGAATGTCTGACCGAAGCACTGATGGATCGAACGCGTCAGCTTGATGCGGTTGAATTTCCGCTGCCAGGCGGATCGAAAACCTGGATACATCAATGGCTCGATTACATGCAGACCTTCCGGTAAGTCCGGGTCCATGTGATCCAGCGTAGCATCGCTCGCGGCCATGACGTTCATCAACTTATTGACGCCGCGTTTCATATCCGCCCATGTCAGTCTCGGCCTACGCGTCCCCACCGTGTTCACCCACAGCGTCGGGTAGTGCGGCAGGAGCTCTCGGATCAGGTGCTGACTGGACGAGGGGTGTCGGCCCCAGTCGTCGGCGAAGACGATGAGTTGGGTCGGGACCGGGGGAGGCGAGATCACAACCTGTGACATGAAAGACAAGTTTAGCGGGCGGGCTCGTCAACCAAACGCTACTATGAAAGTGACTGTAAAGGAGCACCCCCATGGGCATCGAAGCCGCACTCCCTGCCGAAGGCATCATGACGACGCAGCTGCAGAAGGTGATCAACTGGGCCCGGCGATCGTCGGTCTGGCCGATGCCGTTTGCCACCGCGTGCTGCGGGATCGAGCTGATGGCGACGGCGTCTTCGCGTTACGACCTGGCACGCTTCGGGGCCGAGGTCATGCGGTTCAGCCCCCGGCAGGCGGACCTGATGCTGGTCGCGGGGCGGGTGAGCGTGAAGATGCTGCCCGTGCTCCAGCGGATCTACCAGCAGATGACCGAGCCGAAGTGGACGATCTCGATGGGTGCCTGCGCGAGCACCGGCGGGGTCTTCGACACCTACGCGGTCGTTCAAGGCATCGATCAGTTCATCCCCGTCGACGTCTACGTGCCCGGCTGCCCGCCCCGCCCCGAGACGCTGATCGAGGGGGTCATGGCCATCCAGCGGATCATCGACCAGGACAACATCCCCCGCGACCCGGACGGCAAGCGGCTGCCCCTGAACATCGTCGTCGACCCGACCCATGCCGCCAAGCCCCAGCCGGTGCCGCTGAGTGTGGGGCATAGCTGAGCGAAGGCGATGTCTTTGCAGACTCGGGCTTGGGCCCAGGTGTGCTCGCATCTGTGCGGCCTGGCCTGATGCTATTCTCACCGTATGCACCTAAGGCCCCTACTTATCCTGACCTGCCTGCCGCTGTTGGTATCTAGCGGCGGCTGCCAGACCGACCCTTACCGCGCTTCGCTGGACGAGATGGTCCAGCCGTACCTCGACGGCGAATACATCGTCGGCATGAGCATCGGCATCCTCACCCCCGAAGGGCGGTACACCTACCACTACGGCCAGACGCGGCGTGGCGAAGGCCCGCCCACCGACCGCACACTCTACGAGATCGGGTCGATCACCAAGACGATGACGGGCCTGCTGCTGGCCGACGGCGTGAACCGCGGGCTGTACGAACTCGACACCCCGGCGCAGACCCTGCTGCGTCAGCCGGTTTCGATCGACGAAGGCATCACCCTGCGCCGTCTATCGACACACACCTCGGGGCTGCCCCGGATGCCCACGAACTTCAGGCCAACGGACCCGGCCGACCCGTATGCGAGCTACACCGAAGAACAGCTGCTGGCGTACCTCCAAGACCCGCAGATGCAGAGCAGGCCCGGCAGCAAAGCCAGCTACAGCAACCTCGGGGTCGGCCTGCTCGGTTACGTACTGGGCGAACGGGAGGGCAAGACGTACGAAGCGCTGCTCACCGAGCGTGTCCTGATCCCCTTGGGTATGCGGGACACACGGGTCACCCTCCGCGATGACGATCTGGCGTACATGGCCGGGCCCCACAACCCCGACGCCGAGCCTGCGCACCCCTGGACGATCTACACCCTCGCGGGGGCGGGCGGTGTCCGGTCCAACATCCGCGACATGCTCGCTTACGCCGATGCTCAGGTCGATCCGGGAAGCACCCCGTTGGCCGACGCGATCCGCCTGAGTCAAATGGTTCAGAACCAAGAAGATGGCACGTCGGTTGGTGACCCGATGGGGCTGGGATGGTTTATGGTTGATGGAGGGGACACGCTGGTGCACGGCGGGCAGACTGGTGGATTCAAAACGACGATTGTGATTGCTCCTCAAAGGAAACAGGCGGTCATCCTGCTGACGAACACCACGAGCACCAGCGTGAGCCGTCTGGGACAGGACATCACCCGGCTTGTCGCGGGGGTCACTTTCGAACCCTATGCCCCTCCCACACCCATCGACCTGGCACCCCAGGTGATCAAGCAATACACAGGGCATTACGTGGGTCTCCCGCCCGGCCGGTTCGTCGTGGAGCAGCTCGACGGCAGGCTTTACGCGAAGCTTAACAACCAACCCACCCTCCGCCTGTATCCGCAGGGCGACGACACGTTCCTCTACCGAGCAGTAGAAGCCAGGATCGTTTTTGAGCGGGATGACGCCGGTGCAGTTTCCAAGCTGGTGCTCTATCAGAACGGCAACGCATTTCACTGCGGGCGTGTGCCGCAACAAGGCGATCAACCCGAACCCTAAGCCTGAAAGCCCAAACCCGTACCGATCGGCGTCGGACAGAGTTGAACGGCGTGTGAGCAACGTTAAGCGAACGGTCCAACATCGGTTACAACGTCGCGCCACATTCCGGACAGCGTCCGGCTTGTTCGTCGACCGCGTAGCCACATTTGAGACAGACGGGGATGGGTTTGCCGAGCTGGCGTTGTTGATGCAGATAGATGCGTAGCTGGCCACGGATCCGAATCAGACTGAATTGGTATAACCCCAGCGACAACAGGGCCACGCAAATCGGCGACAAAATGACCGCCAGAATCCCACTAGGGGGCGAGCTCGCCCCCGCAGTCCATGTCACTACAACACCGGTCACGAGCAAACCGGCCAACAGCCCTCGCAACACACAAGACAAGGCAAGCTTGACCATTAATCCCCGGCCGATGGTTGAGCCAAGTAGCTGGTCACGTTCGGAATCGCTGAGGTGTCCCAACTCTGGAAAGCTGCTGATACGCCAATACATATCTCGAATTATACAGAACTGAACTTAAGCTGATGCGGCATCCAGCAACTCCTTTGCCTGGCGCTTACTGGTCGGCGTTAGCTCGGTACCGGCGAGCATCTCCGCCAATTCGTTGACTCGGCTGTCCGCGCTGAGTTGGCGTACCGTGGTCCGAGTATGCTTCTTTTTCCCACTGGCGCGGACCTGCTTCACAATATGGAAGTGGCGGTCGGCAAAGGCAGCGATCTGCGGCAGGTGGGTGATGCAGAGCACCTGCCGATCGTCGTGCTTGGACGAGGCCAGCTCGCGAAGCTTGCGGCCGATCACGTGCCCCAACCGGCCGCCGATGTTCGCATCAATCTCATCAAACACCAGCACATCCACTGTGCCACCCGCAGCCTGCCGCTGCCTGCCGCCGCTGAGCACGGACTTGAGCGCCAGCATCACCCGCGACAGCTCGCCGCCCGAGGCGATCTCACGCAGCGGGCGCTCGTCCTGACCGGGGTTGGTCCGGGCCAGCATCTCGACCCGGTCCAGCCCGCTCGGCCCGGCCGCGGCGTCATCCAGTCCACCACTCTCTATACACACCCGCAGGGTCGCCTCGGCCATGTCCAACTGCTTAAGCTGTTTCTGCACCTTCGGGCCGATCTTCTCCGCGGCGGCCCGGCGCATCGCGCTAAGCTCCCCGCCGATCGTTGTGAGCTCGCCGCGGGCCCGGTTGATCGTCTGGTCGATCTGGGACTGATCGGCGCTTTGGTTTCGCAGTTCAGCGATCTTCGCGCCGATCTGATCTCGGTAGTCGAGGACAGGCTGGAGGGTGTCGTCATCCAGGCCGTTGCCGCCGTACTTCTGGATCAGGCGGTTAAGCAAGTTGAGGCGCTGCTCGACTTCACCGAGTTCCTCGGGGTCCAGCTCCAGACGGTTGCCGTAGCGGGATAGCTCGAACGCGGCGTCCTGGAGCGTCAGCGTCGCGGTCCGCACCTGCTCGGCCACGGGGCTGAGGTTCTCATCCAGGTCGGCCAGGTCGATGAGCAGGTGGGTGAGCGCCTGCAGCCGTTCGGAGATCGAGCCGTCGCTGTCGTAGAGCGCGCTGTGTGCGGCATCGGCGTCCTGCTTGATCCGCCGCAGGTTGCTCAGCAGGCGTTCGCGGGCCTCCAGCTCGACCAACTCGCCCGGTACCGGGTCGACCGCGTCGATCTCATCCGCCTGGAACGCGTACAGCTCGAGTTGCTGGGCCCGTAGCGTCCGCGAGGCTTCCAGCTCCTCGCGCTGGCTTAGCAAGTGTTGCATATTCTGCCAGAGCTCGGCGAACTGTTGACGCAATGCCTCACACCCCGCGAACCGGTCCAGCACCGCGATCTGATTGCTCGGCCTCAGCAGGAACTGATGATCGTGCTGGCCGTGGATATCGACCAACACCTCCGCCGCGGCACGCAGCATCGCGGCCGTCGCCGGCTGGCCGTTGACCGTCAGCGAAGACCGGCCCGACGCAAAAAGCTTGCGCGTGATCAGGACCTGATCGCCCGGTTCCAATTCCTGGTCTAACGCGGCTGCGACCCGATCGGAAATCATCTGGTCCATCAGCTCGAATACCCCGCTGATGCGCGCCTGATCCGCGCCGGGGCGGATCATCTTGGGCGGGCTCTTGCGCAGCCCCAACAGCGACTCGAGAGCACCGAGCACTAAGGACTTACCGGCCCCGGTCTTGCCCGTGAAGACGTTCAGCCCGGGGCCGAACTCGACCGCGGCGTCCTGGATCACTGCCAGGTTCTGGATGTGTAATTCGCGTAACATGGACAGGCATCCTAACAGGTTCCGACTATATTGGTTCGGATTATGATCGGGTTTGCCTTGATCTTTTTCCTGCCGTTATCCTCACCCGATGCCCGACCGCGAAGAATTGCTGCTTCAGTACCTCGATCAGCTGCCCTTTGACCCCTACCCGGTGCAGGAACAAGCACTCCTGAAGTGGGGCGAGACGCATCAGGGAGTGTTGATGTGTGCCCCGACCGGGACGGGCAAGACCCTCGTCGCCGAGGCCGCGGTGTACGAGGCACTGCACACCGGCCGGCCGATGTACTACACCACGCCGCTGATCGCTTTGTCCGAGCAGAAGTTCGATGAGTTGTCCGCCTCGGCCCGGGGCTGGGGATTCTCGGCGTCTGATGTGGGGCTAACGACCGGCAACCGCAGCGTGAACCCCGACGCCCTGGTCCGCGTGGTGGTGGCCGAGGTCCTGCTCAACCGGCTGCTGCACCCCGAGGCCTTCTCGTTTGACGGCGTCTCGGCCGTGGTCATGGACGAGTTCCATTCCTTCAACGACCCGCAGCGCGGGATCGTCTGGGAGCTCTCGCTCGGGCTATTGCCGGCTCACGTCCGGCTGATGCTGCTCTCGGCGACCGTCGGCAACGCCTACGACTTCACCGCCTGGCTCCGCAACGCCCACGGCCGATCGCTCGACCTGGTCCAGTCCACCGACCGCAAGGTGCCGCTGCAGTTCCATTGGATCGGGGACGAGCTATTGCCCGACCAACTCGCCAAGATGAGCCGGGGTGATGCGGAGGAGGTCCGTACGCCGGCACTGGTCTTTTGTTTCGATCGCGAGCAGTGCTGGGACGTAGCCGACCAGCTGCGCGGGCGGGATGTGCTGCAGCAGGGCCAGCAGGCCGAGCTTGCCGAGCGGCTGGACGGCTACGACCTTTCGACGGGGGCGGGACCGAAGCTGCGTCGGCTGCTACTGCGCGGCATCGGCGTCCACCACGCCGGCCTGCTGCCCAAGTACAAGCGTGTGGTCGAGGAGCTGTTTCAGGACAAGCTGCTGTCGGTCTGTGTCTGCACCGAGACGCTGGCCGCGGGGATGAACCTGCCGGCTCGGTCCACCGTGCTGACCTCGTTGGTCAAGGGCCCACCGCGGAACAAGAGACTGATCGACCCCAGCAGCGCCCACCAGATGTTTGGCCGGGCCGGCCGACCACAGTTCGATACCCAGGGCCACGTCTTTGCCCTGGCCCATGATGACGATGTCAAAATCGAAAAGCACAAGAAGAAAATCGAGCAAATCCCGGAAGACACCAAAGACCCGCAACTGCTCAAGAAACGCAAACAACTGATTAAGAAAGGCCCCCGCCGCCGCGAGGGATTGACCTACTGGACCCAGGCCCAGTTTGAAAAGCTGCGTGATGCCCCGCCCGGGAAGCTCGAGAGCCGCGGGGAGATACCCTGGCGTCTGCTGGGCTACCTGCTCGATGCAGACTCTTCTGTCAAGCCCATCCGCGAGGCCGTGGACAAGCGGCTGCTCCCGCCCAACCTCATCGAGAAGCAGCAGCAAGCCCTGACCCGGATGCTCGTGACCCTGCACGACGAGGACATCATCGAACTCAGCCCCGCCCCGCCCTCAACAGATAGCACCAAGGATGTCACAGCGAAGGACAAGCCCGAGGATCAACAAGAGCCCCAGTCCATGGCGGACCTGATGGCCAGCCTAAGCCTGGGGACAGAGATCAAGCCAGAGTCCAGGCCCGGACCCCAGCCACCGAAAGAGCCCTCGAAAACCAAATCGGAAGGAGACGGCGTGCGGCTAAGTGGCTACCACCCCACACAGGCCATGCCAACCCCCAAGCTCCAGTCGTTGCTCAGCTTCCGGGCGGTCAATCCGCTCTTCGGCACCTGGCTTTTGGACTATCTTGGGCTCGCCGATGAAGCCGAGCAACTCCAAATCCTTGAAGCCCTGCTGGAGATGCCCAACTCGGTCGCCCGCAAGGCCCGGGTCCCGCACGAGCTGCGCTACCGCCCCGGGCCGCTCGCGGTGGACACCCTCGACCCGGCCCTGATCCGGCGCGGCCTGGCGAGTCAGGACGACCTCTACCCCGCCGAGCCGGACGATCTGCTGCCCGCCGAGCGTCGTTTCGCCCCGCCCCTGGCCGAGAAGCTCGCGATGCTCTTCGAGCACGACGTCGCCCACCCGGGCTACAACCCCGTCCGGGCCGTCTACGCCGCGAGCGACCTGCTGCTCAACTTCCACGGCGACTTCGTCAAGTACATCTCCACCCGCGACCTAGCCCGCCAGGAGGGCGTCATCTTCCGCCACCTGCTCCGCCTGATCCTGCTCTGCGACGAGTTCGCCCAGACCACACCCCATGGCCTGACCGCCGACACCTGGCAAGCCCGCCTGGACCAATGGGCCAGCCAACTGACCGACACCTGCCGCGCCGTTGATCGTCAGAGCACGGACAAGATGCTGGATGAGTCGCGGCAGTAGGCATGAGATTAAATCCCTACGCTACTGTATCGTATAGATGCGATAGCAAAGTACTGGAGCTTTTAAAAGAGGCGGATTCAATTCCGAAGCGCAACACCGGCTTATACCCATCCCGCATAAATCTCGTGCGCGCTAGGCGCTTGTACGGTTGCGCTCGGGCGTCTGAGTCGGCATGATGGCGTTTTCCTTTTGGAGACTCGACATGGATGTCACCCTTCGCCAGGCTGACGATGCCGCCACGCTG
>JBCDHS010000068.1:0-12516 GCA_038749735.1 Planctomycetota bacterium
CCCGGGGTCGTTGCCGGTGGCGTTGGGGGCGGGGGTGTTCAGGTCGATGACGGCGGCGTGGACGGGGCTGTGGCTGAGGATGTCCAGGGCCTGCTTGCCGGTGGAGGCGATGTGGGCCTCGACGCCGAGGGGCCGGAGGATGGCGGGGACTTGGCGGGTCCAGTGCTCATCGGGCCGGGCGCGGTCTTCGGTGAGCAGGACGCGGAAGCGCGGGCTATTCGGCACGAGACCTTGGGGGTCGTGCGGGCCTGGGTCGGGTTGTGGGGGTCGCGCATGGAGCATCACCGGGGTACGCGGGGGTGCAAGGGGCGTGCCGGACACGGGAGAGATAAAATTTCACAAGTCATTCAAAATAATAGACTTAGGGCCCCGCTAGATTCTGCGGAGTATGGTCTTGCTGCCGCGGTGCGTGATCGCGGCAGCGGGGGGTGCCGGAATGGCAGGGCGGTGGGCCGTGTCGGGGCAGGTGGAACCAGACATTTCGCACTTGGGTCGGCGTGGGCTTATTGGCGATCCAATTGCCAGCATGCAGCTACCGTGGCTCGACGGGGATCTGGACCTCTGCGTAGCGCATGAAGCGGGGGATGAACGGGCTGTTGTAGCCCAGGTATCGTGGGGGGCCGACTTGTTCGTAGGCTTGGCCGGCCGGGTCGTCGGCGAGCCAGTCAAGCAGGCGTTCGACCCGGTCGCGGTAGCGTCGGTCGGTGTATCGGCCGCGGACACCGATGCTGACGTAGCTTTTGGCCGGGATATCGATGACCTCGACCCCGGGCTCGGCCGCGCCGGTTTGACCAACGGATGGGCTGCGGTAGAGGAAGGCCATTGCTTTGGGTTCGAGGTCGGTCTGGCCCGGGTCTTCGAGGTCACCGTAGGCCATCTCGACCGGGGCGGTCATGGGGATATCGCGGTCGCTGATGTGGCTGAAGAGCTTGCGGAAGAGGGTGTTGTCGGTGGCTTGGCCATTGGGCGCGGCAGCGACGGCGGCGCGGTAGGCGGGGTAGGGCTTGACCTGGATCTTGCCGACGGGAGTGAGGTCGGGCCAGCCCTCGGGGCGCGGGGCCTCGCGCAGGGTCAGGGGGTAGAACGTGCAGCCGGGCAGGGCCAGCAGGGTCATGATTAGTAGGGTGAGGTGTCGCATGGTTGGGGATGGTCCGGTGAGGCGTGACACGGTATCGTAGGCAGTGCGACATGTCTTTAACGAGCGTTCAGTCCGAGTCCTGTGATGCCCCTGCCCCAACGCGGGTGGTTATTGCGGCGTTGTATCGTTTTGTGAGGCTGGATCGGTACACGGCGCTACGCCGGCCGTTGTATGCGGTCATGCGCGACAGCGGGGTGAAGGGCACGCTGCTGTTGGCCGAGGAAGGGATCAACGGCACGATCGCCGGGACCCGCGCGGGCATCGACCGGGTGCTCGCCTGGCTGCGGGCCGACCCCCGGCTGGCAGCGCTTGACCACAAGGAGTCCTTCACCGAGAAGATGCCGTTCCTGCGGACCAGGGTCCGGCTCAAGCGGGAGATCGTCACGATGGGCGTGCCCGGCATCGACCCGACCCACACCGTTGGCACCTATGTCAAGCCCCGTGACTGGAACGCACTGATCCAGGACCCCGAGGTCACCGTGGTCGATACCCGCAATGATTACGAGGTCGAGTTGGGCAGCTTCGACCACGCCATCAACCCGCAGACCGAGAGCTTCCGCGCCTTCCCGGATTTCGTGGAGCAGAACCTCGACCCGGCCCGGCACAAGAAGGTCGCGATGTTCTGCACCGGCGGGATCCGCTGTGAGAAATCAACGGCTTATCTCAAGCAGATGGGATTTGAAGAGGTCTACCACCTGGAGGGCGGCATCCTCAAGTACCTCGAAGAAGTCGATGAGGCAGACTCGAGTTGGCACGGCGAGTGCTTTGTCTTTGATGAACGCGTGACCGTGGGCCACGGCCTGACCCCGGGCGACTACGCCCTCTGTTACGCCTGCCGACAGCCGGTCAGCGCTGAGGACCGTCAGAGCGAGCTATACGTCAAGGGGCTAAGCTGCCCGCACTGCTACCATAAGCTGACTGGCGAGCAGCGTGCGCGTTTCGCCCAGCGACAGAAACAGGTCGACCTGGCCAGTCGGCGTGGCGCGGTCCACATCGGTGAGGACGCGGGGTAGAACGAAGGCGGTCGTTAAATCACATAGCGACGCTTAATCCGCTTACGAAGGTGCTTGCACAGACTCCGCCGCGTGTTCTTGCTCAAGCCGCTTGAGGTAGCGGTCCAGGAAGAAGGGGGCGAAGGGGATCATCGCCGTCAGCGCGACCAACCCGGTCGTCTTCACGCTGATCACCCCGCGCGCGAGCAGGTAGAAGGTGAAGATGGCCAGGGCGATGAAGACCCCGCCGTGGATCGAGCCGAAGATGAAGACCGGCTCGTGGATGTCGGCCAGGCGTTTGAGCGTCGAACCGATGCCCATGGTCAGCAGGAGCGTGACGCCGTCAACGAAGCTGAGGATGCGGAGGTAGTGCAGGGGGCGTTGCATGATGCGGGATACTACGCATCGAAACGCGTCCGTGGCCGGCAAGTCCAGTAACAATGGGTGGATGTCTGTCGCGGCTTAGAGCCGGGGCTCTTCCAATGGGACCGGGCATACATCGCGGCGGCCGCAGCCCTCGCAGCAGCCGCCCTCCCAGAGGCGGTTGAAGTACTGGCTGACCGCGTCGATGAGGTCGGGGCTCTGGGTCCAGACACCGATCTCGTGGTTCCGGTTCGCCTCGGCTTTGGCGCCCAGGCCCGCACCGGTCAGGTTCGCGCTGCCCAGGTACATCCGGTCGGCATCGATGATCACCGCCTTGGCGTGCAGGCGCGGGCAGCGGCGGAGGGTGAGGTTCGGCGGCAATCCGCCCTTGCCGCAAGCCTTCTTCAGGTCGCGCAGGGCGTATCGGCTAGGAACGCCGGCGTGGAGCAGCCGGACCTCGACCCCGCGCTCGGCCAGCCGGACCAAACGCTGCACGATCGAGGGCGGGTCCTGCCGTCGGCCTAGCTTGACGCCCGGCTCGGGCACGAGCATCGCCTTGAGGTCGGCCGTGGCGATGTCCACCGACACCGCCGCGCGCAACAGCCCGTCGTAGACCACGGTCCGCAGGTGCTGGGCGTCGGTGATCAGCCGGACCTCGCCGCTAACCTCTTTGGGCAACAGCGTGAGCGGGGATTCATCGAACGGGTCGCGCATCACCGTGGTCATCGGCGTTCGGCGGCGTCCGGCTGGATCAATGGGGCCGAGACATCAACGCCTGCCCCGCCGCAGCCCCAGCGCTCCAAGGGCAAGCAGCGCCGCCGAGCCGGGTTCGGGGACCGACGCGGCGGGCACGCTCTGGCCAAAGTGGGATAGCACCAGGTTGAGGTCTTCGGTATTGACGACCCCGTCGCCGTTGACATCGCCCTGGGCCTGGTTGCCTCTGGCCCCGAAGTTGAGATTGATCGCCTCGATATCCACCAGATCAACGACGCCGTCGCCGTTGGTATCGCCGATCTGCTTCAACTCGTTGAGGTCCAGCCGGAGCAGCGCCGTGCCGTCGGTGGCGGTGAAGTCGAAGACGATCTTATCGAACGCGATGCCGCTGGGCCCGGTCCCGCCGATCGCTTCTTCAAGGATCGCTAGATCGCAATACACCTGGGACAGGTCGCTTAAGTCTGAGCTGATCAGTCCGAGGTCGGCCAGGTCCTGAAGCTCTTCCCGCGTGATCGTGATAAAGCCCGCGTCGATGACGTCCTGGATGTCGTCGAAGATCAGGCCCGCCTCGACGAACAGGTCGAAGGCGTCTTTATCGGTGCCGTTGGTCAGCGTCCCCCCGGGCCCGCCGCCGAAGGCGGCCTGCAGATAGCCCGAGGTGAAGTTGTTCATCCCGAAGACCGCCTCGAACGGGGCCCCGTCGATGTCCAGCACGCCGATGAGCAGGTCGGTAAAGACAAGCTCGGTCCCGGTCGTGCTGGGGAGCGTGAAGCGGTCCACCGCGACCAGCGGCATCAGCGCCGTGCCCCCGATACCGCCGACCTCGAGGAAGTCCAGCACGTCCCCGCCTTCGGCCAGGGTCCGGGTAAAGTCGATGCCTAGTTCGGTCGCGATCGCTTCGGACATGATGTTGGTCTGGGCCCCGGTATCAACCAGGAAGACGTGGTCCTCGGCGTCGAGGGTTGCGCCACCACTGTCGGCCCCGCCGGTGTGCCGCAGGTCGATGTTGGAGAACAGTGGGAGGCCGGCAAAGGTCGGCCGAAGCGCCTCGGGCAGCGTCGTGTCGGTGTACTCCGGCGGGAGGATGTCCATCACGACCTCAAATGAACCGGCCGACTCGAAGGGCGCGTCGGCCAGGGCGTTGTGGTAGTTGACCCCGATGAAGTCGCCGGCAAACGGGTTGGCCAGTGGGCGCAGATCGATCTCGATGACGTAGCCGTCCATCGCGGGCATGCCGACGATCGCGGCGAAGCTGCCGATGTTCAAATCGTCGTCGCCGAAAGCGATCAAGTTGTCCGGGGTGATCACCAGCTCCTGGCCCGACGAGTCGAGGATGCGAAAGCCGTGGGGGTGATGGACATCCAAGAGCGAGGTGCCGGCGACGCCGAGCTCGGCGTACTGCGCGGTCTGCTCGTCGCTGTCGATCGTGCCGTTGCCGTCGTAGTCGAATGGGAACAAGGGCGAGCCGTAGTCCTCGCCATCGGAATAGCTCAGCCCGGCGAGCAGGACGCCGTTGGCCCCGGTGTCCAAGAGGGCCAGGTTCTGGAGCGTCGGGCCGATGAGCTGGGGGTTGTCGGGGTCGGTCTCGTCGGTCAGACCGAAGGTGATGCGCGGCTGATCCAGGGCCAACTGATCAGACGGCCCGATGACGTAGGCCTGCCCCATCGCCTGGCCGACCAAGAGGACAGACAGCAGCACCCACGCCGGCCTCAGCAGCAGGCGTGCCGGCCACCACCGCCTACTCACTGGCCCCACGCCAAACAAACCGATGGACATCCGACCAGCCTCCCAACCCGGACCACGGACCACAGTTGCGATAACACGTACCGTACCCGAGCCGAGGCATCGGACCAAACGAAAACGACCAGGAAGACGCAAACGATTCAACGGATTGGGGAACCGCTTGGGCCCGGATTCGTCTTATGATGAGCCTGGATACGAACTCTCGCGACAAGGGCTCGGCATGACGCGGCAAACAAAGACGCGGAAATCAACTTGGTTCGGACACGGTTTGCTGACGCTCGGCACCACCGCGGTGCTGGCGTCGGTCGACTCGGGCGTGCGGGCGGACCGTGTCATCGTGGCCCAGGACCGAGCCGTCGCGGCGCAGGTCGTCGTGCAAGGCGGAGGCGGGAACGTGGTTTTCGTTGCCGATCCAGCCGGGCCGGTCATCGTGCCGGGCAACGGCGGCTTCACGGGTATGCGCAGCGACGGGTTCCAGGTCGCCTCCGGCGGGGTCGGCGTCGAGGACACCGCCGCGGCCCAGGCCATGTTGCACTTCCGCGAGCAGGACTGGTTCAAGGCGATCACCGCGATCGAGAGCCTGGGCGAGTCCGGCGACAACCAGATGATCACCGACCCCACCGGCGTGCTCCGTCCGGTGAGCAGCCTGAGGCAGTCGCTGCTCGACGCGATGCCCGACGAGGGCAAGCAGACCTTCCGCCGGCTCAACCGGCAGGCTGCTTCAACCAAGCTGGACGAGGCGCTGCAGCTCGAGTCGATCGCTGAGCGGGCCAGCGCATTGGAAGATGTTATCTCGCGCTACGCCCTGTGTAACGCCGCGGCACAGGCGGCGAGCATCCTCGGGGACCTGCGTTATGAGGCCGGCCGCTTCGATGAGGCGGCGGGCCTGTACCGCCGCGCGGCCGAGCACCCCGGATCGACCCCCGACGATCCGGGCCTGATGGTTAAGCGCTTGCATGCCCTGGCCCGGGCCGGGCATTGGCCAGCGTTCGATGTCTTGGCCGAGTACGCCGCGTTCCGCCACCCCGATACCACCGTTACGCTCGGCGGCGAGTCGGTCGGGCTGGCCCAGGCCGCCCGCGCGCTCTCGCTCGACCGGTCTCAACGCCCCAGCACCAACCGGGGCAACGACCGCCGGCTGCTGCCCATCGACCCATACCCGGCCTACAGCATCAAGCTCACCGATAAATCCACCGACCGATTCCTGCAGAACGCGGCCATGCAGAACCGCTTTGGCGGCAACATCGGCAACCTGCTGCATCCCCAGGTCGCCGCCGGCGCCGGCAGGTTCTACACCCTGTACCTGGACCAGGTCACCGCCTATCAAGCCGAGACCGGCAGCGAGCTCTGGCAGGACGGCAACGCCCGGGCCAACGCCCGTCGGTTCACCAACAGCTTCTACTACCTCCAGATGGACTACCAGCAGCACCTCTCGCTGCACGATCAGCTTCTGCTGGTCACCAACTCCGACCCCGAAAGTGCAAACTGGTCGCGGCTCCGGGCCATCGACGTGACCACCGGCGAGGTGTCCTGGAACACCCGATCCATCGGCGCGGTCTCAAACTTCTCCTTCGTTGGCCGGCCCCTCGTAGTCGGCGATCAGGTCCTCAGCGTCGCCCGCGAAAACACCGGGGCCCAGCTTAAGCTCGTCGCGCTCTCGCGGGTCAACGGAGCGCTGGCCTGGCAGATGGAACTGGGCACCGCGACCAACGATCCGCAGTGGAACCAGCCGGTAGACATCAACCCCCGCCTGGTGTTGGGTGATCGGTACCTGATGGTGCTGACCAACAACGGCGGGGTCGTCGCGGTGGACCTCAACACCAAGGCCATCGCCTGGGCGTTTGCCTACCCGATCCTGCCGACCAGACGGGTGCGTCGTGGTGGGTACGACCTGGACCCGTCGGGGGACCTGGTGGCCCACGGCGGGGTGGTGTACTTCAAAGACACCCGCGACAACAACCTCCATGCCATCCGCGAGCACGACGCGACCCGGCTCGGGTCCGTGCCGGTCGCCCGTGACGAGACGATCGTCTCGTCCAACGACCGGTACATCTACCTGCTGGGCGATGAGCTGGTTGCGTACGAGATGGCGACCGGCAAGAAACATTGGTGGTCGCCCCACGCCGGCCGGGACGCGGGTCGCCCCGTCTTTGCCGACCATAACGCGCTGGTCTACGGCAGCCAACGCAGCACGCTCGTCGACCTGAGCGATGGCAAGGTCACCGACTTTAGGAACGACCTGTCGGGCAGCACCGCGCACGGGGCGCTGGTCGAGTCGGGCCAGATGCTCGGCTTCGTCGGCCGCGACTGGGTGCGGGTCTACCGCATGCCGCTGAACCCGTCCGCCACCGACCGGGTACAGACTCCGTAAACTGCTTAAACCTACTCTACTCTACGGGAAATACACCATGCGTCGATCCCACCTGATGCTTAGCCTGGTCCTGCTGCTGCTGGTTGGTTCTGCCCTGGGCCAGAACGCCGAACGCGAAGCCGAAGCCCGCGCCCGGCTGTTGGCCCAGGCCCAGCAGATGCGTGTCCAGCTCCAGGCACAGAACGTTGAAGTTGAGTTGGTCGAAGCCCAAGCCGAGGCCGCCGGCTTAAATGCCCAACTCACCCAGGAAGCCCCATCAGACAATGCCAGCCAGCCCAATACCCAACCCTTACCCGAGCCGGTCATCCCGGACCAGCCGGCCCCGCCCGGGACCATGCGCTTCTATCTGATGGACGGCTCGGTGCTCACCGGCACCCTGGCTGTCGATACCATCCCGATCAAGACCGAGTTCGGCGACCTGGTCGTCCCGATCGAGTCGATCGAACGCTTTGCGCCCGGACTGCAGTCCCACCCGGAGCTGCAAGCAAAGATCGCCGCCCTGATCGAGCAACTGGCCCACCGCGACGCCGGGCGCCGCGACGCCGCCCAGTCCCAACTCGTTGGCTTTGGCCCCGGCCTGATCGAGGAGCTGCGCGGTTACCTGGGCACCGATGACGCCGAACAGAAGCTCCGCCTCGAAGCCGTTCTCGAAGCGTTGTACGAGCAGCAGATGGACCCGATGTCAGAGATCGGTGACAATAACCAACCCAAGCCTTCATTGGTCCGCCTGGACGAGATCGAGACCCAGTCGTTTACGATGGCCGGGCAAATCACCCAGGAGGCCTTCCAGATCCAATCGAAGTTCGGTAAGTTGGACGTCGCGCTGGGCGACATCATGTCCGCCCAGAAGCTGACAACCTCTGTCCCCGAGGTCCGCCGAAGCCTCGAGGTCAGCGGCCGGGACTTCGCCGGCATCAACTACAAGAACACCGGCATCCGCATCAACCGAGGCGACCGCGTGGTGATCCAGGCCGACGGGCAGATCACCATGAGCCCCTGGGGCCGAAACACCGTTACCGGGCCCGATGGCATGCCGCAAAACGGCAACTACGCGGGCAACATCCCGATGGGCGCCCTGTGCGGGAAGATCGGCGACGGCGGCGACGAGATGTTGATCGGCTCGCGCAGCAACTTCGTCGCCCAGCGGGCCGGCACCCTCTACCTCGGCTTCGCCATGCAGTCCAACTGGACCAACCAGAACTTCCCCGGCAAGTTCAACGTCCGCGTCCGCGTGGTCCCCGCCGCGCAGTGATCCGGCGGGCTTATCGCAGCAGAGGTAGAAAATCGAGCAACGGCAGACCGCGGATGTTCTGACGGAGGCTGTGGTGGTGGCTTTCCTCAGAAGCTGATGACCAGTGCGCCGTAGTACTTGAAGTCGTTGTTGCTGTTATCGCCCGGGGTCTGTGACTCGTACTCGTTCTGCACGCCTAGCTTCAGGGACATGCCCGAGCCCAGGTCCAGTTTGTAAAGCCATTCCAGCTTGGTCTGGATGCGGAAGTCGGCGCTGTCCTCGAGCGAGGGGTAGTAGACCGACTCGCCCGACAGCGTCTGCCGCTTGTTGATCTTCCACTTGGCGGCCGAGCCGCCGAAGAATGCCTCGGGGGTGAACTCATTGATCTGCCCGAACTCGTAGGTCCCGCCTAGGCCCAGCCGGGCCTTGACCTCGAATTCCTTTTCATCGACCACCGTATAGCCCGCGCCGCCGAAGACCGAGGCCCGGTTTTCCCACGCGCGGAACTGGTCGTATTCATGCTCGCCCCGGACGAAGAAGAACCAGGGGTTGTTCTTCTGAAGCCAGTCATGGGTGACCTTGGTCAGCAGTTCGTTTTGCGTACGCCGGCTGTTGGCGACGGCATAGAACCAGCTCGAGTTGACCGTCCACCGCCGGACATCGGTCTCGTACGTGGTGTCAAGCTTGGCGTGATAGTTCTGCCGGTCGGTGTTGCCGGCCGTCCCGGTGAACCCGATGGTGAGCTTGGTGTTCCACTGCTCGATAAAGCTGTCCAGCAGCGTGGGCTGTTCTTCCTGCGCGGCTTGATTGGCGTTGGCGACGACGGCGGCGGGGTCGGGCGCTACGGGCGGCGGGGGTGGGTCGGGGTCCGGGACCGCGACACCGCCGGGCGCGTCGATGGGTCCGCCACCCTCGGGGGTCAGGTCGCGTGTCTGGGCCCCGTCGATTCGGACCTGCCTGACCTGCTCGGCCAATAACTCGATGCGCCCGAGTTGGGCGTGTTCGAAAACCACCTTGCCGCCAGCCTGTGAGACCACCTTGCCGGTCAACGCATCGCCGTTAACCAGTTCGACCGTGTCTGCCCACGAGGCAGCATGCAGCACTCCCGCGAGTGTGGCTGCGGCCATAATCTTCGTCCGGATGTCCATGCCTGGCCTCTGCTTCCGTCCCCGACCGGGCCTTTCGCCCGGTACCTCCTAGCATGACTATCGGTGATCGATCGGGTGGACTTGCTCCAGTGAAACGTGTGGTGTCATGGGATCACACCCTTGAACAACCCAACGGATCCAACGATTAACGAGGACTATCGACCGGGAACCCGTGTTACAGCCCTCGTCGTCGAGAAGGTGCGATCCCTGTCTCTTGACCGGAGTCAAAGGGTCGGGCGTCACCGTTGTTGTCCGATAAACCCGATCCGACCAGACTCAGACCGCCAGTGGGCGATCGTTCTTTGGGTCCGGTAGCCAGCGCTGGCTGATCTGTTCCGCGGCAACGGTCGGGTTGGCGTGCTGTACCGCGGCGGCGGCCAATCCCATGAACATCGGGGCCGGGTCGAGGGGCCGGCTGAGCAGTTCGGGGTGGAACTGCGCGGCGACGAAGTACGGGTGCCCGCCGTGCTCGCGGAAGTAGGGGTTGGTCTCGGCCAGGGCCGCTTCGGCCTCGGGGTGGCCGGGCTGGGGCAGCTCCAGCACCTGCATGATGGGCTGTTCGGGGTGGCGGCCGGAGAACACCAGGCCCTGCGACTCAAGCGTTTCGATGTAGGCCGGGTCGACCTCGTATCGGTGGCGGAAACGCTCGCGGATGGTAAAGCCCTGGTGCCGGTCATAGCGGCCGGCCCGGGTGTTGTAGTAGAGGTTCGCCGCGAGGGTGGAAGGCTTGATCAGGACATCCTTCCCGCCCAGCCGCATGTTGCCGCCCAGGCCCTCGATCTTCTTCTGCTCGGGCAGGATATCGATCACCCGGTTGGGCGAGTCGGGATTGAACTCGCTCGACGACGCGTCGGCCAGGCCGCAGACATGCCGGGCAAACTCGACGACCGCCATCTGGAAGCCCAGGCAGATACCCAGGTAGGGCAGCTTGTTTTCCCGGCAGTAGCGGACGCACGCGATCTTCGCCTCGGTGCCGCGGTGCCCGAACCCACCGGGAACGATGATGCCGTCAAACCCCTTGAGCTGTTCGCTAATCGCGGCCGGGTCTTCTTTGGTCACATCGATCCAGTCCAGCTCGATGTCGGCGTTCAGGTGTGCGCCGCAATGCTCGATCGCCTTATCGATCGAAGCGTAGGCGTCGCGGAGCGAGGCGTACTTCCCCGTGACACCGATCCGGGCGGTGTGGCTGCGTGGCGAGGTGATCTGCCGAATAAAGCCCAGCCACTTCTCGCGCTCGCGGTCTTCTTGCTGCTGATTCACCCGGCCGTGCAGGTCGAGTTGGGTCAGGATGTGACGATCCACGCCCGCGTCACGCATCGCCGAGGGGATGGTGTAGATCGATTGCCGATCGTGCATCGAGAAGACCCGCTCGACCGGGACGTTGGAGAACATCGCGACCTTCTCCTGCGCGCCCTGCTGCAGCGGGTTCTTGCCCCGGCAGGCGATCAGGTGCGGCTGGATCCCCGCCTCCATCAGCTTCTTCAGGCCCAGCTGCGCCGCCTTGGACTTCTGCTCGCCCAGGGCCGGCGGCTCGATGATATAGGTCAGCGCGACGTAGCACACGCTGCCCGGGCCTTCTTCAAACGCAAGCTGACGCAGCGCCTCGATGTAGAACGCGTTTTCATGGTCGCCCACCGTCCCACCCACCTCGACGAAGACGACATCCGCCCGCTGCTTGACCGCGAGCTCGCGCATCTTGTACTTCACCTCACCGGTGACGTGCGGGATCATCTGCACATCACGGCCCAGGTACCCGCCGCTGCGTTCTTTGTCGAGCACGCTGCGATAGATTTGGCCTGAGGTCAGGTAGTTGTCACGGGTCAGGTCCTGGTCGAGGATCCGCTCGTACGTGCCCAGGTCCATGTCGGTCTCAAGCCCGTCATCGAGGACGAACACCTCGCCGTGGCGGTAGGGGTTGAGCGTCCCCGAGTCGATGTTCAGGTACCCCTCCATCTTGATCGGGGCCACCCGCAGTGACTTGTCCTTGAGCAGCTTGGCCAGCGAGGAGGAGAAGATCCCTTTGCCCAACCCGGACATCACCGTGCCGAGCACGACGACGTACTTATGCCGGCCCCGGACATAGCCGGGCGGGATCGGATTGAAGAACTCAGATTCCTGTGTCTGATGCCCGGCCCGGGTCAGCAGGTCCTGGGTCGACGCATCGGCAGGCGTGTCGATTTCGTATGGGGGCATAGCCCACTGTACCGCGCCGGCCGGAGCGGGACAAGGGGAGACCATCATGAGCCGTAAACGATTTGGTCGCCATGTCGATGAAAGACCAGAAACGGCAAAAGGCGAGTGACTTCCCAAGGGTCTTGTTTAGATCGGGAGTATTGCCAAGCTAAGCTAATTAAATTACGCTGCCACAAACTTGGTGTGATGTGTATTTGTTGCGTTTCTGGGCCAGAGAATACAATTTTTCATAGGGCATCATCATGAAAACGGCGACTTGGTTTTTACTCTGTTTCATCGGGCTGAGTCTAATCCCGGGTTGCTCAGAAGACTCCAGCGGTGATTACGTGGAAAGCCCGGAAGAGATTGCTGGTTACGAACAGGCCTTGGATGACGTGGTCCAGTGGAATAAAGACCTGAATCAAGTCTTGGCTTCAATCACCGATGCGCAGTCTCTCCGTGCCTCCATTCCAGAGTTAGAAAAACTCGGTGACCGATATAACCAAGGGGCTTAGGAAGCCAACGGGCCATTAAACTGCCGTTGGCCCTATGTCTGCAAGCAAAAACCGCTATTACCGCCGTTCCCGAGTCAGCGAGAAGGTTTTCCGTGGCCTGATCAAGGCCTTCGCGATGGACCTGACCGC
>JBCDHS010000069.1:0-12487 GCA_038749735.1 Planctomycetota bacterium
CCTGGGCCTTGGGCGCAAGCCCGGCCAGGCCGTGGTCGCGATAGGCGTAGGCCCAGCGCTGGACGAAGCGCCGTGATCGCCCGACCCGCTGAGCAATGTCGGGCGCGGTCAGGCCATCGATCGCAAGCAGCACACACCGGCAGCGGTCCCGGGCCTTGGGGTGGGTCTCCACACGGACGCGGTGGTTGAGGGCGGTCAGGCCGTCGGGCCGTCGGGCCGTCGGGTGATGATGTCGACGAGAGCCTCCTTGCTCGGGGGCATCATCACCCATGATCGTGCGGCAGTGCGCAGCCGTGCAAGCGCCTAGCACGCGTTAGAAATTATTGGGATGCGTATAAGATGTGTTGTCCGATTTTATCGATTGAAATTCTCGGGTGATCTTGACGAAGTATGGATCCGCCGAGGCTCTGTAAACGGGGCCGCACATAGCCGGATTGGCCACCATAAAGCTGCGGAGGCGGAAGTCGGCTTTCTTCGGTTTTTTGACGCCACCCTCACGGCTGCACTTTTGTTGGAGCTAGGTCAACCCGTGGAGCTTGGTTTGTTCTCGTGACGCAGCTGACCACAAGCGGCCGCGATGTCCCGGCCACGGCTGGCGCGGATGTGGACGGTGCGCCCGGCGTCCTGCAGCACGCGCTGGAAGCGGTGGACGTCTTCGGTGCTTGGCCGACCATACGGCAGGCCGGCGACCTCGTTGTATCGGATCAGGTTGATGTTGCTGCGTAGCCGGCGTGAGACCTCGGCCAGTTCCCCGGCGTGCTCGGGCTGGTCGTTCAGTCCCGCAAGCAGGATGTACTCCAGCGTCACCTCCCGGCCGGTACGGTCGAAGTAGTACCGGCCCGCGTCGATGAGCTGTTCGATGGTGACAAACTCGGCCCAGGGGATAATCTGTCTGCGGACCTCGTCGTTGGGCGCGTGCAGCGAGATCGCCAGGGTGATCGGCAGGTCCAACTCGGCCAGGCGTTTCATCGGGCTGGGCATGCCGACGGTCGAAACGGTGATCCGCCGGCCGGAGATCCCCAGCCCCCAGTCCGCCATCATGACGCGGACCGCCCGGGCGACCGCGCGGAAGTTGCTCAGCGGCTCACCCATCCCCATGAAGACCACGTTGGTGATCCGCCCGACGCCGGGCAAACGGGCGAGCTGCCAGACCTGCTGCACGATCTGCCCGCTGGTCAGGTTGCCGTCCAGCCCGGTCAGGCCCGAGGCGCAGAACCGGCATCCAACCGGGCAGCCGACCTGACTGGAGACGCAGGCGGTCTTGCGTTCCCGGCCCGAGTCTTCGCTGCGCGCGGGGATCATCACGCACTCGGTCTGGCTGTCGGCCCGGCCGTGACCGGCATTGTTTAATACCTGTAGTCCGCCGACCGGGATGTTGTTCGGATCTGCTCTACTTCCACCCGGTTCCAGCGACCAATCGACGAGCAGCTTCTGCGTGCCATCGGTCGCACGCTGGTGCTGGATAACGGCACCCCGAACAAAGCGCATCCGCTCGGCGAGCAGGTCGCGGTCGTGCTGCGAGAGGTTCGACATCTGCTGAGGGTCGGCCACGCCCTTGGCGTAGACCCATTGCATCACCTGTTTGGCTCGGAACCCGGCCAGGCCCCAGCCGACGAAGAGTTCGGCGAGGGATTCTGGCGTCTGGTCAAAGAAGTAGGGCGGGGCGTCGGGCACGACGACAGTCTAGTGTTCGAACTCTGCCGGTGGCAGCTAAGAAATACTACACTCTTGAGATGGTGGATCCGCAGACGAGGCAGTTCTTTGATGCGATCCTGGACCGAGAGGTCGCGGCCCTGCCCGGGCATGTTGCCTCGGTCCTCGATGAGATCCCGCTGGTCGTCGAGGATGAGCCTTCGGACGGGCTGCTCGCATCGATGGGTATGGCCGGGGATGCGGACCTCTGTGGGCTGCACGAGGGCGTGCCGATCACCGAGCGTGGCGTCGAGGACACGGGGATGATGCCGAGCCAGATGATGCTGTTCCGCGGGCCGATCGTCCGCCTGGCGGGGTACCGCCTGGTGGCGGGACAGCCGATCAATCAAGCCGAGCTCGTCCGCCAGGTACGGATCACGCTGCTGCACGAGATCGGTCACCATTTCGGCCTGGACGAGGACGACCTGGACCGCCTCGGTTATGCTTAAACCCTCGGCCCCGCAACCGCCGGCACAAACGCTGCGGTGAACCCACCCGGACAGTTATCATTCTTAACATGCTCAAGCTCGCCACGCTGATTCAGAACCCCGGCGAACCGGACATCACCTCACAGTACAAGTCGCCCTCGGTCCTCCGCGAGCTGGGCTACAACGGGCTGGTCCTTTACAACACCACGGCCCTGTCCGGGGTGATCAGCATCGACGATATCGAAGACCGTGAGGTCTCCCGCTGGGTCGGCCAACTGATGGACCAGGCCGTGCGCCGGGCCGACGAGGCGGCGGCCGCGGGGCTTGGGGTCTACCTGTTTTATGATGCGCTTGTCCTGCCGGTGGACTATGTCCGCCGTCACGAGCAAGAGCTGACCTGCGCCGGGGCGCAGACGACGCTGTGCCCGGCGAGCGAAGCCGCCGTGGATCGGAGCATGGCCGCGCTCGACGCGCTGCTCCGCAAGATGCCCCGGGTCGATGGCGTCGTGCTCCGCTTCGGCGACACCGACGCCTCGCGCCTCCCGCACCTGGTGGGCAACGACATCTACAGCCCGCACTGCGCCCGATGTTCCCAGCTCGGCCGGGCCGACCGCGTGGTCAACCTGATCCAGCGGGCCTACGACGTCGTGGTTCAACGGCACAGCCTCCGGCTGATCGCGCGGGCGTGGAACGTCAGGCCGTCGGGCTTCCACGACTCGATCGAGCTGGCCGAGCGCATCGTCTCGCGCCTGCCCGGCTCGGCCGACGACGACAAGCTTGTCCTCTCGTTCAAGTGTACCGAGACCGACTTCTGGCGTTACCAGAACTGGAACCAGGCCTCGCTGGTCTGCGGTGGTCGGGCCCAGGGCGGTCGGCCGATCCTTTACGAACTACAGTGCCAGCGTGAGTTCGAAGGCAAAGGTGGCCTGCCCAACTTCCAGCCGGCGCTCTGGCGTGACGGCATGCCCGAGGTCGATGCCAATCGGCAGGGTGGCCTCGCTGCCGCCGCGACGCAGGTGAACCTCGCGGGTCTCTTGGCCTGGGTGCGGGGCGGGGGCTGGGGCGGCCCTTTTGTCTCCGATGAGTCGTGGATCGACGCGAACGTCTACGCCATACCCAAGCTCGCCGAGGACCCCTCGGCCGAACCGAGCGACCTGGCCCGCCAGTGGGCGGTCGATCGGCTGGGGGTACAAGACCCGTCGATCCTGGACAAGCTCGTCGATATCCTCACCCACAGCCCCGAGTTCGTCCGCCAAGCCTTCTATATGCAGTCCTACGCCGCGACCAAGAGTAGTCAGTGGCACCCGGCCGCCGACTGGATCAGCGACGACCTGCTCAACGCACAGGCCGCTTGGCGGATGATTCAGCGTGTCCCTACCCAAGAGCTGGACACGCTGATCCGCGAGAAAGAACTCGCCGCCGACCAGGTCGGCCGAGACCGCCACGAGCTGCAGCAACTGGTCGGCGACCGCGACCACCCGCGCCTCGAGCCGCTGGTCAATACGCTGATCTATGCCGAGTCGCTCACCGCGGCGATGCGCGACCTGATCGCCGGGCTGGTCGCCTGGCGGAAGTTCCGCGATTCCAAGAGCCGGGATGATGCAGAAGCCGCCCGTGGCCGCATCCTCGCCGCCCAGTCCAACTGGAACCACCACACCCAGCGCCACGCCATGCTCCCCGGCACCGCGACCCCGTTCCGCGAACGCGGCTTCTGGGATTTGACGCAGCAGGTCTTGGATGAGGTTGGGTGAGCTTCTGAAAAGAACCAGCTGCCGCGACTCATCAACCCATTATGTGGATGAGAAGCCGGGAGGCGATCTGTCCACCGATGGGGTGTAGCTGTAACGAGCTGGAGTTAAGACGATACTGAGAGTGCAAGGGGGGCAGTTCTATAAAAAACTGTTGTGGCATGTTCTGAAATACTCTGCCAGGCCCGCACCATCTGCTCGGCGGGTATCGCGGGTCGCGAGCCGTTGTCCCACTCGGTCAGGGTTGATTGTCGGTAGCGTAGGCCCAGCTGCTCAATGATGGTCTGCTCATAGCGCGTAATCCAATGGATCAGGCCCAACACCAAAGCCCCACAGCTCTCTCTTTGGGAAGGGGCTGGGGTGCGGAGTATGGGCAGGTCGTCGATCGTCCAGGGCAGCCGGCCGATGCTGGCGAGATGGGTGTATTGGGGGCTGAACACATTGCGTGATAAGAAGATGCTGCCCAATTCGGCATCGCTGTATATGACGCCGAATCCACGCAGTAAAACACGCCGGGCTTGTGCGAGCTCAAGGATGTAGACGCTTGGGCATGCTGCCCGGTCTGCGGGCGGGGGGATACGTTCAAAGCCGACGTCGATCAGCCAGTTCCCACCGGTTCGCAGGATATCTCGACCCCAGCACCAGAGCTGCTGGCTAAACAAGTCCGCCGCGAACTGCGGGTTTGCCAACTGGTCTGACCGGGTCGGTCTTGACATCTCAGCTGTCCCTGGCACTGACAAGCACGGCGACGTTTGCGATCAGCCAGGCCGACGCGGCGGACAGTTGCAGATAGTCCCCCGCAGAGCTAAGCCCAACGACGAAAACGCTCGTGATCCAGCACAGGCTCGCGGCGGTCTGGCCGAGCCACTCGACACGCAGTGCCTTGGCCAGCCATGCCGGGGTGGGGTTGGATACGGGGGCGTGACTCACCTTGTCGCTCAACATACACACTCCTCACCGCAGCAGGACAGGTCGTCCAGGTACATGCCCCATTTGCGGTAGTGTTCCAGGCCCTCGGCGGGCAGCCCAAGCGAATCGGCGATCGCCTTGGCCACGACCGCAAAACGCTGGCGGTACTTGTAGATAAAACAAAAAATATGGTTGCCGTGCCTCACGGCCGGTCCACACAGGAACAGGCCGGGCACGCGAGTCGATTCATCGTCTTCAGAAAGCAGCGGAAAGCCGTCTTCCTCGCGCGCTTCGAAAAGCTCCGCAACCAGCTTGTGGCTCCCTTCAAACCCGCCCGCCAGGATGGGTGGGGCTTGGGTATCAAACACGTCACCGTCGGATGTCGTCACTAGAAATCCGGTCTCGGTCATGCTGACGCAATCGACCGCGGTGTGGGGGATGAGTTCGACGTTTTGTTTGAAATGATCCTCGCGCATACGCTCGATCGAGTATGTGGACAGCAAGATGCTGGGGTCGGAGGTCTCTTCCTTCCACGGGCAGCCTCGATCAAACAGGCGGACCCGTTTGCCCTGATCGGCGAGGTGGTAGGCCGCATCGATGCCGCTCTCGTACCCGCCGATGACAATGAAATCGTCTCCGGAGAGTGTTTGGTAGCTGGGTATCGTTGCCGAGTGCCGGCAATATTCGCTGCCGACAAACCCATTGAGCCGCGGGTACTGGTATTCTCCGGCCGCCCAGACCACGTGCCTGGCTCTGAGTGTCTGGTCAGAGGTCTCGACGATGAAGTACTTGCGCCGCTTGGTGATGCGAAGAACATCGGTCTGTTCGCGGACGGGCAGTTCGAAGTGTTTGGCGACCCCCCGGAGGTGCGCCGCGTAGTCCCTTCCCGTCGGGTGCTCCACGTCCAGGCTATAGGCGGGCGAGACCCCGATGGCGATCGAGTTCAGGTCCAGCATCCCGATCGAGTTCGTCGCAAAGGACGGGGTGATAAACCGAGTCTCTCTTGGCCAGGCGGCAAACGAAGCGCCGACGGTCTGCCTTTCGAGCACGGCAAAATGTGTTAGCCCGGCGTGCTTCAGGGCGATCGCTACCCCCAGACCCGCGGCACCTCCGCCCACAACCAAGGCTTCATAAACATCGTCCCTGGCCTTGTTTTGTCTAAGACGTTTAATCATAAAGGCTCCGCCACGAATGATAATGATACGCAACTACCATTTACGGTCAAACCGTAAAGCGTACCAAGATGCGATGGGTGATCCGCCGATCGAGGGCCTACCCGCGATTCACCACACCCTACTTCGCCTTGTACCAGTCTTCTCCAATCCCCACCTCGACATCCAAAGGCACTTTGAGCGCAATGGCCCGACGCATTTCTTGAACCAAGACTTCCGCCATCGCTTGAGCCCGATCAGCCGGGGCCTCGATCACCAGCTCGTCGTGGATCTGCAACAGCAGCTTGCAGGGCAGCGCCTCGCGATCGATACGTGACTGAAGGTTCACCATGGCGATCTTGATCAGGTCGGCGGCGCTGCCCTGCACGACCGAGTTGATCGCCAGGCGTTCGGGCAGGGCGCGGCGTTGGGGGTTGCGCTCGTGGATACCCTCGATCACGCGTCGGCGGCCGAGGATCGTCTCGACGTAGCCGTCCCGTTGGGCCTTCTGGACACAAGTGTCCAGGAACGCGTCGATACCGGGGAAGCGGGCCTTGTAGCCATCGATCAGCGCGGCGGCGGCCTTGTTGTCCAGCCCGTCGATCCGGCGGGCCAGGCCGAAGGCGGTGATGCCGTAGATGATGCCGAAGTTGATGACCTTGGCTCGACCCCTTTGCTCGCTGTCGACCTCTTCGGGGTCAACCCCGAAGACCTGCGCCGCGACGGCGCGGTGGATGTCCTGCCCGTCTTTGAACGCCTTAATCAGCGCTTCGTCTTCACTTAGATGTGCCAAGACGCGGAGCTCGATCTGGGAATAGTCCGCGGCAATCAGCCTGCTTCCGGGGTCGGCGACGAAGGCCTTGCGGATGTCTCGGCCGACCTCGGTGCGGATCGGGATGTTCTGCAGGTTAGGTTCTGAAGACGACAGCCGGCCGGTTGCCGCGCCGGTCTGGTTGAAGCGTGCGTGGACCCGGCCGTCGTCCGCGATGGCTTGCTTGAGCGCGACCAGGTACGTGCCGACGAGCTTGGTCAGCATGCGATACTCGATCATCAGCCCAGGGATCGGCCGGGCGTCTTCGGGCACCGCTTCGAGGTCGCCCGCGTCTAGGTCGCAGAGTTTTTCAAGCACCTCGCTATCGGTGCTGTAGCCGGTCTTGGTCTTCTTAATCACCTTAAAGCCGAGCTGAGCAAAGAGCACTTCGCCGAGTTGCTTGGGGCTGTCGGGGTTGAAATCGACTTTGGCGCGATCGAGGATGTTGCTCCGCAGCGCTTCGATACGCCCCTGGAGCTGATTGCGTTGTGAATCAAGGGTCTCGGGGGCGACGCGGATGCCGTGCCGCTCCATCGTTGCCAGCACACCGACCAGTGGCATCTCGACCTGCTGGTACAGCTTGGTCATCCCCTGTTCATCGAGCCGGGCCTTGAGGCGGTTGCACAAGCGCAGGGTGATGTCCGCGTCCTCGGCGGCGTACGGGGTCACCTGATCCAGCGGGACCTGGTCCATGGTCTTCTGCGGCGGGTCGGCCTTACGGCGGGGGCGCGGGCCGATCAGCTCGCTGATCGGGATGCAGGGGTGGCCCAGCTCGGACAGGGCGAGGTCGTCCATACCGATGCCGGGCGCGTTGGCGAGGAAGGCCCCGATCATCGAGTCGAACACAACGCCCGCCATCGTGACCCCGGCGTTTCGCAACACCAGGTCGTCGTACTTGATGTTGTGCCCGCACTTGGACGCGGATGCATCTTCAAGCCAGGGGCGAAGCGCGCTCAGGACCTGCGCCGTATCGAGGTGGCGGTCTCGCTCGGGCGAACGCGTCGGGATGTAGACCCCCGAGCCTTCTTCCCACGCAAGGCAGACGCCGCATAGCTCGGCGTGGTGCCCCAGGCCGATCGTTTCCGTATCGATCGCCACGAGCGGCTGCTGCTTGAGCGTATCAACCAGCGCGGTCAATTCATCGGCGGCCATGACCGCGCGGTAGTTGCTGTTTGTCTCCCGCTTTGGCGTTGCGTCACGTGTCTCTTCATCTTGCCCGTCGTGATCCGCAAACAGACCAAAGCCGACTTCTTGCTTTGGCTCCCTACCTTTCGTGGCGTCTTGGCGACTTGGCGTCTTGGCGTGTGAGCCAGAACCTGTCGAAGCGGTTTCACCCAGCAGCTTCGCCAGATCGCTTTGCATGCGGTTGAACCCCAACTCACGGAAGAGTTCTTGCAAGCGCTCGCCATTGATTTTGGAAACGCCATGGGTCCTCGCTTCTTCAAGCGATAGCCCCGTATCAACATCCCTTGCCATCGTGACCAGTCGGCGGGATAAATCGATTAAGCCTTCATCGATCGCGGCCTGCACATTCTCCTTCTGCTTGCCCTTGAGCTGGTCCACGTTCTTGGCCAGTCCATCAACGCTCCCGAACTGGTTGATGAGCTTGGCGGCGGTCTTCGGGCCGATGCCCCTGACCCCCGGGACGTTGTCGGTGCTGTCGCCGATGAGGGTCTGGTAGTCGATCGCCTGTTGGGGGGTGATACCTTTCTTGGCCAGCAGTGCATCGGCGTCGATGAGCTCGTCCTTGTGCACATCGAAGAGGACCGCGCGGTCAGACAGGACCTGTTCGAGGTCCTTGTCTTTGCTGACCATCCGCAGCATCAGCGGGGGGCCTGCGCCTGCCTCCGGGGGGTCGAAGTCACCACGCTGGGTTTGTACGGCAAGTGTGGCCATGACGTCGTCCGCTTCGTAGCCATCGACCTGCAGAATCACGACGCCAAACAGCTTGGCGATCTCGATCATGCGCGGGACTTGTTGTTTGAAGTCGTCGGGGGCCGGGTCGCGGTTCGCCTTGTATTCCGGGTAGAACGCGTCACGGAACGTATCACCCTCGCTCTCCATCGCCATCGCCAGGTAGGCGGGCTGGTAGTCCCGGTAGATCTTCAGGAGCATGTCGGTGAAGGCGAAGGTCGCGTTCGTTGGCTCACCGGTGACGGGGGAGTTCATCCCCCCGCGGATGGCGAAGTAGGACCGGAACATCTGCGCGAAGCCGTCGATGAGGTAGAACGTGTTGGGCGGGGCGTTGGCGGGCATGGTGATCGATCAAGGCGGGCTGAACCACAGAGCCACGGAGGCGCCTGCGCTCTCAAGGAGATCTTGGTGTTGGTCAATCGTCCATCCGCTTCGTCTGCTTATCTGAAATTGATTGTCGATGAGGTGGGACGTGCTGGATGCGTTACCAATCCAGCGGCTTGAGCCAGGCGTTCCGGAGCGTTTCGAGTTCGATATCCAGCGTCTGGCCGTCGGTTGGCGTGCGGAGGGTGAGCTTGTCCGAGTCGTTGAAGAGCCCGACCTGGCCGAAGGGTACGCCGGCCTGCATGAGGATGTTGACCAACTCGGCGACGTCGTCGGGCTGGACTTCGAGCAGGTACCGGCTGGGGGTCTCGGCGAAGCACATCTGATCGAGCAGGCACCCGGCCTGCGGCAGCCCGACCAGGTCGAGGTCCAGCCCGATCCGGCCGGCGAAGGCCATCTCCGCCGCGGCGACAAGCAGCCCGCCCTCCGAGCAGTCGTGGGCCGAGGCGACCAGGCGTTGCTGGATCAGGCTTGCCACGGCCTTGGCGTTGCGCGGGCCCGCGCCAAGGTCAACCTTGGGGATCGCACCGCCCGGCTTGCTGGTCAGCATCGTCAGGTGGCTCGCGCCGGTTTCGCGGCGGGTTTCGCCGACGATAAAGAGGATGTTGCCCGGTTGCTTGGCGTCCATGGTTCGTGCGGTCGCGGCGTCGGCGACCATGCCCAGGGCCGAGATCAGCATGGTCTGCGGGATCGTGATGAGTTGGCCGGCCTCGGTGGTGAACTGGTTGGACAGCGAGTCCTTGCCGGAGACGAACGGCGTGCCGTAGGCGAGCGCGCCGTCGTAGCAGGCCTCCGCGGCGCGGACCAGCGTGCCCAGCTGCCAGGGGTCGTCGCACTTGGCCCAGCAGAAGTTGTCGAGGATCGCGATGCGCTGGGGGTCGGCGCCGACGCAGACGGCGTTGCGGACGGCCTCGTCGATGGCGTGCAGCACCATCTGGTACGAGTCGCCGTCGATGGCGTGGCCGGTGTGGTTGGCTTTCTCGCTGACGTGCGGGGCGAGGCCGTTGGACAGGGCCACCGCGCGGTCGCTGTCGAGCTTGGGGCGGATGACCGATGCATCGGACGGGCCGTCCTGCCCCGGCCCGATCAGCGGCTTAATGACGGAAGAGCCCTGGACCTCGTGGTCGTACTGTCGGACGACCCAGTGCTTGGAGGCGATGTTGGGGTGGGAGAGCAGGGCGAGGAGTTTGTCTTGGACCGGGGCATCGGCATTGAGCTTGGAGCCAGGCGCTTTGCTGCGCTTCGCGTCGGTGTAGCGCGGGTTCTTCGCTGACCAGGTTGCTTCGCGAGTGGGCATGGGGATGCCGTCGTGCAGCAGGGGCATGGCGAGCTTGCCGACTTGCGTGCCGTGGTAGGTGAGTTTGAGTGTGGGCTGGCCTTGCTCCTCGTAGCCGAAGTGCCCCAGGTCGCAGAAGGATACTTCCTCGGCGATGCACATCTGGCGGAGCGTCTCGACGTTCTCGGCCGGTACGGCCAGAGGCATCCGCTCCTGCGCTTCGCTGATCCAGATCTCGGTGTAGCTCAGCCCGGCGTACTTCAGCGGCGCGGTCTCGAGGGTGACGTAGGCCCCGACCTTCTCGCCCATCTCACCGACGGCCGAGCTGAAGCCGCCGGCCCCGCAGTCGCTGATCGCGTTGAACAGGCAGCGGGCCTCGCCGGTGTCCGGGTCGACGTAGTCCCGGGCCCGGAGGATGACGTCCATCGTCTTCTTCTCGGTGATGGCGTTGCCGATCTGTACGGCGTGGCTGAATTCATCGGCGTGGGTGTCGGTCAGTTCATCGGAGCTGAAGGTCGCGCCGTGGATGCCGTCGCGGCCGGTCGCGCCGCCGAGGATGATGATCCGGTCGCCGGGCTTGGGGTCGCCGAAGCACTTATCGAGCGGGATGAGCCCGACGCAGCCGGCGAACACCAGGGGGTTGGCGAGGTAGTCGTCGTGGAAGTAGACGGCCCCGTCGATGGTGGGGATGCCCATCCGGTTGCCGTAGTCGCGGACCCCATCGACGACACGGCGGAGCACGCGCTTGGGGTGCAATACACCGGTGGGCAGGTCATCGGTGCCCGGCGGCGCGACGCAGAAGGTATCGGTATTGGCAATCGGTTTTGCACTTAGTCCGGTGCCCATGATGTCGCGGATGCAGCCGCCGATACCGGTCGCGGCCCCGCCGTAGGGCTCGATGGCGGAGGGGTGGTTGTGGGTCTCGACCTTGATGGCGATGCCGTGGGTCTCATCGAACTTGACGACGCCGGCGTTGTCATCGAAGACCGAGACAAGCCAGTCGTTGATCTCGGGGCGCTCTTTGAGCTTGAAGGTCGCGGCGGCGACGGTGGACTTGAGCAGGTTAGCGATGGTGATTGAGCCGTCGCCGTTGACGGTGTGGTTGGGTTTGTTCGCGAAGATCGGGTCGGGGCCGGTCGCTTCACTGTCTTGAGGCTGAGCGCCGGCCTGAGGGGTGTAGTTGATGGTGGCCTTCAGCGTTTTATGCACGCAGTGCTCGGACCAGGTCTGGGCGAGGGTCTCGAGCTCGACGTCGGTGGGTTCGCGCCCGGCGTCCTGGTAGTACCTCTGGATGGTGTGCATCTCATCCAGCGAGAGGAACAGGTGGCCATCACGCGAGAGTTTCATCAGCGCGTCATCGTCGAGATCGCGGATCGCGACGCGGGTGATGTGGAGGTCGTAGGCTTGGCCGTGGGGGAAAGCCTCGGGGTGGTGGGGGGCAAGGGCGGCGTCCTGGATGACGGGGTTGCCCAGCGCGGTCTCGGCAAAGCGCAGCAGCGTTGGGTCGTCGGCATCCGTGACGATGTCGTATCGCTCGCCGGTCGCGACATAGACCGAGTCCGGGTCGAGGCTGGTGATCATCTCACAGATGGCGTCGCGGGTGGATTCGGCGACCGGGTCCATCACCCCCGGCTTGTAGTGGACTTCCAGCAGGCTGGCACCGTCCGGGCTTGGCGCGGTGCCGAGGTGCGTGGACTGGTTGACCGGGTCGGTTAAGAGCTTCTGGGCGATATGCCTTGCCTGGCCATCGTCGAGCGCCGCTTCGATCAGGAAGACCCTTGCGGCGTTGATCGATGTGCCTTGGGGCAATTGATCGGCGGCGGCTGCGCGGGCGCGATCGGCAATCGGGTCGGCATGGCCCACGGCGGTTCGCACCTCGATTCTTACGACGCGGCGTCTAGCGGTCGAGGCGGGGGCAAAGTCGGTCGGCGCGGCGGTCATCAACGAACGCTCCATCGTCGGTTGGATCGGCAGGTCAGGCCCGCATCATACGGCAATTGCACCATGTGCAGGCCCATCCGATCTTGCCGCGATCTCATACCGATCCCACTTTGATTTTTCGCGCAAGTTAGGCGCGTGATCGGGTTGCGCTCGTCGGCGTTTTTGCAGATGATGGCCTTTGACAAGGAGGTCAGCCATGGAGGTCATCGCTCATCATTCGATCGATGAACTCG
>JBCDHS010000070.1:0-12190 GCA_038749735.1 Planctomycetota bacterium
GGGGGGGGGGGGGGGGGTGGTTTGTTTTTTGTGGGGGGCCGGCCGGGGGGGGGGGCCCGCGCCCCCCCCCCCGCAACCCGGGCCACTCCCTGTTATGATCTGGTTTACTGATGTATTGGTTTTTCTACCTCATCCCGTTTTTCTGCGTGGCGGTACTCCTGGCGGCTGACGCGCCCGCGCAGACCACGTTCGAGCTCAACGAGTCGGGCGAGTTCGTGCCCGTTGAGGAGCCGAACCCGGCGACGCCCGAGGGTCAGCTGATGCTGATCCGCCGGGAACTGGTCGAGGGCAGCGCCAGCCGCGCCGAGGCGATGGCGGACGACTGGCTGGAGGACTACCCCTTCCACCCCCTTGAGCCGGAGGCCTACCTGATCCGCGGCGACGCCAAGCTCGCCCGCGACCGGCAGTACCTCGCCCTGGCCGACTACGAGACCATCATCGGCCTGTACCCCGGGACCCAGCAGTACCGCACCGCGATCGAGCGGGAATACGAGATCGCCAAGCTTTTCGTCAATGGGCTTTACCGCCGGTGGATCTTTGGGCTGCGTGTGCTCCCGGGGGATGACATCGGCGTCGAGCTGCTTATCCGCGTGCAGGAACGTCTGCCCGGCAGCGCGCTGGGCGAGAAGGCGAGCATGGCGATCGGGGACTACTACTTCGGCAAGGGCGACATGGAGCTGGCGACCGAGGCCTACGACCTGTTCCTGGTTAACTACCCCCGGTCCCGCCAGCGCGAGTGGGCGATCCTCCGGCTGATCCAGGCGTCGCTGGCGCGGTTCAAGGGCCCGCAGTTCGACCCGACCGGGCTGACCGAGGCCGCCCAGCGGATCCGGCAGTACAAGGCCGAGTTCCCCGCTGCCGCCGACCGCATCGGCGCGGACGCGCTGCTGGTGCGTATCACCGAGTCGCTGGCGAGCAAGGACCTGGAGGCGGCCGACTGGCACGACGAGCGGGGCCTGGACTACTCGGCGGTCGTGCTGTACCGCCGGCTGATCGTTGATTACCCCCAGACCCAGGCCGCCTGGGTCGCGCTGGCCCGGCTCGAAGAACTCGGTGCCCCGCTGGTCGATCCCCGCGACCCCGCCTCACGCGCCCGGCCGGGCCGGGGTACCCCCGCGCCGCAGATCGGCGCCGAGATCGAGGAGGGCGAGTGATGCAAGGCAAGATGAGCGGCTGGATACTGGTGCTCGTGTCGTTGGTCTGGATGACCGGCTGTGGCTATACGACCCGGGAGCTATACCCCGCCCAGTACACGACGGTCGCGGTGCCCAACTTCGAGAACCGGACATTTGATCGTGAGATTGAGTTTGAGATCCGCGAGGCGCTGATCAAGGAGATCGAGCAGCGCACCCCGTATAAGGTTGTGCGGACGCCCGGCGCGGCCGACACGCTGTTGGAGGGGACGCTGGTCGATGTCCAGCGGTCGTCGATCAGCCGGCAGCAGGGTACGGGCCTGCCCCAGGAGGTCGAGGTCACGCTGGTGGTCAATTTTGTCTGGCGGGACCTGCGCAGCGGCGAGGACCTCAAGGGCTTCCAGGGCTTTGCCGCCTCGGGCCAATACGTCCCGGTCGGCGGGGTGGGCGAGTTCGATGCCACGGCCAAGAACCGAGCGGTCCAGCGATTGGCGACGGACATGGTCTCGACGATGCGTGAGGACGGGTGGTGAGGTCGCGGGCCTGGACCTGCCGTCCCGGTCTGCCCCGACGTGTTGTGGGCTTGTAGCACGTTTCCCGCGTCCTCAAGTGACCGGGGGCACAGCCCCCGGCTCGACGGTTATCTTCTCTTCCATCCGGTGATGAAGAGAGGTCGTGCGAGCCACGGTTAACAAATCGGGCTAGAATGCAGATGCCGGTCTATTGCATACAGCCGTACCCGGCGAAGCGAGTGATCCGACCCCCGCCCCCACACCACCGGGAACCCGACCGACGATGCCCGAACCCCGCGATCAAAACCCGCGCGACGACGAGCCGGGCAATAAGCCCGCCCCCAACGGCGACAAGCCCAAGGATGGTGGCAAGCCCTCTGGCCCATTGGGACGCTGGCCCCTGGGCTGGCTGCTGCTCATCGGCCTGGCGATCACCATGCTGCTGATGATGAATGCCGACAGCAGCAGCTCGGTGAATATCACCTGGGACGAGTTTGTCGGCTATGCCAAGCGGGGCGAGTTCAAGGACGACCAGTACCTGATCAAGGACAACCGCTTCATCGCCACGCTTGATGAGGGCGTTGGCTTGCCCGAGGGCAAGGGCAAGGAAGGTCAGCTCAACGCCAAGGTCCGTACGGATGTCAACCCCGAGTTGCTGGCCAGCCGGGACTGGGAGCTTCGGCAGGCGGCGGAAGTCGATGCGGTCTCGGAGATCGACCGGACCAGCATGTTCTGGCTGTTCCTGATCCAGTGGGGCCCGTTTATCATCATCGGGTTCCTGATCTACTTCTTCATCTTCCGCGCGATGCGGGCCGGCGGCGGCGGGCCGGGCGGGATGCTGGGCAACTTCGGCCGGTCCCGCCACAAGGTGCTCAACAAGGAGCACTCGACGGTGAAGCTCTCGGATGTCGCCGGCATCGAGGAGGCGAAGGAAGAGGTCGGGGAGATTATTGAGTTCCTCAAGAACCCCAAGAAGTTTCAAAGGCTCGGAGGCCGGGTGCCGCGCGGTGTGCTGCTGATCGGGCCGCCGGGGTGTGGTAAGACGCTGCTGGCCAAGGCGGTCGCCGGGGAGGCAGACGTGCCGTTCTTCTCGATCTCCGGCAGTGATTTTGTCGAGATGTTCGTCGGCGTCGGCGCCTCTCGTGTCCGTGACCTGTTCAAGCAGGCTAAGGATTCTTCGCCCTGCATTATCTTCCTCGACGAGATCGACGCGGTCGGCCGGCGGCGCGGCAGCGGGTTCAGCTCCGGCGGACACGACGAGCGCGAGCAGACGCTCAACGCGATCCTCGTCGAGATGGACGGCTTTGACAGTTCCGACCAGGTCATCGTGCTTGCTTCAACCAACCGATCGGACGTGCTGGACCCGGCGCTGACCCGGCCCGGCCGGTTCGACCGGTCGGTGCAGGTCCACCTGCCGGACGTCAAGGGTCGGCTTGAGATCCTCAAGGTCCACAGCCGCAAGATCAAGATGAGCCCGGGCGTAGACATGGAGAAGCTGGCGCGGGGCACGCCGATGTTCTCCGGTGCCGAGCTCGAAGCGATTATCAACGAGGCCGCGATCGCCGCGACGATGCAGAACAAAGACTGGGTCGAGACCGAGGACCTGGAAGAGGCGCGGGACAAGGTGCGCTACGGCCGATCGCGCAAGAGCGCGAACGTTGAGGAGGACGACAAGAAGGTCGTCGCCTACCACGAGGCCGGCCACGCCGTGATCATCTGGCACGACAAACACGCCGAGCCGCTGCACAAGGTGACGATCATCCCGCGGGGCCAGACCGGCGGGGCGACCTTCATGCTGCCCGAGCGGGACCGGACGATCATCGGCAAGAAGCGGCTGGAGGCGATGATGCGGGTCAGCTACGGCGGGCGCATCGCCGAGCAGATGTTCTGCGATGATCAGTACAACGGCACGGCCGGGGACATCCGTCAGGCGACCGGGATCGCCCGGGCGATGGTCACCGAGTACGGCATGTCCGACAAGGTGGGCTTCCAGATCTTCAACGACGAACGCCGCGAGCCCTGGCAGCAGGCCGACTCGATGAGCGATGAGACGGCTCAGCTGATCGACGAGGAGGTCAAGGCCCTGATCGATCGGACCTACGCCGAGGCCCTGAAGATTATCGAGGATAACCCGCAGCAGGTGATCGACCTGGCCCAGGCCCTGCTCAAGTACGAGACCCTGACCCGTGAAGAGGTGGACAAGGTCATGACCGGCCAGGCGCTGGGCAAGGCCACGGTCGGCGACCTGCTCCAGCAGGAAGCGGCCAAGTCTGCCGCCCCCGAGCCCGCCGCGCCTAAGACGCCCGAACCACAAGAACAAGCCGGCGACGACACCGGCGGCATGATGCCCAGCCCGGCATAAGGCCCCGCCATTCAATCCACGATGCGTTTGAAGCGAAGCTCGTTACCGGTGTTGTAGCTCAGCACCAGCAGGTCGCCGTTGAGGGTCAGGGTGAAGAATTCGCTTGGCTGCCCGGGGGTGAAGTGGTGCCCGTAGAAGCCCAGGCCTTCGTCCCAGTCGGCTCGTACAGCGTACCGCTGTCGCTGATCATCTTGGTTGGGGAGGTGGATGATTCCGATCCAGCTGGCCCGTTGTTCATGCATGAGGGCAAAATCCAGCACCACAGGGTTCTCACCTTCTGTTTCCCATCGGCCCGCCAGGGGGTGCTCAGCCTCTGCGCCGACCGCGGTGAACCCCGGCAGCAGGGTTAAGGCGATAAACACGACGAGCAGCAGTTGTTTTGTGTCCATGGCGGTTGCTGACCAAATAAATGACTTGAGCAAGGGTAGAGTCGGATCAAAGCGAAATGGTTCAACCCTTGATGATCGAGGTCGGATAGAACAAACTAATGATAACGATTCAGGGCATGGCCACGGGTGTCCCGGTGCCCGATCGGGGCAGGTTGGGGCTGCTCCTTAGGGTATATGGAGCGGACCGGTTCAGCTGGGCGCTGGCATGGCGCTTGATCCGCTAGGATAAGCCCGTGCCTGCCCCCGATGGCCCGGAGCAGTGATGGCCGACGCCGACGACCCTTACGAACTGGCGGACTTTCCCGACGACGAGCCGCCGGAGAACCCGCCGGCCCACCCCTTCCGCGACCAGCCGAAGCGGGCCGATGATGAGCCCGCGCCCGAACCGCAGCCCGCGCCCGCTTCCCCGCGTCAGACCAACCGGGCCAAGATCGACCGGGACCGCTATGACAAGGGGGCGCTGAACGACCTTTCGGCCGAGGACCGCCAACGGCTGGCCGAGAAGGCCGCCGGCGTGCACCGCAAGCACCTGGGCGAGGGGGTCTACGTCGCGTTAGAACCCAACGGCGACATCGCCGAGGACAAGCCCTGCGTGGCATGCTCCCGCAACCTCAAGGGCCTGCAACTGGACCAGGTCTGCCCGGATTGCGGCGTGCTGGTGCTGCGCTCGGTCCGCGGCGATCACCTGAAGTACTCCAACGCGAAGTGGCTGAGCCGGATCGAGCTGGGCTGCACACTGGTCGCCGGTTCGCTGGGCCTGCTGCTGCTGGGGGCGCTGGTGATGCAGGTGGTGGGGTGGATCGTGCAGCCGGCGACGGATCAGGAGGTTGAGCTTCAGCCCGGATCGCTGGATGAAGGCGAGCGGGTGCTGGCGGTTTTGAAGATGGTGGTGTTGTTGGCGGTGGTCCTGTTCCGGGCGGGCGGCATCTGGCTGTTCACGGTGGCCGAGCCGGGCGTTGAGGCGGACAAGCGGGCGGGGCTTGACCGCTCGGTTGCGCGGTCCTGCGTGCTCGCGGCGGTGGGGCTGATGCTGATCGAGTCGCTGCTGGTCCTGGCGATGGGGCAGACGTGGATCGCGCAACTACCGCTGCTGTCGTCGGTGGCGGGGCTGGTGGCGGTCGTGTTCCTGTGCCGATACGCTACGTCGCTGGCGATGCGGGTGCCCGACGAGCCGCTGGCGGGACAGACGAAGATGGTGATGTTGGGCTGGGCGGTGGCGTTGCCGCTGGTCTGGTTCGCGCAGCTCACGCGTTTCGCGCTGATCGACCCGATCGAGGGCGGGCCCTTCCTCGCCACCGCATTGGCGGGCGTCTGTCAGGCGGTCGGCGGGCTGGGCGTGATGGTCCTGGCGTTCTGGTCGCTGATCCTCCTGCTCACGTACCGCGCCCGGGTGCTACAGGCGGTCGAGCGGAGCAAGTCGATCTAACCGGGAGCGGCATGGCGGACGAGCAAGACCCATACGAGCTGAACGACGACCCCTTCGCGGACCAGCCTTCCGGGCCAACCGGTGACGCGGGCTCGGGCCCCTATGAGCTGGAGGCAAGCGACGATCTTGATGAGCTGGCCGCCGCGGTCGAGCAGACCCAGCCCCGCGCCACCTGGGGCGACCGCCCGCCCGCCCTGGGTGCTGATGGCCGGCTCGACGAGGACATCACCTGCCAGAGCTGCGGCTACAACCTCCGTGGCCAGGATATCCACGGCAACTGCTCGGAGTGCGGCAGCCCGATCGCTCATTCGCTAAGCAAAAACAACCTCCGTTTCGCCGACCCCGGCTGGCTACGGTCGGTCTACACCGGCGCGAGCGTCATGGCCATCGGCACCCTCTGCCTGATCCCGCTGGGCTGCGTGGCGGGCATGGCCGGTTCCGCAATCGATTCCATGATGCATGCCGCGTCCCCCGCGTACTCCAGCCCGGCCGCCTCGCCCGTGTCACCATCTTCACCTTCGTGGTACGGCGAGGCGGCCGCCAACTTGCTTGTCGCCTTTGGGCACCTGGTCGTCGGGGGTTTCGGGGCCTGGAAGCTCTGCCGCGGTGACCCAGACCGTCTGGCCACGCCCAGCGACCCGGTCTCTCGCAAGCTCGGCCGGGCGCTGCTGCTCCCCGCCTACGCCGGGAGCGCTCTGCTCTCGCTGTTCTATTTTGTCCCCAGTCAACCCGTCTACCAGGCCTTGAGTGTCCTTGATGGCATCCTGCTGATCCCCCTGTCGGTCGGGTTTATCGCCATGATGGTCTACCTCCGCCAGCTTGCGCTGCGCATCCCCGATGAATCGCTGGCATCCCAGACCCGCATTGTCATGTGGGGGCTCATTGGCTCGACCGTTTTGATCATCCCCGCGCTAGTCTTTGTGCTTGCCATGGCCTTCGGCCCAAGCGGGGCGGGCGCCTTCGCCGTTGGTGGCCTCGCTCTCGGCTGCTTTGTTCTCCTTGGCCTATTGACCTTCGGCATCTGGTGGATCGTGCTGCTCTTCCGCTTCCGTTCCGCTTTTGAATACGCCATCCGTCGCAGCGGGCGCGGGTACTAAGCGCGATCACTTCAGTGGTAACCGCAGAGCGGGGCGTCCCGGGTGAAGGTGAATGAGAGAAGACCCACGCCGTACACTTCGCGTCGCGCGCTGCCCACGCCCCGTGGCGTGATACGCATCCCCAAAACTCATACGCTCGTCAGGTCTTGGGAAGCCGCCACGTAACACGTGGCGGACGAGCTACCTGACGCTTGTCCACCGGTTGATATCCGGCGGCTCATGAACCAATGAACGCCTTGGTTTTTTGGGGGATCCATATGACCATGGGCTACGCCGCGATCGGTTCGTGCTCGGGCGCAGCCACGGTGTTGGCCGCCGGCTGGGGTGGCGTGAAGCGTTGTACGTACACCGGCTTTTCCATTCGCTGGAAAGCTTGGCCCGACCACTTGATCCGGTGCATCGAGACCGTGCGCCCTTCGACCACGACCGCGCGGGGTCGGCCGGGGCGATCGAAGCTGCCGCAGTTGAGGATCGATCGGCCGTGCTTGTTCCAGACGCCCTGACGGTGGGTGTGGCCCAGCACGACCATCTCCACGCCGGGGGCGCACTGCTCGACCAAGCGGTGGACCAGCGCGGGGATCGACCGCCAGTACGCCAGCACCTGGGCGACCTTGATCGGGTGCAGCAGGGCGTTGTGCAGTTTGTTCAGCCCCGGGTCTTTGCCGTCGGCGCGGATGCCCATCCGTTCGCGGTAGGACAGGCGCTGGCTCAGGTCGTGCCGAAAGTCCATGCACCCCCGCTGGGTCGGCGTGGCCCGGGCCATCGCCTCGGCGTGTTGCTCGGCCAGCACCGTGGCGTGGCTGGTCCACGGCACGATGGTCGGGTGCAGCACATCGCCGTGGGTCAGCAGGACCCGGCCCTCCAGCAGGTAGAGGTAGCGCAGGTCGCTGAGGTAGGCGTCGTGGTTACCGGAGATCAGCGTGAGTGCGACGCCGTCGCGGTCCGCAGCGTCCTGCAACGTGTCCACGGCCCGGGCCCCGGCGGCCCGGCAACTGGGCATCTGCAGCTCGACCGCGTCGCCGTTGATGATCAGGTGGTCAAACCCCTGCCACAGCGGGCGCAGCGCCGCCACGGTCACCCGCCCCGGTCGTCCCAGGTGGGTATCGGAGAGGATCAGCGTGCGGGCTTGGCCGGGCATGGTCGTCTGCAGGATGAACGGGAACTACACCACCCTATCGGCCAGGCGGGTAGCCGGCCTCAACGCCCGTGTTATCGGCAACATGTCCGCCGGTGTTTGATGCAGGCCGCCAACATCGTCCCGCAGCCGGTCGGCCTTGCTTTCAGATGGCGTTAGTCCCGCACGATCGTCTCGTCCAGCGAGAGGACGACGTTGCCGACCATCATCCACGCCGCGAGCTCGGGGGCGGGCACCGAAGCGTCGATCGGTGATTGGCCCTGCTTAAGTAGTTGCTCGGCATCCTCGGGGGCACCGTTGTACCGTCGACGGTAGTAGGCCAGCGCCTCGCGGAGTACGCCTAGTTCCTGGTCGCCCGCGGTCCGGCCGGTGCAGCGGCGGAACATCAGCGACAGCCGAGCTTCGTCGCGGTCGGCCTCGCCGAGCGTCCGCTGGGCCAGCGCCCGGGCAGCTTCGAGCAACTGCTCGTCGTTCCAGAGGACCAGCGCCTGCATCGGCGTGTTGGTCACGTCCCGCCGGACCACGCACGCCTCGCGGTTGGGGGCGCCAAAGCTCGACATCTGTGGCGGCGGCACCTTGCGCTTTAAAAAGGTGTAGAGGCTGCGGCGGTACAGCCCCTCGCCCTCGTCCTGGATGTAGGTGTGCGTGCTCGAGTCCTTGCGCATCGACAGCTCACGCCAAAGGCCCGGGGGCTGGTACGGCCGGACGCTCGGCCCGCCGATGCGCGCGCTCAGCAGGCCCGAGACAAATAATGCCTGATCGCGGATCAATTCCCCGCTCATCCGCCGACGGGGGAAGTGCGACAGTAGCCGATTCTCCGGGTCCAACTCCGCGGCTTCGGACGTGCGGGTCGCCCGCTGGCGATAGGTCGCGCTGGTGACGATCTGGCGGATCAAGGCCTTCTGGTCCCAGCCCGACTCGACGAACTGGACCGCCAGATGGTCGAGCAGGTCGGGGTGGCTGGGCCACTGGGCCTGGCTGCCGAAGTCTTCGGGTGTCCGGACGATGCCGTTGCCAAAGAGCATCTGCCAGAGCCGATTGACGTGGACGCGCGAGGTCAGCGGGTGGTCGGGCCGGACCAGCCACTGCGCAAAGCCCAGGCGGTTGTTCGCCACGCCCTCGGGCAGCGGCAGGCCGAGGTACCCCGGGGGGCGTCGCACCGCAGGCCGATCCATCAGCTTCTGGTCGTAGGCCCCCCGGCTCAGCACATACTCCTGCCTGGGCTCCTCCAGCTCCTGCATCACCGAGATCGGGACCGCCCGCTCCGGGTCATCGACCCCCGGCGGCATCCAGTCCATCCGCGGCGGGTAGGCGATCGCCTGGGCCGCCTTATTTGTGTAGACCCCTTTCTCCGGGATCGAACTGAAGTAGGCGAACAGGGAGAAATAGTCGTCCTGAGAGATCGGGTCGTACTTGTGGTCGTGGCAGCGGGCGCAGTTGTAGGTCTGGCCCATGAAGACCGTCGCGATCGTCTCGATGCGGTCGGCGACGTTCTCGACGCGAAACTCCTCATCGATCGACCCGCCCTCGTGGTTCATCATGTGCATCCGGCAGAACGCCGTCGCCAGCCGATGCTCCTGGGTCGCGCCATCGAGCAGGTCGCCGGCCAGCTGGTACACGACGAACCGGTCGTAGGGCAGGTTGTCGTTAAATGCATTGACGACCCACTGGCGGTAGGGCCAGCTGTTACGTTCGTGGTCGAGCTGATACCCGATCGTGTCCGCGTAGCGCGCCGCATCGAGCCAGACCAGTGCCAGCCGCTCGCCGAAGTGTGGCGACGCCAGCAGGCGGTCGACAACCTTTTCGTACGCATCGTCCGACGGGTCGTTGACAAACGCGTCGATCTGCCGCGGCGTCGGCGGCAGACCCGTCAGGTCCAGCGAGGCCCGGCGGATCAGCGTTGCGCGGTCGGCCTGGGGCGAAGGCAACAGGCCCGATCCGCTCATGCGAGCCGCGATAAACAGGTCGATGTCGTTCTGCGCCCATGCGGCCAATGAGCGCTCGGCCTTGGGCACCGCTCGCCGTTTAGGCGTCTGATACGCCCAATGGTCGGTGTACGCCGCGCCCTGCTCGATCCACCGCGTCAGCAGCACCTTTTCTTCGGCGGTGAGTGTGAGGTGGGACTGTGGCGGGGGCATGACCCGGTTGGGGTTGTTCGAGTTGATCCGGCGGATCAACTCAGACGCCTCCGGCCGGCCGGGCACGATCGGCACCGCCCCGCTTTCGCCGGGCGCGGTAGCGTGATCAAAGCTGTCCAGACGAAACCCGCCGAGCTTGTCCGACGCGGCGGCGTCCGGGCCGTGACAGGCGAAGCAGCGGTCCGAGAGGATCGGCCGGATCTCGCGGGCAAAGTCGATCGGTGTGTTGCCCGCCTCGGTCGCTTGTGACGCCTGCTTGGCCTGTGCGCTTTGCTCGGCGACAAAGCCGACCAAGCCACGCTCCTGGCCTTGCTCCGCGCAGCCGGCAAGCAGCAGCCACGCCGCTGCGGCGAGCCACGGCCACGACCTACGTCCAGACTCAGCCTTTTGCCTTTGCATCATCCAAGCCATATCGAGATGTCCCGACCCGCTGATCGCGACGCTGCGCACAAACGCAGGTTACACCCCGGCCGGCCGCCGGGCTTAGCGGAAATCGCTCGCCGGCCTCGGGAAGACGCCCAACGCCTCGTAGTTGAACCCGTCTTTCATCGGCTCGTATTCGCCGACGATGTCCACGCTCCGCTCGGCCAAAATCTGATCTTCCATGCCCAAGCCCCAGTACACCCCGTTGATCGTGAATCGGCGGACGCCCTCGTTCTCGAAGTCCTTGGCCGAGCCCATCGTGAAGTGCAGGACCCGCGTCTGGTTCCCGCCGTTGCCCACCCAGGTCTTGGTCCAGGCGATCGGCAGGGGGACCTTGTCCTCGTTCGCCGGCGCGTCACGCTCCAGACTCACCATCGGCTGGCCCATCAACAACGCGGTGCAGTCCTCGGGCACGTGGTCCTCGGGGTGGCAGCGGTAGACGTCCGTCGTGCCCCACACGTCATCGACCCCGATGAGGATGGGGTGGTCCTGGTTTTCTTCAACCGCGTAACCGCTGGTCGCTTCACGCTTCCACCCGCCGTGGTGCTTCATAAACGTCCCGCCCAGCATCTCACGCAGCGAGACGTTCCGGCCGTTGACCACGTAAGGCTTGGTCCCGTGCAGCCCGTGGTTCGCCGTCCGCAGCGCGATGATTGGCTTGCCCGAGTCGAAGTAGTCGAACAGGTGCTGCGCGTCTTCATCGGTCAGCTTCAAAAACCTTGAGCACCAGATCAGGCAGTCCGCCTCGGCCAGGTGCTCCAGCCCCGGCACACGGTTATAAACGCCCGCCTCCTTTACCGGCGACTCACCGGTCACATCGACCAGCCCGTCCTCGTTCACCAGGAACAGCACCGTGCAGTGAAAGCCGTGATAAGTCGACAGCGTCCGCGCAAGCATGGGCAACGCCTGCTCGGTGCGGTACTCCTGCTCCGCGGTGATCAGCACCACGTGCTTGCCCTCGCCCGGCCCCTCACCGCCGGGATACGTCAGCCAAAGATCAGATTCGGGCACCGGGTGTTCGTCGGCTTGTGTGCTCTGACACCCTATGAGGCACAGCATCCCGATCAACCCCAAACACGATATAGCTACATTCAGCATCGTTTGCTCCTGATTCAAGCAGTATCCTAACCACCCGCCAAACGGAGGGTGCCAATCACCCCAAAGCGGATTGATCTAGCTCCGCCCGTAGGTGATCTTTGAAACAGCCATGGACCAGCGTGTGTACGAGCAGTTTGATGATGTTTCGCGCATCAACTGGCCCCACAACCCAAGTGGATTGCGGGGCCAGTTGCATGACCAGGCTGGGGTCCGAACACCCCCTGCAAAACAGCAGAAAAACAGCATTTTCCATATCAGGCGGCACAAAATCCGGCGCACGCCCCAATCTCTGTCCGTCCACAACTCAGGAACTTGTCGATCTGATCGAGATTTGGCCTCATACCGATCCCACTTTGATTTTTCGCGCAAGTTAGGCGCGTGATCGGGTTGCGCTCGTCGGCGTTTTTGCAGATGATGGCCTTTGACAAGGAGGTCAGCCATGGAGGTCATCGCTCATCATTCGATCGATGAACTCGA
>JBCDHS010000071.1:0-12131 GCA_038749735.1 Planctomycetota bacterium
CGCATCTGGACGACGCCCGCCACCTGCCGGCAACGCGGCAAGCAGCTCGACCGCTTCCTCGTTGAGTCGATCGAAGCCAAGCTCGGCAACAGACGTTGCGAGCCTTCGCGCATCTATTGATGGACGGGTGAATAGTTACCATCGATTGGACCCACCACCACACCGGGCTTGTCCGGCCAAAGTGGGACGACTCCAAGCTCCAGGCCAACCTGCAAGCCTTCGATCTTATCGTCGAGCATCACTATCGCTATTACCAGTTCTATGCCAACACGATCGTCTCGCTGGTGATTGTGTACGCGGCCCACCGATGGGCAAATGGCTATCAGCACTTTGACGGTGCGATCGAATTATGTGTCTTGGCCTTGATCGCAATCTTCTGGGCCACTTCTCGCAGCAACCTCTACCGATACTACTCCAGGGCAATAGCCCTCATGAACTCCAGCGCAGGAACCAATCCCATGAGCAACGGTAGCCACCCCACAACGAAAACCACAACCAAACCCACCGCTTCCAAGCCTGCCGAGGCAAATAAGCCAAAGGCCACGAAATAAGTTTCTTCCGGCCAAGATCACAGGCGTGTCGCCCATCCAAGCGACACGCCTGTTTGTTTATGAAGACTCAGGTGTGCTGAACCGGCGATGCAATTCCAGCAGGTCACCATAGTCGTGATCGTCGGCCTTGCGGATTGCATGCAGATATGCCTGCCGGTACTCGCTGGCGTGATCAAGGTCGGTCGGCCAGTGAACCAGGGGCGATCCGTTGCGTGCCAGCCAGATGTTGGCGAGCATCCGCGCCCACCGGCCGTTGCCGTTGAGAAACGGGTGGATCGATACCGCGCGGTGGTGCAGCCGTGTGGCCTGCTCGATGATGTCCATGCCTGCCTCGGGCCAGTACGCCAGGTCGTCCAGCAGCTGCTGGAGCAGCGTCTCAATCTGATAGGCCGGCGACCCCAGGTTCAGTTCGACCTTGCGGATTTGACCGGCCCAGGTCCATACGTCGCCGAACATTTCTTGATGTAGACGCTTGACCCAGGCCAGATCAAAGGGGGCCTGCTTTGCTGTCGGTCGGCTGGCCAGGTACTGGATGGTGGCTTGCAGGATGTTGCGGGCTTCGAGCGTGTTGAGGCCGCTGCGTGTCGTGACACCCTTGACCTTCAACCCCGACATGTCGTCGATCGGTGTTTCGCCTTCGATCGGCGTCCACTCGCTCATAGGACTTCCCACAGCCGGCGACGCGGGCTATTGAGTAGCTGGAGCGTCGCCTCCCGAATCATTTGCTGGCGTTGGTCGTTATCGATGCCCTGGGCTTCGAGCAGGCAGGTGCCTTGCACCATGTCCACCAGCTTGCGGGCTTTGTTCTCGGCCTGTCGGCGGACCATCTCCACCGGATCGGTGTCTTCTTGCAGCTGAAGGTTCATGCCCAGAGCCGATGCGATCGCCAGAACGTCCTCAAGCCCGACCTTATAAGGACGGTTTGACAGGGCGCGTTCCACCGTGGCAACCGACACGCCGCTTCGCCGGGCGAGCGTGGCGTAGGTCATGCCCAGCGTCTTGCGGCGGCTTTGCAGCTGCTGGATCAGCGTCTGGGGGTCGGAAGAAAGCATTCGTGTCATCATCGGACCATAATACAACAGATATGATGCGAAATCAATATTTTTTGCATCTATATTGATCTAAATAACATCTTTGTCAGCATTTACAGCGACCTTGCGTACCGGGGGGCGGGTTGAAGTCGGAGACATCACCTTGCCTGAAATCACATCTTGAGGCATCTCTTGGCGGGTCTTTAACAACCAAGGAGGCCTCTCATGGCTCAACCACCCGTCGATAAAATCAGAATGGGAAACCTGTCCGCCGCCATCTGGCAGAATCGGGACGCCCAGGAACAACCTTTTTACGTCTGCACGTTCAGCCGGTCCTACACCGACACCGAGGGCAACTGGCACGAGTCCAGCAGCTTCGGCCGAGGCGACTTGCTGCGGCTGTCCAGGCTGGCCGATCAGGCCCACAGCCGGATTGAATCACTCATTCAGGAAGGCCGAGCAGATGCAACGCAAAACGGAACAAGCAAGCAACGCACGACTGCCGCTGCCAAAGCTCGCTCGCGTCAGCGATGAGGCGGCGGGCAGATGATCCGCCTTGCCTGTGGGTTGAAGCCGTCAAGCTCCGGCCTACCGCGTTGCGGGTGCTCCAAGCCCTTGTCGTCTTGGAGCGAGAACGCACACCGATGAGCGACGGGATTTCGTCGCAGGCGTTGGCCGAGGAGAGCGGGCTGAATCCCCACGTCGTGCGGGCACGCCTGTGCGATCTTCGACGCCTGGCCTTGGCCGCTTCCGGCCCGACCTTGCGTGGCAGGTCTTCCCATTGGTTGACCGACTACGGACGCCGACGACTCAACGCATCTCGCTGAGCACATCTTTTCCCGCGACGTTGGCTAACTTTACCCCGCCGTGCTCGGACACCAAGGGTGCGTCGCTTGCCCCCGGAAAGACTGCTTCCGGGGGCTGGTGCCGCTGCGGCTGGCCGGGTTCTTCACTCATCAACTGAAACATAAACAGAGAGGTGCTTTTCGGGCACTTTATCTTTGCCCCTTCATCCAAGCTCAACCCACGGTAGGCATTCATTGACATACCAATCGATAGCCACACATCACGAAACCATGTTTACCGCCGTTGCCAGGGATCAAATGACCTGAGCGGATGAAGATTTTTTCGTTAGAGATGTAGACTGTGCTTTGTGGATTTGCCATTCCTTGGTATAAGCGAGAGGTCGAGTTTCAGCGTGCGTGCGCTGCGGGTTTCGGGAGTGACTCACCGCCCCAGTTGATTTCGGGCACCAGGAGTCCGGGTCCGAATACGACATCTCGGGGAGATACCGGTAACGGCGGCCAGCGAGGCCGGCCGCAAGCTGTCCATGAGATCTCATATCGAAAGAACGGATCAGATGCAAACCAGACACAAGTACTTGATTCAGGGCGGTACCGGCTTGGCCATCCTTGGCTTCTTCGGCTGGAGTGTGGTCGAGACCGCGATGTCAGAGCCCGAGCCTAACCATGCTGCTACGCCGTCATCCAAACAGGTTACACCCCCGGAACCCGCAACGCCGGAGTTGGACCACAACGTCTATGCGCGGGCGACCACTGTGCGTCGCAACGCCGCATTGGGCAATTTCGACCTCGCCGCCTTGGGGCTTACTCAAGAGCAGGCCGAGGCGGTGCTGGAGCGGTTAACCGATTGGTGCGTCCTGAATGCCGGGCGACTCGCGACCGCCGAATCCGCGGTGCGTGGTGCCGAGCGCGAAGTCAGAGGCCTGGAGCGGCGTGTCCGCACGGGGCTGGCGACGCCACAGGAAATGGCCTCGCTCTCCAGGAAACGCCGTGGGCTCTCGACCACCCGTGTCCAACTGCTGGATCTACAGGCCGAGGGCGGGGCCTTTGCGATGCAAACCCAGCCCTCGGCGGGCGTGCGGTGGAACCAGGCCCGGCAGCACGGCGTTGCGGTGCGGGGCGAACTGCGTTACCTGCCTTCGCTGACTGCGCAGCGGTTCCGGACCCTCCGTGCTACCAGCGCTCGAAACAACACCGGGCTCGAAGACGCGTTGATGTTTCACGAGAAGCAGGAACTCCAACAAATCCGCCTGCGGGTGCAGGCCCACCTCCCGGGGGTCGTGGCGGCGTCACAGGCCGTGCTGCCGGATCCCACGGCGGAAGGCTTATTGCTCGACGGACCCGCGGAGTAAATGCATGCGGGCTCGGTATTGATTCCGGTTCGGTTTCCCAATTTCAAACAGCAAGGCAGTGATGATGCAGATGAAGCAAACCGTGGGTGTGAGTGTCGTGGTGGGATTGGCAATTCTGATGGTTTCTTGGCTGATGCCTGCTCCGGTAACGGCCAACACTGCGACCTCGGGGGGCACCTCGGAAACCAACCGCTACATCAATATCGAAGAAGCGATGCGTGAGTACAACGCGCGGTACATGTACTTCACCGGTGACGACGATTCAGACGGCGTACTCGACAACGAAGAACAGGCGAGTGCGCCGCACGTTGTGTGGCCTTACTGCGAGGGTTGCGGCGGGCGTGGTCCGGCCCCGAAGAAGCCGGAGGACGGGACTTACAAAGCGCGGATGCATAACGCGACCGAGGCGATCAAGGTAGTGGAAGCGGTGATTAACGCTTTCTACAGCGAACTGATCGACACCAAACCCCTATACGACAAGTTCTACAAGATCGAGGGAGAGACCGGCACGACATTCTCCAAATACGTCGAGGCCGATTTCCCGCTCACCTGGGTCTCGGGCGATCCCACCTGGACGGGCAACAGCAGCAACGCGGGCCTGACGGAAGACAACTACAAGCAGGCCGCGGAGGTGATCACGCAGTACATCAAGCAGTTGACCGCGACGAACGGCACAGATCAGGGTGGTTCTCTTGTGGGCGTTGCGGGTGCGACTGGCATCCAGTATCGGCGTGGTGACGGTACTTCAACACAGGGTATTGATCCGAACGCAACAGACGTCTTCGATAAAGCTTTAACGGACACTGTTAATGGTTGGAATAACAATCCGTGGACTACCACAATACCGGCATCAGATACCAATGGAAACTACAGCCGCTTACGCTCACATTCCATATTGTTATTAGACGTTGCAAGCTTCGAAGCCAACTATTCTGCAACTCGCGGACGTATAGAAATCACCGGGTCTGCAGGTTCTGAGTACACCATATATTTGAAGATCGCAGAACTGATAAATCATCAGGAAGCTTTCCCTCCTCAATACACTGGAGTAGTTGAGCCACTTTCGAATCTTCCAACTGAAGGCGACCTGGCTACCAGCTTTACCTATAGTGGATCAGCACAAAAATGGCGCAAATATACCACGTATTCTGGTGCTGGAACCCACCATACACCACCTTTGGGTGACGGCGATCCCGAATGGGCAGGTACCACTAGCATCGATTGGCTTCCCAATAGTATTGCGTACTGGGAATATGCATGGGAACTCTTCGATTTCCATGTTGCCAAGCACCCCCAGTTTGACGCCTCCCCCGACGGCGGTTGCGACACCGGGTGCGGGACGGGGCAGTGCCCGGACGGTGAGGGGGTGGGCTATAGCAATGAGAGCGTATCGCTCACTTTCGGCATGGGGATGCTGGACAGCGAGATGACGGCCGGTCGGCTGACGATCCACGTCGAGGAGCCAACGGCTGATCTGTACGGCCCGTCACTGCTGGAGGTGGTTACCGACCCGTCGATCAACACGGCCGGGACCCACATCATCCGTTCCGGCGGCGTGCTTCGTCAGGTCTGGACGACCAACCGCTTGGTGGACATCCTGACCAACGCCGAGGACAGCGGGATCGCGGTGGACAGCTACGAGCTGCGTTTTTACCGGGAGGATCAGGTCGAGACGACCCAGACCGCGGGGCTGTGGGTGCCGGAGACCGGTGAGGTCCCGTACAAGACGGTCGTGATCAGCAAGCCGTCCGGCGTGACGGCGGGACACAACGTGCGGATCACGGAGAAGGACGACGGCGGGCTGGTGATGCGGGTCAGCGAGTATTTCTGGGACGACACGGACGACTTTTGGACGCTGGCGGAGGGCCTGGACAAGACGACCCCGACGCTGGCCAGCGCGCTGGGGCGTGAATCGTTCGAGGAGGATGTGGTGGGCGACACGCGCACGGAGGTGCGCAAGTTCCTCAGTGGCGACGGTGCCACGACCCTGGCGCACGTCGAGGAGGTGTATACCCAGTATCCCTTCGGCTGGGTGATGACCCAGCGGACGGTGGACCCGACGACGGCCAAGCTCACCGAGGCCTGGACGTACTACGCCCAGCCCGGCGAGGCGGGCTACGGCAACCTGAAGTCCTATACGTCTGAGACGGGCTATTGAGAGCACTACATTTATGACAGCGACGGCGTGCTGAGTAAGACCATCATGCAGTTTGGCAACAACGCCTATCAGGGTGATGACGTGGCGGGCATGGAGTTTGATGACGTGGTGATGGCTTACACCGAGGTCTCCGGGACGATCCCCGGCGGGACGGAGGAGGTGTTTGTCCGGGTCACGACGACGACGGTTGAGGGTTTTGTCGAGCGGGTGGGTTATGAAGTTTACCGGGGCACCTCGGCGGTGACCGACACCCACGAGGTTTGGACGATCGCCTGCGTGACGATCAACCCGGAACTGGGCAACGGGACGCTGAACTTTATCAAGCACATGCTGGCCGGCACCGACGACGGCGTGAATCTCTATGCATCGGCCGGCCACATCGTTTCGCGCACCTGGACCTACGACGGCGGGCATACCGACGAGTACAAGACCGCGCGCCGGCTGAGCTCGGACGGGCAGGTCGCGCTCTACGACTACTCGGGTAATGATGTGGTGGTGATGGAGCAGGGCTACGCGGATGACCCGCTGGCGGCGAGCCCGACGATGGTGTACGGCACGCGGACCACGACGAAGACCGATGCAGCTGGCAACCTTGCATCCTCGCTGGTTGAGCGGGTGGTCCAGGGCATCAACAGCGGGAACTACTTCACGGTCAGCTACATGGAGACGGGCGACACGGATGTGTTTGGCCGCCCGCTGCGGACCGATTATTTCTTCGGGGCCGAGGCCGAGGATGCGAAGGACGGTACGGGGGCACGGCCGCTTACAGCACCAGCCGGACGAACGGTGGCTGCTGCGGTTCGACGGGTTACTACACAATGACCAGCCGCCAGGGGGTCGAGACGTATTTCTACTATGACGATCTGGGCCGGGTCTACCAGACGGTTGCCGCCTTCGGTACGGTCGGCAAGATCACGTCAGTGAGCAAATTCGATGGCTTGGGGCGGGTGACCGACCGTGGGGTTGACGGTGACACGGACGGTGACATCGAGCGGGCGGACGACGATGACCATGTGAGTTCGATGACGTACGACGTGGCGGGGCGGGTAGTCTCGACGACCGACCCCGAGGGGCGCAAGACGTTTACGACCTACCGGCGGGTGAAGTCCGATGGCAGCGCGTTTACCGTGGGGACCGACACGGGGGCGTTCTACTGGGAGACGCGTCGCTACGGGGATAACGATGATGTGCCGGTGAGCGTGAGCTGGGCGGACAGCCACGGGCGGGTGGCGATGAGCTTCACGGCGAGCTGCACCTGGGCCGGGGCCGCGCCGACCGGGGCCGAGGCCCTGACCGAGCACAGCCGGCGGACGAGCGTGTACGACTGGGCGGATCGGGTAACCGAATCCCGCAGCTACTTCGACCTGTCGGGCCTGAGCATCAGCCTGTCGTCCCCCGGGGTCCTTGGGACCAACTACCTGGTGACGGGCAAGACCGAGTACGACGCGCTGGGCCGGGGTTTTCGCCGGACGGACGCGGCGGGCAACATCACCGAGACGCAGTACGAGCCGGGCACGGGCCGGGTCAGCAAGGTCAAGGCGGGTGTGGCTGTGGGCAGCCTGGAGGTGGTCTCGCGTCAGTTTTATAAGCTGTTCGAGGGCGGGGACGACGCGAACAACCCGACGGGCGATGATCGGCCGTGGGTGACGCGTTCGTACTCGGTCAAGCCCGGCCTGACCTCGGCCCCGACCGAGAACGCGGCGATGAGTGATTATGTCTACGTCGAGACTTATGAGTCCTTCGACGTGGCGGCAAACGCCTTGACCAGCACCCACCGCGGCGCACAGCCCCAGCACGGGCCGTGGAGCAAGAGCACATCCAATGCGCTGGGCCAGACCACCTTCCAGCGGACCTACCCGAACGGCTCGACCACCTACCTCCTCGCCGAGACCGAGTTCAGCTACATCACGACGACCACCCCGGCCGCGGGCGAGACGAGCACCAACAACGGCCAGCTGCAATACACCTACACCCGCGAGGTCGATGGCAGCGGCGCGGTGACGGGCGACCACATCCGCACCCACCACCAGTACGACGACGCGGGCCGACGCGTGAAGACCTCGACCGACGGCCGGGGCTTTACCAAGATGGCCTACGACGTCTACGGCCGCAACGAGCGGACGGTCTTCGGCTCCGACGAGGGTACCAACACCGATGTCTACGGCACCGACGCGTTCACCGACGACATCATCCTGACCGAGTCGGTCCCGACCTACGACAAGTCCGGCCTGGTCCTCTACACCACCAGCTACAGCCGCAACCACGACACCCCCGGGACCACGACCGGGCTGCTGTCGGCCGCCGCCTCCAGCGCGTCACGCGTCGGCTACTCCGCCACCTGGTACGACGACCACGGCCGGCCCACCCACACCGCCACCTACGGCACCAACGGCTTCGCCGCGTTCTCGCGCCCGGCCACGGCCCCCGAGCCCGACACCTCCGACAGCTACCTGGTCAACAAGATCGAGTACGACGACGCCGGCCGGGCCTACCTCGCCACCGACAACACCGCCACCCAGACCCGCACCTTCTTCGACGACATGGGCCGGCCCGAGTACGTCGTCGAGAACTGGAGCAACAACCTCACCACCCCCGCCACTCCCGGCAGCCGGGACGCCGACGTCAACCGCGTCACCCAGACCGTCTACGACAACTCGGCCACCGGCGGCGGCGTGCGCACCCAGCTCGTCGCCATCGACCCCGATGCCGACGGCGTCTACACCGACAACCAGACCACCCACTACATCCACTCCGGCGAAATCAACACCGCCCAGCGCGGCCCGATCCCGGTCAACGCCCGCCCCGTCGCCGTCCTGATGCCCGACGCGGTCGAGGACGGCACCAGCCGGGCCAATGCCATCGCCTCGGTCAATGCCGGGGGGGGCGGCGACTTCACCCTCACCGAGTACTACGCCGACGGCGCCCTCTACCGCACCACCGACCAGCGCGGCGTCCAGTGGACCTTCCACTACACCGACCAGGGCTGGCTCGAGCACCGACGCGTCACCGCCAACGGCACCTGGACCGCCGTCGGCGACCTCCGCCTGGCCTACACCTACGGCGACCGCGGCGAGATCCTCACCGCCACCGCCTACGACGACGCCACCGGCGGAGCCGCCAACCAGACCAGCCAGGTCACCTACACCTACGACGGCTACTACAACCAGATCACCGAAGCCCAGGACCACGACCCAACCGCCAACGGCGGCGCCGGCGACCCCAAAACCCTCACCCGCCACTTCGACAACACCACTTCCAACAACGTCTTCACCCACGCCTACCGGCCCACCGGCGTCACCTACCCCAACGGCCGAGAGGTCGACCTCACCTACGGCACCTCCGGCGACATCAACGACCACATCGGCCGCGTCGAGGGCCTGGACGACACCACCCCCGGCAGCGTCCTGGGCAACTACCAGATCACCCGATACACCTACCTCGGCTCGGGCGCCATGGTCCGCAAAGACTACACCGTCCCCGACGTCCGCCTGGATTTTGTAGACGAAACCGGAGAGGGAAGCTCCGCCACCGACCCCTACGACGCCTCCTTCGACCGCTTCGGCCGAGCCCTGCGCTACCAATGGGAAACCTACGACACCAACGGCGACGCCGACCAAACCCGCATCCAACTCACCCACCACTACGACCGAGCCTCCAACCGACTCCACGACCAACGAGCCGTCTACACCGGCCACAGCAAAACCTTCAACCACGACGAACTCGACCGCATCGACGCCACCGAACGCGGCGTCATCGAGGACAACGCCGGCACCATGGAGTCGGTCTGGACCCGCCGCACCCAGGACTGGGACCTCGACGCCCTGGGCAACCCTCTGGAGATCGACCGCGACACCCGCTCACCCTACACCCAGAACATCGAGACCAGCGACTCGAACGAACTCGAGTCTCGCGAGGTCTATGAAATAGCAAAGTCCAGCGAGGTGTTTGACGGGTTCGACTCCTCCGCGACGGCAAACCAGTGGGAGGCCGTCGGCTCCGACACCTTCGTCATCACCAACGGCCAGCTCAACGTCACCGCCGCTAGCGCCGACAGCATCGACGGCCAGACCGAATCAACCACCCATGCCCTGTTCCTCTGGGGGCCCGAGGTCGGGATGTTCTCCAACCGCACGCCCTTCAGCTTCGATTCAGGCCTAACCAGTACTGCCCGCGCCGGGCTCGTCTTCGGCTACCAGGACCCCCACAACTACTGGCTCGCCGTCGTCAAGTACGTCCCCGGCGGCACCAGCCTCTACGAGATCTGCGAAGTCGCCAACGGCACCCTCACCGTCCACGCCACCCAAAACACCACCGTCACCCCCGGCGGCTATTCCGAAGCCCACGTCGGCTGCACCCAGGCCAAGGTCTTCATCTCCGGGCTCGCCCACGAATTCACCAACGGGTTCCCCGCCGGACGCATCGGCATCTACACCGACACCGACAAGGTCAAGTTCCACTCCATGAGTGTCTGGCCCCACGACGAGCCCAGCGACCTCGCCGGACGATGGGACCGACACTCCTCCACCTACTCCTCGACCAACGGCATCAAGGTCACCAACACCGACATCCGCCGCCACTACCCCACCTTCCTCCGCGGGGCAACCCACCCCGCCGACCAGCCCTGGCGCGCCACCGTCATGTTCAGCCGGACAACCAACGCCCGCAACCACGACGACTTCTACTTCCTCTTCAACGCCCGTGACCACGACACCTACAGCGCCGTCCGACTACACCACGCCACCACCGCAGACGCCGGGCCCGGCCGGGAATACTTCGACGGCGATACCGAACTGCTCACCGGAACCGAGAACGACGCAAACGTCCCCACCGCCACCGCCTACGACGACCACATTGTGGGCCCGCATCGACTACGACCCATCCACCTCCACCATCACCGTCAAACAGATCCTCGACAACACCGGACCGCCCTCCGAAGCCGCCTGGTCCGCCACCGGCGTCGCCTACGCCTCCACCCAATTCAACATGACCGGCGGCACCATCGGCCTCCGCGCCAGCCTCGGCAGCGCCTTCATCGAGCACGTCAAGCTCGAAACCGACCCCGACGACGACGGCACCTGGACCACCGAATACGACGACGACATCAACGCCTGGTCCACCTACCAAGCCATCACCCACGAACACGACCCCGCCGGCAACCTCACCTTCGACGGCGAGAAGGCCTACACCTACGACGCCCAGAACCGCCTCATCACCGTCGCCAACGCCTACCGCGACGACACCACCAGCCAGATCCAGATCGGCTCGCCCCTCGCCGACTACACCTACGGCCCGCTCAACCGCCGCACCACCGAATCCACCTACCTCGGCGGCGTCCTCGATAACGTCGCCCACCACTACTACCTCGGCTGGTCCGCCATCGAAACCCGCAACGGCTCCGACCAGGTCGTCACCCAACACGTCTGGGATAATTTAGCCGGCCACTATATAGATTCACTCGCGGAAATTACCCACAACCTCAACCCCGGCTTCGACGAAGACGCCACCACGCCCGGGGTGCAGGACCTCGCCGAGACGCGCCTCTTCGCCCTGCAGGACCAGCAATACAACGTGCTGGGCTTGGCGGGTCCAACCGGGCTGCTCGCCGAGCGTTACGAGTACACGCTGTACGGTGAAAGACAGGTCTACCGCAACTCCGGCAACGACTTGTCCAACGAGCTGATGGCCGACCTCAACGGCGACGGCGTCATCAACACGACCGATCAGAACCTGGTCCTGTCCAACTGGGGCACGACCAGCCCCGGCAACCGCCAGGCCGGCGACACCAACGCCGACGGCAACGTCGACAACGACGACCTCGCCCTCATCACCACGAACTTCGGCGCCGGCGTCGGCAGCACCACCCTCCACACGCCGTCCAACTACTCCGCCAAACTCCCCTTCAGCGGCGCAGCGCTCAGCACCATCGCCTTCCAAGGCCTACGCCTCGACGAAACCACGGGCTTAATCGACAACCGCTACCGCGTCTACGACCCCCGCCTCCAACGCTACCTCCAGCCCGACCCGCTCGGCTACCCCGACGGCCTAAACCGCTACGCCGCCTACCATGTGTTGAGAAGAGGTGTTGATCCAAATGGGCAGGAATACATTCCAATTAGAGCATCAGGCGTATTTAGTGGCAGTATCCGCACGCCTTGAAGGAGCCCAAGCAGTCCTGTGCAGTGACGGTTCTTAGCGCGTTGGCGGTTGCTTTGACTAGGTCCTCGACCGTCGTCGCG
>JBCDHS010000072.1:0-12075 GCA_038749735.1 Planctomycetota bacterium
GGGTGCATGTTGTGTTGATCTGGGACGGCGCGGGCTACCACCGCAGCGGCGAGTTGAACCTGCCTAGACGCCGAGGTGATCAAATCTGTTTGCAGAGTGGGAGATCTGGGAAACGAAAAATCAAAGTGGGATCGGTATAAGATGGACGAGAGGTTATCCGGTCGCGCACCCGCCACCCCCGTCGGTCCGACCCACGTTTATCGGAGTGGTTGTCTTTCGCCGTGCTCGCACCCAATTCCGTCGCAAAACCGGCGGCGCTGGCCGATACAATAGCATGCGGGGAAGGGGGTTTTTCGGCCCCGCACGTAGAATGGAAGCCCGTATTGAGGGGCCAAAGTGCGTTTTGGTTTCGATTCAATCTGGCAACGGATCAGCGGCTACCTTGCGACGGAGCCGTACGAGGTCTTGTTCGAGCTCGCGGTCATCGCCGTGGTCGTCTACCTCATCGTGCGCTTCCTCAAGGGGACCCGCGGCGCGCGGGTGGTCTGGGGCGTCGCATTACTCATCATCGTCGGCACGGTCATCCTCCGGGTGTTTGGACGCGGCGAGAACGCGCTGGAGCGTTTGAACTTCCTCTACTCCAATTTCCTGGGCTTTATCTCCCTGGTGCTGGTGATCGTCTTCCAGCCCGAGCTCCGTCGGGCCCTGGTCCGCATCGGTGAGGCCGGGTTCTTCCGCCAGTCTGGCTTGCGCAAGGCCAAGGTCGTCGAAGAGATTGTTTCGTCGGTCGAGTACCTGGCCCGCAACAAGATCGGCGGGCTGGTCGCGGTGGAGCGGCAGGTCGGGCTCAAAGGGATCGTCGAGGCCGGCACACGCCTCGACTCTGAGGTGAGCCAGGAACTGCTGAATACGATCTTCTGGCCCGGCTCGGCGCTGCACGACATGGGCGTGGTGATCCGCGGCGACCGTGTTGTGGCCGCGGGTGTGCAGTTCCCCCTGGCCGAGGGCGATGAGATCTCCCAAGAGCTCGGCTCGCGCCACCGCTCGGCCATTGGACTGAGCCAGGAGGCCGACGCCCTGGTCATCGTCGTGAGTGAAGAGACCGGCACCATCAGCGTCGCCGAACGGGGCCGGCTCTCGCGGGGTCTGAGCGTCAGCGATCTGCGCAAGCAACTAAACCAGGGCATGACCAAAGTGCAGCTCCAAGACCGGGCCGACCCCGTCGCGGATGACGATGACGCCGCGACGGTGCTGATCGACCCGCCGGTGGGTGGCGCCGGCATCGACCGAAAGCAAAAGGACACAACAGAGGAGAAGAACAAAGCCGGGTAGGGCAAGCCACCCAGCGGTTCGAGACAGACCGATGAAAAAAGCATTCGATTCCATCGGCACACTCCTCCTGGTGCTCCTCGTGAGCGTCCTGGTCTGGCTGTACGCCGAAGACGCCAACGTCAAGCAGTACACGAACTATGCCGTGTCGATTGAGTTCCAGCCGCCAACCGACCGCGAGATGCGGATCGAGCCCAGCGGCGAGCGGGTGCTGATCAGTTTCAGCGGGTCCAACGGCCAGTTCCAGCAGCTCCAGGAGCGCATCCGTGATCGGAGCCTGGTCTACCAACTGTCGTTTGACCCCAACGACCCGGCCCCCGAGGTCGAGGTGGACCTGCGGCAGGTGATCGAAGATCAACTGCTCCAGGAACTCGGGGTGAACCTGACCGAGATCGAGCCCCGCACCGTGATCGTCCAGGGCGAAGCGATCGAGAACGTGACCATCCCGGTAGTACTCGATACCCGACAGGTTTCACTCGCGAACACGCCGGAGGTCCGGCCCGCACAGGTGTCGTTCCGCGTTAGCCACAGCGTGGCGGAGAAGCTGCGAGACCAGGTCGCGACAGCGCGGTTAACGGATGAGCACCTCGCTCGGCTGGTGCCGGGCCAAGACGTTTCGCTGACCAATGTGCCCATTACTCCGCCCGACGCCGCGGGCAATGCGCCGCCTAGCGAAACACGGGTGAGTGTCGTTATCCGCCAGGCCGACAACAACGCCCGGCTGACGCTGAACGAGCGGGCGGTGATGCTCAGCTACCCGCCATCACTGAACCAGCGGTTCGTCCTGGAACTCGACGAAGGTTCACGCTTCGCGAACAACCTGGAACTGGAGGGCCCGCGCGATCAGATCGAGGCGGTGCGACAGTCCGCCGGCAACGAGCTGGTCTGGGCGACCGTCCGCCTAACCAATGACGAGGTCGAGTCCGCGATCGATAACAACGGCATTATTGTCAAAACGATCGACCTGATCGCCCCGGCCGGGGTCCGGCTGGTCTCTGAGCCGATGAGCGTGACCATCCGGGTCCAGCCACGCGGCGACAACGACGGCGTCCCGCCGCTTAACTGACGGCGACGCAACGATAAGCAACGTTGGATCGATCATCTGAAAAACCGGATTCACCGGTGTACGATGTGTGGTTGAATTGGAGGCCCAACGTGTCGCCCCTCACTGAACCCGCCATGGATACGCACCAGCACTGCGCTCAGCTTGCCGAGCAGGGGCTCGCCGCCGCCCGCTCGCTCGCCAACGCCTCGGGGGCCCAGCGTGACCGGGCCCTGCTTGCGATCGCCGACGCGTTGGAGGCGGGTGTCGTAACGCTGCAGCAGGCCAACGCACAGGATTTGGCCGCGGGCAAAGAGGCGGGGCTTTCTTCGGCCATGCTCGACCGCCTGGAACTCACCGACCAACGCATCGCCGGCATGGCCGGCTCGATCCGTCAGATCGCCGAGCAGCCCGACCCGGTGGGCCGGGTCGTCGAGGGCCGGGTCCTGGACAACGGGATCCGGCTGCAGAAGCTGCGCGTGCCGATCGGTGTGGTGCTGATTATCTTTGAGTCTCGGCCGAACGTGACCTCCGACGCCGCGGCGCTGTGCCTCAAGTCCGGCAACGCAACGATCCTTCGTGGTGGCAAGGAGGCCTTACGCTCCAACCGCGCGATCGCCGACTGCGTCGCGGCGGGCCTGGCTCAAGCCGGTCTGGACCCAAACGCCGTGCAATTGGTCGGAACGACCGACCGCGCGGCCGTGGGCGAACTGCTGAAGATGCAAGGGCAGATCGACCTGTGCATCCCCCGCGGCGGCGAGTCCCTCATCCGTGCTGTCGTTGAGCAGGCACACATCCCCGTCATCAAGCACTACACCGGCAACTGCCACGTCTACCTCGACGCCGACTGCGACGAGCAGATGGCCATCGATATCTGCGTGAACGCGAAGACCCAACGCACCGGTGTATGTAATGCGGCGGAGACGCTGCTGTTCCACGCCGACGCGGCCTCGTCTGGCCTGCTGAAAAAGGTCTGCCAGGCCCTTGCTGAAGAGGGGGTCGAGCTTCGTGGCGATTCGCGCGTCCAGGCCGAGTTCCCCCAGGCCAAGACCGCCACGGACGAAGACTGGGCGGCCGAATACCTGGATAAGATCGTTGCGGTCCGTGTGGTTGACTCGCTCGATCAGGCCGCCCAGCACATCAATTTCTACGGCAGCAAGCACACCGACGCGATCGTGACCCGCGATCTCGCCGCCGCCGACCGCTTTGTCACCGTCATCGACTCGGCCAACGTCTTCGTCAACTGCTCGACCCGCTTCTCCGACGGCGGGCAGTACGGCCTGGGTGCGGAAATCGGCATCTCCACCGACAAGCTCCACGCCCGGGGCCCGATGGGTGCCGACGACCTGACCACGACCAAGTGGGTGGCCTACGGCAGCGGACAGACCAGGCAGTAGGCCCGCTTCAACCCCTTATCATCCAACGGAATGCCGAATGCCCGATATTGCTGAACGCTACGCCCACAGCCATTACAACCTCCGACGGAAGGTGCTTACGCTGATCGGGGCCAAGTTCCACATCTACGCGCCCGACGGCTCGCTGGCGCTCTTCGCCAAGATGAAGGGCTTCAAGATCAAGGAAGACATCCGGCTGTACGCCGACGAAGAAATGACCTCAGAGATGCTCGCGATCAGCACCAAGAGCGTCTTCGATATCGCCGGCACTTACGACGTGCGCGACACCACGACGGGCGAGACCCTCGGTGCGCTGCGACGCAAGGGGCTTAAGTCGATGATCCGCGATGAGTGGCTGATCCTGGACCCGCAGGGCGCGGAGGTCGGCAAGATTGTCGAGGACTCCCAGCTCGCCGCGCTGGTCCGCCGGTTTATCGAGATGGTTTCGTTCTTCCTGCCGCAGAAGTACCACGCCGAGATCGGCGGCAGCCCCGTGGCCGAGTTCAAGCAGAACATGAACCCGTTTGTCCACCGTATCGCCATCGACTTTTCGATGGACCGCGGGCACAAGCTCGACCCCAGGCTGGGTCTCGCCGCGGCGGTCTTGCTCTGCGCCATCGAAGGCCGGCAGAGCTAGCGTGGCGCCCGGTGCCAATATCCAGCTTGTTGTGCTTGACCTGGGCCGCGTGCTGCTCCGCATCGCCGAGGACTGGCCCCATGCCTACCAGCTGGCCGGGTTAGCGCACCTGACCCCGCCGCAGGGCGACATTTCCTCGGCCGAGCGCCGCGGGGACGGCCGAGAGTCCGAGCGTCTCTTTGCGGGGTTCGAGACCGGCAGGACCTCGGTCCAGGACTACCTGCGTGTCTTTGCCCGCGACCTCGGGGTGACCGTGCACCAGGCGTCGGACCTGATCGATGCCTGGCTCATCGAGCCGTTCGACCGGGCCGAGTGGCTGATCGAAGAGTTGCTGAGGCGGGACGTGATGGCCGCCTGCCTGAGCAACACCAACGCCCACCACTGGCGTCTGCTGACCGACCCGTCGCACCGCTCGTACCTGCCACTGCACCGGCTCGACCACGTCTTTGCCAGCCAGCTCATCGGGCACGCCAAGCCCGGTGAGGGCGCATACCGGCACGTCGAAGTTACGACCGGCATCGCCCGGGGGCACACCCTTTTCTTCGATGACCTGCCGGAGAATATTGAGAGCGCTCGTCGCCGCGGCTGGCACGGCGTGGTGATCGAGCGCGGCCCGGAGGCCGATCCCATCGCGCAGGTCGTCGAGGAACTGACCGCCTATGGTGTGTGGTGATGAGCAACGCCACGGACCAAAACGCCCCCACGCCCGAGCGACCCGGCACCGTCCGCGGGGTCTGGCTGGTCGTCGCGACGCTGTCGCTCTTCATCATCGTGCCCGCGATCACGATCGGGCTCTGGGCCCTGCTTAAAGAGGAGGGTGTGAATCGTCAGCCGCTGGTGTGGGATGACCGGGGGCAATGGTTTTCCCAGTCGGCCCGGCCGCGGCCATTGAAATACAACCCGATCGTACAGGCCGAGACGGGCAAGCAGTACAAGAAGACCAACCTCGTCATCAGTCCAGATGTCGAGCAGATGCTGCTGGGGCTGGCCACGCTCGCACAGCGGGATGACTTTTTCGATGCACCCCAGCACCGTGACACGCTGCTTGATGCGTCGAATCAGTTTGACCAGCAGTGGTACCCGCCTTACCTGCTGGCGAGCTGGCATGGGGCCAATGGTGATCAGCCGGCCTACCAGCGATGGATGTCCGTGGCATTTGGCCGGACCAGCGCGGCGATCATCCAGCGCCTGGTCGATCCGGCGGGCAACCCGTTGGCCGGCCACCGCCTGCCCCCGGTCGCGATCGGGTTCGACCGCGTGGTCGAGGGCGAGATCAACCCGACCTTAAAGCTGGTCTATCCCTCACCCGTCTCGGACGAGCGGGGGTTCGTTTACCTGCCGGCCTGGCCAACGATCTACCGCCTGGCCGATCCCGCCAGCCCGCTTGGGGTCGAATCGATGCAGCATCCCACCGGGCTGACGCTGGTGCCCCAACCGATGGACGGCAGCGAGCCGAACTGGTTCTCCGTCCCGCCGCCGGGGATCGCGCGGCTACCCGACGCGGTCCTAGACCTGCAGGCCACTCTGCCGTAGCGCTGCGGTATGGGCGATCGGCCAGCACTGCTATACTCTCGGCTCCACGCCTCCTCCCCGCCCGGCCCAGCCTATGCAGCTCATCCAGCGGCTCCGCAACAACATCCAGACCTCTTTCCTGGGCCACGAACGCGCGGTCGATCAGATCATCGTCTGCCTGCTCGCCCGTGGACACGTCCTGATCGAAGACGTGCCCGGTGTCGGCAAGACCACCCTCGCCTCGGCCCTCTCGCGGTCTTTGGAAGTCACGCTATCGCGGATCCAGCTCACGCCCGACATGCTCCCCGCGGATGTGCTGGGGGTCACGGTCTGGGACCAGAAGCAGGGCGAGTTCCGCTTCAAGGCCGGCCCGATCTTCGCCAATATCGTGCTCGCCGACGAGATCAACCGGACCACCCCCCGGACCCAGTCGGCCCTGCTCGAGGCCATGGCCGAGGGCCAGGTCTCCATCGACGGGGCCACCCGAAAGCTCGACGACCCGTTCTTCGTGATCGCGACCCAGAACCCCCACGAGTTCGAGGGCACCTACTTCCTGCCCGAGTCCCAGCTCGACCGCTTCCTGATGCGGGTGCATCTCGGCTACCCCGACCCGGACGACGAGGCCCGCATCCTGACCACCGACCCGACCCGGACCGCACTGCTCGACCTCCAGCCGGTGATGACCGGTGAGCAGCTGGTCGATCTGCAACGGCAGGTCCAGTCCGTTGAAGTCGACCCGACCCTGGTGGACTACGTCATCGCGATCGCCGGTGCGACCCGGCAGAGCGAGCACCTGCAGATCGGCGTCTCGCCCCGCGGCTCGCTGGCGCTGATGAAGGCCGCCCAGGCGACGGCCGTACTCCACGGCCGGGACTACGTGGTGCCCGACGACATCACCACCAACGTCCAGGACGTGTTCGCGCACCGCTGCATCAGCAACACCTACCTGCACGACGCGGACATCAACACGGTCCCCCGGCTGATCCAGGAAATCCTGGAGACCCTGCCGAGCCCGGTTTAAAGCCATTGGCCTGCTTTCTGGCCCTGCCTAAGCTCCCCCTCCCTCCCAGGGAGGGGGCCGGGGGGAGGGTCGAGGCGTAACATCAACCGCGGTCCACGATCAGCTCACCGCCAGGCGGCGCAAGCGTTCTGCCCGCAAGCTTCTCTTCGATCCCGGACACCCGACCCTCCCCCCGCCCCTGCCTAAGCGGGAGGGAGAGCAAGGCCGCAAATACCACAATTGATGCACGCCGGTTTAAGGCATATGCCGAATAAAAAACGCCGGCTTCATGAGCCGGCGCTACATATTGGGTAGTTGGCCTTGGGCTTATACGTATCCCACAAAAAAACGAAGGCGTTCATTGCTTCATGAGCCGCCGGGTAACGCCCGGCGGACAAGCGTCAGGTAGCTCGTCCGCCAGGTGTTACCTGGCGGCTTCCCAAGACCTGACGAGCGTATGAATTTTTTGGGATGTGTATTACTTGCTGAAGAGGATGTCGGTCGCGCGCTCGGTGCTTAGCTCGGTGAGGGCACCGTGCGCCCGGGCGGCGGCAAGTGCGGTCTGGCCGCTGGACTCGGTGACGAGTGTGGCCAGGCGATCGACCGCGCCGGCTTCGAGCTGGTTGCCGAAGTTCTTCGCGGACTCGGCGAGCGAGCCGAGCAGGGCGATCTGTACGTTGCCGGGCCGGCTGAGCGCCGCCTCGGCCAGGGCTTCTTGGGCGACCTGCTCGCCGATGAGCGCGAGCACCCGGCCGGCCCCGATGGCGACGCTCGGCCGGTCGTCGTCTAACGCCTCGATCAGGATCGCCATCACGTCACGGGCCTCGTAGATCGAGGTGTTGCCGGCGATCTCTTCGAGCAGGCCCAGCGAGGTCTCGGCGTAGCCCAGCGCCTCGTCGGGGGTGATCAGCTTGCCGCTGTAAGACTCGACCGCTAGGGTGGCCAGGCGTTCAAGCCGGTCAAGCTCGGCGTCGGGGAGCTCGGCGTCGTCATCGAAAGCCAGCGGGTCGGCCGTGACCACGCCCGGGTAGGCCAGCCCGATCGCCGTCGCGGAGTTCGCATCGACCAGGGCGAGGACCGGGACGACGGCGAGTTCGCCGCTGGCCTTGACCTGAAGCATGAAGTCTTCGAAGTCGGTCAACTCGCCGGTATAGACGATCAGGTCCACGCCGGGGAACGCGGCCGCGGCCTTGGTGCTGGCGACATCAAACGAGTCGGCCGCAACCGAGCCGTAGTCGATCCCTTCCAGCGCGGCGTTGTAGAGGTCGGGCTCGGTGGCCACGACCATGGCGTTGAGCTGCTCGGACTGGCGGACGGCCTGACCGAGCACGGGGACGACGCTGTATGAGCCGGCGAACTCGTCTGCGGGTTTGGCCTGGGCCAGGGTAATGGCGGCGGTGAACCGGACCCGGCGGTCCTCAAAATACATGGCGTCGAGGACCGGCTGGCGGGTGTCATCTGAGCCCAGCAAGACCGCGTCGCCCGAGGTGTCGGCCATGGCCTCGATCCCGTCCAGGGCGAGGTCCGCGTCTTTGTCACCCAGGGCTCGGGCCAACACCGATTTCTGCTGGTCCGCACCGGCCAACAGCAGGTAGAACGCCGAGGGGTTGGGCAGGGTGTAGCTCTTATCCTGCTCCCCTTCGAGGTTGTTCTCGCGTCGCAGGTTTGACGCCAAGTGCAGGGTCAGGGCCGCATCGTTGTTCTTGTCCAACTTCAGCGCACTGATCGCGTTCTGCATGGCCCGGATGTCGGCGTAGACCTGGCGGGGTACATCGGTGGCAATGAGTTCCTGGATGTCCGTGCTGTACCTCCAGACGATACCGACCTGCTTGTAAAAGTCCAGGCCGTCAACATCCTGGCCCTGTGTGCCAAAGCGGTAGTGCTTTTCGCCGAGGCTGACAAAGAGTTCGGAAGCCGTGCCGTCGGCAGAGCTATTGGAGGTCGAGGCGATGCGCTCGATCGCGCTGCGAGACAGGTCCTTGATGTTCGAGTTGGTCCGGTCCGACTCGACCAGCATCTGGAGGTAGGGGATCGCCTCGGGGTAGCCGATCGTGCTGAGGACATCGATCAGCTTGGACTGGGTGGCCGGCTTGACGTGGGGCAGGGCGACCGAGACCGGGTACACCAGCGAGACCCCCATCTCTTTCATCGCCGGGACGATGAAGGGGTGCAGCGAGGACTGGTCATCGTTTTCCAGGTATTGAATCAGCAGCGGCGCGGCGAACTGGCCGGTCTCTTTGAGCCGTCTGATCGCGTTCCAACGCGCCCGTGTGCCGTCGTCCAGCTTCTCGATGTCTGCCCGGATCTGCGCGGCGCTGCGGGAGCGCTCGGTGAGGGCGGCCTGGTACTTGTCTTCGATCTGATTCCAGGTCGGACGCAGGGCGTCGCTCTTGGTCCAGGGCTCGATCTTGCTGGGATCGTCGTAGTTGTCGTTGGAGGCCTCGATCGCCGCGAGCAGCTGCTGGTTGTCCAGTTGGACGAGTTGTTGGCCCAGCGGCGCGGCCGTTTCGGGCTGGGCGACCAGGACAAAGTGGCAGTAGTTTTGCCAGAGGTTGACGTCCTGTTGCCGGGCCTCGAGCGCGACCGCGTCCTGCCCGTAGGACTGGACAGTCCCCAGCGTCAGGGAAAGGGCCAGCGAGGCGGCGAGTAGCGAACGCAACGATATCGACATAGGTCAGCTCCGGCTTGGGCGGGTCAAGATGCTGGGCAAGGCCCGGCGGGGCGTCCGGACCACGGGCCGAACGTTGTTTCAATCTACTGCCGACCACCCCAAACGTCAAGGATTACCGTACCGCCAAATGGGTCCATATCTCGTCCCCACCGTAGCTTAGAAACCTCGGTGGATTCCCGTCGGGTCAGAACGTGGGCGTTGCAAAGTCCTTCAGACCCGCTCATAATCCTTTGACGAATCCGCGCGGTCAGCCGATCACCACCCGGTAAGAGGCCGATCTTGCGGCCCCGGCCTGGCCGATGCCCCCGCCGGTTGACCCCGTTTGCCCGACCTCCTCCCCTAACCGGCTGCCCATGCTCAGCTTCCGTGTGTTCGATGGCGATCGGCCGGCCGAGGACTGGCCCCTCCGCAACGCCTACCTCGTAGGGGCCGACGGCAACGCGATCCGCGCTGAGATCAACCAGGGCAACGGCTTGATCAAGGCGGAAAAACGAGAAGCCGGGGTCTGCGCCTTCGCCCTCCAGCACCAGGTCGGCGACCTTGGCGAACTCACCATCCAGACCTGCCTGCTGCCCGAACGCGACAGCCCCTATATCCTCAATCTCGAGTTGGCTCGGCACCGGCTCATGCTGATCTACAACAAGCTCGAAGACTGGAGCATGTTCGACCTGGCCGAGGACCACCCGGTCACCCGCCGCCAGACCATCGCCCGTGATTTATTTATCGAGGCGCTCTGCCTCCAGCACGACAACCCCCCGCAGGCCGCGAAGATCGCCCAGCAGGCGTTGATCGCCGCGGTCGATGGCACCGAAGAACTCGCCCTGGCCCACGCCGAGCTGTTGCTCAACCGTCGCAAGGCAACAAACTCGCTGCCCTCGGCCCCGATCGGCTGCGGCGTGACCATCGAGCACAATGACCAGCGGCTCAAGGGCGGCCTGCAAAGCCACTTCGATTTCGTCCAGCTGCCTTGTCCCTGGCGCGTTATCGCGCCGGAGGAAAACCAGTGCCAGTGGCAGCGTATGGACGATTGGGCGCAATGGGCGGCTAGGCACCGACTGCCCGTGGTCGCCGGGCCCGTCGTCTCTTTTGAGCCTTCTTGCTTGCCCGACTGGCTGTATATCTGGGAGCACGACTACGACACCGTCCGCGACCTGATCTACGAGCACGTCGAGCGTGTCGTCTCTCGTTACAAGACGGTGGTGACGATGTGGAATGTCGTCTCGGGCCTGCACGTGAACAACCACTTCACGTTCAACTTCGAGCAGCTCATGGACCTCACGCGCATGTGCACCATGCTGGTCAAGAAGATCCAGCCGCAGGCCAAGGTCATGGTCGAGATCCGCCAGCCCTTCGGCGAGTACTACGCGCACAACCCCAAATCGATCCCGCCGCTGATGTACGGCGACCTGATCGTGCAGTCGGCGATCGCGTTTGACGCCTTCGGCCTCAGGCTCCCGATGGGCCAGGCCGTTCAGGGACAGTTCACCCGCGACCTGATGCAGGTCAGCTCGCTGATGGACCAGTTCTCGCATTTTGCTCGGCCGCTGTACCTCACCGTCTCCTCGCCGAGTGAGCCGGTGACTTCGATGATGATTGCCCGCAGCGACAGCGACGAGCCGGTTGATGCGGTGAGCGGGTTCTGGCGTCGGCCCTGGAGCGAGTCGGTGCAGAGCCGCTGGCTCGAAGCGGTCTTCCAGATCGCTATCAGCAAGCCCTACATCGACGGCATCGCTTGGCAGGACCTGATCGACTACCCCAACATTGAGTTACCACTCTCGGGCCTGCTGGACGAAGAGATCCGGCTCAAGGAGAGCTTCCGCCGTATCGTCGCGTTCCGCAAAAACCTCCGCAAGATCGAAAGCCACGCCCAAGTCGGGATCAATCGCCCCGGGTCCAGCGACTCGGCAGGTGCCGGCGGCATCGAGATCTGACCCGACACCTCAGCCACCGGGCTTGGCCACCCCCCGATGTTTTCTTAATCTTCACGACGCCCATGCCCAGCGTTCGCCCCATCCTCTTCCTGATCATCGCGGCCACGCTCTTGGCCGCCCTGACCACCCGCGCTATCCAACGACCGGTCCACCGCCAGACGATCGAGCCGCAGCCGGTCACCTACCGCATCGACATCAACACCGCCGACGAGGCCGAACTCTGCCTGCTCCCCGGGGTCGCCGCCGGCATCGCCCGCCGAATCATCCACCACCGCAACGAGCACGGCCCATTCACCCGGCCAAGTCAACTCGAAGACGTCCCGTTCATCGGCCCGAAGAAGCGGCAAGCGATCGAGCCGTGGGTGGTGTTTGACTAATGGGCACATTAAATCCGATGCGTGATTTACGCCTTTGCCAATTCGGTTTGATTTATCTCAGGCTCTGAGAAAGTTAAGCGGCCAGAAATACGCACCTCACTAGATAACGTCCTAAATTATGCGCAGTTTGAAAAAGCGGTCCTCCGAGCGGATGGTGTTGTTGAGATCAATCCCATTCACTGGAGAACCACCATGGAAGATGATGTTACAGGCAACGATTCCCCGATCCAAGGGGCTTTCAA
>JBCDHS010000073.1:0-11915 GCA_038749735.1 Planctomycetota bacterium
CTGAGCAGCCGGGTGTTCAAAGATGAGGCCGAGATCGATGCGGCGTGTGCCGAGAGCTGGAACAGGCTGACGCCCGAACGGCTCAAACCATCACCGCGAGGCGTGGCTGGAGCGCGCGAATTAAATGGGATGCGTATGAGTGCGGATTCAAGGGCGGCCGAGGCGTTCGAGCTAGCGGTGATCTATTTGGGATGCGTATTATGTCATCAGCCATAGATCGAGTGTTGCCGATGATATTTCATGCTACTGCGCAAAGGACGTGCGAAGCAGACAATGGCCCTTGGCCCACAGAAGGCGTCTGGGCAATCGGTCATTCCACGATGCGCTGTTCGAGCACGATCCCGCCGGTGCGGGTGATGATGATGAGCAGGGTGGTGCCCGCGGCGAGGGCGAGGGCCAGCGCGCTCCAGCCCAAGGCGATCCCCGTGGTGGCCGCGCCCTTGCCGTCGAGGGTGCCCTTGGCCCGTCGGATGCGTTTTCGTGTGGTGCCGCCCTGGACGATGCCGACCAGGCAGACGATCGAGGCGATGCACAACCCGCCGAAGAGCAGGATGATACTGACCGCGTTGAGCGGGATGATATCCGCACCCACGAGGATGGCCAGGATCAACACAACCAAGGCGATCGCGACACCGATCGAGCCGAAGATGACCGAGGGGACCGCGCCTTTGGCCATGCCGCCGACCTCGCCCCGTGCGCGTCGGCTGACCGAGCTGCCGTGTTCGCGGGCATGCTCGCTAACCTCGGCCATGCGCTCGTAGCCGGACTGTTCAGCGGCGTCGGCAAGGGCTTCGAGCGGGTCATCGCTCTGCACCGGTTCACGTCGGGGCGGCGGAGCAGGCGGGGCGTCCTGTCGTTGCCGGGGCGGCGGCGGATCGTCGTGCTCCAAGGGTGCCGGGGCAATCACAAACACCTTGCCGCAGGACCGACAGCGGGCGTTTTTGCCCAGGGCCTTGTCGGAGACTTCAAACCACTTGTTGCAGTGCGAGCAAACCGTCTTCAAACCAAGACCTCCCAATGCCGACGCTGTTCAATCCAACATGATACGACAAAGCACCGGCGCATTACCTGTCCGACCCAGGTGTTTAGGTTGAATCAGCCTCGTGGCCTTAATAGGGCAAGGACTTCGAGGTTGCCGCCCTTGCCGCCGTGGATCGGGCTGTCGATGTGGCGGACCGGTTCGAGGCCGAGGCGGGCGTCCGCTTGGATGCGGGCGAGCACATCCTGGGCGATCTGGCGGGACTGGTCGTCGGTGAGTGCGGGTTGGCGTGGTTCGCCCTTGCGTCGCGGGGCGGTATCGCGGGGCCGTTCGTAGTGCGGCTTGATGAGGGTCACGATCCATCGGTCCCGCTTGGAGGGGGCAAGACCCAGCCAACGCATGGCCGCGGGCAAGGCCTTGTCCTGGCGGGTCCAGCCCAGGTCGATGCTCACCAGGTCGATCCCGTTCTCGGCGGCCTGTGCCGGGGGTTTTGCGTGTAGCGCGTTGGTGCGTTCGCAGACCACGACGCGGGGGTCGTTGCGCAGGTCCCAGGCCAACTCGCCGTAGGCGGTATCGACCGCGAAGACCCGCTTTGCGCCGTGGTGCAGCAGGCAGGAAACAAACCCGCCGGTGGAGCAACCCAGGTCGGCACAGGCCAGCCCGTCCGGGTCGAGCTGAAAGGCGTGGAGCGCGGCCTCGAGCTTGAGCCCGCCACGCGAGGCGTAGGGGTGTTGATCGGGCGTAGATAGGGAAGTTGGGATCACCCGAATCACCTGATCAGCGCAGCAAGCACTAAAACAATGCGAGATTCGGGCTTACCCCCTTGCAATCGGCCCGCCGTTGAACACAATGGTACTCCGATCAGCGGGGTGCACGGGATGCCTGCCTGTTCTTGATGTTGGGGGGGACCCACACTTCAGTACAACCTGCCGGGATCGTTGGGTGCCACAGCCGCATGCTACCGCTTGCTTGTGATGTTGCTGTGGCTCTGAGGTTGGTCACGACGCGCCCGCCGACTCATTTTGCCTTTTTCCCCTCCAGGGAGGCTGTGTCTTCGGACACGGCCTCCCGTTGTTTTCGCCGGGTTGAGCGACAGGCGCACAAAAAACCCCGCACCTGGGCGCGGGGCCGGTTCGAAGTGGGCAGTGTAGGATTCGAACCTACGTAGGCGTAAGCCAGCGGATTTACAGTCCGCCCCGTTTGGCCGCTCCGGCAACCACCCAAACCTTGTCCTCCGCCCGTTCGGGCGAGCTAGGTATTGAAACAGGATCAAGCGTCCGAGTCAACCACCGCCACCGCACCGGGTACACTCCTCATGCCTAAGCGTCATTGGAGCCGGCGATGTCCGAATTCAACCCGCGTTCGCCCAAATCCATCCTCGGCCTTGTGTTGGGCTGGTTGTTCTCGTTGGCTTTGCTGCTCGGGCCCTACATCGTGCTGGTCAACCTGGGCGTCCAGCCGTGGATCGTCATGTCCTACTGGCTGCTGATGCTGACGTATCTCATGGCCGCGTATGTGATCGAAACGACCCCCGATACGTCCAACCTCGGCATCGGGGGCACCATGATCAACAACCCGTTTTCGTTTGAAGACGATGACAACCGCGCCGCTCTCAAAATCGCGCTGTTTCTCTGGCCCGGCAAGATGGTCTGGTGGACCCTGGGCCGAACCTGGCGGGTCATCCGGGGCGGGTAGGGGCGTTATTTGTCGAGGGACGCGCCCGGGATCGCGGTATCATGCTGTTGCTCGAGAGAGTTGATGACCGTTCGACCTTTTGGAGTTTCCATGCTGCACACCCCGTTGAGCCTTGCCGTCTTCGCTGCCTTGGCCTTGAGCCTGCTGGTCGTGACCGGCTGTGCATCGCCGGGCTCGCCCGAGCCGGTGCTTCGGCACGTCGTGCTCTTCAAGTTCAAGTCCGAGGCGACGCCCGAGCAGATCGATGAGATCGTCACCGCCTTCGGAGCGTTGCCGGATGAGATCCCCGAGATCGCCGGATACGAATACGGCACCGACGTCAGCCCCGAGGGCCTGGCCCGGGGGTTTACCCACGCCTTTGTGCTGAGCTTCGAGACCGAGGCCGACCGCGACGCCTACCTGCCGCACCCGGCACACAAGGCGTTTGTCGACAAGCTTGGCCCGGTGCTGGATCAGCCGTTGGTCGTGGACTACTGGACCAATCCGTAGACCTATTGCTAACCGTGGCATCATGAAGGCCTTTGCCCCCATCATCAAGCCGATCAACACGGCCGCGTCGTGGGGGATCATTGTCGGGGTGTGGTGCTATCGCTATAGCCTCGGCCTGTTCATCGGCGGCCAATGCCGTTACCAGCCGACCTGCAGCCAGTACATGCTCGACGCGGTGGCGAAGCACGGGCCGTGGAAGGGCGGTTGGCGCGGGGTCCGGCGGATTCTGAGGTGCCACCCCTGGTGTGAGGGCGGGCACGACCCGGCGTGAGGTCAGTCGGGGCCGACTCGTGACGCGCAACGCATCGCCGCGAGTTCCTCGGCAGCAAATAACCGGTTCGGCGAAAGCAGCAACAATACTTCCTCACCCAGCCGACCAACTCCGTCGACCGCCGGGTGCAGAGCGGCTTCGCCGTTGGGCTCGACGGCCGTCGGGTCCAGACGCAGCACGCGGCAGACCTTCTCCACGGCCAGGCCGACCACGGTGTTGGGCTGGTCATAGGGTAGTTCGACAAAGACGATGCGCGATCCCGAGAAGGCTTGGTTCGGCGTGCCCGACAGCCGCTTGCCCAGGTCAACAACCGGGATCGTCTGGCCACGCAGGTTCACGACCCCCTCGGTAAAGTCTGGTGTATCGGGGGTCTTTTCGATCGGCATGGTGCGGTTGATTTCCTGGACCACGATGATGGGCAAGGCGTACTTGCGACCCCCGGCGGTCATGCCCACCAGTTGGAGGGGGGCCTGGCCCTGTTGCGGGCCCGGGGCTTGAGTCGGGTTGCCGGCGATCGCGGTGGCTGAGCTGGTCATGCTGGTCTCGGGGGTTCGGTAGGAGGCGTGTTTGGTGAAACGATGCGGGTCGTGCCGGGTGTGCGGGCTGTGACGCTTGGAGCATCGTCCGGAAGAAGGGGCGTCTTTAGGGACACGTGACAAATCCCCGGAGGATGGTCCAGCAAGATCGCCGTTTGATTGAAAGTCGAGTTAAGCCCGAACGGGTCAGTCCTGGGCGGGCGTGAAGATTTTGAGCCGTGACTTGCCCTCGGCCTTGGCGCGGTAGAGCGCCTTGTCCGCGAGGTTGAAGAATCCCTCGGCGGTAGCCGTGTGCTGCGGCGCGTGCTTGCGCGTGACCAGCCCCAGGCTCATCGAGACCGCGCCCTGGTATTGCAGTGTTCGGCAGATGGCCTCCGAGGCGTCGCCGAAGTCTTCCTGGATACGCTCGGCCACGGCGACCGCCTCGTCCAGGTCGGTCTCGGGCAGCAGCACCACAAACTCATCGCCGCCGACCCTTCCGGGAACGTCCGAGGTCCGGCAGTTGGCCCGCAGCACCCGGCTCACCAGCATCAGCACCCGGTCCCCGGCAGGGTGGCCGGCCGCGTCGTTGAGCTGCTTGAACCCGTCGAGGTCGATGGTGATCAGTGCGACATCGCTGTTGTTCCGCACCGCGTAGGCGTAACGCTGGTCGAGGGCCGCGGAGAAGGCCCGGCGGTTGGCCAGCCCGGTGAGCGAATCGGTCGCGGCGATGGTTTCTAGCTCTTTGACCAGGTTCTGGAGTTGCCCGTTCTTGGCCCGAAGCTGGGCGAGGGTCGAGGTGAGCTGGACCTGCAACCGGGCGTGTTCTTTGTTAACCAGGTGCAGGGCGAGGTTCTTTTCGATCACCATCGGGATCATGGCCAGGTAGCCCGGCTGCTTGACAAGATAATCATAGGCGCCCTCGCGGATCGCCTTCACCGCCAGCCCGGGGTCATTCTCCGGGGCGGTCAGCAACACCGGCATGTCCGGCCGCAGCAGGAAGACCTCTTCCAGCACACCGATCCCCGGCAGATCCGGCAGGTCGGTCGCCGCGATGACCAGATCGACATCCTCCAAACCGTCGGCCAGGGCCTCGCTGACCCGCCGTGCGCTGCGAACCACCTGGCCCGCGAAGTGCGCGTTGATCGTCTGCTGCATCGCCTCAAGGTCCTCGGTGTGCTGATCGATCAGCAGCACCCTCGAGAAGCGCGGCAACTCGTTCACCATCTCACCTAAATCGACCGGCAAAATGCCCATTGATCGTTTCGCCCGTTGGTTCCTGGCAGGGCCGATCCGCCCATCACGGTCCGGCAGAGTCGGCTTATCCGGGGATCGGCCAGACCGGGGCTGGGGTTTATGGCGGGCTGCGAATTCCCTTAACGCGGCAGGGCTCATCCGGCCCCAGATCGATCAGGCGTCTCCGACTCAAAAACCAGGTAGGGCGTGCCGGCCATCCCCAGCGAGCGGTAGGTCTGTTGGGCCGACCGGTTTTCCCGCTCGACGTAAAGCCGATAACCACACACCCCGCCCTCGGCCTCGCCCAGTTCGCGCACCGACCGGTAGAGCAGGCGGAAGACGCCTCGGCGGCGGTGGTCGGGGTGGACATAGACACTCTGGACCCACCAGAAACACCCGTTGCGCCAATCCGACCACTCGTACGTGATCATCAGGCAGCCCACCACCGCGCCCGACGCATCGGTTGCCACGAGGTAGCGGCCGTGGCCGGGCTGGGCGAAGACCGCCTCCACACCGGCCAGCAGTCTGGCGGGGTCCAGCTCGCGGTGCTCGGTCTCGCGGGCCATGGCCCGGTTGTACTCGGCGATCACCGGTGCGTCATCGATCGTGGCGGGGCGGGTGGTGTAGTTCGGCATACAAGCTGCCCGTTATCAAGGGAACGCTTAGCCGTCGCTGACACCGCGTCGATCAGACGGCTAATCCGGACCGCGATACACTAACCGACATGATGGTGAGGTTGTTCATGCTGTTGTTGGTCGTAGGGCTGCTGGGCGGCTGCGCCCATACGGTGCAGACCGACAACCCGGTGACAGTCAGCCCGTCCGAGTATCGGCCCGCCTTCGACGCGACCGTTCAGACGCTGCGCGAGCACGGCTTCCGCATCGCCCGCAACGACTACCGCTTCGGCGTGATCAGCACCTACCCGAAAGAATCTCCAACGCTCGCCGAGCCCTGGATCGGTGATCACACGACCCGGGCCCAGGCCCGCCGGGCGACGCTCAACGCCGAGCGGCGCGTGGTGACTGCTCGGTTAGAGCGCGCCGACGGCGCGATCGCTCAGACGGCGGGCCCCGATGCATTTGCCCTGTTCATCGAGGTCGAGGTCCAGCGCCGCCGCGAGCCGCAGCGCTTCCTGACCCACTCGGCCGGGGGCTATATCACCCGGCAGTACACCAGCGTGCCGGTCCACCTGCGAGGCCGGGGGATCGAAGGCGTCTACTGGCAGGCTGTCGGCCGGGATGGGTTGCTGGAACAACGGCTGTTGGCTGAGGTCCTCGCTAACGCACGTTCCGATCAATAGGTGGTCACATTCTGTAGCGACAGGGGTTGGGTGTTTTGGCGTTTTGATCCATCGCCCTCTTCCCCGTGACGATATCATCGCCGGCTTGCTCCGAGCCGGGCGATGGCACCACCCCAAGATCCCCAGTCCGATGCGTTGTCCAATTCGTCCGGCCCGCCGGTGTCGAGCCAACCCAGCCCTGCGCAGGGGATGCGCGGCGCGCTGGTCGGCACGGGCGAACCCGCGCCCCCGGCAACTCCGGAACGTGGCAAGGCGGCGACCCGGCAGCTCTCGGGCAGGCTCGCGGGCCTCTCGCTGCCGCGGCAGGTCTGGGTGCTCTCGCTCTGGCCGCTGCTCGAGCAGGTGCTGAATTTCCTGGTGGGCGTGGCCGATTTCGCGATCGCCGGCCGGCTGCCCGGTGACAACACCAGCCTCGACGCCCTCGACGCGATCTCGGTCGCCAGCTTCTTTGTCTGGCTGATGACGATCCTCCAGGCGGCGGTTGGTGTCGGGGCCTCGGCGCTGGTCTCGCGCGCGATCGGCGCCAGCCACCGGCGCGTCGCCAACGCCGGGCTGGGTCAGTCTCTGCTCCTGGGCACCGGGCTGAGCATCATCGCGGCCGTGGGGGTCTTTGCCGGGGCCGCATGGATCGCCCGCGTCTTTGGGCTCCAGGGCCAGGCCGCGGAGATGGCCACCGCCTACATCCGACTGACCGCGCTGGGCATCCCGATGTGCGGGGTGCTGTTCGTTGGCGGCGCGGTCCTCCGTGCCGCGGGCGATACGCGCAGCCCGTTTATCGCTATGCTCCTGGTCAACCTTGTCAACGTCGTCTGCAGCGTCGGGCTCGGCGGGCTGCGCTACGGGCCGCCGGACGACCCACAGGTCATCGGCCTGGGGCTCGGCGTCACCGGCATCGCGATCGGCACCGCCGCCGCCTGGACCGTGGGGGGCGGGGTTACCCTATACATCCTGCTCTCGGGCCGATCCGACATCCGCCTGCGACGCCACCGCCTGCTGCCGCACTGGCACACCATGCGGCGCATCCTCCGCGTCGCCACGCCCAACCTCTGGTACCAGATCGCCTTCTGGGGCATCAACCTCGGCCTTTTGGTCTACATCAGTTGGCTGCCCGAAAAAGGGGCCTACGGCGCCCACTCGATCGCCATGCGCATCCACTCGATCTCCTTCCTGCCCGGCTACGCGATCTCCATCGCCGCCTCCACCCTCACCGGCCAGTACCTCGGGCTGGGCGACCCCCTCCGGGCACGCAAGGCAACCTTCATGGCGCTCATGGCGACGATGATCCTGGTCTGCTGTTGCGGGATCATCTTTCTGCTGATTCCCGAGGTCCTGGTCAAAGCGCTCAGCCCAACCACCCCCGAGCACCTCGAGTTGGCCCCACCGCTGCTGCGGGTCGTCGCGTTCGTGATGCCGATGCTCGCGGTCAACCTCATCCTCAACGGCGCGGTGACCGGGGCGGGTGACACGCGCAACGCCGCCATCATCAACCTCAGCGGGCTGCTGATCTTCCGCCTGCTCGGGGCCTACCTATTAGCCTTCCCCATGGGGCTGGGGCTGATGGGGATCTGGATCGCCATTGTCATCGATATCTCGATCCGCGGCGTGGTCTTCACCGGCTACTACCTGACCGGACGATGGCAGCGGGTTGATGTTTAGTGAGCGGCGTGTGCGAATCTCACCCTGCCCAACAACATGTTTTGCACACCAGCCGGGGTCTAAATCCTCATTCATTATTGTAAAAGGCCGGTTTTGGTCGCCCTTGTGGATAACTAGCGCTTTTTGCACCTTCTGCTAACACCGAGGTCCGAATACTTCATTAACGTTCTCGACCCGATCGCCGATGCCCAGGCACGGATGCTGCAGCGTCGTCGTCACCGCAACAGAGACGCCGATGAAATTGCGCTACCGCACGGTCTGGATCAGTGACACCCACCTGGGCAGCAAGGGGGCCCGCGCCGAGGACCTGGCCAAGTTCCTCAAGCAGGTGCGCTGCGACACCCTCTATTTGGTGGGCGACATCATCGATTGCTGGCGCCTGCGCAGCCGATGGTATTGGCCTGACGCGCACAACGACGTTGTGCGCCGGGTCCTCAAGCACGCGTCCAAGGGCACCAAAGTCGTGCTGGTCCCCGGGAACCACGACGATGCGGTCCGGCAGTTCATCCACCTCGAGTTCGGCGGGGTGCAGATCCTGCCCCAGGCCGAGCACACCACCGCCGACAACAAGCGGCTTCTGGTCACCCACGGCGACCAGTTCGACCTGGTGGTCCAGCACAGCCGGGCGTTATCCATGCTGGGCTCATTCGCCTACGAGACGCTTCTAAAGATCAACCGGTACTACAACATCGGCCGGCGGATGCTCGGCCTGCCCTACGCCTCGCTGAGCCAGGCGATCAAGCTCAAGGTTAAAAGGGCCTGCACCTTCATCAGCAAGTTCGAGGAGATCCTCGCCGAGGAGGCGCAGAAGCACGGGATGGACGGCGTGGTGTGCGGCCACATCCACAAGGCCGAGCAGCGTGAGATGGGAGGCGGGGTGATGTACCTCAACTGCGGCGACTGGGTCGAGAGCTGCACCGCGCTGGTGGAGGACGATAACGGTTCGCTGCGGATCATCGACGGGATCAAGGAGGTCCAAGAGCTCAAGCGGCGCAAGGCCGAGTCAGACCAAGCCAAGGCCGAGTTCGAGGCCGAGGGTGATGACGATCACGCCGAGTTGGAAACCCTCAGCCCGGACCTGCGTGTGCTCGAGCGGGCGCTTTTCAACAACTACCGGCCGATCCTCGGCACCCCCCGCGCGACCCACGATCCTGCGGATGCCCAAGCTGGCCTTGAATTAAGTAAGTAATTAATTACAATACTGCTCCAGCCCCCCCCATCGGAGTATTCCTATGCGATTTGCGCTGATCACAGATGCCTGGGAGCCGCAGGTAAACGGCGTCGTCCGGACTTGGCAGCAGGTTACGTCCGAGATGACCGAGTCGGGGCACGAGCCACACGTGATTCACCCCGCCCTGTTCAGGGCCATCAGCGCCCCGCGTTACCCCGAGATCAAGCTGGCGATCCTCCCGGGCCGGCGGGTCCGGGCGAGGCTCGACGAGCTCAAGCCCGACGCGATCCACATCGCGACCGAAGGGCCGCTGGGCCAGGCCGCCCGCAAGTATTGTAAGAAGCGCAAACTGCCCTATACCACCAGCTACCACACCCAGTTCCCCCACTACCTGCGCAAGTATTTCGGCATCCCCTCATCATTGAGCTACCGATTCATCCGCTGGTTCCATGGCAGCGCCAAGCATACGCTCGTGCCGACCAAGCAGGTCGGCGAGGAGCTGAAGCGAGAAGGACTGGACAACATCGTGGTCTGGTCACGCGGGGTCGATACCAAGCTCTTCCACCCCAACTACGACACCCCGCCGGCCATGACCGAACTGCCCCGGCCGATCTTCGTCTACGCCGGCCGGGTCGCGATTGAAAAAAACATCGAGGCGTTCCTCGAGCTGGACCTGCCCGGGAGCAAGGTCGTCATCGGCGACGGCCCGCCGCGCGAGGGCTTTGAGAAGAAGTACCCGGACACGCACTTTGTCGGCTACAAGTTCGGCGAAGACCTCGCCGCGCACTACGCGGCCGGCGACGTCTTTGTCTTCCCCTCCAAGACCGATACGTTCGGCGTGGTCATGCTCGAGGCCAACGCCTGCGGCCTGCCCATCGCCGCCTACCCCGTCACCGGCCCGATCGACGTGGTCCAGCAGGGTTCGACCGGCTTCGTGTACACCGACCTGCGCGAGGCGGCGGTCGAGGCCCTCCAGCTCAAAAGCGAAGACTGCATCGGCTTTGCCCAACGCAACAGCTGGGGCCGATGCGCCCAGACCGTTGTCGACCATCTGGCGATCATCGAGCGCGGGCCATCGGCAACCCAGGCCACTGCCTCCGAGCCGCCCGAGACCGATCCCACCGGGGTCGCCGCCTAAATGTGTCTTGGCCTGTCCAGCCGATCAGACTCCCCGCCATCGATAAGATAAAGCCATGAGAACCCACCGGGCCATGATCGTCTGCGCCGTCGTAGTCTTCACCGGCTGCACAACGCTACCGGAGACCGGCATCCCGCGGGCCGACGCGGACACGATCCGCGTCGCGACCTTCAACACCGCGCTGAGCCGGCCCGAGCCGGACGCGCTGGCCCGGGCCCTGGCAGACGGTGAGGATGAAAATATCAAGCTCGTGGCCGAGACCCTCCAGCGCACCCGGCCGGACATCGTGCTGCTCCAGGAGTTCGATTACGACCCGACCGGGCAGGCCTATGACGGGTTTCAGCGCAACTACCTCGATCAGCCTCAGAACGGCGCCGAGCCGATCGATTACCCCTACCGCTATGCCCCGTCGGTCAACACCGGCCAACCCAGCGGCGTAGACCTTGACAACGACGGCAGGGTCGAAGGCCCCGGGGACGCGCTGGGCTGGGGCAACTACCCCGGGCACTACGGCATGGTCGTGCTCTCCAAGTACCCGATCCGCGACGAGCAAGCCCGCACCTTCCGCGCGCTGCGCTGGCAAGACTACGCTCCCAACCACCTCGACCAGATCGGGCTCTACAGCGACAAGGCCCGGGAGGTCTTACGGCTGTCCTCCAAGACTCATGCCGACCTCGTGGTTGAGGTCAACGGCGAGCCGCTGCACCTGCTGATCTCGCACCCGTCCCCGCCGGTCTTCGACGGGCCTGAGGACCGCAACGGCTACCGCAACGCCGATGAGATCATGCTCTGGTTTGCGTACCTGACGCCCACGAACCGAGACGCGGTGCTCACCGACGACCAGGGGCGGACCGGGCCGCTCGATGGCGACGCCCGCTTCGTACTGCTGGGCGACCTCAACGCCGATCCCTTTGATGGCGAATCACGCGATCGAGTCATGGCTCGTTTACTCAGCCATCCCCGCATTAACACGGCGCTGACCCCCGGCTCCGAGGGCGCAGCCGACGCGGCAAGGTCTCAGGGCGGAGCAAACCTAAAGCACGCCGGCAATGCGCGTTACGACACGACCGATTGGGACGACGGTGAAAACGGGCCGGGCAACCTCCGCGTGGACTACGCCCTGCCGAGCGACAACCTCCGCCTGATCGACGCTGGTGTGTTCTGGCCAGTATCTGGGGGCGCGCTGCACCACCTCAACGGCGCGAGCGACCACCGCTTGGTCTGGGTCGATATCACATTTGATTGAGCCTCGGCTGGGGGCGTTTACGGCCCCATCGTGCCAACCACTACGGACATTCAGACCGCCCCCGCCAGCCCGGCGGTCAGGTAGATGAAGCCGGCGAAGCTGGCGGCCTTCTTCTCGTAATGGCTCGCGACCCGGCGGCACGGCTTGAGCTTGCGGAAGAACCGCTCGATCATGTTGCGATACTTGTATCGCGTGTGGTCGTAGCGTTTCTTCCGCTTC
>JBCDHS010000074.1:0-11821 GCA_038749735.1 Planctomycetota bacterium
CGGCAAAAGGCGCGAGCAGGTCACGGGTCGCGGCGAGTTGTTGGTGGGCCTGCTGCAGGGCCGACTCGTGCCTCGGCTGCAGGGCGAGCATGTCCCCGGTGATGCTGACGGCAAGGTCGCCGATCTGGCGGGCGATCGCGGGGAGTCTGGGGCGTCGGTCGCCCAACGCTTCGAGATCGGTGAACGCACGGCCCATCGGTTCAAACGTCGGCGTCGCGAGACCGGGTCAGCTCAATGCGCGAAGACCGGCCCCAAGTCGCCGATTAAACTCGCCCCCGAGGACGACTCGCGTCTGCGTGACGCGATCGAGAAGCTGTGGAGCAAGGTCAAGGCCTGGCTGCGTCGGGGCGAGGCCAAGACGTTCGATGCCTTGAGTGACGCGGTGGCCGATGCGCTAAGGGCGGTGACGCCAGTCGAGTGTTGCAACTACTTCACCTCGTGCGGGTGGGGCCAGAAATGATGGGAGGTGCGCTAGGTGCTGGTGTATTGGGGAAAGAGACCTGCTTGACCCACCGGCCTGCATCGGGGCCACCCCATGCGCAACGAGCGGCTATTCACGCCCAGCATGAGGCGTTGCGATCGGCGCAGGGTATGGCGTCGCCCCGGGCTGTTCATAAGGCACCAGGTAACGCGGGTCCGCGTCCACACCCTGGGGCGCACCATGACGCGGCCAGGCAAAGGCCTTACTCGCATTTGGCCCCGGCCTGGCGCAGGGCGGCAGCGTCCGCGCCCAGTCGTCAAGCAGCCCGCTGAGCCAGTCAACCACCTCGGGGTGTGCTGCGCTGAGGTCCATCAGCTCAAACGGGTCTTCCGCGATATTGAAAAGCAGCACCTCCCCACCGCCCCGCCACAGCTTCCAACCGCCCTCGCGCACCACCTGGGTCTGCCAGAACTCCCAGAACATCGGCTCGGTGCGCTGGATCGTTTCCGCCTCGCCGGTCAGCCTGGGCAGCAGGTCTACACCGTCAAACACCTCGGGCCGCTCGCCACGCGCTGCGACCAACGCCGTTGCGGTCAGGTCCAGCGTCGTCACCATCTCGTCGATGACCTGGCCGGGCTCGATCTGCGCGGGCCAATGCACAAGCATCGGCACGCGGATACCGCCCTCAAACAGGCAACCCTTCTCGCCTCGCATCGGGACGTTGTTTGATCCGTTCCAGATCCCGCCCCGCGCGTTCTGTTCACCGTGGGGCAAACCGGTGTCGCCGTGACCAATCTTCGTAGGTGCGCCGTTGTCGCCGGCAAAGAGGATCAGGGTGTTGTCCTGGATCCCCAATTCTTGCAAGAGCGTAACAACCCCGCCCACCGCGTCATCGACCGCGTGGATCAGGGCCAGGCCCATCCGCCGGCGGTCGTCCTGCCAGTCGATGTAGTGCGGGTAGTCGAGCCGGGGAAAGTTGAGGTAATACGGGTCGTTGCGATCGATGAGCGGGATATGCGGGCCGAACAGGGAGAGGTAGAGGAAGAACGGCTGGTCGGCGTTGCGGCGGATAAAGGCCTGGGCGTAGAGCCCCTGCTGGATAACGCGGTTGGCGACACCATCGGGCAGGCCGCGCTCGATACGGTGCGGCACCCGCTCACCGTCGAGCGTGAGGTTGGTCGGCCCGTTCTGCATGGTGCCGGCCCAGTACTCGTCGAAGCCACGGTTCCAGGGCGCATAGGGGTTGTCTTGCTCAACGCCGTACCCCAGGTGCCATTTGCCGGAGAACCCGGTGACATAGCCGAGTTGACCAAGTCGGTCCGCGATGGTGAGCACGGGCTGGCCCGCCCTGGGAGAGCCCTCGGGGTAGACCAGCGGCATGGTGTGGTCACCCGCGCCGGCGTCCGACCCGTTGTGGCCGATGCCGACCTCGTTCTGGATCTGCCCCGTCATGAGCCCAACGCGCGAGGGCACGCACTGGGGCGCGGTGCAGTAGCCCGCGGTCATAAGCGCCCCGCCTTCCGCGAGCGCATCGAGGTTGGGTGTATGCACGTTCTTGTCGATGCCGTAGGCCCCCAAGTCGGTGTAGCCGTGGTCATCGGTCAAGATCATAATCACGTTCGGCGGGTCCGCGAACGCGGGGGCCAAGGACAAAAACGACAACGGGCCTAGCACCAGAAGTCTAATCAGACGAATCATGCGCGATCCTTTCATACCGACTAAACCATCTACTTCGCCGCTTCTTTCAGCTCGTTGAAACGCTCCCGCATCTCTTCGAGCTTGTCGGCGTATTGTGGACTAGCTGCCAGGTCGTTTTCCTCGATCGGGTCGTTGACCAGGTCAAAGAGCTGTTCGACGTCGTCCTCGGGCCAGTATATGTACTTGAAGTCCTTGCGGACCAGTGCCTGGGAAGCAGGGATGAAGTCCTTGTCGCGCAGCGTCGGATGCTCGTAGAAGAACTCCGTCCGCCAGGGGACCTGCGGGGCTGTGCCCGCCGGGCCGACCAGATACAGGTCCGCGATGTCCCGGCCCTGCACACCCTCGGGCACGTCGATCCCCACGGCGTTGAGGATCGTCGGCATCAGATCGACACTCAAGGTGAATTCGGCGTTGGTCGTGCCGTGGTGCGAACCATCCATGCGCGGGTCGTAGATGATCAGCGGCACGCGGATCGATTCCTGGTGGGGGTACCACTTGTCCGCGAGGCCGTGTTCGCCGTGGTAGTAGCCGTTATCGGTGGTGAAGATGACCAGCGTGTTGTCCAGCACGCCCTGCCGCTCCAACTCGTCGAGGATCACCCCGCAGGTCGAATCGACCTCCGTGGCCATGCGGTAGTAGTTCTTCATCATCCGCTGGTACTTTTCCGGGGTGTCGAAGCGCCAGTACCAGCGGTTGCGCCCTTCGTTCTCACGATCGAAAAAGTCGGGCAGGTTCTCCCAACTCTCCTGCGTCGCGTTGACCGGGACGGGGATCTCAATGTCCTGGTACAAATCCATCGATTCGGGCTGGGGCAGGAACTGGTCCTTGTGCCCGTCCTCGGCATGTGTCGCAAAAAAGCAGACGGCGAGGGCAAACGGCTTGTCCTGCGGACGCTCACGCAAGAACTTGAGCGCGTCACGCTCGTTGCGGTCGGTGATATGGACCCGGCCGTACTCTTCGGTGCTGTACCAGTGTCGGCCGGAGTAGACCGTGGCAAAGTCAAATTTGTCCTGAGGGAACGGGCGGTTGTGCCACTTGCCGACGTGGCCGAGCCAATAACCGTTCTCCCGCAACAGCGAGGGGTAGGTCTGCTCCCAGGGGGTGTCCCACATACGAAAACCCGTCGCCCCGTGGCGGGACATCCATTGGCCGGTGTAGAGGTTGGCCCGGCTGACACCGCAGATCGAGGTGGTGACACAGTTCTCGATAAACCGGACGCCCTGCCCCGCCAGCGCGTCGAGCCGGGGCGTCAGGACGACCGGGTGACCCGCCGCGCCCAGCGTGTCGTGCCGCCAATCATCGGCGTAGAGCACGAGGATGTTCATGGGCTTGTCCTGCGCGGCGGCCGGCAGGACGATGCCTAAGACCAGCAGGGCCAGCAGAAGCGCGAACGAACGAGGCTGATTTCGTAAAGACATATTCCTCACCTTGTTGATCGGGATCAGATGTGGACAGGACGGAAGAACCACCCCATATGATACGAAAACATGGCGAAACCCTGCACGTCGAGGCGTAGACTTTCCGCATCTTGTGCTGAGGCTTTGCGGAGTGGTCCGGGTAGCATAGGTGCGTTAATCTAACAAGAGGGAGCCGCACCCGTGATGAAACTCAATTGCGCACTGCTTGCTGTTGTGCTTGTCGCTGGGCTACCCCTGTGTGCTCAGGAAGCCGAGGCCACAGACACGCCGCGTACAGGGGTCTTTGAAACGCGGTTCGGCGAGCGTAGCCCGCACTCCCAGCCGGACGCTATGGCCCGGGTCACGCGTTGGGATATCCAGGAACTGCCCGCCTACGACCTGGCCGACCACACCTTTCAACTGGCGGTACCTGAGGGCTACGACGGCGACGAGCCCTACGGCCTGTTGGTGTTTATCCATCCGAACAGCGAGGTCTCGCTCGATCGGTTCTACGCCCGGACGATCCGGGGCGTCCTCGCCGAGCACAAACTCATCTGGGTGTCCTATAGCGGCGGGGGCAACCCGGTCATGCCGAACATCCGGCTGGGGCTCGCGCTCGACGCGGTCCATAACGTCAAGCAACACTATGAGCTTGACACGGACCGGGTGTATGTCTCGGGGTTGTCCGGCGGCGGGCGAATGTCGTGCATGGCGGGGATCTATTACCCAGGGATCTTTGATGGGGCGGTGCCGATCGTCGGGACGCTTTACTTCCGAGATGTGAAGGTGCCGGAAGACGCGGAACTGCGGGCGTTGATCCGCGGCGATCCGTTGCCGGACAACGCGGTCTGGCCGGCCAACCTGATCCAGCCCTCGGCCGGGGCGCTGCGTGACATGAAACGCGAGCAGCGCTGGGTGCTGCTGGCCGGGGAGAAGGACTTCAACATGCCGCAGATGCGGGCCCATTTTGAACAGGGCTTTGCGCGTGATGGGTTTGAGCACGCCCACTACCTCGAGGTGCCGGGCATGGCCCACCGTTACCCCCAGGCCGAGTGGTTCTCCCGGGCGATCAGCCTGCTGGATGCGCCGCTGCGGGATCAGGCCGACCCCGCCGCCCTGCCGCCGGCCGACGAGCAGACCCAGCGGCGTGCCCAGGGCCGGCTCGACGCCGCGATGCGGGTGCTGGAGCGCGATGAGGCGCGGGGCATCCGGCTCCTGCAGCGGCTGCGGCAGGAGTTCCCCAATACCGAAGCGGCCCACGAGGCCGGCCGAGCCTTGGAGCATCTGTTGGGTGCAGAGTGAGAGTGGCCGCATCAATGGACTTGACCACTGGCCTAGGGGCCAATATATTTGCTTATGCGAATATGCCTCAGACCCTCGAAACAACCCGACCCGAAGCCGTTTTCAAGGCGTTCTCCGATACGACCCGCCTGCGCATCATGAACCTGCTGCGCGGCCGCAAGGAGTTGTGCGTCTGCGACCTGATCGATGTGCTCGAACTCCCGCAGGCCAAGGTCTCGCGCCACCTGGCGTATCTCCGCCGTGCCGGGCTGGTACAGGCCCGGCGTGAAGGCCAGTGGATGCACTACCGGCTCAGCCGACCCGGCGGTGCATTGCACAAACGACTCTTGGACAGCTTGTCTTGCTGCGAAATCGAAGAGCCCAGGCTCCGTGCCGATCGAGAGAAACTTGCCATGAGCACCGGCCGCTGCGTGGACAAGTGTTGCGACTAGTTTTTTTAACCGGGCATATATGCCTAAGCAGATATATGGGAACAAACATGAACGCGCGGATTGGCATCAATGGCTTTGGACGCATGGGTCGGCTCGGGATGCGCGCGGCCTGGGGATGGGCGGGTTTGGAGATCGCCCACATCAATGAAGTCAAGGGCGGGCCAGAGACAGCGGCCCATCTGCTGGCATTTGACTCGGTCCACGGCCGGTGGGACCGGGAGGTTGTTCACCAAGCCGACGCGATCGTGGTGGAAGGCCAACGCGTCGGCTTCAGCGGCCAGCCGAGCCCGGAGCGGGTGCCCTGGGCGGACCTGGGGGTCGATATCGTGGTCGAGTGCTCGGGCAGGTTCCGGACGCGGGCGTCCTTGAAGCCCTACTTCGATGCGGGGGTCAAGAAGGTCGTCGTCTCGGCACCGGTCAAGGATGCGGACCTGAACATCGTCATGGGCTGCAACGACGGCCTCTATGAGCCGGCTTCTCATCACCTGGTCACCGCCGCGTCGTGCACGACCAACTGCCTCGCCCCGGTGGTCAAGGTGATCCACGAATCGCTGGGCATCCGACACGGCGCGATCACCACGATGCACGACGTAACCAACACCCAGGTCGTTGTCGATGCGCCACACAAGGACCTGCGCCGCGCACGCTCGGCCCTCAACTCGCTCATCCCGACATCGACCGGGTCGGCCACGGCCATCGGCATGATCTACCCCGAACTGCTGGGCCGGCTCAACGGCATAGCGGTACGCGTCCCGCTGCTCAATGCCTCGCTCACCGACGCGGTCTTTGAGGTCGAGCGGGCAACAACCGCCGATGAGGTCAACGCCTTCTTTGAGGCCGCCGCCAATGATCCGCCGCTCAGGGGCATCCTCGGCTACGAGACCCGCCCACTGGTCTCGGCCGACTACGTCAACGACACGCGATCGGGCATCGTCGATGCGGCTTCGACCATGGTCGTCGACGGCACGCTGGTCAAGGTCCTGGCCTGGTACGACAACGAGGTCGGCTACGCCAACCGGATGATGGAACTGGCGGCGAAGGTCGCAAAGTTGCTTGGCTCGGCGGCGGGAGGGGGCGAGTCATGAGTGATGTGACCGTCGACGCCGCCGCCCTGCCCAAGCCCGGTGCCGATCAGGGGGTGGACCTGAAGCGCTACGCCCTGGTCACGGCCGCCTACTGGGGGCTGACCCTGACCGACGGCGCGCTGCGCATGCTCGTGCTGCTGTACTTTCACGAGCTGGGGTACAGCCCGCTTCAGCTCGCCTTCCTCTTCCTGCTCTACGAGAGCTGCGGGATCATCACGAACCTGGTGGGCGGATGGGCCGGGGCGCGGTACGGCCTGAAGGTCACGCTGTTTCTTGGCTTAGCGGTGCAGGTCGTGGCGCTGCTGATGTTGTCCGCAGTCCAGCCGGGCTGGGCGGTCTGGCTCTCGATCGGCTACGTGATGCTCGCCCAGGCGCTGTCCGGCGTTGCCAAGGACCTGACCAAGATGAGCAGCAAGAGCGCGGTAAAGCTGGTCGTGCCCGGGGACGCCGAGTCGGCGCTGTTCAAGTGGGTGGCGGTCCTCACCGGCTCGAAGAACGCGCTCAAGGGCGTGGGCTTTTTCCTCGGCGGGTTGCTGCTGGCGACGCTCGGCTTTGCCGGGGCGCTCTGGGCGATGGCCGGCGGGCTGGCGCTGGTGCTGCTCGGCTCGGTGCTGATGCTGGAAGGGGACTTCGGCCGAGCGAAGACGGGCGTGAAGCTGGCCCACGTGTTTTCCAAATCACGGGCGATCAACCTGCTCGCGTTGGCGCGGGTCTTCCTCTTCGCTTCCCGGGATGTTTGGTTTGTCGTCGCGCTGCCGGTGTTTCTCTACGAAGTGCTCGGCTGGGGCTTCACCGGCATCGGCGCGTTCATGGCCGGGTGGGTGATCGCCTACGGCCTGGTCCAGGCCTCTGCCCCGAAGTTGATCCGTAAGGCCGGCCCGACCCACGGCGCTCGGTCGGCGGTGCTTTGGGGCACGATCCTGGCGGTCACCCCCGCAAGCATCGCCCTGTTGCTCTACGCCGGGCTGAACCCGGCCGCCGTGGTGCTTGTTGGTCTTGGGCTCTTCGGCGTCGTCTTTGCCATCAACTCCGCGCTCCATTCGTACCTGATCCTGGCCCTGACCGACCACGACAAGGTCGCCCTCAACGTCGGGTTCTACTACATGGCCAACGCCTGTGGCCGGCTGATCGGCACGCTGCTGTCGGGGCTGGTCTACCTGGCCGGCGGCCTCGAGGCGACCCTGTGGGTCTCGGCCGCAATGATCGCGGTCGCGGCGACCTCGGTCGCGCCGATCGGGCGGGCTCAACCCGACGCAGCTAAGCATGACGGCCACCCCGAACCACTTGCCCCTAACCCTGATGCCATAAAGGATTGAATCATGTCTGACCACCCGACAAAAACCATCCGAGACAAGTACGCCGAGACCGCCCGCCGTGGCCTGTCCAGCGACGATGAAGGGGTCGCCTCGGTGGCTCAGGCGTTTGGCTACTCCGCCGAGGAACTCGCTTCGATCCCCGCCCAGGCCAACATGGGCCTGTCCTGCGGCAACCCGATCGCGCTGGCCAACCTGCGCGAGGGAGAAGTCGTGGTTGACCTGGGCTCGGGCGGCGGGCTGGATGTCTTCCTCGCCGCAAACAAGGTCGGCTCAACGGGCAAGGCGATCGGGATCGACATGACCCCGGACATGGTCGACCTGGCCCGCCGCAACGCCGCGCAGGGGATCGGCGGCAAGCCCTACACCAACGTCGAGTTCCGTCTGGGCCAGATGGACGCCCTGCCGCTGCCGGACCGGTCGGTGGATGTCATCATCTCGAACTGCGTGATCAACCTGGCCGAGGACAAGACGCGGGTCTTCGCCGAGATGCACCGGGTGCTCAAGCCCGGGGGCCGGGTGGCGGTCTCGGACATCGCATTGAAAGAGGCGTTGCCCGAAGCGTTGGCCCAGAGCGTGGCCGCGCTGACCGGCTGTATCGCCGGGGCGATCCCGATCAACGACTTTGAAGCCGGGCTGCTTCAAGCCGGCTTCGCGAACGTCGCGATCGTAGATACCCACGCCGACCTGAACGCATACGCAGCGGTCGATGGCCAGGCCGGCTGCTGCAGCCCGCCCCCTCCCGCGCAGGTCGGCCTGACGGTTGGCTCAAGCAATGAGCAGAACGCTTGCGGTGAACCCGGGAGTTGCAGCCCCTCGGTTTCGACCGATCAACCCGCCACCGACCCGGCCCTCCACACCGAGCTAGCCGAGCTGCTGGCCCAATTCGATATCAACCGCTACGCCGCATCGGTCAAGGTCTTCGCGATGCGTTAGCTTTATACCAATTGACCCATCCACTGGATCACACACTGGCGCACTGACCCGGGATGACGCGGCAAACGGCGGTATCTACACGCCGACGCCGCGTTACTCCGCTAACTCTTGACCGTCCAGCTTGACCTGAAGCTCCGCCCACTTCGCGTCCATCTCCGCTTCGTAGGCCTGCCACTTCTCCATCGCCTCTTGTTCGGTCAGCTCGCCCCGACGGACCGCAGACTTCAGACGCTCGCCGGTCTCGGTCATCTCGATTTTGAACCACACCCCCCAGCCCTCGGCCTCGCTCAGCCCACCCGTATCCACCAGCTGCTTGAGCCAGGGCACGATCTTCTGCTCCTTGATCGTGAGCCACTTCTCCCAGGCCTGCTGCTCAGTGACTTCTCCGGCTTCGACCGCTTCGGCGAGTTGGGGGCCGACCGATTCGAGGTATTCGTAAAAGGTCTCGACCGGATCGGGCTTGCCCTCTTGCGAGCCCGCGTCTTGCTCGCCTTCTTTGTCGTCGTGCTCTTGTAATGCATCGAGCATCACCCGGGCCTGGTCCAACGTCAGTTTGCCGTCGGCGACCAGGTCGCCCAGCCGACGTTCGACCTCTTGGTAGTCCGTCGCCCAAGCCGGGGCGACCGTCAAAGTGCACACCGTTACCAGCAAGCGTGTCATCCAGGTCATTGCGTACTCCAGTCAATCATAGGTGAGCAAGGTTTGAAAACATGGTGGTTGCCGGTACCCTGATGGTTGCCAGCAACCCACCATTGACCCAAGGCCTTGATCTTAGTTCTTCTTTGGCTCGGCCGGCACCGTGAAATTCCCCGGCTGACCGCCGCCGAAGGGGTGGGTGTACGTGACGCCATCGATCTCGGCTTCGATCCGGTAGGTCCAGGCACCCGCGGTCACCCGCTCCGCGGGGACCTCGACGCGCCACTGCCGACCGCTGCGGGTCATCGGCTGTTCGACGGTGCCGGCGAGGTCCGGCGGCGAGTAGCGGACGACCGCGTAAGTCGCGCGGAAACGTTCAGGGTCGAATGTGAAGACCACGGGCTTGCCAGCCGTGGTGTAGAAAACATCACAGTAGATCGACCGCTGGACGAGGTCGGTCACATCGACGATCTCCGTGATGTAGGGGTACTGCGCCGACCCCAGGGACGAGACCTCGCCGCCCCCGAAGACTTCGAAGTAGTAGGCGACCCGCTGGCCCGGCCCGAGGTCCTGGGTCGGGAGTGTCGCGCCAAGGTTTGTACCCTGCGGCGTCAGGGGGGTGCTGGCATAGGAGCCGGACCGCGCGGGGATGCTGTAGAAAACCGTCCCGCCCGCGCCGGACGCACGATCGTTAGGCATCTTCACCGTCAGGTTGAGGGGACGCCCGGTTTCTAGCAATGGCACGGCCTGGTGGCTGGGACCACACCCCACGAGCAATAAACTGCTAAACAGACCCATCCATAGCGCGGGTTGTATGTTCATGTCAGTATTCTATCAGCGAGGCGCGGGTTGAGGTCAGCCGTTTGAAGCCGTAGCGCATTGTGGCCCCGGGCCATACCAACTCAACGCCCCGCCGGTTCGCGGTTCTGCTCTGCCGCAGCGTAGGCTTTGTGCCCGGTCGAGTTCTGTCCGAGGACCGCGTGGTACGATTGCGGCAGGTGCTCGCGGTGAGTCGCGATCGCATCAGTGTAGGCCGGGTCGGCGATACGGTTGTCCCACTCGTGCGGGTCGCGGCGATGGTCGTAGAACTCTTCGGACCCGTCGTTGTAGCGGATATAGCGGAAATGCTCGCTGCGGATCGCAACATTGCCCGGGCCGAAAGATGACCGCGCCATGTGAGGCCAATCGGCATCGGCGTCCTCCAGAAGCGGCACCAGAGATTGGCCCTCGTGCATCGCGTCGGGCTCCAGCCCGGCCAGGTCAAGTAGCGTCGGGTACAAGTCGATCAGTTCCACGGGCTTGGTGCAGACCTGGCCGGCTTGGGTGCCCGGCGCAACGACCACCACCGGGACACGGACCCCGTCCTCCCAGATGCTCCGTTTGGCCCAGCGGTCTTTCTCGCCCAGATGAAAGCCATGGTCCGAGTAGAGCACGATGATCGTGCGGTCGGCACGGCCCGAAGCATCCAGCGCGTCGAGCACTCGCCCAACCTGCGCGTCCACAAAACTCACCGAGGCCAAGTACGACAACACCAACGGCTCCCACTGCTGTTCCTGCACGACCCAGTCGTGGGTCGGGGCGACGTGCTCCTCTCGGGTCAGATCGATCGCGTAAGACGACAGGTCCGCGAGGTCATCGTCGCGGACTTGGGGACGAAGTGCAGAGTCGGCGTGCAGGTCGAACCACCGCTGCGGGGTGTACTGCGGCACGTGCGGACGGTAGAAGCCGATGCACAACATGCGTGGCCCTTCGGGTGCCTCTCCGAGTTGCGCGGTCGCCCAGGAGGCGATCTTGTGATCGGGCATCTGCTCGTCACGCTCGGGATACACCCCCCAGTCCCAGAGCGGGTGACCGGGGAAGGGGCTCAGCTTTTTGCTCGGGATTGGCCCAAAACCACCGAACGCGCCCGCGTACTCGGAGATGTACTGGGTGTTCTCCCGGTTGTGGTAGAGCTTGCCCGCGCCGCGCACCAGGTAGCCGTCCTGACTGAAGCGAACGGTCAGGGGGGTGGCGTCTTGTGCGACCGGCGCGCTCGCGATCGGCGGGTTAAGGAAATAGATCCCCGTCGTCTCGGGATACAGCGAGGTCATCATGCTCGCCCGGGACGGGTTGCAGACCGGCGACTGGCAGTGCGCGTTGGTAAACAGTGTCCCACGTGCCGCGAGCCGATCGATGTGGGGCGTCTTCGCATCGGGGTGCCCGCCGAGGCAACCCACCCAGTCGTTCAGATCGTCGATCGCGATCAGCAGCACGTCCGGCCGATCCCGCGACACGTCGCCCGATGCGAAAGTTGAATGTCCAGCAGAAAAAATGATGACCAGCAGAATCAATGTGCATCGGCGCATCCAGGCTCTCTTCTCAGGTAAATCATAGTCAAGTTCGCTTAATGCCATCATACCCGTTCGCGTGTCCTTGAAACAAGAGAATGCAAGCCCAGCGACACAAGTCTAGTCTAGGAACGTATACGACAACCCCCTCGCGCCCGATAGACAAGGCCTGGCACGGGCGTCTTACCCTTCGGACCTCACCGACCGGCCGTGGTCGATCATCGAGCCTTTGGTCCCGCCCGCCGAGCCCGGCGGACGCCGGCGTCGCGTCGATA
>JBCDHS010000075.1:0-10856 GCA_038749735.1 Planctomycetota bacterium
GCGCGAATTAAATGGGATGCGAATAATACGTATCCCACAAAAAACCAAGGCGTTCATTGCTTCATGAGCCGCCGAGTCACACCCGGCGGACAAGCGTCAGGCAGCTCGTCCGCTACGTGTTACGTGGCGGCTTCCCAAGGCCTGACGAGCGTATGAGTTTTTGGGGATGCGTATTAGAGCCATTATGCGCAATCCTGCTCTTAGGGAGGGGGAGCAAGGCAGAAACGGCAATCAAATAGGCGAATTGCTATCGCTTACGGCACGATCTCGACTCGGCTGCGGAACTCGTAGAGCATGTAGAAGACCTCTTCGATATCGCCGTCACGCATCCGGATGCAGCCCATGGATTCCTGCCGACCGATGGAGTCCTGATCGATCGTGGCGTGGATGCCGTAGCCGTGCTTCGCGCGGGTGTTATCATCCGTGCCTTCCAGGGCCATCCAGAACTCACCGATCGGGTTGTCCGGGTCGTCGCGCTCGTAGTGCTGGCGGGTCCGGGGGTTGGTCCAAGCAGGGTTCTTCACCTTGCTGCCGAGCTGAATCCGCCAGGTGCCGATCGGGGTGGAATCGGTCTCGCCCAGGCCGACGGGGTAGGAGCAGAGGTAGATCTTCAGACCGTCGGGGTCCTCGACGTAGAGGTCCATGCGGTAGTCGGATTTATCGACCCGGGCGTGGATCGGGCCTCGCAACACCTTGATGGTGCGCCCGGCGGGCAGGCGTTCGGCGGTAACGTTGTTGATCCGCTCCAGGAACGGGTACGGGGTCTTGTAGGTGTTGGCGATATTGCCCAGCAGCTCGCCGGACTGGACGGTATGGCCGAGGGTGATGGTGTCGCCCTCGAAGCGCTCACGGGAGAACACCAGCTTCTGGTTCTCAAAGGCCAGCCGCTCGCGTACGGCCGCGGCCTCGTGTCGGGGCAGCGCGCCCCCGCGGAACAACAGTTCGCTAAGCAGCGCCCGGCCGGTGATGAGGTCGCCCTCTTTGAGCTTCTTCAGCCCAAGCTCGTACTGATCGCGGGCCTCGCCCTCGAGCGGCGGATCGTTGTGCTGAGCGTAGGCCGAGAGGTCGGGCTGGATCGGTCCCTGTTGACGGCGGGGGGTGACGCCCTGGGCGGGGTTGCGCTGGCCCGGTATCTGGACCCCCCCGGCGCTTGAGCCGTCAGCCCCGTTGGCGACCGGCGTCACCGACGTATCGCTGGCGTTGGCCTGGTCGGGTGAGGTGTCCTCATCGGTGATGTAGAAGTACAGGCCGACCACCCCCGCCGCCAGCAGGATCAGGGCGATCCAGGGCAGCTTGGAGTTACGTCGGCCTCGGGACGACATGTATCGGCGGGACCCGCCGGATCGGGGCATCTGTGACTGCAGCGACATCCTGTTGTCCTCGGTCGGGTTGCGGGCCGCGCCGCCTCGTGCGGCGCAGACTTTCCCCGCAACTGTATTCGGCCAGCTTGCCCGGCCACCCTGAAGTTTAAGCCCCATGATCGGGCCGCGGCAACCTATCGGAAGCGACAAACGCATCGCCAGAGGCGTCAGGCCGAGTCGCCTGGTGGTTGTTTTGCCTTGTCATCACGGCCATCGACCCGCTGCGACTCGATCCAGGCCAGGTATTCCGCGATGCGTTTTTCATACCCCCGGTCGGTAGGCACATAGTACTGCTTGTCTACACCGAGGTAGGCCTGATCCACAAACCCCGTCTCGCTGTCGTGGGCGTACTGGTAGCCGGTGGCGTTGCCCAGTTGCTCGGCCCCGGCGTAGGCACCACTGCGCAGGTGTCGGGGAACGGGAATGGTTCGGCCGGTCTTGACATCGCGGACCGCGGTGTTGATCGCCACGTAGCTGGCATTGGATTTCGGGGCGGTTGCGAGGTAGGTCGTAGCCTGGGCGAGGGTGATGCGCGCCTCGGGCAGGCCGATACGGTGGACGATCTCGTAGCAGCTCGCGGCGACGGTGATCGCGCGGGGGTCGGCGTTGCCGATGTCTTCGCTGGCCAGGATGGCGATCCGCCGGGCGATGAACATCGGGTCTTCACCCGCTTCGAGCATGCGGGCAAGCCAGTAGATCGCGGCGTCGGGGTCGCTGCCACGGACTGATTTGATGAAAGCCGAGATCGCGTCGTGGTGGGCGTCGCCGTCGCGGTCGTAGGTCAGGGCCTTCTGCTGGATCGACTGCTCGGCGATGGCAAGGGTGATATGGATAGGATGGCGTGATTGGGGGTCGGGACTAGTGCCCCCGGTGGTATGCTGCTCGCTGAGAACAGCGATCTCCAGGGCAGACAGCGCCCGCCGCGCGTCACCATCGCAGATCATGGCCCAGTGGTCGAGGGCGTCGTCGTCGATCGCAAGGTCAAGCCCGCCGTACCCACGTTCAGGGTCGGATGCGGCCCGACGGATCAGGCCCATGATATCCCCCTCGCTCAACGGCTCGAACTGGAAGATCTGGCTGCGGCTCACCAGCGCGTTGTTGACGGCAAAGAAAGGGTTCTCGGTGGTTGCACCGATCAGCGTCACCACCCCCCGCTCTACATCGCCAAGCAGCACGTCCTGCTGGGCGCGGTTGAATCGGTGGATCTCGTCAAGGAAGAAGATCGTCCGTTTGCCGTCGTACTCCAGCCGTTTACGGGCCTGGTCCAGGACATGGCGGACATCCTTGACGCCCACGGCCGCGGCGTTGCCTCGATCAAAATGCCGCCGGGTGTAGTTCGCAATCAGCTCCGCCAGCGTCGTCTTCCCGGTTCCGGGGGGGCCGTAGAACAGGACCGAGGTCAGTTGGTCGGCCTCGAGCATGCGGCGGAGCATCTTGCCCGGGCCGAGGAACTGGGACTGCCCGGCGAACTCGTCGAGCGAACGGGGCCTCATCCTTGCCGCCAGAGGCTGGGCCTTGCGGAGCTTGTCTTCGCGTTTGTCATGCCAGAGGTCGGGCATCGATGGCATTGTAGGTCGGCCGCCCGTCCGTACACGAAAGGTACGAAGCCCGGGTTCGTCGAACGTGGGCTTGCCCATGCGATAAGCTACCGCGATGCGCGATTTGTCAGGCATCCCGGTCATGCTCGATGTTACCGGGCGTCGCTGCCTGGTCGTCGGGGGAGGTCGTGTCGCGGCCCGGCGGGCAAGGGCCCTTCAAGCAGCCGGGGCAGAGGTCGTGGTGGTCGCACCCCAGGTTGACCCGGCAGTAGCCCAGATTGGGGGCGAGATTCGCCAACGGGCATTCGAAGCCGACGATCTTGACGGGGCCTGGCTGGTGGTTGTGGCAACGAACAACCCCACGGTGAACCAGGCGGTCCACGCCGAAGCCCGGACCCGAAACCTGCTGGTGAACCGCGCGGATGATGCCGACGCTTCGGACCTGGCCTTTATGGTCAGCCACCGGGACGGGCCGCTGACCGCCGCGGTCCACACCGGCGGGGCCTCGGCCGCGGCGGCGGTGCGGATCCGCGACGCCGTTGCCGCACAACTCGACCCGGACTGGCCCGTCCTGCTGCGGCACGCGAAATCCGCCCGCCGAAAGATCCAGGCCACCGTCGCGGACCCCACGAAACGCACCGCCCTGCTCGGGCGTCTTACCGATAACGCCGCGATGCAGGCCCTGAAATCCGGCGGTGAATCTGCTTTGGAAGGGTTTTACGCCGATATGATTCGGGATTCAGACTGACCCGCGCTATCGCCGCCATGCCCCAGCCCCTGACTAGCATCCCCCTGATCTTGCTGACGATCGCCGCCGCGTTGTCGTCAGTAACTGCGTTACGCCGCCTGGGCACGCCCGAGGGGCAGCGCACGGGACTGACACTCCAGCACACCCTGGTCGGCGTGATCACGCTCGGCTGCGCCGCCATCTTCTGCTTCCGCTGGCTGATCCTGCACGAGTCTTGGCAGCCCTTGCAGGCCCATGTGGACGGGCTGCTGCTGATCGGCACGCTCTTGGCCGGTTCGATCTTGTTCATCCAGGCCCGGCCGAGGCTGTTCGGGCTTTCCGCCTTCGCCCTGCCGCTGCTGACCCTCATCCTCGCCTGGGGGATCTGTGCGGCCCTCTGGACCTACCGGGCCTTCAACCTGGATAGTTTCCAGCCGGTCTGGATCGGGTTCCACACCGGCTCGACGTACCTGGGCCTGCTCAGCTGCATGATCGGGGCCGGGGCCGGGGCAATGTACCTGTTCGTCCAGCACCGGCTCAAGTCCAAGATCCACCTGCCCGGGACGATGCCCCTGGCGTCGTTAGAGACCCTCGAAACACTGATCATCCGCGCGGCGACGCTCGGGTTTGTCCTGCTGACCCTTTCGCTGATCACCGGGCTCATCATCGTCACCCAGACGGTTCGTGAAACGGCGCTCGGGCCGTCCTGGTGGACTTCACCCAAGGTCTGGCTGGCGACCGCGGCCTGGGCGACCTACGCGCTGTTGCTGAACGTGCGCTATGCCACCAGCTTCCGTGGCCGACGCGCCGCCTGGCTGGCCATCGGCGGGCTGGTGCTGCTGCTGGCGACGTACGGCGCGGTCGAGGCGATCGAGGGCCGGGCCGCTCGTGAAAAGGCAACCGCGAACACATCGGCCATGATTCAACCGGAGGCCCGACCATGCGCCTCCTGATGCTTGGCTTTAACCACCGCACCGCACCGCTGGAGCTGCGCGAGGCCCTGGCGTTCGACCCAACGCGGGCCATCAATGACCTGCGCGGTGCCTACGCCTCGAGCGAATGTGCCGTGCTCTCGACCTGCAACCGTACGGAGCTCTACCTCGCCCGGCCGGCACACGACCCGCCGATGGTTGAGGACCTGCGACGCTTTGTCGCCCAGCAAACCTCGGTCAAGCCCGATGCGGTCACGACTGCGTCGATCCACCGCGAGCAGGAGCAGGCCGCGCTGCACCTGTTCCGGGTTTGCACGGGGCTGGACTCGATGGTGCTAGGCGAGCCGCAGATCCTCGGGCAGGTCAAGCGGGCGTACGAGGCGGCGGACCAACTCGGCTCGGTCGGCCCGGTGCTGCACCGGCTATTCCAGGGCGCGATCACCGCCGCCAAGCAGGCCCGCGCGCAGACCGGGATCGACCAGGGGCGGACCTCCATCAGCTCGGTCGCCGTCGATTTTGCCCGCAATATCTTCGACCACTTCCACGACAAGACCGTCCTATTCATCGGGGCCGGGGAGATGATCAAGACCACGGTCCATCACATGAAGCGGCTTGATCCGGGCAAGATGTGGATTATCAACCGCTCGCTGGATAACGCGGCCGCGCTGGCCCAGACGTTGGATCTCAACGGCGCGGCGCGCGGGGCCCGTGCGTGGGACGACCTCGAAGAACTGCTGGTGGAAGCCGACATTGTCGTGAGTTGTACCGCGGCGAACGAGCCGATTCTGACCGCCGCGCGGTTCAAGCCGTTGGTCAGGCGTCGCCGCAACCGCCCGTTGTTCCTCATTGACATGGCGATGCCGCGGGATATCGAACCCAGGGTCGGTTCGTTTAACAACGTCTACCTCTACAACCTTGACGACCTGCTGAAGACTGTGGAGGCGACGACACAGGGCCGGCGTGACCAGGTCGGCGCGTGCGAGGCGATCCTGGCCGATCACGTGGAACGCTGCATGGGTGAGATCCGCCACCGGGATGTGGGCCGCCTGGTCAAGCAGCTGCGGACGCGCCTAGCTGACATCGCCCAGGCCGAGCACGACCGGACCGCTCGCAAGCTGGCCGCACTCAATGGCAGCGCCGAAGAAGCGCATCTCGAGAAGCTGCTGCAACAGCACAACCACCGGCTGATCAACAAGATCCTGCACCTGCCGCTGAGCCAGCTCGACCGCCGCGACCCCGACGCGTCGCTGGGGTTCTACGCCGCGGCGCTGCGTCGTCTCTTCGACCTCCATGATCAGCCGGACATGCCCGCCGAGGCTACGACGGAAGAGAAGACAGAAAACGGGTAAGCTCGCAGACCTACGCCGAGTTGGCGTAGGCTTGACCGCAACTCTCACCCGCCGAGCTTGACATGCCCGCTAACGTCCACCACGTCAATCACCCCCTGGTTGCGCACCTGCAGACCGAGCTGCGCAACCAGGACACACCCCACGGCCGGTTCCGCGAGATCATCGAACGGCTTGGCCAGCTACTTGTCTACGAGGCGCTGCGCAGCACCCCAACCCAACCACACACCGTCAACACCCCACTCGAGGCCTATACCGGCACGGCGCTCGCCGGGCCAATCACCATCGTCCCGATCCTCCGGGCCGGCATCGGACCGGCCGCGGGGATGGCCCGGCTGATCCCCGACTCGCAGGTCGGCCACCTGGGCATGTTCCGCGACGAGAAGAAACTCACCCCCGTCAGCTACTACATGAAGCTCCCGGCCAATCTCGCTCAAGGCCCGGTCTTGCTCGTCGACCCCATGCTCGCCACCGGCGGCAGCGCGGTTGCCGCACTGGATGTCCTCAAGCAGCGCGGCTGCGAACAAGTCCAATTCATCTGCATCCTCGCCGCCCCCGAAGGCATCGCGAAGGTCCAGGAAAAACACCCGGACATCCCGGTCATCACCGCGGCGATCGACCGCGAAATCAACGACCAGGGTTTCATCCTGCCGGGCCTGGGCGACGCGGGGGATCGGATCTTCGGGACGGTGGAGTAGAGCGCATTGGTTTTTCAGGGTGATGTGGAGCGTAGCGCAACCCTACGACCAATCCAGCCCCTCCGGCAGCTTGTTGAGGTTCGCCCAGCCATCCGGCGTGACCACGACCATGTCCTCGACGCGCACGCCACCGAGGCCCTCCTTGTAGAGCCCCGGCTCGATGGTCAGTGCGTCACCGACGACAAGCTCGGGGCCTTTGAGGTCCAGCAGGGGTGGCTCGTGAACGTCTAGGCCGATGCCGTGGCCGGTGCCGTGGGGCATGGTGGTCGGGTGCTTGTCTGAGGGGAAGCCCATGGCGTAGCCGAGCTGCTGCATAACGGTGGTGGTGACGAGGTGGACGCCCTCGCCGGTCGCGCCGGGGCGGACGGCGGCGGTCGCGGCGGCCTTGGCCTTGACCACGGCGGCGTGCAGGTTGGCGATCTCGTCGGGCACCTGGCCGTGGACGACGGTGCGGGTGCAGTCGCCGTTGTACTTGGTCTGGCGGTTCTGGGGGAAGATATCGATGATAACCGGCTGGCCGGTGTGGATCGGCCCGGCGCCCAGGTTGTGGCAGTCCGCCCCCTGGCTCCCCGCGGCGACGATGCTCCGTGGGTTGACGTAGCCCCGGGCCAGCAGGAACGCGTCGATGGCAAACCGCACCCGCTCGGCATCGAGCGGTTGGCCTTCGTGGAAGAGCATACCGCCTTTGCCCGCCCCGGCGTTGGCGACCATGCGGCAGGCGTGCTCCATCACCCGCTCGGTCATCGCCTGGGCCTCGGCAAGCCAACCCACCTCCTGCTCGTCCTTGGCCCGCCGATCAATCACCCCTAACTCGGCATCACACACCACCTCCAACCCCGCCCGCTTCAATTGATCGGCGAAGATCAGCGGCAGCGAGCGATCGGCCACGACCCGTTTACGCCCCGAGCGTACGACCGCCTCGGCGACGGCCTGGGCGGTCGCGGTCTCACGGTCACCGGACAGCCCGCACTCGGGCTCGAAGTCTTTGGGGCAACACACCAGGTCGGCGCGGGCGTGCTGCCTGGCCCGGGCCATCTCGATATCCCGGAGGATCAGCAGACGCTCGACGCTGTCTCCCGCGCGAGTGACCACGAGCGCGGCCGGATCGCCGACGCCGAAGCGGATCGCGTGGTAGAGCGAGCGGTTGGTGCTGGGGATGCCGGCCATGACGACGGCCGTGGAATCGTCGCTGGGGATGAGAGGCATGAGGGCTCCGGTTTTGGGCATGGGTTGAGAAGCTTGAGCCGATTGTACGGCCCGGGCACGGCGGAAACCGGTCAGCCGGGCGTGGCCCAAGCAAAGCGCGGCGGCTCGCCCCGGTGCCGGGCCCGACCTATGATGCTTCGCTTACGCGGCGGCCGAATCGGTGTTCGCCGATCGCGGCCGACACCGACCCGCCCACGGCGGCAAGCTTGCCTGACCGCCCGATCCGCCATGAGTGAACGACACGTCCTGATTGTTGGTGCCGGGATCATCGGTACCTGCAGCGCCTACTACCTCCGCAAGCAGGGCTGGGAAGTCACCATGATCGACCCCAACCGCTGCGGCAGCCAGTGCTCGCATGGCAACTGCGGGCTGATCTCCCCCAGCCACGCCCTGCCCCTGGCCGTCCCCGGCGCGGTCGCCAAGACCCTGCCGATGATGCTCAAGAAGAGCGCCCCACTGCACGTCAAACCACGCTTCGACCCGGATCTGTGGGGCTGGCTGCTCAAGTTCGCGATGCGCTGCAAGGAAGCGCCGATGCTCGAAGCGGCCGCGGGCAGGCACGCGCTGCTGCAATCCTCTCTCTCGGCCTACCACGACATGATTCAGGCCGAAGGCATCGACTGCGAATGGGAAGACCGGGGCGCACTGTTTGTCTACCAGACCCCTTCGGGCATGGACAGCTACATCAAGACCGACAAGTGGTTGCAGCAGTTCGGCCTCGGCGCGGAGCGGCTCAACGGCGAGCAACTCGTTGAGAAGGAACCGGCGCTCAAGCCCGGCGTCGCGGCCGGGGCTTGGTTCTACAAGGTCGATGCTCACCTGCGACCGGACAAGCTGATTGAGGGCCTACGCTTGGTGCTGGAGCGTTTGGGGGTCACGATTAAGGAAGGTGTCCGTTTTGAAGGCTTTGCCGCCGAGGGAAACGGTGCCGCCGCGGCCAACACGAGTGAAGGCAACATCGCCGCGTCACACTTCCTGATCGCGACCGGGGCCTGGACACCCAAGCTCAACCAGTGGGTCGGGGCGAAGGTCCCGATCCAGCCGGGCAAGGGCTACTCCATCACGATGCCCCGCCCCGGGGTCTGCCCGTCGATCCCGATGGTCTTCCAGGAGCAGAAGGTCTGCGTCACGCCGTTCACCTCCGGCTACCGGATCGGCTCGACGATGGAGTTCGCGGGCTACAACACCACAATCAACCGTACCCGCCTTGAGTCTCTGAAAAAGGCCGCGGCCATCTACCTCCACGAGCCCACCCGCGACCCGGTCGAGGAAGAGTGGTACGGCTGGCGGCCGATGACCTACGACGGCAAACCCGTGATCGACCAGAGCCCCCGGTACGACAACGTCTTCCTTGCCGCCGGGCACAATATGCTCGGCCTGTCGATGGGTTCGGGCACGGGCAAGCTTGTCGCCGAAATGATGAGCGAGCAATCCCCCCATATCGATCTGCAGCACTACGCCCTAAGCCGGTTTTGATCGGCAAGCCCACGGCTTGGCTCTGACTTGCCGCGCGATCACAGCTTGGTAATCAGGTGCTGCACCGTCTGTTCGATCGTGCAGTACGTCGCATCGAACACAACATCGGCTACAGACCGGTAAACCGGCTCGCGTTCAGCCAGGACCTGCTCGACCTCTTGCAGCCCGCCGCCCTGATCGGTGAGGGCGGGCCGCTCGGACGGGGTTGTCTCATCGCCGGCGATCCGTTGGTAGAGCACCTCCGGGTCGCAGCGCAGGTAGATGCGCGTGGCGTCCGGGGCCTGCTCGACCGCCTCACGCGCTACGGGCTGCATCAGCGTACCTCCCCCCAGCGCGATGACTTGGTCATTGAAGCGCACGACCGCCTGGGTCGCTTCGACCTCGGCCTGGCGGAATCCCGCCTCGCCCCACTGCTCCCAGATCTCGGCGATGGTGATGCCGCCGAACCGCTCACGCACCAGGGCATCCACATCAACAAAGTCTTTCCACAACTGCTCGGCCAGCTTCTTGCCCACCGAGGTCTTCCCGCTGCCGCGATAGCCGAACAAGATCACATTCATGCCGCGGATTCTATCGGCCGGTACGATACGGCGATGAAGCCCGACCAGGCCCAACAACGCCTCGACCTGCTGCGACAAAGCCGATCCCTGCCACGCAAAGACCTTTCGCTGGGCTTCATGACCGAGCAGTTCAATCGAGACGTCGAGAAACCCTACCGCCAGCTCGGCGACCTGGCCGAGCTTTGGCGCGAGATCGTGCCCGACCGGCTGCTCACGCACTGCCGGCTCGTCGGGCTGAGCCGAGGGACACTGCACGTCGAGGCCGACCACGCCGCAGCCCACTTCGAGATCGATCGGCTGCTGCGCTCGGGCCTGCAGACCGACCTGATCAAACGCCACAAGGGACCCGCCTTCCGCCGTGTCCAGGTCCGGCTCGCCGGGCGCTCTGACTCAGAATCGGTCGACCCTCGTCGAAGACCCCCCGCCGCGGACACCAACCCCGCAGTCGACCCGGACAAGCAGCCTCCCCTTGGCCGAGGCGTGGCTGATATCGATCGGCAAACCGACTCAAAGTAACTTGGAATTTCCTTAGGCACCATGCGAACGCCCAAGCCATTCCCGCGAGGCGGGGTTGGCCTGGAGGCCTGCCCGATAATCCAAGTGCATGTTGGATTTCGTCGCCGGGCCCGGTGGAAGGTCAAGTTGATCGATCAACCAAACGATACCGTTGTTAGACCTAAGGTCGAGACCGCCCATGTCCAACCAGTCTGTACGTATGATCTGCCCCAACCTGCGCTGCCGGGCCATCCTCTCCGTGCCGCCCGCGGCCCGGGGTAAGACGGTCCGGTGCCGACAGTGTGGCATGCGGATCCACGTCCCTGCCCCCGGCACCAGCCCCAAGCCGGCACCCAGCAACGGGACCAGTTAATACGGGGCGGATTCAATCCCGAAGCGCAACCCCGGTTAAGTCGTTGCGGGCCTCGATGGGCGTGCGGCAGTTGAGGCACTTGCGGGGGCGATGGTTGAGCATCTTCTGGATCTGTGCAAGCCGAGCGTTTGTGACCTTGCTGAA
>JBCDHS010000076.1:0-10401 GCA_038749735.1 Planctomycetota bacterium
AACGCATCTGGACGACGCCCGCCACCTGCCGGCAACGCGGCAAGCAGCTCGACCGCTTCCTCGTTGAGTCGATCGAAGCCAAGCTCGGCAACAGACGTTGCGAGCCTTCGCGCATCTATTGATGGACGGGTGAATAGTTACGTACCGCCGGGTGTTACCCGGCGGCTCATGAAGCAATGGACGCCTTGGTTTATTGTGGGATACGTATAACTTAGCCCAACAGCAAAAAAATTGAGCCAGGAATGCGTCAAACCCGAGGCCAACCCGCCGCGAGCTTGTTTATGATCCAACAAGACCGTCTAAGGCAAAACCTTAGTCGTCGTCATCGTCGTCGAAGAAATCCAGGTCGTCGAACTCGTCCGAGTCATCGCTGTCGCTGGAAAGCGCCTCCAACGCGGCGACCGGGTCGTCCAAATCAACCGTCGGCGTCGAATCATCATCGTCAAGCAGTTCCGGCAGCTCCAGGTCGTCATCATCCTCCTCGAGGACCGCCCCAACCGATGACCCGGGAGGGTCGGACTGCCCCAGGGCCTGCTGGCCCGATGAGGCCTCGGGGATAGCTTCGTCGCCGTTGACAATCGTCTTGACCGGCTTGATGTCCGACGGGTGGCCATCCACGACGACCGTGAACACCACCGGGCCGACGACCAGCTCGTCTCCTGCCGAAAGATGGCTGTCCTGGATACGTACGCTGTTCAGGTAGGTCCCGTTGGACGATCCCATGTCCTTGACATGGATTTTGTCCTCATCCAGGCGGATTTCACAGTGCTGGCGTGATACGCTGGTCAGCGGGATGCGCAGGTCGCAGTTGACCTTCCGGCCGATGACGGTCACCCCTTTGGTCACGGGGAAATCCCGGCGGGTGCCGTCGGACTTGAACATCACCAGCAAAACATTCGACATCGAGCATCCTCAAGATGGGACGACATGCCCCGCTCAACCCGAATACTACCGGACCCAAGCGAAACGGGCAAGATTCGCCAGCCCAGATCAGCCCCGCGGGCCTCGTCTGGATTGCCCCGGACACGCCCCTGGATGCGCTATACCTCCACCTGCCGTTCTGCTTTCACAAATGCCATTACTGCGATTTTTACAGCGTAGTCGAGGCCGTATCGGCCCTCGATGATGGGCAGCGCGACTTCACAGATGCACTGATTGCTGAAATCACATGCCGCTCGAAGCAGGCCCCGCCGAGCCATGCCGGGCTCAAAACCCTGTTCGCCGGCGGCGGGACGCCGACCTACCTCCGTCCCGCGCTCTGGCAAAGGCTCCTCCGGGCACTGACCGACACCGGCTGGCTCGGGCCGGGCACCGCCGAGTTCACCGTCGAGGCGAACCCCGAGACCGTGACCCTTGAGCTGATGCAACGGCTGGTCGCCGGCGGGGTCAACCGTGTCTCGATCGGGGCGCAGTCCTTTGACCGCGACGCGCTCAAGGCCCTGGAACGCTGGCACGACCCCGACTCGGTGCCCCGGGCCGTCCGGGCCTGCCGCAACGCGGGGATCACCAACCTCTCGCTCGACCTGATCTTCGCCATCCCCGGCCAGACCCTCGAGATGCTCGACCGCGACCTTGACGCCCTGCTCGCCCTCGAGCCCACCCACCTGTCCACCTACGGCCTGACCTACGAGCCCAACACGCCCCTGACCGCCAAGCTCCGCGTCGGCCAGGTCCAACGGGCCGAGGAAGACCTCGAACGACAGATGTACGAGCTCGTGCTGACCAAGCTCGAGGCCGCCGGCTTCGAGCACTACGAGATCAGCAACTGGGCCAAGGCCGGGCCCACCGACCACCGCTGCCAGCACAACCTCGCCTACTGGCACAACCGCGACTGGCTCGGCGTCGGCCCCAGCGCCGCGTCCCACGTCCAGGGCCACCGCTGGCGAAACGCCCCCAACCTCACCCGCTATATCCAGGACGCCCCAACCCCGCCCATCATCGACCACGAGGTCCTGCCCCCGCCCGCCCGCTTCGGCGAACTACTCATGCTCGGCCTACGCCTGCGCGAAGGCATCGACCACGACTGGTTCAGCCACCACCCCCAGTGCAAACCCTACCAGCGTGAGACGGCCCAGGAACTCACCGACCTGGGCCTGCTCGGTGTAACAGATGGAAGGCTGCAATTAACCCGCAAGGGGCTGTTCGTCGGCGACGCGGTCATCGCCAAACTGATGTAAGCGCCCGGATAGCCGGTCCAGCGAAGACGCCCGTCTTGCGAGCAGTTCGTTTAAGCGCACCCGCACGGGACGCTACGTGTCCCCCGTTACACGAGAGGCTCACTTCTTCTCAACGTGATACCGCGGGAAGAGCGGGTCACCCTTCTCGATCGGCGTGCCGGGCTTGAGCTGGCCCCACTTCACCCAGGCTTCGAGATCGCCGGTGCCGTTGTCCTTGAGCTGCTCGGCATAGTGCCCAAACCCGATCCGCCCCCAAAACGCCTCGCACTTGTCGGGGATGAATGGCCAGAGCAACACCGACGCAATCCGCAGGGCCTCGGCGCAGTTGTAAAGAATTGTGCCGACTTCGGGCAGCTTGTCCGGGTCTTTGGCGAGTTTGAAGGGCGCTTTTTCTTCAATATACAAATCAACTTCTTTGACTAAAGCTAAAAATTCTTTGCCAAGATTCAAGTAGTAATTTTTATATTCATCTTCCATATAGTTGATCAAGTTCATAACAAAATCAGCAAATGGAATCATCACGCCAGGAATAGTTGTTGGCTCGACATTGTCTGGACAGCTACCAGCAAAGTATTTCCCAATCATGTTCGACACGCGCGAGCAGGAATTCCCGAACGTGTTCGCCAGATCGCTGTTGTAGACCTCAACAAACAAATCCGGCGAAAACGCGCTGTCGGTTGTGCCCAACGGCCCGCGCGTCGCAAGGAAGTAGCGCAACGCATCGAGGCCGAACTCGTCGACGTAGTTGTCGATCGCCGCGGGGTCGAGGAAGTTGCCTAGGCTCTTACTCATCTTCTCGCCCGACTCGCTGACCCAGTAGCTGTGCGAATACACAAGTTGGTTCTGCTGAACCTTCTCGCCCCAGACCCATTCGTAGCCTTCGCACTTGGCGAGTGCCATCTGTAGCGCCGGCCAGATCGCGGCATGGAACCACAAAATATCCTTGGCAATAAAGTGCGTCGCGCCGCTTTCCCAGTAGTGGCGTCGCTCATCGGCATCGACATACGTTAGGTAGTTGAACAGCGCATCGATCCACACGTAGATCGTTTGCTCGTCGTCGCCGGGCACGGGGATGCCCCAGCCGCCCGAGCCCGTCCGGCTGATTGGGATGTCGTTGGCCTCTTTGATGCGGTTGACGATCTCGTTCTTGCGGGCCTCGGGCTGGACGTAGCCCTTGCCTGCCTTATCGCGGGCCTCGTAGAACGCCAGCAGGTCGTCGCGGTATTTTTCGAGCTTAAAGAAGTAGTTTTTTTCCGCCTTCTTCACCAGCGGCTTGCCGTTGACTTCAGACTTGTAGTCGTTGTCCTTGGCCTTATTTTCGGGGACATATTCCTCCTGGCCCGCGTCGTACCAGCCCTCGTAGGTGCCTTCGTAGACATCGCCGGACTTGAGCAGCGCCGTGACATACTCAGTGACCTTCTGCTTGTGACGAACCGATGATGTACGAACAAAGTCGTTGTTCGTCATCTCCAGTTTCTCGAACGTCTCGCGGAACGCGGCGGCGTTCTGGTCGGCCCAGGCCTGTGGTGACAAGCCGTTCTCTGCGGCCTTGTCGCTGACCTTCGCCGCGTGCTCATCGACGCCGGTGAGGAAGAAGGTGTCGTCGCCTTTGAGCCGGTGGTAGCGCGAGACGACGTCGGCGACCATCGTCGTGTAGACGTGCCCGAGGTGGGGCTTGTCGTTGACGTAGTAGATCGGGGTGGTGACGTAGAAGGTGTTCTGTTCCGGGGGGGGCGTGCTCATGGGACGGGCATGATACACCGGTGCCGACCACTGGTTTACGGGATATGAATCACCAGAATCACCAACAAAACAAAGAGGAGAAACGGGACGCCAATCAGCACGCCCAATACCGCCACGTCGTACCGCTGGCGGCTTGGGCTTGGCTCTCCCGACCGCCAGTCGAAGCCGCACTCGGGGCAGGTGGGAGCGGCCGTGCCCCGCTTGGGGTAGCCGCACTCGGTGCACTGAGTCCTTCGGTCGCGCGGCTGCATCTTTAAGACATAGCAGGCGACGCCGATAGGGATCAGAGCAGTGAGTAAACCCACAAGGAGCAGCATCGCCATCCCGAGCATGAACATGGCTGCATCCTACAATGCCGGCCGTGCCCAACCTCCGCGACCTTGCCTACGGCGTCATCGCGACCCTGACCAGCCCGGTCTGGGGGCTTTCGCTGCTGCGGACCGGCAAGTGGCGTACAGACTGGAAGGCCCGTTTCGGCTCGTGCGAGATCCCACCCGCCAAGCCGAAGCAGAAGACCCTACTCATCCACGCGGTGAGCGTCGGCGAGATATCACTGATCCGCGGCCTGGTCGATGATCTGACAAAGCGCGACCCAAGCCTCCGCATCGTCATCGCGGCGACAACGAACACCGGGTTCAAACGCGGCACTGAGCTCTACGGCGAGCGGCACCCGGTCGTCCGCTACCCCCTGGACTTTTCATCAGCCGTCAAACGGTTTTTAGATCGCGTCGAACCCGACTTGGTCTGCACCGTTGAACTGGAAGTCTGGCCTAACTTCGTCGAGGCCTGCCACAAGCGCGGCATCCCGGTCGGGGTGATCAACGGCCGGCTCAGCGCCCGATCGTTCAAAGGCTATCTGAGGTTCAAACGGCTGATCGGGCCAAGTTTTGAAAAGCTGGCGTTTGCTGCGGTGCAGACCACTGACTACGCCGAGCGTTTCAAGGCCATGGGCGCGCCCGATGTGCGGGTGCTGGACACGATGAAGTGGGACGCGGCGGTGATCGCGGACGAGGTGGAAGGTGAGGCGGCGTTAGCCCGGCGGCTGGGTGTCGATCTCGACAAGCCGATCGTCGTAGCCGGATCGACCGGGCCGGGCGAGGACCGGCTGCTGGTCGATGCGCTGCCCGAGGGAGTCCAGTTGATCATCGCGCCGCGTAAGCCGGAGTGGTTCGCCGCGGCGGCGGAGGCGTCGCCCGGGTGCGTGCGGTGGTCGCTGACGGAGGCGGAGGCAGAACCCACCACGTCGGCTATGCCGAAGCGGTGGGAGACGGGGGTGAAGGCCGTGTATCTGCTGGATACGATCGGGCAGCTCGCTAAAGCCTACAGCTTGGCGGACGTGGTGGTGGTCGGGCGCAGCTTCTTGGGGCTCTATGGCTCGGACGTGATGGAGCCGGCGGCGCTGGGCAAGCCGATCATCATCGGGCCGCACCACGGCGACTTTGAGGACTCGGTCAACGCGATGCGTCAGGCCGGCGGCCTGGTCGTGACCGACGAACCGGCGGCCTTGATGCGTGAGCTCTTGGAAGATCGTGATCGGGCAGGCCAGATCGCCGACGCGGGCCGAGCGGTGGTGCGGTCTCGCCAGGGGGCGACGCTGCGTCACGCGGCGTTGATCCTCGATATGCTTTCACACGATGCGTGAGGCCTGATCGGGTACCCGACGCTTTGCTCGCGGTGCTCGCTCAGCGTCGGCATGGGCTCTTTACCTCGCCTTTGACTCTAAAACCCTCGCCTGCAACATGCCCTCCACCGAACTGCGACAATCGATCCTCCGCGACGCGAAGCACCTGGTCGTCAAGGTCGGCACCCAATTGGTCACCACACGGGCCGAATCGGGCCCGGCGATCAACACGCGCTACATCGGCCAATTGATCGGGCAGTTAGCCAAGCTTCGGGATCAGGGCCGGGAGGTCACGCTGGTGTGCAGCGGCGCGGTCGGCGCGGGGTGCGCGGAGCTGGGCCTGCGCGAGCGGCCCACCGACCTGGCGGAGCTTCAGGCCGTGGCGGCGATCGGTCAGCGTCGGCTGATGGGCCACCTTCACACCGCGGCTAAGCGGCGTAACCTGTCGGCCGCGCAGCTGCTGCTGACGCGGGGCGACTTTGATGACCGGGTCCGCTTGCTCAACATCCGCAACTGCATCGCGAAGCTGCACGGGCTCAACGCCATCCCCGTGCTCAACGAGAACGACACGGTCGCGGTCGAGGAGCTGCGCTTCGGCGACAACGACATGCTCGCCGCGCTCATGGCCTCGGCCAGCCGGGCCGACGCGCTGATCCTGCTCACCTCCGCCGACGGTCTGCTGGATCAGGGCGACACCGTGATCGACCTGATCGAGTCGGCCCTGGACGCCCGGCAGCATGCTCGCGACGACAACACCCCATGGGGCACCGGCGGGATGCGGAACAAGCTGGACGCGGCCCGCCTGGTCACCGAAGCCGGGGAGGTCTGCGTCATCGCGCCGGGTGACAAGAAGGATGTCCTGCTCAAGCTGGTCGCAGGCGAGAAGGTCGGCACGGTCTTCGCCCCGGCCGGGCGCAAACTCGACAGCCGACAGCGCTGGATCGCGCTGAGCGCCCGCCCCGCCGGGAGCGTCACCATCGACGACGGCGCGAGCCGGGCCCTGACCTCGCGCGGCAAGTCGCTGCTGGCATCGGGCATTACGCAGATCACCGGGCGGTTTGACCGGGGCGACGTGCTGCTAGTCCGCGACACCTACGGGCGAGAACTGGCCCGTGGCCTGACCAACTACTCCGCCGACGAGCTGGCGCTGATCAAGGGCAAACGCTCGGACCAGTTTGCCAGGATCCTCGGACGCGCCGCCTACACCGCGGTGATCCATCGCGACAATTTGGTGATGCTGGAGAGTTGATAAAAATTTGAGCACAGCGGAGCAGTCTTATGTGCATGTCAGACTTGCCCTTTAAACCTGAATCCACTATTGGCCAATACGCCAAACTGGCGCCTTCTTTCGAAGAAGATGGCTGGCTGTACATCGTAAAAAACACTGCGGTATCAATCGATACACCCTGCTATCTACAGGACTGGGATGGCCGTGACTTGAGTCCTGAAGAACAGGATGAGCTAGAGGTCAAGATTAGAGAGTCTGGATATCGATTGTTTCTTCTGTGGAGCCAAGTCAACGACATACTTGAAAACTTGAAACAACAGAAGGCCGACTTCAGTGATGAAGACCTTAGTAGAGCAATCAGCTTCTACTATGAGCGAGATGCATTCATCACAATCTAAAACTCTTCATCGTCTCGATATCCATATCGGCCTCATTGCGAACTACATAAGCCTCAGTTCTTCACCCGCGGATACTTCCCCACCGGCCAAGTGTAAACGATATCCGGGTCCTTCCCGAAGACCCGGCCGGCCTGGCGGATGTTGTCCCAGTGCGCCACGGCGTGACGGTTCAGGCCCGGGGCGTCGGGGTCCGGCGGATCGGGGTGTCGCCAGCAGACTTCGCCGGCGTCGTGGTCGGTCAGGCCGAGCGTGCACTTGAAGGGTGTCTGGGACGGGGCGGCTTCTTCGAGCGCACGCTTGACGCAGTTGAGACAGATGACCGAGCCGTGGTGGCCCTCGGTCATGGGGTTGGCCTGGGCCGGGTCGTAGGCGTCCCAGTCGGTGCCACAGAAGTCGCAGGAGATCACGATGCCATCGGGGGTTTCGCGTTGCATGAACAGAGCATCGTACCGGGGTGCCAAGGCCGCGGCACCACCGGCGAGTATTCGCGGAGCGTCCGAGGGCTGGCCGATGTAACCCGCAGAGTCCTCGGCCGCTATCCCCAAGAGTCCTGGAGCCCTGATGCGATCGATCCTGATGCTGCTCGCCCTTTCCGCCTTGATCCCCGCGCTGCCCGGCTGCAGGCGTGCCTCGGCATACACCCCGCCGACCTCGGCCGAGCTGGTCGCCGACGCCCGCCGGGAGGTTGACCACGAGCGTCGGCTGCGGCAGAGCATCGTGCTGGTTGTGCCCAAGGAGCAGGCGGTGATCCAGGCCCTGCGGGACGACCCGCGCGTCCGCTCGGCCCACTTCGCCTCCATCAACACCTACCTGACCACGCAGTGGCTGGGTCGCGGCGGGTCCAGCCCGGGGGACTCGTACTGGTTTGTTATGGTGTTTGAGTCGATAGAGGAACTGACCGAGCAGCAGGCCCAGGCCGTGCTGCACTCGGCCCTGGACAAGGCGGGGCTATCGCTGCTGCAGGCCTCGGTGCCGCTGGTCAACGACGGGATGATGTGGGCCAGTGAATACAGCTTCGAGGCCCGGCTGGCACCGATTACTCAGCCCGAGCCGCTGACCATTTCCAGCTTCGAGCACCTGCTGCCGCTGCCATGAGCGGACCGGGTGTGCCCAGAGCATGCGTATGAGGTAACGTGACCGTATCCGGCGCAGTCCCTGCGTTGGGAACCGTCGCCCAATTCACCCTGGTTGGAGACCGCCATGCGTATCGCCCTGCCCGCTGTCATCACCGTTTGCCTCTCAGCGCTATGCGGGAGCGTGCTTGCGGACGACCACGCCGCAGACGACGACCAAACCACGGCCCAGGCCGACCAGACCGTCTCATTGTTCAACGGCCAGGACCTGACCGGCTGGTACGCCGACGTGCCCGAGGCCGACGACAACCCCGACATCGAGCCGAGCTTCATCGTCCGCGAAGGCAAGCTGGTAAGCAAAGGCGTCCCGCGCGGCCACCTGATCACGCATCAGAGCTACCGCAACTACCGCCTGGTTGCCGAATACCGCTTCGCCAACAAGCCCGGCAACTGCGGCGTGCTGGTCCACACCGACGGCGAACGGCCTCGGGTGTTGTTCGACATGTTCCCCGCGTCGATCGAGGTCCAGCTCCAGCACCGCCAGGCCGGCGACTTCTGGTGCATCCACGAGAACATCTCGGTCCCCAACATGGCCGAGCGCCGCAACGGCCCGCCCGACAACTACGGCGGCGAGCGAGGCCAGTCCCGTCACATCCGCAACCTCACCGACGACAGCGAGCACGATCTGGGCGAATGGAACACCATGACCATCGAGTGCCTGGACGACAAGGTCCGGGTCTGGGTCAACGGCGACCTGGTCAATGATGGTTTTGATGCCACTGCCAGTGAGGGGCAGATCGCGCTCCAGGCCGAGGGAGCAGAGGTTGAGTTTCGTCGGTTGGATTTGACGCCGATCGCGGAACTGACGCCGGCGGGTGCATGGCCTGTCCAGTTCGATGCGGTCCCAACAACAGAAGACTGAGGCCATCAAACCTACTGTGCGGGAATCATCCCCTGCTGCCTTGCGTAGCCAAACACCCCGCCCGCGTCGATGATGGGCTTGACCTCGCCCAAGGGGTTGAGGGTGTAGCTCTTGCCCGTCGTCTTGTTGGTCAGGGTGTTGGTCTCGATGTCGAGTTCGAGTTCGTCGTCGGTGGAGATTTCACCTTCGATCAGGCGGGTGTCGCACTCGGCGGGGAGGAGGTAGCCGCCGTTGACGCAGTTGCGGTAGAAGATACGGGCGTAGAACTCGGCGACGACGACCTGGGCCCCGGCCTCGGCGAGCGCGAGGGGCGCGTGCTCACGGGACGAGCCGCAGCCGAAGTTTTTGCCGCCGATGACAAAGGTGTAATCGCACTTAAACTCGCCTTCGGGGACAAAACGCAGGTTACCGTTGGGCAGGCCGGACTTGGCTTCGGGCACGCCGACGCAGGCGTACATGCCGAAGTATTTGCGCTCCTCGAGGTCGCTGGGGTTGTAGGCGAGGTACTCGGCGGGGATGATCTGGTCGGTATCGATATCGTCGCCGAGGACGAAGGCTTTGCCGGTGATGAGATTGGCCATGGGGTTCTATCCCTGCTGTGTCTAATTCAATGCAACACGGCAGTATAGCGGCTGTTCGCTCAGCGCAGTGCGTTTGTCTCCGCCGTCTTTTGCTGCTCCAGCCACTCCATGATGCGCCTTCTGTCCTCGGTCAAATTTTCCAACCCCCGTTGCCTATCATCACCACTCAGATCGCTGTCCATGAGATCGCGTAGCCGCTCATCGACGACGATGAGGTGGATCTGCGAGAGGGAAAGATGCCTGTGGTCCACCCACCACGCAACGAGTTCCTGCTGCGGGTCCGACGAGGACCACATCTCTTCTCGCCAGCGTAGTTGAGAACCTTTCCCGGTCCACGGGTCGATCATGCTTTGGAGCATGCGTTGACAAACTTGGCCAACGGTATACGACCGGTACCAGGATGGTGTCGGGTTGTCGATATGTGCGATCAGGAAGGGGATCGCGTCTGTACCCCCGGTACGCAGGGCGGTCCGGGCGTCGCGGCCGTACTTCAGCCCGCCCCCATCGCTGCCGTCGGCTAGGTCCTATGGACATTCAGATCACCCCTGCCAGTCCCGCGGCGAGATAGACGAAGCCGGCGAAGTTGGCCGCCTTCTTCTCGTAGCGGGTCGCGACGCGTCGGCACTGCTTGATCTTTCGAAAGAACCGTTCGATCACG
>JBCDHS010000077.1:0-9975 GCA_038749735.1 Planctomycetota bacterium
CGATGCTAGCCGCCGGCTCGCCGCGTTCGAGGGCGTTGAGGATCTCCCTGCGAGTCTGGACATCGGTTGCCACCCGTGGCCTCCGGGCCGGGGAAAGCTGCATGATGACAGGCTGCCAGAAAAAGCGCCAGCGGGTCTGGGGTTATCAGCGCATTAGTCAATCACCTCGACGCCTTCGTAGGCGTAGAGGTTGGCGATGAACTCTTCGAGGGGCCGCATCTCGGCGATGGCGAAGTGGAAGGGCACATCCAGCCGGGCCGAGAGAAGTTCGATCGCGGCGGGCAGGGTTTCTTCGGTGGTGGCGACGAGCAGCTCGCCGTCATCGTCCCAGCGGATCGGGAGGATCAGCCGGTCCCAGGCGTCCTTGGCGGAGATCAGCCGAAGCACCTGTGGGTCGAAGGTCTCGGTGGCGAGCGACGCGTCGGGCGATCGCAGCGCGACCTGCTCGGCCAAGGCGGAGAGCACGCAGGCCTCGCTGATCCCGAACAACTCCTGGGCGATCCGGCCGAAGGGCTGTTCCCGCTCCGTCTGCCGCAGGACGACCTGCTCGACCTGCTCGGTGGTGAGCACCCCCTGCTGAACCAAGATCTGTCCGATCAGGTCGCTATCCATCGCACGACTCCATCTCTGCGGGCAAAGCAAGTCCTACCTACCCGCATCGGTCAGCCGCCGACCGGGCATTAATATCCTCACCCATAAAGACGACAACAGCCACTTAAGGTTTACCCCGGGCCGGGTCCGATTCATGGTTATCCTGCCTCCACGACTATCCGCCGTCCTCTTCGGGTACCGACACCGCCGGCTTGCCAAAGACCCGCAGGGCACCGGCCACATACGGAACGCCGCTCAGCACACTGGCGATCACCGTCAGGTAGACCAAGGCATCTCGCACCCAGCGCAGCGCCATCTGCACACTGTTACTCAGGTCGTAACCAAAGCTGTGCTCGCCGTCGTAGATCAACACGATCAGCAGCACGAGCGGCACGACGATCGCCTGGAGGATCATCTTCAGCTTGCCCCATAGGTTTGCACCGAACTTTTGGCCGGTCGCTTCGACGACGCCGCGGATGCCGGTGACCAGCAGCTCGCGCGCGAGGATCAGGACGACCATCCACGGGTAGACGCCGCTGATCTGCGCGTGCCGCACGGTCGCGTCCAGCAGCTCGGGCGTCCCGCTGGGGTTCCAGATGTAAGCAAAGGTAAAGCTCGGCCCGGCCAGGAAGATCAACGCCCCGAGGATCAGCACCTTGTCGCAGAACGGGTCCATGATCCGCCCGAACTTGGACTCGACCTGCCACTTACGCGCCAGATGCCCATCGAGCGCATCGGTCACCGCCGCCGCGATGAACAATACGATCGCCGGGATCATCAGCCAGGCGACCCCTTGGTCAACCCGGTACAGCGCGAGGAGCAGGAAGAAGACCGCCGCCAGGACCAGCCGCAGCATCGTCAACGCGTTCGGGATTTGCTGCTTGCTCAGCACGAAGAGCATCGTACCGCGAAGGGATTGGGCATGGCTTCTTAGCCACCCACCACCGACAGGCTCACAAACCGCTCCTTGCTCACCGCGGCCTCGAACTCGTCCCAGAACTTGTTGACGATGGTGCGGACGGCCCAGTTGGCGCCGTCGGCCAGGCCGCAGATGGTGGTGCCGGGCATCGAGCCCATGCTGCCGGCGACTTCGAGCAAGAGGTCCAGGTCCTTGGTGGTGCCGTCGCCGGCCTCGATGCGGGAGAGGATCTTGTAGAGCCAGTTGCCGCCCTCGCGACAGGGGGTGCACTGGCCGCAGGACTCGTGGCTGTAGAACCGGGCGCAGTTGCGGGCCATCGCGACCATGGACACGCTGTCGGGGATGACGGTGACGCAGGCGGTGCCCAGGCCTAGGCAGGCATACTTCTTGCCGATGTCGAAGTCGAGTTCGGCCTCGTACTGGTCGGTGCCGAGCACGCCCATGCTGATCCCGCCGGGGATGGCGCCCTTGAACTTCTGGCCGGGGAGCATGCCGCCGTGGTAGTCTTCGATCAGGGTGGACAGCTTGAGGCCGAGGTTTTCTTCGATGACGCCGGGCTTTTTGACCGGGCCGGAGACGCCGAAGAGCTTGGTGCCGAAGGACGCGGGGACCTGGGGCGGGGCACCCTCGGGCCGGCCCTTACCGAAGGTCTTGAACCAGTCGGCCCCGTTTTCGACGACCGCCGGGACGGTGGCGAGGGTTTCGACGTTGTTGATGATCGTCGGCCGACCGAACGCGCCGGCTACTGCGGGGAACGGTGGCTTGATCCTTGGCCAGCCGCGCTTGCCCTCGAGTGATTCGAGCAGGGCCGTCTCTTCGCCGCAGATGTACGCCCCGGCCCCACGCTGCAGGAACAGCCGGGGCGGGCGGTCGTTGATCTTGCCCATCCGGCTGTTGTCGCCGAAGACGTCGTTGTCCCAGGCCTCCTGGATCGCCCGCTCGAAGACTTCGCGGTGGATGTGGTACTCGCCGCGGATGTAGAAGTAGGCCGTGTCGAGGTGGCAGGCCTTCATGCAGATGGCGATGCCCTCGATGACCAGGTGCGGGTCGTAGCGGATCAGGACCTGGTCCTTGAAGGTCGCCGGCTCGGACTCGTCGGCATTGATCGCCAGGAAACGCTGTCCGCCATCGGGTGGAGGTAGGAAGGACCACTTCATCCCGGCCGGGAAACCCGCACCGCCCCGGCCGCGCAGCTCGGCGGCCTTGACGGTCTCGACGATGTCCTTCGGGTCCATCCCGCAAGACTTGTCCAGCGCGGCGTAGCCGCCCGTCTTGACGTACTCGTCGTAGCCGATGGTGCGTCGGTCGGCCGGGTCGCCGTGCGGGACGCTGGGGATACGCTTGAGCAGGATGGGTTGTTCTAGTGCCATACGATCGTTTCTAGATTTGGGGGCTAACGTCCTGTTGCCGCTACGGCTCTACTTGGTCGGGCCGCTTGGGTCACATTCTTGTGGTCGATCCGCCACGCACTTGAGGGTGTCGGAGTCTGCTCCGGGGGAGACCTCGATTTCTTCGATCGTCGTGCGTCTGAGGGTCACGTTGGGTTCAATCCGCTGCTGCTGCACCTCATGCTTGACGATCTGCTTGGCGTTGCCACGCTTCTCCGCATCCTGCTTGATCGGCTGCTTGATGCCGTGGACCATGAGCCCGGCGTTGCGGCAGAGTTTCTGGAACCAGCTCATACCTTCATTCTAGGGCGATGTGTGATGCGGGGCGCTAAGCCGCAAGCGGCTCACTCCAGGCCCTGGATGATCTGTTCGACGTTATCGACCGTCAGGTTTTCGTGCAGCTGATGGTTGACCAGGGCGCACGGTGCCCCGCCGCAGGCCCCGATGCACTCGACATGCATCAGGGTAAATCGGCCGTCATCGGTCGTCTCGCCCGGGGAGATGCCCAGCACTTGTGAGAGTCTGTCGACCAGCTGGACATTGCCCATGATCTCGCAGGAGATCGACTGGCAGACCCAGATGGTGTACTTGCCCCGGGGCTGGAGGAAGAACTCTTCGTAGAAGGTCGCGGTGTCCAGCACGGTCGAAGCGGGCAGGCCGAGGAAATCGGCTGCCTCCTCGATGGCCTGGAAGGGCAGCCAGTTGTGCTCGTCCTGGATCGCGTGGAGCAGCGGGATCGTCGCCGCCTGCCGATTGGGGTAGCGGGGGATGTACTCCTCCTCGAAGTGCTGCTTGATCGCGTCGTTGAGGTAAGGCTCTTCCCGCCGTTCGATCGGCATGGTGCCCGAGTTTTTGGTGATCCAAGCCATGTCAGGGTTTAGGGATGAAGGATTGGGGATTGGGGATCAGTGTGAAAGCCAGTTTATCGTGATTTAGCTCTTGTCCATCAGCGATTTATTGCTCTGGATCATCCGGGTTGTGAGCATGATGAAGCCGCCGAAGAAAAAAGCGACGGCGAGCCACATCAACATGGGCTCCCAGAGGAATGCCGCGACGCCCAGGGCGATGCCGATCAGGATCGAGCCGAACGGTCCGATGGGGCTGAAGATCTCCTTCTTGGTCATCGGTCCAGCTCCGCGGCGATGATGTTGATCGAGCCGAGGATCGCGACGGTGTCGGCCAGGAGGTGGCCCTCGAGCATCTTCGAGAAGGTGGCGTAGTTGATAAAGCAAGGCGGCCGGACACTGACCCGCCAGGGGCGCGGCCCGCCGTCGGCGACGATGTAGTAGCCTAGTTCGCCGTTGGGCGATTCGACGCAGCTGTAGACCTCGTTGATCGGCGCCTCCCAGCCTCGGTTGGTCATGACCAGTTCAAAGTGCTGGATCAGGCCCTCGATCGACCCGTAGACCAGATCCTTGCCGGGCTTGACGGCCTTGCCATCGGCATCGGTATTCATCGGACCGCCGGGGATGTCGTCGATCAGCTGCCTGATGATCTGGACCGACTGCTTGATCTCTTCGACCCGGACGAGGAACCGGGCGAGTACGTCGCCGCCGGTGGCGACGGGCACCTTGAACTGGACGGCCTTTGCGCCCTGGCCGTCCCAGTTGTCTTCAAAACAGAGGTAGGGCGCGTCTTTGCGGAGGTCCCGCTTGACGCCCGAGGCGCGCGCCAGCGGGCCGGACAGGGACCAAGCGATCGCCTCTTGCTGCGACATCACACCGACGCCCTCGGTGCGGTCACGGAAGATGCGGTTTCGGTTGAGCAGGCCCTCCAGGTCGTCGAGGGCGGGCGGCATCTGTTCATTGATAAAGTTCTTGACCAGCTTCTTGAACTGGCCCTCATCCGGCAGGTCCTGCATCGTGCCGCCGACGCGGGTGTAATCGGGGTGGAAACGCTGGCCGGAGATGTAGTCGATGATGTCGTAGATGTGCTCGCGTTCGTTAAAGCCGTAGAGAAAGCCGGTGAACGCACCGAGGTCGAGTGCGGCGGCACCGACACACATCAGGTGGTTCTGGATACGGCCCAGCTCCATCAGGATGGTCCGCACCGCCTTGCAACGTGGCGTCAGGCTGATATCGAAGAGCTTCTCGACCGCGTGATGCCAGGCGATGTCGTTGACGATCGGGCTGACGTAGTCCATCCGCGAGACGATGGTGACGTACTGGTTGTAGTCCAGGGCCTCGCCAAGCTTCTCAAAGCCCGAGTGCAGGTAACCGATGTGCGGCACGGCGCGGGCGACCCGCTCACCATCGAGCTCCATGACGATGCGGAGGGTGGTGTGGGTGGCGGGGTGCTGAGGCCCGAAGTTCAGCGTCCAGCGGTCGCCGGCGATATTCTCCCGTCCCTCCAGGTAGGGAGTCGTTTCGACGTCGATGTCGATGGGCTTAAGGTCGTAGGGCATGGTGGGCTCGGGTCGCGGGAGGCTTTGAATTGTAGCCGCTCCGTTGCCTTGACGCAGTCGAACCGCCCGCGCCGATACACTCAACCCATGGCCGGACCCGCCAACGAACACGGACGCTTCGCCGCCGCGGCCGCCGCGCAGCGGCTGGCGCAAGACGCGGGCTTTGCGCTCTGCGGGATCGCTGACGCCGGGCCCAGCGACTTCGCCGCGTTCTTTGCCGACTGGCTCGCCGCGGGTCGGCACGGTGAGATGGCTTACCTCGCCGAGCATGCCGACCTGCGGGTCGATCCGGGTAGGCTGGTCGAGGGTGCGGTGAGCGTGATCGTGGTCGCAGATGCCTACCCCGGGCTGGAGCAGGCCGCAGCCTCACCCCACCCCGCCGACCGCCCTGCCGGCCGTATCGCCAAGTACGCCTGGGGCGACGACTACCACAAGACGATCAAGAAGCGGCTGCACGCCGTCTGCGATGCGCTCAGCGTGGCCTATCCGGACCACACCTTCCGGGCCACGGCCGACACCGCCCCGATCTTCGAGCGTGAGCTGGCCAGCCGCGCGGGCCTGGGCTGGACCGGCAAGCACACCCTCATGATCCACCCTCGCCTGGGCTCGTATTTCCTGCTGGGCACGATCGTGACCACCCTCCCGATGCAGACCAGCGAGATGGCCGGCTTCCCCGATCCGCTCGCGCCACCAACCGATCACTGCGGCGGCTGCACCCGCTGTATCGACGCCTGCCCGACCGACGCGATCGCGGCCGAAGGCTACTCACTCGACGCGACCCGCTGCATCAGCTACCTCACCCTCGAACACCGCAGCACGATCGCACCAGCGCTGCTTTCGGGGATGGGCGACTGGGTCGCCGGCTGCGACATCTGCCAGGACGTCTGCCCGCACAACCGCCGCAGGCTCGCGCTCGAGCGCGAGCAACATCCAACTGAAGCAATCCGATTTGAGCCCCGCTACGCGCCGCGATCACCTGCACCATCACTCGACCTGCTAGCCGTGCTCGACTGGTCGGAAGAGGACCGCCGGTTGGCCTTCACCGGCTCGGCCCTCAAACGTATCAAGCTCAACATGCTTAAACGCAACGCGCTGATCGCGCTGAGCAACCGTGGCGACGGGCGGTCGTGGCATGCGGTCCGGCAATTCGCCCAACGCACCGACGAAGACCCGCTGCCGCTGGACACCGCCAAGCAACTCATCTCAAGCCGAGCCAGAGCGTAGCGCCCGGTCGGGGCGGATGGGATGGCTTAAATAAGATGCTTACACGCTTGGCGACGTTTGAAGCGGCGCGTCGGTATACCCGAAGCGCTCGATATATCCGCCCCACTGCTGACGGATCGCGGCAATATCATCGGGGGCCATCTGCAACTGATTGCGGATGTGATCCGAGGTCGCTGTGACATATCCATCAAGGTTGGCTTGCAACGCGTCTGACACCTTGATCCCGAACTGTTGGTACAGGTCGAGCAGGGCCTGTCGCGGGTCCCGCGTGACCTGCTCGAAACGCAATTCGACCAGGTTTCCTTCCGGGATCAACCCACGGTCGGCCTGGTACGCGGCATCCATGCGAGCGAAGGTGTCCAGCACGTCGTCTCTTAGCCAGGCATCATCATGGGCCGGGTTCTGCAGCCCCTGCACGGAATTCATCGACTTCCACAGGCGCATCGTCGAGCCGAAGACCTCGTAAGGGTTGCGGGCGATGTAGATGAATTTCGCATCAGGAAAGAGCTCAAGCAAGGTGCGGATGCGGGCGGTGTGGGTTGGCGACTTGAGCACGAGCCGGCGCTTGCCGCGGCGTTGCTCCTGGTAGGCCAGCCGCTTCATGTACCACAGGAACCGGTCACACCAGCGTTGCCGATCCGACGCGTCGATGTCATGCAGCGTGAGGTACTCGGCACAACTCGGACCCTGACGCGGGAACGCCATGGTGAGATAGGGCGAGGGCAGGCCGAGGTTGCACAAAGCAAACTCGTCTTCCTGTGGCTTGTTGACGCTGATCCGCATCCGGTCCATCGGCCTCCGCTTGGGCAAGAAGATGTTGAACCACCGGCCGACAAAGCGATCGGTCATGATGAACTGATTGGGGAACAGCGCCTGGTGGACATCGCAGTAGCCGTTGACCGGGTCGCAGGTCAGCAGCTCGTGCAGCAGGGTCGTGCCGCTGCGCCAGTGGCCGATCACAAAGATGGGCGGCTCGGTGAACTCGGTCGCCTCGGCACGCCTGCGGTAGATCAGCTCACTGAGCCGGTAGAGCAGCGAGTTGAGCAGGCTGACCAGCGTGACCGTGACGATCATGGGCAGGCAGTTGGGCGTGACCCGGAACCGCCCGCGCCGCAGCAGCCCCAGCCAGGCGCGCAAGCGCATGCCGTGCCAGCAGTAGAGCATCCACCCGCCTTCGCGCTGGACTTTGAGGTGGATGGGCATGGGGCGTGGCTACTCGTCCTTGTGCTCGGGCAGCCCCACGATACTGAAACCCGCGTCGATGTGGATCGTCTCGCCGGTGACGCCGGAGGACATGTCACTGAGGAGATAGGCCGGGGCCTCAGCGACCTCTTCGCCGGTGTTGCAGCGTTTCATGGAGGCGGCGTGCTCCTGCTAGGCGATCACCTTGTCCATGCCGCCGACGCCGGCGAGGCACGCGATGTCCCGTACACCGCGTCTTTGCCATTGTGTTTGAGCACATACATCAGCAGGCACGACACACACGCATAGGTTGTGCACGCATATCAGTAACTTATAATTAGCAGATCTAACCCCTCCTGGTGATACACAAAATCATTAGACGCATGTACTCTGAAGATATTCTCGGACGCCCCGGCCCGTGTCCGTGTGGAAGATCGGAGTTGAGAAATGCCCCCTCGATCCCAATCGCCTCAGTGCAGGGTACCTTCACGCTGTCGTCCGCCCTCGTGGGATGAGGCGGGCTGGTCGTAGCGTATCGGCGGCGTTAGGCCAATATCGAACACGACCCTGGAGTACAAGAAATGTTGAACACACCCAAGCTCACCGCCGTTGCCATGCTTATTGCGATGGTTGTTCCGTCCACCCAGGCGTCGGCCGGGACGGTCCTCCTCGTCGAGGTGGACGGCACCTCGACGATCGTGATCCGCGCGACCGGCGCCTCGTCTCTCGTGGACGACAGCTCGACAACCGTCAGTGCCGGCGTCTCGCTAATCGACCTTTTCCCTTCCGATTTTTTCCCGATTATTGCGCCCCCCACGTCCGGCGACCTGGCGGTGAACGGCACGACCTACCCCAACGTTTTCGGTAACCTCGACCCGCCACTGTCTGCCCGTGACCTGAATATCACCAGTGTTTCTCAGAGCAGCACCCAGCAGTTCACCACTACCGCCCCCGCCTTTACCGGCTCGTTGGACGTGGAACTGTTCACCACCAACCCCCTGCCCGTCGAGGGCACCATCGGCAACGTCATCGTCGGCGATAGCCAGGACGGCTCGGGTGCGGTCATCGGGCAGTTCCTCGTCGTACCCGAGCCGACGTCCCTCGCGCTGCTGGGCATGGGCGGGTTGCTCATCGCCCGGCGGCGGCGTTCGATCTAGCTCACTTTTTTAACCACACCCAAGACAGAGAGACCAATGAAACGTTTTCTACCTGTACTGACCTCGGCTTTGATCATGGCGCCGGCCGTGAGTGCCCAACAGTTCTACGAGTTCGAGATTGTCGCCCAAGAAGGCGACACCGTCGGCGGGCTCGCAGTCTCAGGCATCAGCGCGGCCCGCATCAACGACAGCGGCGACATCGCCTTCTCCGGCGGCGCACCCGGATCCGTCTCCGCCGTCTGGTCCATGACCTCGGTCCTCCTCGCCGAGGGGCAGGGCATCGGCGGCGGCGTGATCCTCCCGGACTTCAGGCGGGACACCTTCGCCTTCAACAACGCCGGCGTCGCGGCCGTGTCCTCGAGCGGTTTCGGCGGCGACGGCGTCTTTACCTCCAACGGCACGGCGATCACGCCCGGCACCACCATCGACGGCGCGACGATCTCCGGCAACTTCGACGTCAACGTCGCCCTGTCCAACAACGGCGATCTCGTCTTTATCGCCGATGTCGAGACCGCTCCAGGCGTCTTCACCACGACCGTCTTCAACTCGAACTCGGTCCTCGCCCAGGAGGGTCAGACGATCGCCGGGATCGCACTGACCGATATCGGCAGCATCGGCATCAACGGTCTGCTGGGCGTCGACAACAGCGGCAACGCCGCCTTCTTTAATAACGCGGACTTCTTCAACCCCGGTGAGATTGGGGTCGTCTCGACGGCCGGATTCGGACTCGAAACCCAGAGCCCCTTCCCAAGCGGCCCGCTCGCGGGTCAAAACATCCTCTCTCTGAGCACCGCTTCCTTCGCGCTGGCCGTGAACGGGCAGGGCAGCATCCTGCTCGAAGCGAACGTCGACCAGGTCGGCGGCCTCTACACCCAAGACGGACTGGTCGTCGCCAACGGTGTGATCGACGGTGTCGATGGCTTCTTCTTCGGCGCGGCCGACCTGAACGATGACGGCACCTACGTCTCCAACTTCAGCGATTTCAATACGATCAATGGCTTCGTGGTCAATGACGAAATCGTCATCACCGATCTGGACACGATTGAAGGCTTCGATATCGACTCGCTGTTGAACGGTGGCCCGGTCGACCTCAACAACAACGGCGACTTC
>JBCDHS010000078.1:0-9712 GCA_038749735.1 Planctomycetota bacterium
AAAAGACGCTGAAGGCGGCCGAGCGGGACCGGGACGATGTCAAGCAGGCCCGTTCGTTTTGGGTCAAGACCCGGCCGGTGCTGGGCGTGGATTCGCTTGTATTGCTTGACGAATCGGGCGCTCAGACGGACATGGCCACGCCGTTGTCATGCGGGGACATCGTCGTGATGGACAACCTGCCGGCGCACAAGGTCGCGGGGGTGCGTGAGGCGATCGAGACGGCGGGATGCGACCTGTGGTACCTGCCGCCGTACTTGCCGGACTTGAACCCAATCGAGAAGCTGTGGAGCAAGTTGAAGTCGTGGCTTCGGCGTGTGGAGGCAAAGACGTTCGATACGCTGAGTGATGCGGTCGCCGCGGCCCTGCGAGCGGTCACGCCAGAGGAGTGCACCAACTACTTCATCTCATGCGGATGGAGCCAGAAATGATGGAAGGTGCTCTAACTCCATTGAAACATCCGATTAATCTCACCGAGTATTGAAAATGCCCCGGCTCAAGCGATATTCAGGCCGTGAAGAGATCGAATGGTTCAATCCATCCCCAACAACCGTACCACCTCATCCAAGTCTTTATCCCCTCGTCCGCACATGTTGAGCACGAGGATGTGATCGGTTGGCAGGTCAGGGGCGATGGTGAGGACGTGGGCGAGGGCGTGGCTTGGTTCGAGGGCGGGGAGGATGCCTTCGAGTTTGGAGATGAGTTGGAAGGCGTCTAGGGCGGCATGATCGTCGGCGGTAGCGAAGGAGACGCGGCCGGCTTCGTGCCAGTAGGCATGCTCGGGTCCGATGCCGGGGTAGTCCAGGCCCGCGGAGATGGAGTGGACGGGGGCGGTCTGGCCGTCGTCGTTCTGGAGGACGTAGGAGAGCGAGCCGTGGAGGACGCCGGGCCGGCCGTAGGCGATGGCGGCGGCGTGCTGGCCGAAGGAGGTGCCGGTGCCGCCTGGCTCGACGCCGATGAGCTTCGTGTTGTCGCAGCTCGGGTCGCTGGCGAAGGGGTAGAACATGCCCGCGGCGTTGGAGCCGCCGCCGACCACGGCGACGACGGTGTCGGGCAGCTTGCCGATCTGTTCGCGGCACTGCCGCTTGGTTTCGCTGCCGATGACCGACTGGAAGTCGCGGACGATCATGGGGAAGGGGTGTGGGCCGACGGCCGATCCGATGATGTAGTGCGTGTCGTCGCAGGAACCCATCCAGTCGCGCATGGCGGCGTTGGTGGCGTCCTTGAGGGTGCGTGAGCCGTCGGTGACAGGGGTGACTTTCGCGCCCATGAGCTTCATGCGGAGGACGTTGGGGCGTTGTCGGCGCATGTCTTCCTCGCCCATGAAGACCTCGCAGTCGAGGCCGAACTTGGCGGCGGCGGTGGCGGTGGCGGTGCCGTGCTGGCCGGCACCGGTCTCCGCGATGATGCGTTTCTTGCCCATGCGCATGGCGAGCAGGCACTGGCCGATGGCGTTGTTGATCTTGTGGGCACCGGTATGGGCGAGGTCTTCACGCTTGAGCCAGATCTGGCCCCCGGAATTTTTCTCCTGCTCTGCGGCACGCTTCTGGCAGTATTCAGTGAGCCGGGGGGCGAACTGCAGGGGCGTGGCTCGGCCGATGTAGTCGCGGCTGAGCGTGGCCATATGCTCAATGAAGGCGGGGTCGGCCTTGGCCTTCGCGTATTCCTCGGTGAGCTGATCGACGGCGGCGTGGAGGGTTTCTGGAATGTAGGAGCCGCCGAAAGAGCCGAAGCGGCCGAGGGCGTCGGGGACGGCGTCGGGGACGGTGTCGGGGGCAGGTTGGGTTACAGAGACGTTCATGCTCTGATGATAGGCGATACCCGACGGCTGGACCTATACAAGCTCCGATGGGCAAGCGTACACCCCGACGCAGAGCGGACGCATCTGGTCGTGATCGCCGAAGATGACAAGGCAAGCAAGCAGCGCATCTACTGGATTCGAGATGACCTGATTCAAGTACTGCGAGCGATTAAACCGGCCGACTCATGACCCGGTCAGCGTGTGTTTGCCGGGCTACTGCCGCGCAAAGGCTTGAACCTCCTGCGGGATGATCTGGAAGCCACTGGGATCGTGGTGAAGATGCCCGGGGCTGCGTGGTGGACTTACATAGCTTCCGGCATGCCGACTTGGCATAGGTCCTGCGCTATATTCACGACCGGCATCTGCCGACGCGGCACATCGTGAAAGCGATACCTCGATTCGACTTACTGCTTGACTCACAAATAGACTCACAATTTTTGGTCGCGGGCGGTGATATCGTGTCGCAAAACGTCGCATCACACAAAACGCCAAATGGTACGAAACGCCAGCAAAACAAAGAAAAAGCCGTACGAAGTCGGTCGCGTTCGCAACCCGTCGTACGGCTTTGGAAAGTGGAGCGTGTCGGGATCGAACCGACGACCTATTGCTTGCAAACCCGTAAGGTACGACTAGAAAGGCACTTACGATAGCATGAGGGGCGATTGTTTGCAAGCCTTTTCTATAAATTGCGGTAGTTGGTGCGGTACTACCGCATTTGATGCTGCAATGTCAGCGCTAAGATATGAACTGCGTCGGCCTGCTCGTCGGCGGGGAGTTTGGTGAGGGGGCGGATGGCTGCGCAAAACCCCCGCCGCAACACACGGCAGGGGAGAGCCTCATTCTAGAAAAGCCCCGCGCCGCCCAGGCAGAACCTGCCTCCGGGTCGGTCGCGGGGGTTGCCGTTCAGTTCAGGCGAATCACGCGGATGGCCTGTCCTTGGTTCAGTTCGCGGATGGCCTGGAGCGTCCGCTCCTGCACGTCGCCGTCGCGATCGCCCTGGGCGATCATCTCCTTGCGCTGGCGCTCGGCAACGTCTGCCCGCCGCCCAGCGGCCTGCTCTGCGCCAAGTGCCGCGAAGTTCATTCGGGCCAGGTTGAGGAAGTCGGGCTGCTCGTTGGCCTGTGGTGCGTCGCGCACCGAGGCCAACTTGTCGATGGCTCGCTGCGCTTGGTTGTTGGTGATCTGGCCCAGTGACGCGAGCTCGACAATGTTGGCAATCTGGTCTTCAAGCCGCTGCGCGTCGGTCTTAATGAGGTCCAGGACGCTATCGGTGCGGCGGGCCAAGTCCTCGACCGCTCGCTCAATCTGCTGGACCGCATCCACCCCTGCGTCACCAACGCCTTTTAATTTGTCCACTGCGCGGGCGAATGTGTCGTCGCCGATCAGCCCGCGCTCAAGGAGTTCGTTCAGCTCCTCCATCTTCATGGCCGTTTGCTCGGCCTCGGTGCGGGTGTCCGCATAGACCGTTGCCGCCCGAGACTCCAGGCGTCGTAGCGCCTGCTCCTGCTCAAGGGCCGCTGTGGTCATGTCATCGACCGCACCCGTTGCCTTGTCGATGTCGGCGGTCATCCGCTGGACCTCTTCGCTCACCCCCTCGGCTTCGGACACCGTCTCTGCCAGGGCCGCGTTCAGGGTCACCACAGCGACGCCTGCGGCGGCTAAGCCGGCCGTAACCTGCAGCCAGCCCTTTGGCCCGGACATAGCCAACACAACCGCCTTGGCTTTGGCCAGAGAGCGCAGCATCGTCACAAGCTTGCCGATCAGCGTGATAAGTTTTCCTCCGACAAATGTCCCCGCCGCAAACCCCGACACCAACGCTCCGACCTGCAGCACGCTCTTTGAAAGCACTGCGTCGCCCGCACGGATTCGGCCGATCAGCGTGCTGACCTTGTCCACCACGCCCGTGAACGCCGGCACCACATCATCCGCCAACGCGCCGACCGTCCCCCTCAGCGACGCTTTCAGCCGTGTGACGGCGTCGTTGAAGTCCTCCGCCGCCCTTGCCGCCTTGCTGTCTACTGTGTTGCCAAGTCGATCCGACTCCACACCGAACCGACGCAAGCCCTCGGCCCCCTCCGCCAGTGTGTTCACCAGGGCGACGCCCTCAGAGTCAAACAGCTTCATCGCCAAGCGAACCCGATCGCCCTGACTGCCAACGCGCTGCATCGCATCGGCGATCTCTTCCATCGCCCCGCCGGGGGTCATCCTAGCCAGCCGCTCGGCGTCCAGCCCCAGCTCCTTGAGGGCGTTGACCGCCTCGCCGCTTCCGTTCGCCGCTTCCGCAACACGCCGCGTCATCCGCTGAAGCGCCATGTTTAGCGTGCTGACGCCCACGCCGGTTTGCTGGGCCGCGAACTGCATGCGCGAAAGCTCTTCCGTGGTCGATCCGAGGCGACCGGCCACCTTGGCAACCTCGTCAAGGCGGGCCAACTCGCGAGACAGACCGGCAAATACACCGCCCCCAATCGCAACCGCCCCCAAGCCGACGATCACCCGCTTGACGTTGGCCATCGTTCGTTTGACCGATTTGCCAAAGTCCTTGGCCTGTTCCTTGCCCCGGTTCAGCCCCGCAGCATAGCGGCGCGTGTCCGCGCTGAGGATGACTGACAATTTGCCGATGCTACGCTTGGCCATTGGGGCATCCTAAAAACGCCATAGCCCGCCCCCCGGCCAAGGAAAACGCGGGGGCCGGGCCACGGCAACAAGGAATCGGTTTTAGGCACGTTCGGCGAGCGTGACGTACTCGCTGGTTTCATAGCCGCGCAGGTCGGTGTGTGTCTGCTGATACAACGGACGGCCCTCGTCGCGCAGGATGACGCGAAGCTCGGTTTCGTCTGTGTCGAAGCGGAACTGGGAGGAAACATCGATCTTGACCGGGCGTGAGATGTAGTTGTAAACGCCGGGGTTAAACAGAACGATGTCGCCCTTATCGCCCAGCGAGTTGGCCGCTGAAGTGAAGTAGATCGGACGACCCATCAGGGTGTCGGGCACGTCGGTTCCGTTGCCGTGGATGAACAGCGGGTAGTCGTTGTTGGTCAGCGATGTGTGATCGTTAAGCAACTGCGCCAAGGTGTCGGGGTGGGCGAGCCAGATCGACTTAGCCAGGGACACGGGCGAGAGCCGGGCGCGCATCTCGACGATGTTGACCCCGTTGATGGTGTCGGCGGTCTGGCTTCCCTCCTTGGCGACGACGTAGGTCGCGGCCGACTCGACCAGGCCCAAAGGCTCGCCGACACCGGTGCCATTGATAACGTCCAGCGCCTGCCGAGTCGAAACGGCGCGGGCAATGACAGCATCCACCGCGTCTTGCACGTTGGGCGAGTCGTTAAGTAGTTCGTTTGACATCCGGATGCGCGTCCCGCACTTGTGCAGTTCGCTCTTATTGCTTTCAAACTTCACGGCTGAAATCGGGATGGTGCCCGTCTCGCCGACGCGGGTCAGGGTGACACCGGCGGTATCTTCGCTGCTCGCGTCGCGGTCGGCCAGGACCGGCATGTGAACGCCGCCTACGCCGTTGCGGAGCGTGGTCCTGTTCAGCATGTTCAGCCAAGGCTCGTCCGCGCTCGCCGTGGTGACGATGGCCTGCTGGTAAAAGTCGGGGACCAGGAACCCGCCGTCCGGCCCGGACTCAGTGTTCTGGCCTGCGGCCAAGTATTGCAGCCGCTCGTCGGTCGCGGTCCCCGACCGCTGGTCGCGAATCGCCCGTACCAGTTCCGTTAGCGAATTAAACCCGCCGTTGTCCAGGGTCGCGGGATCAGCGGCCATCAGGTCGCGGGTCCGCACGCGCGGGGAGTCGGCGGAGAATACGCTCCGGCGACCCATCACAGCCTCGTTGGATGCGGTCGCTCGGACGGCTTTGGTCTGCGAAAGCTCGAGCATCGAAAGCCGCCGACCCTGCGCCCGTGCCTCCCGTGCTTCGTAGGCCTGTGCCCTGCTTTCGAAGGACTGCGCCTTTTCGATCTGCGCATCGGCCTTGGCCTCCAGCGCCGCGCGTTCTTCGGGGTCCAGTGTGGGGGCGTCGGCCTGCACGTTGTACTCGCGCGCGCGGTCAAGCGCCTCGGCCTTTTTTCTGCGAAGCTGGTTCGGGTCCAAGCGGTCAAGATCAGTTTCCATCGTGGCTTTCCTTTCGTGTCGCCTTGCATCCGCCGAACCGCGCGGCGATCCAACAGACAAGGGCGTGGTGCGCGGCGTCGGCGAGCTTCCGGGCCGGGGGTGGTAATTTAGACAAGCGGGTCGAGATGTACGACGCTATCGCGGCATCGCACAGTTCGCGGTCGGTCCAGCGGGCCGCGTTCATCCGCGGCAGCTCGGGTTCAATCGGATCGGCCAGGGCTTCAGACTCCCGGCGCGCAATCTCAAACTCCACGACTTCATTCAGCCAACCCGCGTACCGCTCGGAGCGGGCCGCGAGTTTCGGGGCTACGGCGAGCAGGACCGCCAGGTCTTCATCGCCAAGCGTGCCGGGGTGGACCCGGAGGGTCAAGGCCAGGTCGGAAGTATTCTCGGTTTCCATGATCGCATCCTAGAGGGTAGGGGTCTCGCAAAGTGATATATCTGACACCGATGCAGCATCGCCGCCGTGGTCGGTGACTCGCAGGTCCGGGCAATCCTCGCTCACAACGACAAAGCCCTTGCCGCACTGCTTACATGTCGCTCGCCGCTCGATGCTGTTCGTGCCCGGCAGCTCTCGCGTGCGGTCGGTTGAGAATTTCAGCGACCTGCACCACGGACAGCGGGCACGGCCAATGGTTACGGTAGGTTGGCGACGTGGCGGCATGGTTATCCTTGTGTTGCGGGGGACCCCCCCCTACTCTGACTTTTGCCAAAAAATCTTCACGGCTAGCGAGACGGTACACAACGCTCAGGGGGTGTTTTTTCGACCCCCCTACCCCCTCTCTGCGGCGGCCCTTCGTCCCGCGTGTCGGGGCCAAGGGTGGGGGGGGGTGGGGCTTAGTCCCTATCACCACCCCACCCTTGGATTCTGGCCTGTTATCCAAGGTAGGGTGGTTAAATGTCTATAGGGGTTGGGGGGCCTCCTCCTCCCCGAAAGTCGGCGGGAGTGGTGCCTCTTGCCCCGGCAGACAGGCCCAGTAGTCCGGCGGCACCTTGCCCTTCTGGGGCTTGGATTCAATGCCCAGCTCGCGCCGTGCCTTGCTGTAGCAGTGGTCCCCGTAACCAGCGGCCTCGCACGCCGACTTGAACACGCGCAGCAGCTCCGGGCCAAGCTCGAGCCGGCCCCGCATCCACTCGACACAATCCTCGGTCTTGCCCCGCTCGGCCTTGGGCGGGTTGTCCAGGTGCCAGGCAGACAGATCCGGGTTTGTTTCACCCCAGCGGATCGCCCCGGGCGTGTCCTCGCCGACGCCGACGATGCAATACTCAATGGTCGCTGCCGGGCGAAAGTCGTTGATCTTGACGCTGGCCATGTAGTACGACTCGCTCTCGCGGTCCTGCTGCCCGAGATACCAGACAGACCGTGCAGACCCGCCGATGGCCCGGCCCCCGCTCAGTCGGTCCAGGGGGTCGCGGTAACCACCTTTGTTCGTGTGCGCGAGTACCACCACGCAGATGCCCAGCCGTTCGGCCATCTCCTGCACGGGCCACAGGCACTTACGAATGTGCCCGTTGTCGATCATCCGCATCGAGGGGTACAGCGAGTCGAGCGTGTCCACGATCAGTAGCTTCACGTCACCAATGGCGACGATCTCGTGGTACAGCAGGCCCGCATCGACGCCCGCTAGGTCGAGCATCGGCGAGTCGTCGGTGTCGTCGTCCTCGGCCCGCCCCACGACGTGTACCCGGTCCATATCCGCACCGGCCATCCTGAGCCGGTCCCGGATCGCGCGGTCGCTCCCCTCGCCCTTGCAGTAGATCACGCTGCCGGATTCACAGGTCGCGCCGTCCGGCCATCGCTGACCGACGCTGACATGACCGGCGAGGTTAGCGCCGATCGTTGACTTCCCGGCCCCGGGCCGGCTGAAGATGATGTTGATCGCTCCCATCACAAAGCGGCGGGGCCATAGGTAGGCGGTGCCGTCGTCGTCAATCGCTGAGCCTTTTCGCATGGCTAGTTTCCGCTTCACTTTCGGCGTGGTAGTGGGGGGGTTGCCCCCGGGGGGGGCTCGGGGTCGGCTCCGTCCCAGTCGGTTACGAGCTGCATTAGATCGCCTCCGGGTTGAGAAACAGGGCACGTTGGCGATTACCGTTGTCGCGCCGACCCTCGGGTAGTCGCACAAGCTGACAGGGCACGCCCGTTGCAGGGTCCGCGCCAAGTTTGCATGCGGCGCTGAAGAAAAGCCGCTGCCGTTGCTCGGACGCACCCCGGCATGAGAACCACCCGTGCAGAGACTTACCGCCGCTGTGGACGGCCATCGCGAGCGGAGCGGTCTTGGCCAGGTGCAGCAGCACGCGTGCTTGCTCGTCTGGTGTCCCGTCGTCCTGCTCGACCACAAAGAACCTTCGCGGGCCGGTGTTGTCCAGGCAGCGGGCGGACGACCGGCCTTCTTTGTTCAGCCCCCGCACCGCCGACATCGCGCTAGGCACAATGAACTGCATGCCAGCCAGCCGGCCCCGCCAGTCTTCGCGCGGCGCGGCCTTCGCGTCGTGCAGCGCGTTGGCACAGCAGACCAGCGGGTTGCCGGGGAACAGCAGGTCGATAAGCACCTCCGCGTCCGGTCCGTCGCCCAGCAAGCGGCGGGGTGACGCCTCCCACAGATCGGGCTCGCCGACGTGGGCCATGGCGTCGATAACGGCTTGGCGTCGCTCGGGGTCCAGGTCCGGCCACTTCTTAGCACGCGGCGCGGACGCGATGCCATCGGTCAAGTAGTCGGCGGACCTTGCAACGGCCCGCTCGATCTCGCCGGGCTTCGTGGGTTCACCTGCGGTCAGCACCGACAGCTCGGCGGCAATCTCCGGCTCGCTCCGGCCGCACCGCCGCAGGGCGATGGACGCCCTCAGCAGCCAGCGGTTTAGCCCTCCATCTCTTGGGGGCGAGCCGAGAATGTCGGCAGCCCAGCGGGGGAGGGTTGTCATGAGATCACCCCCAGTTGATTTTTTATCGACTTCAGGGCAAGCGTGATGCTGCCAAGCTCGTCCACCAACTCGACGGGGAGAACCTCCCGCAGCCCGCGAACCTCGTGCACCAATTCGGCGAGTAGCTGGTCGGTAGTTTTATTTTGCGACGACGGTGCAGCATCGTTTACAATGGGGGTGTCTTCATTTTGCATTGCTCGTACCTCGCTGCCCCGCCGACCTAGGAAGTCATAGGCGGGGCGGTGTTTTTGTGTCAATAGGTCAGATACCCAGCGCCTCGCACTCGGCCTCGGTTTGCGCGTCGATCGCGCGTCGGTGCGGGCGTGGCGTGGTCCCGGACCCGATGGCTTGCAGCTGGGCAAACCACCACTTGATCGCCGCGGCGCTCGTGGCGTGGTTCCTGCCCCAAGGGATCGTGGGCAGGCGGACACCGGACCGGCCCTTAGTTCGGTAACGCCAGGCGGTATGCGGGCTGACGCCGCCGCAGCGCTTGCCGATCTTGGCGTCGCCAATAATTAAGGTGTCGTCAATCGGATTGATGGTGGGGGGCGGTGAAGATGAGTTATGCATTGTTGACCTCGTGACATTCACGCGCGGATATACCGCGCTGGGTGAACGTCACGGATCAAGCTCCAACCGCCGCGGTGCTCGGCCACCTGACCAACGGTCATGGCATACGCGATCGCGTGTCAATCTGAGGTTTTTGAGCCGTCACACGACGGCACGCGCATAATTCTTTATGGGGCTTAGGAAGCCAACGGGTCTAGATTGGGTTCTCACGGAGTAGTCTTAACACCGCTTGATAGAGGTTATCACGCCGGTGGTTGAAGCGGAACTCAGTCTCTTTCAGGTGCAGGTAGAAGGTGTGTTTGGGGATGCCGT
>JBCDHS010000079.1:0-8820 GCA_038749735.1 Planctomycetota bacterium
CGCGGTCAGGTCCATCGCGAAGGCCTTGATCAGGCCACGGAAAACCTTCTCGCTGACTCGGGAACGGCGGTAATAGCGGTTTTTGCTTGCAGACATAGGGCCAACGGCAGTTTAATGGCCCGTTGGCTTCCTAAGCCCCTTCTTTATTTGCCACCAACGGTGGTGACGATTTCTTTACCCGCCGGAACACAAAAAAATGGTCCCGGCGACGCGGGGCGGACTATGGCCGGTGCACCGGGATCAATCAGCCCGGCCAGCAACATATGCTGTCGGACTCGCGCACGTCGGCCCATGCACCTGTCTGCCTTTGTTCGCCTTGAGCTTTTTGATCGCTTCCGTGCCATCGTGCATAGATTTTACCAAAGGCGTGTCGCGATACAAGGGGGTGCGACGACGGTCGCAGCATCGGCGGGTTATCCACGGTGGGGGCAGGCCCCACCTGCTGCCGCGGCGCTCAGCGCGAATGAAAAACCCCACGCCGACGTTAGCCGACGCGGGGTGGGGTCACAGGGCGGACGTTGTGTCCCCATCGAGATCCATGTCGTTGATCCACTCCGCCACTTCTATCCAGTCGCGGACGCCCACCGCCCTGGCCAGCAGCAAAAAATCGCCGACATTGTCCTCGTTCAGCTCGTCGCCGAGCGGGTCGCAGAACAGGGTGTAGCACGCCTTGTCGAATTGCCGTTGGGCTTCCAGGTAATCAGTGCTCATCGCGCCCCCTTTGCAGGAACCGCGCCGCCACGGCCAGCCCATCGGGGCACCCGATGACCGCCACCAGCATCGGCGGGGCGTCGCGGCCTCCGATTGGCTTGGCCGGCAAGTGGTCGGCAATCCTCAGCACTATCGTCTCGCCCTCGCGGGCGAAAGTGCAGTAGGACGACCCGGTTCGGCCATCCGTGTTGCGCTTGATGATCTTCCAGCCGCCGCGGATCGCGGCCTGCGTGAGTTCGACCTCGGCGAACCAGATTTCAAGCTTGCGGCGTTGCTTGTCGCCGGCGCGGTCCAGGGCGTCCAGTAGCGACTGCTCCGGGTCGATCTGCGTGGTGATCCGTGATTCGTCGTTTACAATCCTGAGAGCCGTCATCGCATATTCTCCTATGCGTTGGTGGTTAGACCCGCTTGGCGCTGCAGTCGCCCGGCGGGTCGATGTATATCCGGCGGGAACACCCCGCCGGCCTATCCGATTTTGCCGACCACGGCCTTGACCGTCTCGACATCCTTCTCCGCGTAGATGTCAACCAATCTTGTGCTTTTGTCGCCGAGCAACAACAGCGCGGCCTCGGCCCCGAACTCTTTCCGCGCGTTGGTCGCGGCCAGGTGCCGGAGCTGGTGCGATCCCCAGCGGGGCACGCCCGCCACGTCACAAGCGCGGGTGATCGCCCGCCCGTAGCTCGCGCTGGTGTAGTGGTCGGCGATCTTGCGGGCAGTGCGGGTCGGCGTCGGCTTCTGCCCGGCCCGCCGGGGCTTGCCCTTGGTGGCCGCAGTAGCCCGCCTCGCGGCGGTGGCCTCGCGGGGGTCGAACAGGTAGGCATCGACGGCCCGGCCCGCCAGTAACGGCGTCACGGCCTGCTGTGCCTTCCTGCCGAGATAGATGACCCGGTCGTGCCCCCGGTGGCTGTTCTTGTGCTGTTGTGGCCGGTAAAGCCAGACCTCGCCGGTCATGTCGATGTCGATAGCCCGCATCGCGCAGACCTCGCCGGCACGCGCGGCGGTGTAGCGCTGGGCCTGAATCATCGCCCAGACTTGCGGAGCGACGTGAGCCTTGATGCCCTCGATGTGGGCCACCGGTACGGGCTTGACAGTCCGGCCCTCGGGCACGCCGAACTCCCCGGCCTTGAGCGGCTCCACGCACGCGAGTGCCTCGGGTAGGGCGGTGGGGGCTTTCTCGTTCGCCACGGCCCAGCGGAACATGCGGATCAGGTGCCGGACCCGGCGATTGATGGTCGAGCGGGTCCACCGCTTGCCTTCGGGCCGCGCCTCGGTCCGCCTGTTCCGCAAGTCGATCATGGCCGTGCGGACCTCCTGCAGCGCGAGCGGGCCGAACTCGATAACCGGGGTGCCGCCGTGGGTGGAACGCAGCACGCGGATCGCGGCGCGGATGCAGGTCAATTGCTGGTCGGTGGTCCCGCGGTCGCGCAGGTGCTTGACGTAGGCGATGGCGAGCTTGGCGACGGTGCCGTGCTTGGCGTCTGCCGTCCGCCGCGGGGTCGGGGGCTTGGGTTTGGCGTCCAGGGTCCGGCCCCGGCCCTCCCATTCCTGAATCAGCCGGGCGTACTCGGCGACGGCGGCGGGGGTGCCGTGGACGCCGCAGTAGTAATCCCGGCGGCGGCCGGTGGTGATGTCGCGCAGGGTGACGACGGCCTGCCCGGTGGGGCGGTGCAGCCGGAGTGATGGTGCTTTTGGTGGCATCGGCGCTGCTCCAGTCCAAAATGCGGTAGTACTACCGCAGTTTTTTGGTTCTGGTCAGCGCCGCCGACGGTGGCGGGTAGCATCGTAAGTGATGCTCCTGACGTGGTTTGTAACAATGGAGCGTGTCGGGATCGAACCGACGACCTATTGCTTGCAAAGCAATCGCTCTCCCAGCTGAGCTAACGCCCCTTTGCAGGGATGCATTATAGCTTGTCCGGCCTGCGGCGTCGTGGGTTGGGGGGTTAGACGGTGGAGGTTTGGGGGGGCGAATCGCCTGGTTCGGGGCTGGGTTTGCCGAGGAGTTTGTCGGAGAGGGACTGGATGAGGTAGTAGAAGACGGGCACGAAGACGACGCCGATCACGGTGGCGACGAGCATGCCGAAGAACACGGCGGTGCCGAGGGAGCGTCGGCTCATGGCGCCCGCGCCGACGGCGATGACGAGCGGGGCGGTGCCGGCGATAAACGAGAACGCGGTCATGAGGATCGGGCGGAAGCGTAGGGCCGCCGCCTCGAGGGCGGCTTCTTTGGGGGCCTTGCCCTCCTTGCTGCGCTGCTTGGCGAACTCGACGATGAGGATGGCGTTCTTGGCGACCAGGGCGATCAGCAGGATGAAGCCGACCTGGGTGTAGATGTTGATGTCGTAGTTGCGCAGGAAGATGCCGACTAGCGCGCCGAGCACGCCGAGCGGGATGGTGAGCAGGATGGCGATCGGGGTGGTCCAGCTCTCGTACTGGAACGCCAGCACCAAAAAGACCACGATCAGGCCCAGCGCGAAGGCGATGATCGCTGCGCTGCCGGTCTCCAGTTCCTGGTAGGTCGCGCCCGTCCACTCGTAGCCAAACCCTGCGGGTAGGTTCTCTGCCGACAGTTGCTGCATCGATTCGATTGCTTGTCCCGTGCTCTGGCCCGGCGCGGGCTGGGCGGTGATCGACGCGGAGGGGTAGAGGTTGTAGCGGTTGATCGCCTGGGGCCCGGCCGAGTCTTGAACCTCGATGAAGGTGCCCATAGGCAGGGTCTGGCCCTGTTTGTTTCGGACCTGGAGGTTGTTGATGTCATCGACCTCGTCGCGGTACTCGCCCTCGGCCTGGAGGTAGACGCGGAAGACCCGATTGAGGTAGTTAAAGTCGTTGACGTAGGACCCGCCGAGGTTGGTCTGCAGCGTGTCGTTGTAGATCTGTGGGGGGACGCCGAGACGCTGGGCTTTGGTCGCGTCGATATCGACAAAGAGCTGGGGCGTGGTCGCGCGGTAGCCGGTGAAGGGACGCTCGATATTGGGGTCCTGGAAAGCGGCAAAGACCATGGCGTCGGCGGCCTGTTGCAGCGCCAGGTACCCGTTGGCCGAACGGTCCTGGAGCTCGTATTCGACGCCGCCGGCCTGGCCGATGCCGGTGATCGCCGGGGGCGCGAACGGAAAGACACTGGCTTCCTGGATCCCGGCAAACTCCTGGCTGACCCCGCCGATGACGGCCTTGAGGTTTTCGGTCCGCATCTCCCGGCCGTCCCAGTCCTCAAGGATTACGATACACATCGCGTTATTGGAGGCGAGCGTTCCCGACAGCAGCGAGTAGCCCTGCACGCTGAACACATCGCGGACGCCGGGCTGTTTGGCGCACATCTCTTCGACCCGCTCGAGCACCTCGAGGGTGCGGTCGCCGCGGGCACCATCGGGGAGCTGGACGTTCACGAAGAAGTAGCCCTGGTCCTCGTTGGGCAGGAAACCGGTCGGGATGATCTTGAACCCGAAGACCGCAGCTGCCGATACCCCACCGAAGATCAGTACGGTGAGCACGGCCAGCCGGATGCCCTTGTTCACGAACCAGATGTACCCGCCGCGGGTGCGGTCGAGAGTCGAGTTGAATAGCTTGAACAGGGGGAAGCGGACGGGCTTGGCCGGCTTGAGGATCAACGCGCAGAGCATCGGGCTGAGCGTCAGCGCGTTGATGGTAGAGAAGCAGGTGGCGAAGACGATGGTGAGGGCGAACTGCTGGTACAGCACGCCGGTTAGCCCGCCGATCATCGCGGCGGGGATGAACACGGCGAGGACGACCAGGGTCGTCGCGATCAGTGCGCCGCTGACTTCTTTCATCGTTTGCTTGGCCGCTTCACGTGGGGCCATGCCCTCGGTGATCCGTCGGGAGGTGTCTTCGACGACGACGATCGCGTCGTCCACCACCACGCCGATCGCCAGGATCAGGCCGAACAGCGTGAAAAGGTTGATGCTGAACCCCGCGACGAGCATGACGGCAAACGTCGCGATGAGGGAGACCGGGATCGTCACGGTCGGCACGATCGTGGCCCGCCAGTCCTGCAGGAAGATGAAGGTGATGATGACGACCAGCAGCGCGGCGATGAAGAGCGTCGTCACGACCTCGCTGACCGACGAGCGGACGTAGTTGGTGAAGTCGAAGGTGATCTGGTGCTCGACGCCGGGCGGGAACTCATCGGAGAGCTCGTTGAGCTTGGCCTTGACCGCGTCGGCGACCTCGATCGCGTTAGAGCCGGGCATCTGGTAGATGCCGATCCCGACCCCGGGCTGGCCGTTGAGTCGGGCGTTCCAGTCGTAGGTCTCGGCCCCCAGCTCGACGCGGGCGACGTCCTTGAGCCGAAGCGTCCGTGTGACGGTCTGGTCATCGACCTCGGCCTCGGCGGTCTTGAGGACGATGTCTTCGAACTGTTCGACGGTTTTGAGCCGGCCCTCGGTGTTGACGATGTACTCGAATGCGCCGGCGGATTCGGCGGGCGGGGCACCGATGCGGCCGGCGGCGACCTGGACGTTCTGCTCGCGCAGCGCGCCGAGCACATCAACCGTGGTCAGGTCGCGGGCCGAGAGCTTCTCGGGGTCCAGCCAGACCCGCATGGCGTAGTCCTGGCCGCCGAAGATGAAGACCTCGCTGACGCCTTCGATGCGCGCCAACTCGTCTTTGACATACAGCGTGGTGTAGTTGGACAGCGACAGGAAGTCATAGCTGTCGTCCGGCGAGATCAGGGTGGCGACCATCAGCAGGCTGGGCGAGCGCTTCTTCACGCTCACCCCACGCGAGCGGACTTCCTGGGGCAGGCGTGGTTCGGCCGCGGACACTCGGTTCTGGGTATACACCACCGCCTGATCCGGGTCGGTGCCCAGCTCGAAGGTCACATTGATCGACACCCGGCCGGTCTGGTCGGTGGTCGACTTCATGTAGATCATGCCCTCGACGCCGTTGACCTCCTGCTCGATCGGCGCGGTCACGGTATCGACGATGGTTGCCGGGTCGGCACCGGGGTAGCTGGTGGAGATCTGCACGTTGGGCGGCGCGATCTCCGGGTATTGCTCGACAGGCAGCTGCGGCAGGCTGATCGCCCCGAGCAGTAGCATGATCAGTGCCACGACCGTCGAAGCAACCGGGCGGTCGATAAAGAATGCCGACATCAGTCTCCCTCTGGCTCGTCGGCGGGCGGCGGGTCTTGGTCCGTTGGCGTCTGGGCTTCGACTGGGGCAGGCGGGTCTTCCGGAGCCGGCGCTGCTGGCTTAGACGGTGTTTCCTGCATCTGCGGGTTGACCGGCATGCCCGGCCGGGCCTTCTGAATCCCCGCGACAATATAAACCGCGTCCGGCGTAAGACCCTCGACCTGCCGCAGCCCATCATCTGCGCGGATGCCCAGGGTCACGGGCTGCTTTGCGACGGTCGGTTGGCCCTGCTCGTTCTTAACCACGACCAGGACGTACTTGCCCGTCAGGTCCGTGCCGATCGCTTCTTCCTGCACCAGCACCGTGTTGGGCATCTGCTCAAACGGCACACGGATGCGGGCGACGAAGCCGGGTACCAGCTCACCGTTCTTATTGTCCAGCCGACCTCTCACCACAATCGAACCCGTACTGCGGTCCACCGAGCGGTCCCACCAGTCCACCGTCCCCGAGTAAGGCCAGGTGTCTTCTTCATTTGCCGAGGTCGCCAGCTGGAGCGGCGGCGGGGGAAGCGGGGTGTCCGGCCCGATCTCCATGGCCCGGGCGATGTACTGCTGAACGATCGTCTCGCTTACATCGAAATAGACATAGATCGGGTCGGTCTGAGTCACCCGCGTCAGCACGGTCGGGCCGGTGGCCCCGACGTACGACCCGACATCCACGAGGTTCCGCGAGACCTCGCCGGCAATGGGCGAACGCACGAAGGTGTACGACAGGTCAAGCTCCGCCTTGGCGAGCTGCGCCTGGGCGACGAGCACCTCGGCCTCGCGCTGCCGCAGGTCCGCCTCGGCCAGGACCAGATCGATATTTGCGGCAGCGCCGCGATCAAAGCGCTGCTTGACCCCTTCGTAGGTTGCCTGGGCCGCAGCGACCAGCGCCTCGGACCGCTTGACGTCGGCTTCCGCCGTATCCACCGCGATCTGGTAAGGCTCGTGCTCGATCTCGAAGAGCACGTCACCGATCTCAACCCGCTTGACCTTGTTGTCCTCGCCCAGCAGCTCGTAGTTCTGCTTGACCAAGACCCCGGGGACTCGCGCAACAATATCGACTTTGTTCACCGCCGCGGTGTTGCCGATGTACTGGATGTACCGTGTCTCGGTCCGGACCACCGGCTTGGCGACCGTGACCACCGGCGCAGCGGGCGGGGCCGACTCCGCCTCGCCGCCGCAGCCCGACACGCCCAGTATTGCAAACACCAGGGCGACGTAGCCGCAAAGCATACTAGGAAACCGCGGCGTATTCCCTTTGCGTGCTCGTGAGCCTGTCCGCCCGATTGATGACCGCCGCACGTTGGGGTATTGCCGCATCGCAGAGCTCCTGATCCAAAGCCCGATTCTCAGATCACGCCGGCCTCCGTGGCGTTGGAATGAAGAGCCAGCGGGCAATCCACACAATCATAGTTGAACCGAGGGGACGGGCAAGTTTGTTTGATTAGCGTGACGACCCATCGGCCGTGTCTGGCAACTGATCGAGCGTGCGGTTCATGTAACGCATCGCATTCAGTTCCAGACGCGCGGCTTTGAGATCTTCGGGTGTAGGTTGTGCACGGTTGAGCCTGGCTGCAATCTGTGATTGATGCTTAGCCCGCCGCGCGATTGCCCAACCACGCAGACGCACCAGCTCCGACGCATCCCCACGATCTGCCGCTACCTCCATCTCCTCGCGCACCTCCATCACCTCCATCAACAGGTCCGGCGGCAGCGACGGGTCATCCTCTTTCGCCGGGCCCCCGAGCAGGGCGAGCAAGGCGTTGGCCCGCTGCTCGGGGTCTTTGAGCGTGCGGTATGCCAGGGTGAGGGCCGACATCCGCTCGGCCGCCTCGGCCTGGTCGATCGGGTCGGTGAACCGGTCGGGGTGGTGACGGGCCGACTCGGCGAGGAACCGTTGCTCCAGCACGCCTAGGTCCAAGCCATACACGGCGGGCAGCCCCATGAGTTGGAAAGGATTTTCCATCCCAAGAGTGTAGACTATGCTGGCGATCGCCCTTACCGGGCGGCCACGCGGGTGTGGCGAAATTGGCAGACGCGCCAGATTTAGGTTCTGGTGGGGTAAAACCCGTGAAGGTTCGAGTCCTTTCACCCGCATTCTTCTTGTAGCCCGGCTTACCCTCTCTCATTCTCCATGCCGGAGAGAGTAGTAGCTTCATCAAAATGAAGTACACGACAAACGTGCTATTGCGGATGGGATCGCTGCGTGTCGGTCTTGGGCCATCCTATGGGTAAGTTGATATGTAGTTTTTATCAGCCGCTTTGCTGATGTCCATGGCCAAACTCATTGGTGCAGCGGGGAAAGATTCCATCGGTGCACGATGCCGTTACGAGAAATGGTTGACCGCATGAACAATCGTTTACTGAGGCGAAATGGGTTTCAATTCGACCGCTTGCTCGACACAAGGACACCCCACGCTATACTGTCCGATCCAACACCCCGCCCGGGTGGCGGAACTGGCAGACGCGCCGCGTTGAGGTCGCGGTGGAGGTAAAACTCCTTGGAGGTTCGAATCCTCTCCCGGGCATGCGAGCCCCGCCCTGTGCGGGGTTTTTTAGGCCCGCTGGCTCTACACAACCCGATGCTGTTTATGTCTGATCAGCTCGACATGCTTACAGTACCTTCCATTACTAATGGCTCCACCCACAGGAGGTGAAGTAGTTGGTGCACTCGCTCGGTGTTACGCCCCGTAGCACCGATGCGGCGCCTTAACGATCCGTCGCATCACCTCGATCAGCCGTCGATCCTTCTGCCTGAGCCGATACGGCCGCGTGCTCCTGGGCTGCTCCAACGTTTTGCAAGCTCGGCGTTCGCTCACCTTCTCATACCCCAAGTGGCGACGGTCGTCGCCGACGGGCCGATGGATGGGCCGACGTTCCTGGATTATGTCGAGCAATGCCCGGCCTGATCGCTGATCCCCGGCGAGGTCGTCGTCATGGACAACCTTGCGGCGCACAAGGTCAAAGGGGTGCGTGAA
>JBCDHS010000080.1:0-8256 GCA_038749735.1 Planctomycetota bacterium
GTTGGTTTCATACCAATCAAGCAGATTCGTCAACGCCGCATGCGTCGCGGCGGTATCGCACCCAGCCGCAGACAGGTCGCGGTGCGCGAAGCCGAGCTCGCCACGCAGACGCATCATGGCGTAGTACGTGTCCACATCGATCTGCTTTGCGTTTTCTTCGGTTGGTTCTTCAACCTGAGCGGCCTCGGCCGGGTTACCCCGGTCGATCTGGGTCATGGCACCCGCTACGCCGAGCCCGACGGCCAACATCGCAAGAAGACCTTGCATTCTTCTTCGTACTTGAGATCGTTTGGCTTCTGGATTACTAACTTGTTTCGTCAAGGGTTGCCTCCTGCGAGAGGGTGTATAAAACCAGCAGAACAGCACGCCCGCCGTGATGGCGGGTGGGCGGCTCTTTGTGCTCTTTTCAAGCCCGGAACCCCTCGATCGGTTCCCCTGGATGACGCTTGAAAATCACCTCTTACCGGAGTCTTTGCTCCGAAGATGAGGTTAATCGTGTTGTACCGGATCGAGACCCACGCGCCAAGGGTCAAGCGATAAAGAAACCGTTTTTTATCGGTCAGCGAGTCTTGCACACAAGGGTGACGGTCGTCGGCTGCGTGCGCATAGCGGAACAAGACAACACTAACTCCCCATCACCCCTGCAAAGAAAGCGAATTTCCTAACACAATTTTTCTTTTCGATCGCGGTCTTTGGTGCGCCGTCTATGCGCACAGGCGTATTGTTTATTTGGCGGAGTTGTTGTCTCTGGCCGTGATACCAAAGATCATAAAAAAATTCATGTGACACGCCCTAGGAAACACCCGTACCTTGTAGATCAACACCACATTTAGGGCAGGACACGCTCCCCCTCAGCGTCATAAGTGATTACCTGTAGATCGGCGTTAGGGCCTACGTATTCGACGAGTATCAGGTTGCCACGCTCATCGAATTCATAACGGATCGGGATCCCGCCAGCCATTTCATCCCGTGGATCAACTTCGTTGAGTAATTCAAGCTTTGCCAGTGATGCCGGCTGACCCGGCTCTTCTAAACGGTGCGAGTGCGACAGCAAAATGATGCCGCTCGGGCTCTGGCTGCTGCAGGCAGGCAAGATCGAAGCGGCCAGAGCCGCAGCAAGCACTACATTGAAGGTGTGGTAACAGCGTGGCAATGTGAAACCCCTTTAGAAAAGAATGAAGATCAAAACAGTTGAGTTAATTGTTACCAATGCCTATCTAAAGGCTTTATAGCCGTCTGCTGTCATTTGGATCAATCCCTAGGCATGAGGTTGAGCTGCCGCTCGGCCCATTCACGCCATTCCGGACGGGTGTCCTTCATCACGATCTGCTGCAGGACCTCTTTCACTTGCGGCCCACGGCCCCCGCTCCGGATGTGGGCGCGGGCGAGGTTGCCCAGGAGTTCGGGGTTGTCGGGCTCTTCTGCGACCGCCAGGCCGTACTGCTCGATGGCTTCCTCGAGTTGGCCCGTCGCCTCGAACACCATGCCCAGGTTGTTCCGCGGGATGGGCTGGTGCGGCATCAGGCGGATGGCGTACTGGAACTCCCAGGCCGCCTCGTAGTAGCGTTTCTGCTGGTAGTAGAGCTGGCCGAGGTTGTTGTGGGCCGGGCCGTACATCACGTCCTCGGTCAACGCGTCGCGCAGCAGCCGCTCCGCTTCTTCCTCTCGGCCCTCTTTGAGCGCGGTCGCTGCCTTCGTGGTCAGTATTTTGGCTAGCTCGCTGTCGCGCCCGAGCTGTGCCGGGATGGTGCGGTAGCCTTCACGATCTGAATCGCTCTGTCGGGTGCCTGAGCTGCACGCCATCAGGCCCACGAGGCATGCTAGTACAAGGACGAGTTGCAGTAAAAACGTTTTCATATCAATGGTTCCGGAACAGTTAACCGTCGTCTGAATCCTGGGCTGGTTCGTAGATCAGGTACGCAACCGTGAACTCGGCATTCCACGTATCACCAACGACTTCGCCGTGCGGGGCAAACAGCCGGCAGTCTTCGATGTGCAGCAGGTCCGCCTCGGACAGCTGGTTGAGCAGATCGACCAGCTGTGGCAGTGCGACCTGCTCAAGCGTGATCCGTGTCGGCAGGCGGTAGTACGGGCTCTGGCCCATACGGCGCGCGTCCTGGGCGTTGATGCTGATGATCTGGTCCGCATCGATGCCGCAGCCAACCGCGGTGGATTCAACCATCCCGCTGAGGGACTGGGTCTCGCCGGTGTGTGTCACTGCGATCGAGGTCTCGTGTGATAGGGACTTGATCTGGTGCGCGAGGTCTTGTACCTCGATGGACTGCTGCTCGGCCCGTGCCGCTTGATCTTGAGCGTTCTGGTATCGCATGGCGGTGTACAAGACACCCGCCACGAGCAACCCGACCACAGCAGCGAACAGCCATCCCTTGAAGCGTGTCATCGGCCACCCCCTTGCTGTGCGCGGTCCGCGAGAGAAGGCGGCTTAGTTGATGGTTCCTCGGGCCTCGGCTTGGCCGGCTGCTCTTGTTCTTCCGGGTTTTCCGGGGATTCCGGGGGCGGGGGGCGGTGGGTCGCTTGGAGCGCAAAACGCACACCGCCTTCACGCAGGTTGTCGGTGCTCGGGGGCTCGACCACGAACAGCGACGAGCCCCGCATCGTGTTGGCGATCTGATCGGCCTCGCCGTGGGTGCGTGCGTAGCCCGTCATCCTAAGCTCGCCCTGCTCGATCCGCAGGTCGGTGATGGCGTAGCGTTGGTCGCTGGGCAGCGCGTCGAGCAGGTCGTGCAGGAGCACGAGTGTGGGTGCCGAGCCGGCCTCCAGCGCATCGCCGCCCGCCAGGCCGCTCTCGCCTCGCAGTTGCTTGAGCTTGGCCTGGAGGCGTCTTTGGGGGCTGGTTGGGATGGCCTGGCCGGGCAGTGCCTGCGAGAAGGCCTGGGCCGCTTGTTGGTCGTGCTGCTCAGCGATCTGGTTGTATGCGTCAGCCCGCAGCCACAGCACGGACATCACCGAGAGCAGCAGCACCACCAGGGCGGCAACGCTGGCGAAGGCCGGCCACCGCAAGCGCCGCCACTGATGCCGCGGGGCGAGCGGCCCGCCGTTCAGGTTGACCCAGGGCTGGGTCGCACCCGACACGATCGCTTGGGCGTTTTGAATCTCTGCTTCAACTACACTACTTAATGGCTCAGCTATAGCAGTTTGACCCGTTGCGTCATGCCACGGCGTGAGCGTATCGGGTACGGCATACCAAGCACGCTTTTGATCAGGAAGGCTGAGCCCATCGATCTTCAGTTGCTGCTGCAGGTTGCTCGGCGTATCGAGGACCCGCCAGCGTGGCGGAGCACCCGGATCAAAGTGCATGAGCTGGCAGGCAGCCGAACGACCTGGGTCGTCATCCTCAAGCCAGCAGAACGACATCGCCTCTTGGACGCGATCGGGGTTTTGATACTCGACCCAGAACTGTGCGGCAAGCATCGCCCTTGGGGCGATGGCTTCGACCGAGTGGCCCGCGTCTTCCAGGGCGTGGACCAGCGCTTGGAGACGGCCGCCATCCAACGCCAAGCCCAGCCGCCCCGGGCCCGGCCCCACAAAACCGATCGCGCAGCTCTCGGCGGTGATGGGTAGCTGTGCTTCTAAACGGTACTGCAACGCTCCGGACTGCTGAGCGGCCGAGCCTTTGGGCAGCCCCTCCTCAGACACCGCTGCGCACAGGCACCAGGATGAAGGGACGCCCAGTACCAGTTGGGCGCTTGTAGCTTTAGAGCCATTGCTCGCCAGTTCTCCTAGCTGACGCACGATGTCTTTCTGATCTAAATCAGAAGCGAGCGGTTGGATGGGTCCATCCAGGCCTCGGTCAGACAAGCCGTACAGGCTCCAAGACGAGCCCATCGCACGCAGGTAGTAGCGGTGAGGCTTCATCAGCGCCGCCTCCCGTTGGTGGCCTGCTGCGCGACCTCAACCTGCTTGGCCTCGTGGCGGACGACCAGGCGGTCCACCCCGATGGACTCGACCACCGCGGGGTTGTCCGCGGTGCCGAGCGTGTCGCCCGCAACGATCTTGCGCAGGGTCTGGCCGTCGCGGACCCAGGCGCGGTGCTGGCCGTTGTCGCCCAGGATCGTGGAGATCAGCTCGATGGGCGGCAGCGGCTTGGGCGGCGGGGGCTTGGGCACGGCCACGGGCGGGTCGAAGAGCGGCTGTCGGATGTTCTTGCTTGCCACACGCCGCAGGCTCGCCGGATCGACGCGGTCGGCCGGCGCCGGGTTGCCGGTGATTGGGGTTGGCGGTGGGGCAGCCGCATCGCGTGTTGTGGATCCGATGGTGGGCGGGGACGCGAAATGCCAGACCACCACCCCGGCGGCACCCACCAGCAGGCAGGCCGTAGTCATCCACAGGATCGCTCGTGTTTGGCGTGTCTTCATCTCGTCATCACCACCGGTGTTCCCAGGGTCGGCCCGGTTCCTGGTCATTGCCCTGCTCAAGCACCCACAAAGACCACCGGGTGGAAGATGCGTCTTGCTCTGTTTCATCCCGGACGGCGAGCCACATCCCGTAGGCGCTCGAACGCTCGGTGAGGATGCCTCGAAGGAGGGCCCGTTCGTCTTTGTCTTCGGCCGCGTTCTCGATGAGTGTACCAAGGGTTAAAGCGGGTTCTGCGATGCGTAAGCCGATCAGGTTCTCGACCGTGCCCGGTTCAACGAGGTCCCGCAGGCGCTGGCGCATAACGGGGTCTTGCGCGGTCCAGATGTTGAGCGTGCCGTCGCCCCACAGCGTCGCGCGGCTAACGACCGCCTGTGTGCTGTACGGCTCAAGCAACGCCTCGGGGCGGTTGATTCCCAGCAGCGCTTGGGGGGTCCATCCGGGCAGGACTTGCGCCCAGGACATGAGCGGCCTAAGCCCCAGCGTCTGGACAAAGGGCCCGCGTGTTAGGTAGAGCCCCGTGGATCGGTTGGGCGCGATGGCTTCATCCACAACAGACGAGGGCATGATGACGCGGTCGGGCGAGGCGCGGAGGCGCTCATTGAGGTTGAGCTTGGCCTCTTCGTCATCGATCCGGCCCCGGACCTCGAGGCCAGCGAGCTTCAGGCTGAAAGCCTCGTACCCACCAGGCCGATCAACGACCGTCGACGCGTAAGCATCCTCGTCAAAGGACGCCTGCCAGAGGCCGAGCCGCCGCTCGGCTCGGTCGGCCGCGGTGTTGAGGAGGGTGTAGCTGCAGCTCAGCTCGGCCCACTGCTGACGCATGGCCTGCTCCGCCGCGCGGGCCTGCAGCGCCGCGTCGGCGCTGCGTCTTGCCAGCCCGCCGAGGATGACCCCCAATAAGGCGAGCATCACCAAGGTGATCAGCAAGGCGTAGCCGCCATTGCATAGCCCGTGTTGTTGCCGATGGCTTGTCAACGGAGAACGACCTCCTTACCCGGTCCAGGCCCGGGATCCTCCTCAAGCCCAAGCCGGATGCCGACACGGTCCGGCAGCGGCTGTAGCGGGACCGCCCTGCCTTCAATCAGCAGCGTTGGCGAAACCTGTGCTGTGGGCGCGGCCGGTCCCGACGCTTGATCCAACGTCGCCGCTTCACCCAGCACAAAGCCGCCCACCCGGAATGCGGAAAGCTCTAAGCCCACAACCTCGGGGATCGATGCTTGAGTGTTGTCCCGACCATCGACAAGCGGCAGCTCCTGCCGGGTGAGGACGCTGCCCGATCCCCCATCCATCCAGCGGTACTCGATCTTCGCGGGCAGCCCGTCACGACCCAGCCCGATCAGGACGACCCGGTCATCGGCCCCGGCCCACCACCGCGCCTGCCGCAGGTCCCGCTCAGCGATCTCGATCAGCCGCGTGGCCCACGCGGGGGATTCCGAAGCCTCACGCATCGACCCACGCTCGCGCGCCGCCTGCCCGATCATCAGGCTGATCGCCCCCGTCAGCAGCGAGGTCAGCGTGAGCGCAAGGAGCATCTCAAGCAGCGTAAAACCGTGGCGCTGCTGCTTCATATACCACCCTCCCCCCCCGGAATGCCCGGAATGCCCGGAACAGGTCCAGGACCAGACGCCGCGGCGGAATTGAACCGTGGCAGGACGACGTCCACCGAAGTCAGCTCGACCGGGTCGCCAAGGGCAGTCTCATCCATAATCCTCAACCGGACCACGCGGGCATCAAACGCCGTGAGACCCCTGTTTGGGACGACCTCGGTCTCCCACACCCAGCCGGGATGCCCCTCGACCCGACCGGACACCCCGGCCGGCACCCGCTCCGGTTCCGCCGCCCACCACCGAGCGAGCATCGCATCGGCGACCTGCACCGCCTCGCGCTTCTTCTCCGCCAGGCCGTACTGCTCGCCCAAACGGCCACGCGACAGCACCATCGCCACCGCGAGCGAGCCGAGCAGCGCCAGCGCCGCCAGCACCTCAATCAGCGTGACGCCCGAGCGCCGCCGCCAGCATGTCCTGCGCTTGTTCATGGTCTTCCCATTGGGTGGTCTGCCCGGTCATGCCGAGCACGACCACCGATGTCAATCCGTCCTGTGTGTTCCGTTCCGAAAGCGTGAAGCCCCAAGTCGCCGCGGTGCCGTCCGGCCCATAGCGCACAACCAGTTCGTTCTCGTGAACGGGCTTGCCCCGGCTGATACGCCAGGCCTGTGTCAGCTCGAAGCGGCTCGAAGCGGCCAGCCCGCCGAGCGGCGCCGCGTTGGGTTTTGCGGGGTCGTACAGCGTGAACCGCCTCGCCTCGCGATCGATGCGCAGCTCGACCGGGCGGCCAAGACGCGTCGCTGCCCGGCGTGCTTCGCGGTCCATCGATCCGATCTGAGCGACCGCCTCGTCCCGCGTCGCGTTGTTGAGGACCCCGCCCGCGGCGATCGCCACCGCCGAAGCCAGCAGCGCCACCAGAAAGAGAACAACAACGATCTCAATGAGCGTAAAGCCCCGAGTTGTCGGCTTCCGGGGGTTCATGGCTGCTCGGGCTGGCTCCAGTTGGTGAAATCCGCCTCGATCCCTTCGCCGCCCTCGCGGCCGTCCGCACCAAAACAGATCACATCGAACGGCCCCTCCGCGCCGGGCAGCTCGTACTGGTACGCACCGCCCCAGGGGTCCGCTACGGTCTGTTCCAGGTAGTCCGGCACCAGGACCCCGATCCCACCACTCGGGTCGGGGTAGCGGCCGTGATCGCCGTAGTACGACTTGATCGCGCCCGCGATCGTCGCCAGGTCGGCTTTCGCCTTGGTCTTGCGCCCCCGGTCCGTGTAGCCGGAGACACTAAACCCGACCGCCCCCGCCAGCAGCGCAATAATCACCACCACCACCATCACCTCAATCAAAGAAAACCCCCCCCGCCCCCGGAACCCCCGGAAGTTTTTGCGGCTCCGCTGTCGGGAGCCGCTTGTTTGTTGTTTCGAGTCATTGGTCTTTGAATGTGTCTTATAGAACATGGCCTGCCTCCAGGACGGGAAGGATCGTTGCAAACGCGATGAAGCCGATCAGGACCGCCAGCAGGAGGACCATCACGGGCTCTAAAAGGACCGTCAGCCGCTGCGCGGCCTGCTGGACCTGCTTGTCGTAGTCTTTGGCGAGGCGTTCCAGCATCGGGCCCAGCCGGCCCGACGCCTGGCCGAGCGCGAAGACCTGCACCACCGTCGGCGGGAAAGCACCCGTCTCCCGCATCGCCTCGGCGATGTCTTGGCCCGTGCCCACCGACTCGTTGATGGTGCCAAGCGCCTGCCTGAAGACACGGTTGCGGACGGTCCGCTGGGCGATCTCGACCGCCTCCAGGAACGCGACCCCGCTATCGATCAGCGTGTGGATGACCGTCGCCACCCGGACGGTTTCTTGCTTGCGCACCACCGGGCCGACCCCCGGGAGGTGCAGCTGCCAGCGGTGCCATAATTGCTGGCCGCGTTCGGAGCGGAGCAGCAGCAGGACGAGGCTTACGGCACCCATGGCGGCCAGCCCGATCAGCCACCACCAGCTAAGCACCGTGTCGCTGACCCCCTTGACGGCCTGGGTCACGAAGGGCAGCGGCCGGCCGGACTCGACGAGCGGCTTGAGGATGTTCGGGACCACAAAGGTCATCAGCAGGACCGTGACGACGACCGCCATGGCCAGGACGATCACCGGGTAGATCATCGCGTTGGTCAGACGGCCCCGGAAGCTTGCCGCGCGTTCCTTGAAGCCCGCGAGCTTGTCCAGGACGGTATCGAGCGTGCCCGACTTCTCGCCCACCTCAACCAGGCGGACCGTCAACGCATCAAACACACCGGGGTGGTCCCCCATCGCTTCGGACAAAGCCGCCCCCGCCGCCACACGGTCA
>JBCDHS010000081.1:0-8162 GCA_038749735.1 Planctomycetota bacterium
CAGCAAGGCGACATCTCTGCACAAACACCTGTTCGCACTAGGTGTGGGTATAAACGATTTGTGGATAGCCGCAATAGCACTAGATAGGAATGCCATACTGGTTACTAGCGACAACATGAGTAAAATAGTTGAAGCGGGCAAAAAGCTCCAACCGGCAGCGCTTCGAGTTGTTAACTGGAAGAGTCCTTAGTCCACCGAGTTTTTGCGGCTTTCTTGGCGATCTCTTTACGGCGTTCCTTACTCAGCTTCTCCGCCCTCGCCTTGCCCCCCTTGAGCCCCCCAGCCTTCCCCCGCTCGACCGCCTTGGGGTCTTTCCCCGCGTCTGGGTCCGCCTCATCCGCCTCGCCAGTCGCCAGGTCCACCATGAGCTTGGCGAGCTGGTTGGCATCACGGGGCCGCTTCGGCTTCTTGTCCGGGTCCGGCTTGATTGGCTCGGGTTCGTCGCTCATGCCTACATTGTAGGGGACGCGGCACCAGATCCCCAGGGGCGGCTAGATTTCAGACTGACCCACTACCCGATGCAGCACGCAACAAAGAGCGGTGCGGCAAGCGGCGTGACTAATCCCCAAGCCCAAGATGTCTTCGGGCCAGTTCCATCATCCGCCGTTCATACTCGCGGATCGTTTCAAAGTTCGGCTCGGGTTTGGCCCGCTCGTCTTTCACCGCATCCCAAAGACGGCGGATTTGCTTCATGGTCTGAGTGAACTCGGCCGACGAGGCTTCCAGCCGCCCAGCATCCTCGCGCAGCATTTGCACACGCTGCTGTACCTTGGGTTTGTCGGCGTAAGGGCCCTCTTCGAGTCGATCGGCCAGCTTGTTAAGGTTTCGCGTAAGGGTTTCGCGGTCGGCAAGCGTCTCCACCGACTCGCTGCGCCAGCCCCGCGGCTCACGCGCGAACAAACCGCCAATGGCCGGGATCTCGGTCAGTTCATCCATCGGGTTTTGGTCGGGCTGCGCTCGGGGGTAGTTGGCCAGTCGCTCGGCGTTATCCAGCACGTCAAGGCTCTGACGGGTCATGGTCTGGCCGATCGCGTACCGCACCTTGATCGGGCTCATGCCGATTCGTCGGCCCAGCCAGGTCTCCCATCCGCGCTGGTCCGGAAACGCCTGCAGTTCGGGCATGCCCTCGTACTCGCGATCCATCCATGCCGGCACGATTTCGCCGCTGTAGAAAAACGACCGGTTCAGCATCAGTTCGATCAGCGTCCGGCCCTCTGGCGTGATCAGGTCGGTGACCGACGGCAAGGACAGCGACCGTTTGAGAACGGCCATCGCCGCTTGCTCGCCTTGCGGACCCTGATCAAACAAGTGTTTTTCGACCATATAGGACGTGAAGGATGTCGCAGCGCCGGGCGGGCCGTAGTCTTGGGGCAGCCGCAGAAACTGGTCTTCTAGCGCCGAGCCCTCCGGCGTGGGAATCGGGAGCCAAAGGTAGCCCAGCCGCTCCTCATCCTTGGCCTCTTCTCGGCGTTTTCGCTGTTCGTCGCTCATCATGAGGTAGGCGATGACCGGCAGCACACCGCCAAGGGTCGCCGCGGCCGTGCCGATCGCCAGCCAGTTCGACAGCTTTTTGCCCGAATCGGGCTCAACGGCCAGGCCGCGAATGGTTTGGTAGGAAATTTGGGCCCATGCGTTCATGAATAGGGCAAACCGATGTACCTCTTGGATGCGAACATCACCCGCCCGGGCACTGAAATTGCCGGTGACACGCATGGCGCCCGCCCGAGCCCGCCAGCCCGAATAGCCCTTTTTAAGCAGACGGGCGGCTTGGCCCTCACGCGGCAGACGCTCGATCAGGTTGGACACGTACCGGCCGCCGGTGATGAAGTTCACCGCGTGGGCGGGCGAAAACGCGATGCGGAACATCTCCTTGGGGATGGCGGTGATCTGCCGGCCCAGAGGCAGGTTCGCCCATCCCGGCAGCAGATAGCCGTTGCTCAGCCAGTTGGCCATATCGGCCATCGACAGCGGGGCACGGAGCACCTTGCCTGTTAGCGATGCAGCCTTGCCCGCGGCCGAGCGGACCTCCCAGTCGGGGACCGCGAGTGCCCGGTCGTGCACGTCTTGCCAAGTCAGTTTGGCCAGCCGTCGCTCCTCACGCTCGGCCTCGATCCGGGCGTCCGACCATACTTCGCCGACCTCTTCGCGGGATTCAGGCCATTTATTGGTCAGTCGGTTGTAGATGCCTAGGCCCAAGTAGCCCCATGGCACGAACCGCAGCTTGTCCTCACCAAACAGCATGGCGCTAGGTGCGTCGCGGAACAGCGACCGACCCGCGAACGCCAGGTTCTGGGTCAGGACCTTCTGGCGCTCTTGGTTGATCCCGCCAATGAACGAGCTGAACTGTGTAAGCAGGTCGATCGGCTGTGCGGTTCGCGCGAAATACTCGAACAGCGTGGGATCGGCCACCTGGTAGTAACGCCGGCTGCCGCCGATGTTGACCCCGATCACTCGAACCGCGCTGGGTTTCTCTTGACGCCACACTTCGATCGCTGCGCCCGGCTCGAGCATAGCCACCTCTTCGGGGCTGATCCGTTGATTGGCTGGCACCGCATCAAGTTCGACCCCCTGCGCTTTGGCCGCCTCCTGATTCAGGTACTCGGCCACCGCGGCGGCCTTCTCGGCGGGCTCAAGCGTCGCGACCAATTTCCAATCCAGCTGCAGCGGCATGACCATCTGCAGCACTTCGGCCTTGTGTCCAGCATCCAGCCCGTCGATGCCCCGCACCTGTTCCTGCAGGTAAAGGATCGACCGCATGGTGGCGTTCTGGTAGTACGCCTGCAGAGCCATCTTCGTGCGACGCTCGACCGAACCGAGGACATTCATGAACGGTTCGGATCCGCCGAACGCCCGCATCACCCCAGCGCTGGGCATCACGCCGTCACTGCCGCCGGCCGCGGCCGAGTGGTCGTACTGTTGGCCCATATCACGCGGCAGCGGCCAGTACGACTCATAGGCCCCTTGAATACGCAGCAGGTCCTCGGGCGCGAACTCCCCCGATACCAGGCTGGCCAGCAGCATTCGGTCCATGAAGTGGTTGAGCCGGTCGTACTGGGCCTTGAAGTGGGGGTTGGCCCGCTCGGCGTCGGCCACCATCTTCATCAACTGCGGAGGCTCGATGCCCTCGGTGAGCATCGGGTAGGGCATTTGCTTCTTGTTCCAGCGGTCAAGGGCCGTCCGCATGAAACCGTAGTTCTCAAAATCCGCCCATAGGTCGGCTTTCTCACCGGTCTTAGGTTCTTTATTCACCTCCTGAACAATGTCCCGGACGGTGTAGTCGGTCAGCCGCAGCACGTTGCCAAACCCGACGTTGCGCAGGTCGCGCGGGGTCAGCTTGAACTGGTCGATCAACTGCTGACGCACCTCGGGGTCTTCGATCGCCTCCACCATGTCGCCCAGCGATTCGTCCGAGGTCTGACGGATCCTCAGGCCACGGTTGGAGGGTGTCTCGCCGGCAATCGCTGCGGTAAGCTCGTCACTGATCGCGTTCATCCACTGGCTGGCGTTGCGGACGTCGGCCGGGGTGTCCTCGGCCTGGTTCATCACCCGCTGGGCGGTCTTGGTGTCCTTGCCCTTCTTGACGTTGTGGAAGGTCGGCCGGATCACTTTGAAGTCCACCGCCGCCTCGGACGACAGGGCGCGGAACGCTGCGGACTGGAGCCAGTCGGCGACCGCACGCCCCGGCGAGGCGGGTTTGCCTTTGTCGTTCTGGTGAGAAGCAAACTGGGCGGATCCGTGACGATTAAGGTGGGACCGCACGGCTCGGTGCCCATCGCGCATCGTCTTGGCGTGGTCGGGTAGGTTGTTGTCCATCCACGCCATGATGCGGTTGGTCACCTCGGCCGGGTTGGTAGTCGGCTCCCACATGAATCGCCGGAACCACTCGGCGAATCCCTGATCCGCCGGGGTGCCCTTATCGCCATCACGCCGACTGGGGGCAAAAGAGCCGGGCATGTTGCCGATCTCGCCGAGTTTCGGGCCCAGGGCCTCGATCCAGTCAGCTCCGAGTGCTTGGGCGTCCTCGAACACCGCGTAGCCGAGGTTGTGGATGTCGGCCTGCCAGTTCCCTGCCCGGCTTCGCAAAACACGCGCCTCGTGGAGATAGCTTCCTGGCGAACGCTGGGTGGTCTGCTCCTTGCCGTAAAGGAGTTTGACGCCCACGCCGTTTGCGAGGTATTCCAGCACCGACCGCAGGCCGACGCGTTGACCCTGGGCGTCTTGGTTGAGTCGCTTGAGCAAGTGCCGGCCCTGAACGGTCTCGGCGTAAGGCTTGTCGGATACGTACGCGGCGGCGCGATGGGGCTTGAAACCGACATCACCCGGAACGGTAGGGCCGTACATGGGCAGCCGCGCGGCCTTGGGCTGGATGCGGCCTGCTTCCAACATCTCGGTGTTCATGTCGCGGATCGAGAGCAGCGCCACGCCTTGATCCGTCACCTTCTGCTGCACCGCATCAAAAAAGTCCTGGTACACCCCGGCGATGACCGGCATCTCCTGCTTCTCTGTGTAAGGCCACCCCCCCCTCCATCAAGGCATCAAACGCTTCGGGGGACCCGATGTTGACCAGGTAGTCGTTGCTATAGCCCTGCTCGTCCAAGCGGTGACGCACGAAGTCCTCAAACATCCGCGCGGACATCTCTCGGCCCTGGGCGAAGTAAGGCTTACTGCGCGCCCGGTCCGCGATGGCCGATCGGGCCGGGACCCGGGTCGAACGAATGCCGTCAGTGATCCCCTTGAACGCTTCGGCCATTTCTGGACGTATACCCTGCAGGCCCGCGCGCTCCGAAGCGTAACTGTCTGCGCCATTCCGTCCCCCCTGCCGCGCAAAGTAGTTGTCTACGCCGTGCCACCATTCGTGGGCCAGGCTGCCCGGTCCGCCGTGCTTGGTCAGGTTGATGACGACCTTGACCGGCTCGTAGTGGGCGGCAGGAGCGCCCTTGCCACCCCGACCCCGGGCACCGAACGCAAGGACTAGTTCACCGTTGAGCGACAGCGCCTTGGGCGCAATGCCCAGCACGCCGGCTAGGTCCATCAGGGCGTCGTAGGACTGGTTCAGGTCAGACTGGCGGCGGCTCTGCTCGACATAGTTGCCGAACTCGACCCCGCGGAACCCGAACGCCTTGCTGAACTGATCCGGCGTCACATCGACGCCGCGACGGTGGTCGGCCCCGACCCGAGGGGCGTTCTTTGATCTTCGCGCGTTGGGCACGCTACGGTAGGCATCCCACAGACTGGACACCTCGTCGTAGTTTTGCTGTAGGTAGTCAGCGGCTTCTCTGGACGAATCAAAACGCTTGAGGTCGGCGTGGACGCCACTGCGGATCTTCTTGCCAATCCACCACTGGTTCGCTTGGCCGCCAACTCGGTAGCGGTAAACAATGAACTTGGTCTTGTGGTTCTTTCTCTTTCTCGACAGTAAATGTTCGGCATGCTTGGCGAAGTTGTCGATGGCTTGGTCGGGGTTGTCACCGTAGGCCAGAACCTCGGGGGATCGGCGGCTTCCGGTTCGTTTCTCGACCGACCAGATGACCTTGGGCGGCTCCATCTTGTCGCCCTTGAACACGGTGTACCGGCCACTTTCAAGGGTGACGCCCTTTAGGGTCTGGCCGTGGCCGAGCCGCTGGTAGAGCCGCATGCGGTTCAGGGTCTTGGTCAAACCCGCCACGGATTCCACGCGTCGTCTTACCTCGGCTACATCGTACTTGCCCCCCAGGATGTCGAACTCGAAATCACGCAGGCCGGTGACCTGATTAACCCACCGGCTCAGTTTCCAGGCCGAGCGGGGCTTGTTCGGCACCTCGTCACGCGCCGCGCGGGCAAACGCAACCGCCTCGAGGTCGGCGCCGGCATCAATCAGCTTCTGGTAATCCGGCTCGGGCCAAGTCTTGCCGAGCGGTTCGGCCGCGAGCCCGAGTTCCAAGGCGCTGCGGCGCTGATCGCGGTAGTTTTCGGCGTAGTCCTTGCGGGCCCCGCCGATCTTCTCGCCGAAGTCCTCAATGCGGCCGGGGGTTTGGCCGCCAAACAAAGCGCCGCCAGCCGGGGCTGTGGACTCAGGCTCGTCCTGCGCCGCTGGCTGGGGGGTGTCGGGTTTGGGTTCGTCGTTTCCACGGTTGCTGAACAGCCCGACTTGGTTACCTGTGGCCCCGGTGCCGAACAAAGAAAAAGCCGTGTTCTCAAATTCTTTCGGGTTGGCTTGCCAAGCCACGACGCTGAACAAACTACCGGTCTCAAAATCCTCCTGAGGCTTGCCCGCCCGGAAGTTCGCCTCGGCTTTGTCCAGGGCGCTGGCCGCTTTTTTGAAGTCCTTGATCGCCCGCAAGGCCTCCTTGGCCTCCCACTTCTGCAGGTTGTTCACCCTGTTCTTAGGAACAGCCGTTTTGCCCTGAACCGCCAGCGTGATGCCCCAGACGTAGGCCGCAGTCGGGTTGGGCTCGTACATCAGGGCCTTCGCCACGTCCTTGGGATCGAACCCGTAGCGGCCCGACTCATTCATCGGCTCGTTGGGAAGGTCTTCGAACATGCCCTCCTGCTTGCCGGTTAGGCGGGCCTCCTGACCGTAGAGCGGATCGGAGTTGAACAGGCTGAACCGAATAGGCTCGTACTCGCCAATCCAGTTATCAAACAGGGCGAGGCCCGACGATTGTTCATTCTCAGCGGCTTGCTTGCTTAGATAAAAGTCTGCTTTTTCCCGAGCGAAGCGGGTGGGCTCACCTTGTCCCCTGTCCAGCCAGATGCTTGCGGGACTTGCCCGAACAACCCGGCCCACGACGACTTCTTCGCCAATTTTTCTGGCATTGCGCCCAGACGACCAAATGGTCTTCGTGACGCGAGCAAACAATCGTTTCTTGTCTACCGCGATTCGGGTTGCTTTATATCGTCGATTGTTATCTTTTTCTTTTTTGTCTCTCCACGCTTGCAACAGTGCGTCATCAGCGGGAACCGAATTGATGACGTTCCATGTACCCTCCCGATATTCAGCCAGCGTCCAGTGCGTGTTATTCTCTACCGGCTTGTCGGTCTTGGCGTGAATCTCCGGCCCTTGGCTGGTGAAGTTCCAGTGGTCGGAAACGCGGCGGATGCCCTCGGGCGTGTGCGACCACGACTTGCCGGGTTTCGAGTAGTAGGAATGCGAATACGGGGATTTCGATATGTAATCCCAAGATGCGACGGTGTCGCGGAGCGACTGGGGCATGGACGATGAGTTTACAGTTTCCAAGAAATGCTTAGGAGCCAAGCTAAACGGCGAATCTATCTGATCCGCCGACTGGCGGCTGCCTTGGTCCACCGGCATCTGGTCCATGTAGTCCAAATTCAGCCGAAAACCACTCTCGGCATGTTCAATCACGCGGTTCAAGTTCTCGTCAGCTACGACGCGGAACGGATCGCCGTGGATCGTGAAGCCCTGGCCCGGTCGAAGATCCTGCGCCGGCACCACGTCCTGCTGGGACAGGGTCCGGTCGGTCTCCTGGTATCGCAGGTGCAGCCACGCGGCGAGCACGGTCTGGGGCGGGGCAATGCTGGTCTCGGACATCTCGACCAACTGCTTAGCCGCGTAATCCATGCGGGCCTTCTTGCCGCCAATCATCAGGTCCACCAGGCGGTCGATGACCGGGCCGTCTAGAACCTGCTTCCATGCCTTGTGGTCATCGCTGACCGGGATCCCGGCCTTGGTCGCCTGCATCTTGCGGACCGGGTCGTTGTCGAAATAGTCCTCCTCGACACCAAATTGGTCGGGTAGGTACTGGTCGGTGAGCTCGCCCGCGGTGCCCTCGAGATAAGGCATCAGGACCGCGTCGACCGGATCGAGCATGGGGTTGCTGCCGAGAAAGTCGCTGATCTCCCGTTCGACCGCGGCCCGGGAAAACTCCCGCGGGAGGTTGACCCGCGTGAGTTGTCCCAAGCTGCGTTTGGCACCGGTCAGGGCCTTTTTCTCGGCCGGGGTCAGGCCGCCCCGGCTCTTCTTCTGGGTCAGCCGGGCGATCTTCGACTCCAGAGCGTCGATCTTCGCCTGCTTCTCGGGGTCTAGAGCATCAGGCGTATTTAGTGGCAGTATCCGCACGCCTTGAAGGAGCCCAAGCAGTCCTGTGCAGTGACGGTTCTTAGCGCGTTGGCGGTTGCTTTGACTAGGTCCTCGACCGTCGTCGCGGCGATGCGGCGCAGGC
>JBCDHS010000082.1:0-7597 GCA_038749735.1 Planctomycetota bacterium
GTCGGCTGTAAGAATCGGCCGGCCGGCGCACGATCGGCACGGTGCGGCAGAACACCCAGATGCGGCTGGACGCGATCACACCGTCCGCCACGATGGGGTCTTCAAGCGCGGTGGGCATCAAAACGCTACGAAGATGCGGGAAATGCTCTATTGGTCAAGGATATGTCGCATTGCCCGCCGAGTGCGGATGGATGCTGCTTGGGGGTCGAACCTCATCCCTATCCCACCGATCGGGCGTGGGTGATGCCGTGAACACTCAGCCGAGCACCACAAACACCCCAAACATCAGCAGCCAGACCACGTCCAGGAAGTGCCAGTAGCGGGCGAGGTTTTCGACCGGCGTGTGGTACTCGTGGTCGTAGCGCCCGGCGTGGGCCTGCCGGGTGATCACGATCAGGGGCACCAGCCCGCCGACCACGTGCAATGCATGGACGATGACCAGGAAGACCACCGCCTTCATCAGCGGCCCGCCCTGCTGCATCGCCGCGGTCTGGGCCAGCAGCGACGCGAGCCCCGCGCCCTGGGCGAGGAAGAAGGGTACGGCCAGCAGCAGCGTCCCGACCAGGGCCTGTCGGAACTTGTCCTGCCGCTCGTGCCGGATGTTCTCCACGGCGCGGTGGATGGTGTAGCTGGACGTCAGGATCGCCGCGGTCGAGAGCCAGAGCACCAGCGGCATCTTCAGGCTCTGCAGCGGCGGGGCCTGGGCGCTGGTAAGCCGGATGATGATGTAGGCCAGCATCCCCGCGACGAACAGGACCACAAGCGCCGCGAGGAACAGCCACATGCCCAGGGCGTGGGTCCCGGGGGGTACCGTGTGCAAGCGCCTGGCGCCGGTCGGGCTGGGCCTTGAGGCCGGGCTGGTTATCGGGTCGGGCATCACACGGGTTCCGGGACGAAACCCTACATGATAGGAGCGTGAAACCGCTCGGGCACGACGTCAAGAGAGGTAAACAGGCTGGATCAGTGCCCGCTTTCATCTTCACGCAGGGGGGGCGGCGGGGCGTACTCGCCGGTGCCGGTCTTGGTCTTGGCGTTGATCGCGTCTTCAACGCCCAGGTCGTGCTTGTACTGGGCGGTGTCGATCATCGTGAAGGCGATAAACAGGGTGACGAACGCGAGCGAACCGGCGATCAGCAGGCCGTGAAAAGCGCGGTCCCACCAGATGTGCATGAAGATAAAGACCACCAGCAGGGCCTTGACCAACGCGATACCCAGAGCGACGACGATATTCAATGGCCCAAGGTCGACGTTGATCGCCGCAACGGTCAATACCGTCAGGAGCATAAGCACCAGGAAGATGAGGGTCAGCAGCTTCCAGCCGACGACGTGGTGCTCGTGCTCGCCGTGTCCGTGGTCAGCGTGTTCGGGGGTCGTGCTTTCTGACATGTGGTTTTCTTTATTTCTCTATCCCGCGGCATGCTTACGGGCGGGGCTGGCAGCAACGCAGCGGGGTTGTTGTCGTGATTGTGGCTAACCGGTGATTGCTGAAGGCTATTCGCTGCTCAGTGGATCAGGTACAGCAGGGGGAACAGGAAGATCCAGATCAGATCGACGATGTGCCAGTACAACCCAACAATGTCGATCGGCACGTTGTACTCGGCGCTGAACGCACCGGCCCAGGACTTGCCCAGGACCCAGGTGATGCAGCCCATCCCAATAATCACGTGCAGGGCGTGCAGCCCGGTCGCGCAGTAATAGATCTGGAAGAACAGGTGCACCCGCGACTGCACCGCGTCGTCGTAGTACTCGTAAGGCGTGTAGTGCAGGGCGTGGCTCAGGTCCGGCGTGCCCAGGACCTCGGCGATGGATGGCTTGTGGCCGTGCTCGTCGTGCTCGTCGGCATGGGCATAGTGGTCGGACAGGCCGGTTGCCCCGCCGGGCGGGGGCTTGAGCGTCGCCATGTCCGCCGTCGCGTTGGCAACGGGTACGACGAGCGACAGGCCCTCGGCATCGATCGGGTCGTCGGGGTCGGCCTTGGCCGCGTGGTCTTCGTCGGCGTGGCCGTGGCCATGACTCTCTCCGTCGTGAGCGTGGCCGTCGTGCCCGCCGTGTGTGGCAACCCAGGCGACCGCCTCGGGCGCGCCGGCCTGGGCAAAGACCTCCATCGCGTGGGCGTGGTGGTGCCCGCCGGTTTTCTCATCGTACTTCTCAAGCCGCTCGAAGACCCGCCGCTCCTTGTACAGGTCGTAGGCCGAAGCCGGGGGCATGTACGCGTGCTTGATCGCCAGGGTCTCGAACTCGACGAAAGCGATCTCTTCGAGCTGCATCAGCCGGCTCATCTCGACCGGCTCTTCCTCGCCCTCGGTCTGCATCATCAGCGAGCTGTTCGCCACCGGGTAGTAGATGTTGCTGGTCCCGGGGTAGATAAAGTGCTTGAACTTGCTGGTGTACTCCATGTACTTGATCCCCAGGAACCCGAACCCGCCCAGCAGCGTCAGCGCCAGCAGCGTGCACAGGGCCTTCTGCTGACCCAGCTGCGCCGCCCGCACCGCCAACGCCATCGTGAACGACGAGGCCAGCAGGATCGCGGTGTTGATCCCACCCAGCTTCCAGTCCAGGAAGCCGTGGGAGTAGGCGAAGACGTCCGGGTGGTTGGCGCGGTAGAGGGCGTAGGCGACAAACAGCCCGCCGAACATCATGACCTCGGTCACCAGGAACAGCCACATCCCCAGCTTGCCCGATTCGAACTGCTGCTCGGGCGTGTCGAAGTGGTGGGCGAGGTAGTCCGGCCCGTGATGGTCGTGCCCGTCGTGGTGCTCGTCGCCTTGCGGTGCTGTGGGGTCGTGGTCGCTCATAGGGGAGGTGATCAGGGGTGATCAGGTGCCTGGGTCAGGGAACAGGTTAAAGCATCGGCCGGTCGGTGTCATGCTCAAGAGAGACGGCGGGGCGGAACGATCCGATCCCAGTTACCCGCCACCCGATACCCGCCGGCTCAGTGCGCCGCCTTGTGCTCGGGGTTGCCCGGGTCGTGGTCCGGGTCCAGGACGTAGCCGTCGATCTTCTCGTCGTACTTCCAGTCGTGGAAGTCGTAGGGGTCGGTGCCGACCGGGTCGTACTTGAAGTTCTCGTGGGGCGGGGGCGAGTTGGTGTGCCACTCCAGCTGGTTGCCGCCCCAGGGGTTGGCCGGGGCGGGCTTGCCCTTGCGGGCCATCACCCAGTTCACCAGGATGATGACCAGCCCGATCGTGAGGATGTACGACCCGCCGGTCGAGACCATGTGGTACATGGTGTATTCATCGACATAGGTCGCGTACCGGCGGGGCATGCCGTGCATCCCGGCGAAGAACTGCACGATAAATGTCACGTTGAACCCGATAAACGTGACCAGCCAGCCGATCTTGCCCCAGGTCTCGTTGTACATCCGCCCGAACATCTTGGGGAACCAGTAGTACATCCCGCCGAGGAACGCGAAGAGCGTCGATCCGACCATGACGTAGTGGAAGTGGGCGACGACGAAGTAGGTGTCGTGCATGTAGATGTCGGTGGACAGCGCGGCCAGGGGCAGGCCGGTCAGCCCGCCGATGGTGAACAACCAGATAAAGCCCATGGCGTAGAGCATGGGGGTTTCGAGCCGGATCTTCCCGCCGTACATCGTCGCCAGCCAGTTGAAGACCTTGATCGCCGAGGGCACCGCGACCGACATCGTCAGCAGCGAGAACAGGGCGTTGATCATCGGCGACTGGCCGGAGGTGAACATGTGGTGGCCCCAGACGATGAAGCCGAACATCGCGATCGCCAGGGACGAGTAGGCGATGAACTTGTAGCCGAAGATGTGCTTACGGCTAAAGGTCGAGATGATCTCACTGACCACGCCCAGCGCGGGCAGGATCATGATGTACACCGCCGGGTGGCTGTAGAACCAGAAGAAGTGCTGGAACAGCACCGGGTCGCCGCCGAGCTCGGGGTTGAAGATCCCGATCCCGATGATGTTCTCCGCCGCCAGCAGCAGCAGGGTGATCGCCAGGACCGGCGTGGCGAGGATCTGGATGATCGCGGTGGCGTACAGCGCCCAGAGCAGCAGGGGCATATTGAACCAGCCCATGCCGCGCGGCTTGAGCATGTGGATCGTGGCGACGAAGTTAAGCCCGGTGAGGATCGAGGAAAAACCCAGCACAAACGCCCCGAGCGTCGCGTAGACAACGCTGGAATTGGCCTGGATCGAGTAGGGCGTGTAGAAGGTCCAGCCGGTGTCCAGCCCGTTGGGGATGCTGTCGGGCAGGCCGGGGATCAGGGCGTGGAGGATCCCGCCGAACAGCACGAGGACGAAGAACACGCCCCCGCCGATCCAGCAGTACAGGCTCATCAGGTTCAGCCGGGGGAACGCGACGTCCTTGGCCCCCAGCTGCAGGGGCAGGACGAAGTTGCCCAGGATCGCCGGGATCGCCGGGATGATGAACATGAAGACCATGATCGCCCCGTGCAGGGTGAAGGCCTGGTTGTAGAGGTTGTTCCACTCCGGGTTGCCGATGACCCCGCCGAACTTGTCGGGGTTCATCACGTTGGACTGCTGGGAGAAGGTCAGCATCGTCCGCAGCGCGATCGCGAAGAACCCGCCCAGCGCGAACGCCGCCAGCACCACGACCATGTACATCAGCCCGATGCGTTTATGGTCCAGCGTCAACGCCCAGCTCAGGATCCCCTTGCTGTGGTTGAGGTAGTTGTCGCCCGGCGCCCGCTCGATCGGTTCGCCGTAGATGTCGGTGGTGATCGGTTTGTCAATGACTGTCATCGTAAGGGTCTCCAATTCATCCCCGGAGCCTTCCTGCCCGCTTTGTATCGTGCTCCGGTCAATCGCTTTCCAATAGCCAGCGGCCTACGCACGCCGGACGAACCATCATCACCGCCCGGGCCAACGCAGGCCCAGCCCAACCCGCCTCAATCCCCTTCCGCCGGCTCGGCCTCACCGTCACCCCCGCTTTCGCCTTCGCCGTCTTCCGACTTCAGCGTCCCGTCCACGTTCAGGTCGCCGTAGGTCAGGCTTTCATCGGCGGTCGGGGTGCTGTCGATCGACTTCATGAACTCGATCAGGGCAACCACTTCACGCGGGCTGATGTCGGGGTAGGGTGCCATCAGGTTGGCGTAGCCTTCGGCGAGTTTGGCCGCGGGCTCATGGATCGACTCGTAGATGTAATCGTAATTGACTTCTACAGGGCCGGCCGAGGTTGCGTGGCCGGTCTGGCCCCAGAGGTCCTTCCAGGTTGGCCCGGTGCCGTCCGACCCGTCGATGCTGTGGCAACTCGCGCAGCCCTTGCCGGTATAGATCGATTTGCCCAGATCAACCAAGGGTGTCGACCCGGGGATGATGCTGTTGTGTACCTGCCACTTTTCGAAATCCTCTTGGCGATAAACGTACAGCTTGGTAATCATCATTGAGTGATCCTGCCCGCAGTACTCGGTGCAGAACAGCTCGTACTCCACGCGTTGGACTTCAACCTGATCGCCCTCGGGTGTGTTGAGCATGTACGGCTGAGCCTTGCCTTCATCAAACAGCGGCTTAAACCACATCTGATTCACTCGGCCCGGCACAACATCTTTTTTCACCCGCATCGCGGGGATGTAAAGCGAGTGCAGTACGTCCGAAGAACGTAGGTTCAGTCGTACCGGAACGTCCGCCGCGACGTGAAGCGCGGGCATCGCGGTTCGGTCTGTCCCCGGGATCGGTTCACCACGGGCCAGGATGCCGTCTTCATAGGCAAAATCCCAGACCCACTTCTTCGCCGTGACGTTGACGTCCACCGCGTTGGACGGCGGGGTGGCCATGACCAGGTAGCCACGGAAGCCCCAGACGAAGATGATCGCGAGGATAAACGCCGGCAGCACCGACCAGGTGAGTTCCATGGCGGTGTTGTGCGTGTGGCCCCCGGCCGTGCCCTCCTTTTTCTTCTGCCGGTAGCGGATGGCGAAGAAGATCATCAGCCCGGCGTTGAAGACCAGGAAGAAGCCGGTGACCCAGAGGATAAAGAACAGCAGGCCGTCGACCTGGTTTGAGTCGGTCGCGGCGGTCGGCATCCACATGGTGCCGCCCTTGATCTCGGCGAGCAGGAAGTTGAGGTTGGTCAGCATCGTAAGGTTCTGGCGTCTAGGGGCTGGGGTCTAATCTCGCGATATTCATGCATCGGTTTGGGGCGATTCGTCGGGCTCATCCGTCTGGACCAGGAGCTGCTGGCGGCGGCGTTCGTAGGCAAAGAGCATGAACACCCCGCCGGTGATCGCGACGATGGTCACGACCCCGCCGGTCATCATGATGAACTTGGCGGTGGCGGTGTAGTTGTTGGCCTCGGAGTCCCAGCGGAAGCAGGTCAAAAAGGCCGCGTCGAGCAGGTTGCCGACCTTTCCCTCGCTCGCCTCGACCAGCGAGAGGCGCAGGGTCTTGCCGTCGTAGGTCGTGCCGGTGAGGTACCGGCTGATCTGACCGTCCCCGGTGAGCAGCACCAGCGCGGCGGGGTGGCCGAACTCGTTCTGCGCCGGCAGGTAGATGTACCCGTACCCGGTGGTCTGGGTCAGCGACTGGATCGTCGCGGGCTCGGCCGTGAGGAACCGCCAGCCCTCGGGGTCGAACTCGGCCCCGGCCTGGGCCATCATCTGCTTGACCTCGTCCCGGCGCTCGCGTGAGTGCTCGGGCGTCTCGCCGGGGTCGATGCTGACGTTGAGGATCAGGTAGTCTTCACCCAGGTCCAGGCCCGTCTCGCCGACGTTCTGGACCAGGTGACCCAGCACCAGCCCGCACACCGAGGGGCAGCGGTTGTAGCCGAGGTTCAGGATGATCGGCCGGCCGGTCTGCAGGAATTGGTCGAGCGTGACGGTCTCGCCCTGCTCATCGACAAAGGGCAGGGCGGTCGGCAGGGTATCGCCCAGCTTCTGGGTGATGCCCACGTCGTTGTTCAACTCGTCCAGCCAGGGGTTGGCCTGGTCCTGTCCGGGCACGGTGTCCTGGACCTGCTGGTTGTACCGGGCCGAGGCGGGGGCGGCGAGGAGGCAGAACAGGATCAAGCCGCACAGAGCGACCGCGCTACGGCGGGAAGCCGAGAGGGTCAGGTGTCGGGTTGTTCGCCAATCGGGCGAGCGTTGCATCGGCTGGCTCCATACCCCCCTGGGTACTTGGCCGGCCTCACCATGAGGGCCGCGCTCGTTCAGGGGAATCCTAGCCGGGGTATCCGGGCCGCGTCCTGCGGTTGTCCAAGGTTTTCCTTAACCAAAGCCGGGCGCCGGCGCTAGCCGGCCAACGGCGGGCAGGGCCTCAGCCCTCTTCCTCGGCATAATCGGCGACGACATCCTGCATCGCGTCGCCCAAGCCGTTTTCTTCGAGTGTGTTGAGCTGCTCCTGCTCGTAGCGGAGGTAGTCGGCGGGGTGGGTCGGCTCACTGAGCACCTGCTTGCGCAGGGTGACCTTGTCCTGGTAGGCGTACCAGGCGATGCCGAACACCACCGACGCGACCAGCGCGAAGAGGCCGCCGACGCTGATGGCGAAGACCAGGGGCATCTTGATGTTCTTGCTGCTGCTTGCCATGTTGTTTGAGTGGCTAGTGGTTTGTTGGGGGGGGGGGGGGTGTTTCGGGGTTTGTTTGGGGGGCCCCCCCCCCCCCACCCCCCAAAAAAC
>JBCDHS010000083.1:0-7010 GCA_038749735.1 Planctomycetota bacterium
CGTACTTGGGCAGCGCATCCTTGCCCGCCTGGTACGCCGCTCGCGCCACATCCTTGGGCGACTTACTGGTCATGCTCATGCATCACAGATCGGCAGGCAGATAGGGTTTTCTACAGAGCATGTGGGAACTCATTCGCGCCGGATTCAAGGCCTTGCCGAAAATCGAGAAAATACCAATCGCTTTCAGTAGCGCAGAACCAGTCGTCAATGTCGTGTTGCCACGATTTCATCCTTATTCATACGACAACAAAGTTACCCCGAAAGACAGCATCCTATACATTGGCGGTGCGGGTGAAAAGAACGGTAAATCCGTTGGAATATATTCCACCATGATTTCGATAGATGACTTGAGTGTGGCCGAAACTGTACTGGCCATTTTCCATCAAAAACTTGATGTTAATTTCATTTCCTCTCAAGAAGCAGACGAAGTTCTTCCGGGCGATTTATGTGAGTTAAGTATTATCGTCGGCAGCCCCCGAAGTAATCCAGAAGCAGGTCGAATACTTAAAAAGCTTGATAATTCGTTTGATCATCAAAACTTCGATCTCGACGCAGATGGAGCATCTTCTATAAAGTTACTGGGGATGAAAGAGTCTGTTGAGAAGAACCAGAGAATCGGATATTTGGTTTGGGCGCTAGATCCGTCGGATAGCAAAAGAGCCGTAATCTGTTTTGCAGGCAATTCCGCCACAACAACGAAAAGAATTGCTCTTTACTTTCGTCATAACTGGGCCTCTCTGAGGCCGGACGCAGAGAATCAAGGTGTCGCTGCTATACTGGTTGCAGATTCTGAAACATCACGTGATATCACGGTGAAGAGTAAGAGGTTTTTTGGATCATTCAATACATGAAACATGGTGTGGCTGAGTTTCATAGTGCAACAAGGTCTGATACGTGGGAATGAGCTTGGTGCTGCACAATTCTGTCTACAGCCCCGCGATCTTTGCGGCCTCTTTGAGGGTGGCGCGGGTGATCTGCATCATGACCTGCGGGGGCCAGGCGAGGCCCGTGTCTTGTTTGTATTGCTCGGGGACGACGCCGAGGGTCAGGACGCGGACCCGCTCTTCGATCTGGTGTCTTCGGTCGTGGTGGGCCTGCTCGTCATCGCCCATGATGGGGTTGGTGAGGTCGTGCGCGAGCATCAGCGTCGTGACCTGCCAATCGAAGTACCCTTGCAGCGGGTTTTCGTCTTCTTGGGGATGGTCTTGCATAGGGGTTGTGCTTGGATCCGGACTTGGGTTTGCTCAGGCCGGCGTTAAGGGTTAAGGGTTTTGTTCGAAGGCGGCGATCGCTTCGTGGATCGTGAAGCGGTTTTCGTAGAGAGACTTGCCGATGATCGCGCCCTGGATAGGCAGGTCGCGTAGTGCTCGAAGGTGGTCGAGTGTTCCGACGCCGCCGCTGGCGACGATTGGGACGTCGGTTGCGGCGCACATCCGGGCTGTCGCTTCAACATTAGGGCCCGTGAGCATGCCGTCGACGGCGATATCGGTGTAGACGATCGCACCGAGTTGCCAGCCGGCGACGCGGCGGGCGATCTCGATCGCCGAGAGATCGGTGGTTTCTTGCCACCCGGCGACCGCGGCCTTGCCCGCCTTGGCGTCCAGCCCAAGCACGAGTCGCTCTTCGTACTGGGCTTCATGCGCGATTTCGGTGAACCAGTCCCAGTTCCGAAGCGCCGCGGTGCCGATGATCACCCGCTTCACACCTGCATCCAGCAGTTGATCTACGGCCTCGGTCGTCCGCACCCCCCCGCCGACTTCGACCTTCAACTCGGGGACACCACAGATCGATCGGATCACTTCCAGGTGCTCCATCCTGCCCGACCTTGCTCCATCCAGATCGACCAGGTGCAGCCAGGTGGCCCCGGCGTCGGCAAAGGCCTTGGCCTGGGCCAGCGGGTCGTTGGCGTAGGTGGTCTGCCGGTCGTAATCGCCCTGGGTCAGGCGGACCACCTTTCCGCCGCGCAGGTCGATGGCGGGGAAGAGCAGCGGCTTGATCGCGTGATGTTCGTGCACGGGCATGGGGCGGGATTGTACGAGATGCGGGCTGCGGGCTACTTGAAGTGCAGTCGGAGGTTCGGGGCGTCCGGGGTCTGGGTATATTGCCCGGCGAGCTGGACATAATGCGGGGCGAGCCAGGCGAGGTACTCGCGCTCCTGCTCGTTGGTCGGTCGGATCACCCGGCCCGGCACACCGATGACCACGTGGTCATCCGGGACGACCAGCCCGGGCGGGACCAGGCACCCGGCGGCCACGAGGCATCGTCGGCCGATCTGCGTGCCGCCCAGCACCGTGGCGTGCATGCCGATGAGTGTGCCGTCGCCGACGGATAGGCCGTGGACGACCGCGCCGTGTCCGATGGAAACGTCGGCCCCGATGGTATTGGGCTTGCCCGAGTCGCAGTGGATGACCGCGTTGTCCTGGACATTGGTGCCCGGCCCGAGGGTGACCAAAGCGACATCACCGCGGATCACCGCGCCGTACCACAGCGAGACGTTCTCGCCCAGCTCGACCTCGCCGGTGACGCGGGCGGTGTCGGCGACGAAGACCTGGTCATGACGGGTGATGCTCATGCGGCGATTGTAGCGGTGCGGTCAGTTCGCGGCCTGCGTTTGATCACTATCCACCGGCTGAAGGATCGGCTCGCTCTGCCCGCGTTTCCAGCGGTCGTGCACACGGTACGCCTCTTGGGGCTTGGGGTGGTCCATACGGAAATGGGTACCCCGGCTTTCTTTTCGCCACAGCGCCGCCTGGGTGATCAGCCCGCCGAGCGTTAAGAGGTTCTGCACTTCCCAACCCAAACGCTCATCAAAGATCTTGTCGAGGTTGTACCGCGCCCAGAACTCGAACATCTCCTGGACCTCGGCCAGCCGATCACCCTCCCGCTCGATCCCCACGTGACGCCACATCACGCTGCGCAAAGATCGGCGGACATCGTCCAGGTCGAGCTCGCTGCGGTCGGACGGGCGGATATCGGAGACGATCTTGTACGGCCTCGCCCCCACCGCCCCGCCGCTGTCGGCTACGCCATTACCCTCCAAACGTTCCAGCGCGGTCTGCCCCGCGACCTCGCCGTAGACCAGCCCCTCCAGCAGCGAGTTGCTCGCCAGCCGGTTCGCGCCGTGCAGCCCCGTGCAGGACGCCTCGCCACAGGCGTAGAGCCCGGGGACGGTCGAGCGGGTGCTGCGGTCGGTCGCGACCCCGCCGATCATGTAGTGGGCCGAGGGGTGTACGGGGATCGGCTGCTTTGCCGGGTCGAGATCAAACTGCCGCAGCAGCCGAGTAATCCCCGGGAAGCGCTCGGTAAACCGGTCGGTGCCGATCGGCCGCACGTCGAGGTAGACGTGGCTGTGCCCGGTCTTGACCATCTGCTGGATGATGCTGCGGGAGACGATGTCGCGCGGCGCGAGCTCGGCCCGCTCGTCGTAGTCGGGCATAAAACGGTGGCCAGATTTGTCGATCAGGATCGCCCCCTCTCCGCGCACCGCCTCGGTGATCAGCGAACGCGAAGCGCCGGCGACATACAGCGTCGTCGGGTGGAACTGCACAAACGCCATGTCCTGCAACTCCGCCCCGGCCCGGTACGCCATCGCCAGGCCGTCGCCGGTCGAGACCGACGGGTTGGTCGATTCGCGGTAGACCTTGCCCGAGCCGCCGGCTGCGAGGATCGTCGAGCGGGCCCAGATCACCTGCAGCCCGTGCTTGGGGTGGTGGGTGACTGCGCCGACGCACTCGCCGGGGCTCCCGTTGCTGCCGGTCGTGATCAGGTCGAGTACGAAGCAGTCTTCAAAAAGCCTGACCCGCTCGTGAGCCCGGACCGCCTCGGTCATGGTCATCGCCAGCGAACGCCCCGTCGCGTCACCGTCGGTATGGACGATTCGGTGCTGGCTGTGCCCGCCCTCCCGACCGAACAGCAGCTTGCCGTCCTCGTCGCGGTCCAGCCGCATACCGTCGGCGATGAGCTGCTCGACCCGGCCCGCGCCCTCTTCACACACCCGGCGGACCACCGGCGTATCGCAAAGACCCGCACCCGCTGTGAGCGTGTCCTGCAGGTGCTGATCCACGCTGTCCCGTGGAAGGTCCATCACCGCGGCGATCCCGCCCTGGGCCCAGTAGGTGTTGCTGTCTTTGAGCCGGCCCTTGGTCGCGACGATCACATCACACGTCGCGTGGTGCCGCACCGCCGAGAGCGCCGCGCTGCAGCCCGCCACGCCCGCGCCGATCACCAGCACGTCCGTAAAGATCTGCGGGAGCAGCGTCGCACGGAACGGGATCAGATAGCGTCGTTCGTCAAAAACCTGGTGCATGAGCTTGAGAGGGGTTCACCGTTCAATCTAAAGTGTCGCACGAGGACGCTGAGCCGGATCGGCTGAGAAGCGTCTGGTCACGACCCGGAACGTCCGCCACTACTCCAGCACCCCTTCCGCCGTGAAACTCGCTCGCGGCCGGGGCAGCCCGTTGTCGTAAAAAAACCGCCGCAGGTTGCCCTCCGGCTGAAACACCACCGTCCCGCTCACCCGGTACTGCTTGCCCTGGATGTTCTGCCCCCGCACCGCCGCGGGCAGCACCAGCGTTTGCTCGCCCTGACGCGGCAGCGCAGCATAGGGGATGTCGGTAAACGCAAACTGCCCCGCCCCCACCACATCGACCTCGTAGCTGACCCGAGGCATCGGCAGGTTCTCATCGTTGGGGTTGCTGACCTTCACCTCCACCAGCACCCTTCCGCCCCCCGCCGCCGAGTCGTCCAGACGCACCGCCTGCACCTCCGCCACCGGCGGGCTGATCCCGATGCACCCGGTCAGCAAGAAGCCCGACACCATCAAAAACAGGCAGCGTTGCAGCATTCATACATCATATCCCAACCGCTGCGTGACGTACGGTTTCACCCCGGCTCCGCGAACCCTTCCCCGCCCGCCTCCACCACGCCGCGCACCTTCGGGAACAGCAACGCCGCCTCGACCAGCATCCACGCCTCCAACAGCACCGTCGCCACGGCGATCACGATCAACGGGATATTGATCGTGTCCGCGACAAACCACTGCCGAAGCTGCATCGCCATCGCCCAGGCCGGGACGATCAGCATGAAGACCAGCGGGATGGCGACGAACCAGACCGCCTTGCCCCGCCGCCAGAGGTAGAACGTGATGACCAGGAACGCGAGCCCGCCGAGGAGTTGGTTGGTCGCGCCGAACATCGGCCAGAGGATCAGCCCGCCTTTGCCGGCATTCTCCACCGACCACGCGGCACCGGGGGCGGGCATCGCGGCGATCAGCCCGCCGACGATCACGGCAAAGATCGTTGCGCCGTGCTTATTCGTCAGCCAGGTGAGAGGGTTCATTAAAGCCGCCGATACCATCGGCGGTATTGGGTCCGCCGCCTTATCTAGACCACCGATGCCATCAACGGCTTTTGGCATCAGCGTTTTTGCTAACTCCTGCACGACGTACCGCTGCAGCCGGCAGGCGGTATCCAGCGTCGTCCCGGCAAACGACGCGACGAGTACGCCCATGAGCGCGACGGCGATGGCGGACGAGATGCCCATCGAGATTAGAAAGTTTGCAGCTCCATCAACAAATGCACCTACTTTTGAAGCTAATGCGTTAGATGCTGACCAGGAGCTGTACCGGGATTCCCAAGCCGTCGCCCCAACGAATGCGACGCCGCCCTCATTGAACTCACCAGCCCCGATGATTGCGCCGGTTCGCTCGTCAAGAGTTGGCGATGTCATGCTTAAAGCTAGTTCCGACTCTTCAGCGGTAGACCCAAAATATCTAGATCCTCTTTCAAATTTTGAAACCGAATGTACATCACCATTAGGTGTTTCATAAGTCCACGTTGTAAGCTCAGTTGGTGCTTCAGGGGCACCAGTGCCAAATGTTGGGCCAAGTCTGGTTGATAGCGGAGTCCCCAGTCCAAGCCCCGCGCAGCAGGCGAGGATGACGAGTGTTGCCAAGAACCCCTCGGTCAGCATCGAGCCGAAGCCGACGAACTGCGCATCCCTCTCGTTTTTGAGTTGTTTGCTGGACGTGCCGGAGCTGACCAGGCAGTGCAAGCCGGAGATCGCGCCGCAGGCGATGGTGATGAAGAGGAAGGGGAAGATCAGCGGCGCGTCGGCTGGGTCCCACTGCACCATCGGCGCGGCAAACTCCAAAGGCTGACGCTCGGCCCCCTCGACCGGCGGCGCTCCACCCACAAACGCGGCGACGCACAGGCCGACAACAATCAGGCCCAGCGCCGAGATGAGCTGCAGGGAGTTGATGAAGTCGCGCGGCTGCAGCAGCGTCCACACCGGCAGCACGCTGGCGACGTAGGAGTACACGAGCAGGACGCCGACCCAGGTGATGGTGTCTAGCTCGGCGAGGTAAGCGTTGAATTCGCCGAGCCAGCCCTGGTTGCCGAAGACGACGGTCAGGTACATCACGCCCAGGGCCAGCAGCGACGGGATCAGCAGGCTCACGCCCTTGCGGTGCAGCCACAGGCCGATCGCCACCGCCAGCGGGATCTGCACGAGGCACGGGAAGATCGCCGCGGGGTACTGCTTGAACACCGCGGCGATGACCAGGCCGAAGATGGCGAGCACGATCGTCAGTGCCAGGAACAGCACGAGCAGGAACAGCAGGCGGACGCGCTTGTTGAGCAGTCGGCCCGACACCTCGCCGACGGTCTGGCCGTTGTTGCGCAGGCTCACGACCAGCGCGCCGAAGTCGTGGACGGCCCCGATGAAGATCGACCCGAAAACGACCCAGAGCAGCGCGGGCAGCCAGCCCCACATCACGGCGATCGCGGGCCCGACGATCGGCCCGGTGCCGGCGATCGAGGTGAAGTGGTGGCCAAAGACCACGGACTTGCTGGTCGGGACGTAGTCCTGCCCGTCCTCATGCTGGTAGCTGGGACACACAACCGAGGCGGAGAGGCGGAAGACCTTCTCACCCAGCCACCGCCCGTAGGTGTGGTAGGCCACGACAAAGGCAAAGCCGACGGCAACGGCGATGAGCAGGACCAGCATGGCGA
>JBCDHS010000084.1:0-6974 GCA_038749735.1 Planctomycetota bacterium
AAGGAATGATTGCTGTCGGTCGTGGTCACGCGGAACGCCTTGTTTTGAAGGGCCATCAGGCCCATCGCCCTCGTATCCGACGCGGCCGTCTTCGCATTGCAGGTGATGCCTTGGTTCATCAGTTGGGCGTGGATACGCGGGCTGCTGAACCAGCTTGACGGCATTGACCTTGAATTGACGGTCAAACTGACGACGAGACATACGAGGCGCCTTGGGGTGGGAAAGATATGATCTCCCGCGCCCACTGGAACTGGGGAACCTCAACCCTTTTTCTGGTCCTTTTTCTGGTCTTATGCCTACGACGCGCTCGGGCGGCGGGTGAGCAAGACGGCTAACGACGCAACCGCGACCATCTTCGTTCAATCCGGTGGTCAGGTGCTGGCCGAGTACGCGGCGGGCACCGAAGAGACGCTGTTCTACCACCGCAACCGGCAGTACACCGTCATCGGCCTGACCGATGATACGGGCGCTGTTGTCGAACGCTACGCCTACAACGCGTACGGCAATCCGACGGCCCTCGCGCCGGATGGGACCACCGTTAGAACAACCAGTAGCTACGGCAACACGTACCTGCACACCGGCCGCCGCTACGACCCTGCTGAGCTACCACGGGGTCGAGACCAGTGAAGAACAACTCGCCGAGCTCTGCCTGACCAGCGAAAAGGGTACGCACCTGACCGGGCTGTACCGTGGGCTATCCCTGCTGGCCCCGGAAGGCCACCGGGTCCGAGTAGAATCGCTTATCGTCTTGGAACTGATGGGTCGGCCGGACGCGTTGCCGGCGGTCGTTTCGCTCAAGCTGACCCAGGAGATCGCCGACCGTGACCCGCGCTTTGTCCAGAATTGGGGATGGGATGTCGAGGTTACGCATACCGTTGTGGTCATCGGCTTTCCCAACGAGCAGATCGTCGCCATCGCCGACCCGGGTGTCGGTCGCGAGACCTGGACCGTCCGCGGTCTGGAAGAGCTCTGGACCCATGAAGTGATCTACTTGGAACCTGATGGCTAGCTCGCCCCAGACCCCCGTCCCGGATCGGGCCTACCCCTACGGCCATGTCGCTTGGTGCTACGACGCGCTGGCCCAGTTCTACTCGCTCGGCGCGATCGATCGGGCAAAGGCCTGGCACACGCGGCTGATCCAGCCGGGCATGCGGGTACTCTACCTCGGGGCTGGGTCGGGGCGGGAGGTGCCGTCGGCCCTGTCGCGTGGTGGCAGCGTGACCTGCCTGGAGCCTTGCGAAAGGATGCGCGAGCGATTCGCGAAGCGTCTGGGGGATCAAAACAGGGAAGCCCACCTCTTGCCGCTTACTCTTGATGAATACACCGAGAGAGGGGATCCTCAGTACGATTTGGTCTGCGGCAACTTCTTCTTTAATCTATTCGACCAAGCTGCGATGTGGCATCAACTCGCCAAGGCGGTTGCTCTACTGGCAGCCGGAGGCATAATCGCCATCGCAGACTTTGCCCCGCCGGGTCAGGGACGATTCTCGACAACGACACACAACCTTTATTACCGGCCAGTCAACGTCGTCGGCCGGGCTCTGAACATCTGTGCGTTGCATCCGATCTATGACTACGCCTCGATCCTGAACAAGTTGGGGCTGGTCAAGGTGTCCTGGCAAGACATGCTGCCGCTGTGGCCGTCGCGCGGGCTCTACCGGGTATGGCTGGCCAAGCGGGTACGAGCCGATTGAGTGCTGACCGTCGGGGGAGCAACCGGCGATGGGTATGAAAAAGCCCCGCTCTGACGGGGCTAATTCAGGTCGCTAGTTTGTTTCGCGTTAACTCATGCCTCGGTACCCTCGACCGCGTCCACGGCCGTGGCCTCTTGCTGACCCTCGGCCTGCTCTTCGTCGGCCTCGGCGTCGTCTTCCTGTTCCAAGGGCTTGTCGCTCACGACCCAGAGCTTGATCTCGGTCTTGAGCTCCCGGGCGATCTGGATCGGGATGTGGTAGGTGTCGAGGCGATTGATCTTCTCGCCCAGGCGGACATGCTGGTCCTCGACCTCAAAGCCGGCTTCCTGCAGTGCGACCGCGATGTCGTGCTGAGAGACCCCGCCGAACAGAGCGCCCTGCTCGTTGGCTGAGCGTTCAAGGGTTAGTTCATAATCGGTCAGCTTGCCGATCATGGCTTCCTGCGCTTCGCGGAGGGCCTTCATCTCGGCCTCGGCCTGAGCACGGCGCTCGGCCAGGGCTTGGATCTTTTCTTCGGTTGGGGCCTCGGCCAGGCCGCGCGGGAGCAGGTAGTTGCGGGCGTACCCGGGCTTGACCTTGACCACGTCACCCACGATGCCGAGGTTTTCGATGTTGTCCAGGAGGAGTAGTTCGATCGTTTTCATGTCGCGCTGTCCTTTGTTGCAAAGTTAGGCATTGGCCCGGCAGCAACAAGCCGCCGGCGGTCCGCCAGCATGGATCCGATTCAGAATGGGATGTCGTCTTCATCGACGGCCTCGTGCCCGCCGCCGTCGTCCCAGCCCCCGCCGGCCTGATTGGCTGCGCCTTGGTTTCCACCGCCGCCTTCATTGCCGTAGCCCTTGCTGCGGAAGTTGCGGCCTCCGTCCTGGTAGCCGCCGCCACCACCGCCGCCGTTGCCGCCCGCCTCGTTCTTGGAATCGACAAACTGCCAGGAGTCGATGACGACCTTCAGCTTGCTCCGCTTCTGGCCGGACTGGCGGTCTTCCCACTGCTCGAAGCGAAGCTTGCCTTCGATGAAGATTGGCCGGCCTTTTGCGAAGAACTTGGTGATGTTCTCCGCGGTCCGGCCGAACGCGGTGCAGTCTACGAAGTTCGCCCGGTCTTCCCACTGGTTGGTGTTCTTGTTGAGGAAGCGGTCGTTGATCGCCAGGCCAAAGTCGCTGACCGGCGTGTTGTTCGGGAGGTAGCGCAGCTCGGGGTCGCGCGTGAAGTTCCCCATGAGGATGACTTTGTTGTAGCTGGGCATGTGGGTCGATCTGTTAAAGGATAGAGATGAGGTATGCGGCTGAGGCTCCGCGGATCGGCGCAGGCTTACTCACCGGCTTCGGCTTGACCACTAGATTCCACGGCCTCGGCAACCGCGGCGGTCTTCGCACCGTCGAGGGCGGCCGCAAGCTCGGTCTCGCCCATGTGGTCGGCGCGGATGAACATCACCCGGAGCACCTGCTCGGAGAGGTTGCAGTCGCGCTCGATGTTGGCGATCTGGGTCGGGCGGGCCTTGAAGTAGGAGATCAGGAACGTGCCGCGCTTCTGGCCCTCGATCGGGTACGCGAGCTTGCGCTCTTCCCACTTGTTCAGGGCCAGGACCTCGGCCTCGGCCCGGTCGAGCATCTCCTGCACGTGGGCCTTGGCCCCTTCGATGTCGCCGGACATCGCGGACTGGCTGATCAGGAATAGGCCTTCGTACAAAACGGGGGTGGCGTCTGCCATAAGAAAATCGTCTCCTGCCCGTCCAATGGACGGGCTGAGGTGGGCCGCCCGGTATCCCCCGCCGACGATAGGTGGGCGCTGCGGGGGCTTTGGACCAGTGACCGACATGGGCACCGGCCGGGCGGCGTTGCGAACCGGACAGTGTAGCCTGATCTGCCAAATCCCGCAATCGATCCGGCTACTCGGTTCAGGGCAATCGCACCTGGGGTACAAGGTGGGGCGGGCGTCTCGCCCGCCGTTCGGGCTCAGCCCGAAGATGGCTGGTTTTCCCGGCTTCGCCGGGACGGCAGACGGGACGCCCGCCCCACCCGAGCACAGATGCGATTGCCCCGGCTACTCGACGATCCGTGCCCGCAGGATCAGCACCAGTTCCAGGTCTTGGGCGTCTACATCCGCGTACATTTGGCTGACGCCCGAGAGGATCACGCCCCCGCCGTCCGGGACGCGGACGTTCGTACGGTGGGTGAGCATATCGTTCTCCGGCATTTCCAAGGCGACGCTGCCGGTGACCACCGCCTCGCCGCCGTCGCCGATCTGGCCTTCCTGCTCGACCCGCCCAGTGAGGTCGGCGTCGGCAACATCCGCGTCCTTCGAGTCCACCTCCCCGTGGACCGAGCCCTCCAGCCGGACCCGCGTGGCCCCGCCCTGGACCGACCCGACCGGCAGGTCCGTCGTCCGCAGCGTCGAGCCGTCGATGTTGTCCGTCCGCACGGCCAGTGAGATCGCCTCACCATCGAGGGTGATCGTTGGCAGCACATCGATCACCACGCCGTTGCGCGCGTTGCTCAGCGTCGGGTCGACCGCCGCTGTGTTCGGGATGGGCTCGATGTCCGATAGGAACGTTGTGTCGTGTCCGGCATAAACGTAGACCCGCTGACCATTGGTGCAGACCGTCCGGCCGGCGCTAATCCGCTGGACGCCGGCCTCCTGCATCGCCTCCATCAACTGAGTCAACGCATCTGGCCCCAACACCAACCGTCCCTCCAGCCCATCCAACAGATCGCGCGGGACCGCGAAGAACTGCCCCTCTACGCCGACCATCTGGCCGCGGGCGTCGCTGAGCTGAGTCAGCAGCGACTCGATCTGCTCGTGGACATCCGGCGTGGTCCGCACCACCAGCGAACCGCTCAACTCGGTCATGCTCGACTCCTCATCGAGCCACTCGTCCGGGTCCCCGCAGGTCATCCGGATCAGCTCGGTGATCATACCCACCTTCTCCGCCCGGCTGAGGGTTGACTCGCTGAGATCGCCGTCGTCATCATCACCGAACAGACTGCCACGACCCCCGCCGCCACTGCCGAACGATTCGGACTGGCGCGCGCTGCTACCGCCGCTGTTGGTGTTGGACAGGGCGTCGTTGAGGTTCAGGGTCGGGCCGAGGTAGTTGGGCACGGACTGGATCAGGTCGCTGATGTTGTAGACCCGGGTCTCGATGCTCCGTCGGCGTACGAAGTCCTCGCTGGCGATCACGACCACGCCCTGGTCGATGTACCAGTCGGTGTCGCTCGCCAGGCCGATCAGTTCCAGCACCTGGCTGGCGGGCAGGGCCTCGATGTTGAGCGTGATCCGGAATGACTCATTGACCTCTCCGCGGATGAGAAAATTGAGTGCAAGCTCCCGACGCAACGTGTCCACCGCCTGGCTTAGCGGCGTGCCGATGAAGCTCACGGTGATTTCTTTGTTCAGCGGCTCGGCCAAGTCCCCGAACTCTTCAGCCGGCGGCCCCGCCACCACGGGCGACGCACACGCGCCAAGCATCAATAGACCTATCAAAAACACACCACGCACCAGTCGCAACATCATCGCAGAGCCTTTCGTTCGGACATACGGGAACCCAAGCAACTCAGCGCATCCTCGCGATTCGATCAGGCGAATTCAAGACCTATCAACGGATTGAAATCAAAAAAGATGAGTTCCCCCTTGAAAATAATCCGGATGGATTGCCTGCAGCTAAACAAACGGATTACGTTTGCTTGGCAAAGTAACAAGCCGAGCCAAGGCCACGACGCTAGCGCCCGGCCTCTTGCATCTTCAACACCTGGTCATCCGCGTGGTAGGACGAACGCACCAGCGGGCCCGACTCGCAGTGGCGGAAGCCGATCGACTCGGCCATCTGCTTGTACTGCACGAACTGGGCGGGCGTGACCCAGTGCGAGATCGGCAGGTGGTTGCGCGTGGGCTGGAGGTACTGGCCGATCGTGAGGATGTCGCAGCTCTCGTGCACGCCGGGGTAGGTGGCGTTGGGATAGGAGACCTCGTGTATCCGCGCAGCAGCCGCTTGCGGCTTAGCCGGCGCGTGGTGGTCCCAATACGGGTTGGCGTGATCAACCAGTTCGCCGCCTCGGCGGAGTTTGTGGTCAAAGCCGGGCTTGTCGGTGCCGATGTTGTCATGCAGCGAGCCGGATGCGTGGACGGCGGAATCGGCCGGTGCCATGCGATAAGGGTCGGGCACATCGAAGGCATCCCGGTTGGTCGCCGGCACGTCGTGATTCACACCGATGACGCGCGTGCCCTGCGTCACGTCTTGCATCAGCTCTTCGATCTCCTCTTCGCGCTCGCCGATGCCAACCATGATGCCGGTCTTGACCGTCAGGCCCTGGGCCTTAGCCCGTCGCAACAGTTCGATCGATCGCTCATAGATCGCCTGCGGCCGAACCACTTTGTACAGCCGCTTGACGGATTCCATGTTGTGGTTCAGGATTTCCGGCCGCTCTTCCAAGACAATCTGCAACGCATCCCAGTCGCCTAGGAAATCCGGGATCAGCACCTCGACCTGTGTACCCGGCGACTGCCGACGGATCTCACGGATCGTCTCGGCCCAAATCTCGGCCCCACCGTCGGGCAGTTCATCGCGGTTCACCGAAGTGATCACCAGGTGCTTAAGGTTCATGATCGCCGCCGCCTCGCCGACCCGCCTAGGCTCATCAAGGTCATACTCCGGGGGCTTACCGGTCTTGATGTGGCAGAACCCACAGGAGCGTGTGCAGACATCGCCGAGGATCATCATCGTCGCCGTGCCACGCTCCCAGCACTCGCCAAGGTTCGGGCACTTCGCCGACTCACATACAGTGTGGAGTTTGTACTGATCGACGAGGTTGCGGGTTTCTTTAAAGCCCGGACCAGCCGGCAGCTTTGCGCGTAACCAACTGGGCTTTTTGCGTTTAATGAACTCGATGCCGCCACTGCCTGCCCCGGGAGTGTTGTCAAGCACCATGCTGGAAAGATCGATCTTCATTGGCATGCATTATAGGCCAGACAACGGGCTTATAAAATTGGGAGGACAGACACGCGTTGTCTGCCGAGCAAATGTCTTGGGCTAACTATTGCCAACGCGAGCCGGGCCAATCGAGCCGCCGTGTTGCGGGGTGTTGCCTGATCCCAATGGAAAAGCTACACCTGAAGCCACTTTGGTACCAGTAGAAGAAAAAAACCCGGCGAAGGGCCGGGCTCGTTCAGCGGTGTAGATTTAGATAGGGGCTTAGGAAGCCAACGGGTCTAGATTGGGTTCTCACGGAGTAGTCTTAACACCGCTTGATAGAGGTTATCACGCCGGTGGTTGAAGCGGAACTC
>JBCDHS010000085.1:0-6929 GCA_038749735.1 Planctomycetota bacterium
GCCAGATCTACCTCGAGCCCGACCTGTTCTTCGCCGGCGTCCGCCCCGCGATCAACGTCGGTATCTCGGTTAGCCGTGTCGGCGGCGCCGCACAGATCAAGGCGATGAAGAAGGTCGCCGGCTCGCTGCGTCTGGACCTTGCCGCCTACCGCGAGCTCGAAGCTTTCGCCCAGCTCGGCACCGACCTCGACGCCGCGACCCAGAAGCAGCTGGACCGCGGGGCCCGAATGGTCGAGCTGCTCAAGCAGCCGCAGTACGTGCCGATGGACGTCATCGACCAGGTCATCCAGATCTGGGCGGCGGGCAACGGCTACATGGACAAACTGCCGGTCGAGAAGGTCCAGGAATTCGCCAGCGGCCTGGTCGAATACTTCAAAACTCAGGGCAGCGAGACCTACAACACCCTGGCCAGCTCAAAGGCCTTGGGAGACGACGTGGTCGAAGGCCTTAAGAAGGGTGCCGAGGCCTACCTTGCGGGCTTCTCGAGCTGATCAACAAACCGCTCGATAGATGAACCAAAACGGCAATCGCCCGCGGCCTTGAAACCGCGGGCGTTTCGTAGGCACTTGCAACCCTTGCCAATCCACGCCATGATGCATGTTGAACAACGCTTACAAGGACCCCCCCATGCTCGATCTGATCGCACAAACCAACCCGCTGCTGACCCTGGCCCAAAACTCTGGTGGAGACGCCGCGGCGGCCGGCTTCGGGATCGTCTTTATCCTGGCGTGGTGCTGCTTCATGATCTTCGGGTTGGCCCTGCTGGGCTTCTGGATCTGGATGCTCATCGACTGTGCCCAGCGCGACTTCCCCGGCGACAACGACAAGCTGATCTGGATCCTCGTCATCGTCCTGGCCGGAGCCATTGGTGCCCTGATCTACTACTTCGTCGGCCGCCCCAAGGGGACCAAAAAGTAGCCGCACCGAACGATAGATTACATAAACCGAAGCCCATGCCGTCACGGCGTGGGCTTTTTTTACTTTTAGATCACTATCACCTCACGTGTAGCGGGAGACGCGCAACATCCCGCGTTGGCGTCTATGCGATTCGAGCGGGACGCTGCGCCTCTCCCGCTACACGTCGATTTCGCCCGCACTAGAATGCCTTAAACAACGCATCAGTCTGTTTTGGAGAACGTCGCTATCCAGAGCTGCCGACCGATTCGTGTTTGCTTGATGGACCTGATGTTGGTCGGCCCCACGCTGGCCGAAGGCGGGCGGAGCCAGCCTGCGCCCGACTTGACGTATATCCATGGCCGGGTCGTTGATGAAGCGGGCAACCCGCTGCCCGGGCTCCGTGTTGTTGCGGCCACCAGCGGGTTTGGCCGGAGCCCGTTACTCGCCCACAGCCACGGCAGCACCGACGGCTGGGGCTTCCGCCTGCCCCACACCGAAGCCGACCCGCAGTCGCTCTTATCAATCCGCCATCAATACGTCTTGGCCAGCCGCCCGGGCGACCCACCCCGGCCCGAACAACTCAGCAGGGTCACTGTCCAGGCTGCCTGGGGCACCGACCAAGTCACCCACCGCCTCTAAGAACAAATCCGAATCATCGATAAGCAGACGCACTACAGGATCAATCAATCTTAGTTCGTACAAGTTCTGTGCCTCGCACGGTTTGCCGGTAGTCTGGCCATCCCCCATATCCCCGATCAGCCCCCGGCGCAAAGCGGGTTTTCTTAGGCCCAGGCCCCGCACATAAAAATTTTCAATATCGCGCGGTACATCCCGTGCAACGGCGCGTATCCATTAATAACGGGGCCTGCGAAACCCGACCCCCTGATCCCTTGTCTAGAAAAACCGACGCATCAAACCCGGCTAAAACCCCTTCCTTCGCCAAGCTCTGGGTACAGAACCAGAACGCACTGGGCGGCTTTGTTTGCCTGCACGTCCCGGACCACCACCTTGCAGACGATATCCTCCAGGAGATCGCCGAATTGGCCGCCGAGCGATTCGAACAATACGACCCGGGCCGGCCGTTCATCGGCTGGCTGATCGGTATCGCCCGCAACCGCATCGCGCAGGCCTACCGCGAGCGCGGCCGCCGGCCCATCGTCTTCTCTCCCGAGGTCCTCGACGCGGTCACCCACGCCTACATCGACATGCAGCCGACCGAAGACGAGCGGCTCGATGGCCTACGAGCCTGTATGAAGAAGCTGAGCGACCGCCACCGCCGCGTCATCGAGCTCCGCTATGCCCGGCAGATGACGTCCGCAGAGATCGCCGCCCAGGTCGCCTGCAGCCCCCGCGCCGTGACCTCCATGCTCCAGCGTATCCGCGAAGCCCTGCGCAAGTGCGTGCAGCAATACCTGGAGGCCCAGCGATGACCAAGCCCCCCGATATCCCCCAGCACATCCAGGATCAGCTCGCGCTGTACTTCGACGACCAGGCCACGCCTGAGGTCGTTGAGACTATCCAACAATGGCTCGAAGAAGACCCGGCCAACCCCCGCTTATTCGCCCAGTACGGCAACATCGAGCGGATGATCTACAACGCCCAGAAGACCGAAGACGCCACGGCCGTATTCGCGCTCCTGGGCGAAGAACAAGGCCCCATCCTTGACGCCCCGTCGATGCCACCGATCGAGTGGTCTCGCCGCCGGCAATCACATCCGCATAACCATACGCTGGGCGTGATCGGCTACATCGGTGTCCAAGTACTGAGGCGTTACGCGGGCAAGCTGGCTGGCGTCGCCGCCGTGCTCGTGCTCGCCGTGGTTGTGGTGTTTGTCTACCGGGGGATGGGGGATGACCCGGTAGAACCTGAAGTGGTGATCGCTGACCCACCGGCCGTGTCTGATGACCCGCCGGTCGACCCCGGCGTTGATGGACCTGATCAGATACCCGCGCCACCGGCTCCGCCGATCGTCGCCTCCATCACTGCGGAGCAAGACACGGCCTGGATCGGCCAGCCAGGGCCCGACCTCTACGCGGGACAAGGTCTCACGCTCACCCGTGGCTTCGCCGAGATCACGACAGCCGGGGGGGCGGTCGCGGTCCTTCAAGCGCCCGCCACCATCGAATTTATCGAGAGTGACAACGCCCTGTACCTACATACCGGCAAGCTCGTCGGCATCTGCGAGACCGAGTCTGCCAAAGGTTTCGTGGTCCGCACCCGGGAATCGGAAATCACGGACCTGGGGACGCGGTTCGGGGTTGATGCATCAACACCCGGCGTGACCCTTGTGCAAGTCTTCGAAGGCGAAGTCGCCGCCTTGAGCACAAACGCCGGCGCTGGCGTGTCACCGACCCTTCTGGCCGCAGGCTCTTGTTCTCAAGTGACATCTGCCAGCGGCCTTGTTGAGCCGATCACCTACAGCGATGCGTTGTTCGCTTCACTGCTGGGTCGCGTCGCCCAGATGGTTGACGGCTACGAGTTGTCAGGCGACATCGAACGGGTCAGCCGTTTTCCCGAAAACGGCTTTGGGATCGACCAGGCCGAATCCGATCGCGCACAGCTTTATCGGGTCGCGTCCGGCGTGATGGCTGAGCAAGCCGTTCAGCTTCACCTCGGTAAGCCGGGCATGTTTGTCTCCCCACCCGCAGACACATCCCGTGCGATTCGGTCCGTACTCCTGGCCGGGACTCGGTTCGACCTCTACCTGGTTCATTTTGATCCGCCGGGTAATCAAAACTCCCTGGTCGGGCAGCTGCGCATCGACTTTGAAATAACCTTTGATCGTCCCATTTATGGTGTTTTTGCTGACTCAACCTTCCCGGTCGAGACCTCGGTGAGCCTCGATCGATACCAGGACGATCTGCTAGGGGCTGAGGGGCCGGGGCTCTTGACTTTCGGAGACAACGACCGGCTGGTGCTATCCAGGAACAGGCGTGTCCTGAATGGCACCTTGAATGCCATGATCTGTGACCGTTTCTGGGTGTTAGTTACGCACGAACCGAGTCACGAAACGGATTGATCGTACTTGTTGCGGAGCAGTGTTTGCTTCGTGTCTTGATCAAGACTTATAGGAGAACAGAATGGTGACGAAATATTTTGCGCGGCCATGAGCAGTTGTTCCATCAAAGGGCGACAACTCTATTGACAAGGCATGATTGCTAGCAAGCAATTGACCATGCAAATTTGATGCGGGTCTCAACTTAGACACAACCCTAGCCCCGCTCCAAAAAGATCCCATACCAAGGCCTAGCCGGATCAAACTCTTTAACCCATGCAGGAGACTTGAAACCATGAACCCTTTAACAAAAACCTCGCTTCTTTCACTCATCGCCTCGACCGCGTTAGCGACTGGCGCCTCCGCCGCGACGATCCAGGTCGACTTCGGCCTCGACACTCAGCAGACGGAAACCCTCGGCTGGAACAACATGACCTCCGATTCGGGTGGACAGCCGGCTGACTTGACCAACCTCGTCGACGACGCCGGTGACCCTACCGGTATCGACTTGACCTATTTGAAGACTGGCGATGGTTCGGGCAATAATCCCAACGGTGCCGGGGGAGTTGCCGGTTCAGGCGCTAACTACAACGGCCCCTACCCAGACGCTCTCGACTCCTTCCCAACTTCGGCTCTCCAGGACGGCTTATTCTTTGCACAGAGTGGTGCGACAATCACCCTGACCCTTTCCAACCTCGACACCGATCTCACCTACGACTTCATCCTCTATGGGGCCCGTGGCAACAACGGCTTGGTCGATACCACCTACCAGGTCACCGGTGCGAACGACAGCGGCGTGATCAACATCGGCCCCGTGAATACGAACGACGATGATTTCGCCGACATCACGGGCATCGCCCCGGATGTGAACGGGGAGATCACGATCACCGCCACCTCCATTAACGGCTCATCAGGCAACGGCGGGGCCCTGAACCTGCTGGTCGTGACCGCGGTCCCCGAGCCCGGGTCGCTCGCGTTGCTCTCGTTGGGGGGCGTCCTGATCGCCCGCCGGCGTCGCTGAATCGTTTTCTCCCTTCCCGTGGCACCACCCCCGTCAGAGGTGGGATGCCCTTATTGATTAAGGGCAACCGCAAGATAACACGAGCTGAACAGCGACATGCGTAGACAGCCGAATCCGTTTTTGCTTTAACCCCTTACAGGAGAAATTTTTAATGAAAAGGCATTCGAAATCACTACTCTTAACCGCCATCATTGGCACGACAGCGGCCGGTCTATGCACCAGTACAGCGGCGGAAACAATCGTTCTGGATCAAGAGTCGTTGGCACGGGTCGCTTCGGGCTCGACGAACAGCCGCGACGACAACAATGGCGGCGACGATTTTTCCAGGCTCATTGGTCTGAACACAGGCGGTCTTGACAACTTGTTGATCTACCGGTTCGATCTCAGTTCGCTCGCGGGTCTGACCGCGACCGCGGATGCCACATTAGAGATTGACATCAATGGCAATTTTACAAATGGGAATCATGGCACAACCGACGATCAGATCGCGGCCCACGAATTGTTTCTAACCAACGCGGGCTGGGTCAAAGGAACCGGCACGATCGGAGCAAACGACAACCTGACCGACGATGGCTCGGTCAGCTTCTTGAATTTCGCCCAGTACAACGACGACCCGGGGCCGGCCAGTGGTACGTCGGTGCCTTGGAAGGATGCGGGAGGGGCTGATGTGTCAGACCTCCGCGGGGCGATTAGCGCCCCGCTTGACACGGTGCCGGGGTATAACCAAGGCACCGGCAACGTGATCGGCTCCCTCTCGTTCACCATCGATCAGTCCACCGTTCAGGGCTGGATCGACAATGGTTTAGCGGGCATCGTGGTTACCGCGATCGACGATGGGGACTCAAAGAGCCGTTTCTTCTTACAAAGCGGCACGCTCACGGTTGATGCTGTCCCCGAGCCCGGCTCCCTCGCGTGTTTGGCGTTGGGGGGCGTCCTGATCGCCCGCCGGCGTCGCTGAATCGTTTTCTCCTTCCAGTGGCGCCGCGCCCCGACAGGGGTGTGGTGCCTTTGCTTGCCGACCTGTAGAACGAAAGGAAACCTCTGATGCGGCGTGGATTTACCCTCATTGAACTCCTGGTTGTGATCTCAATCATTGCCCTGCTGATCGCGATCCTGCTGCCTGCCTTGAGCAGCGCCCGCGAGGCGGCACGCCTGGTCCAGTGCGGCAGCAACCTGCAGCAGATGGCGACCGCGGCGACGAATTTTGCCACGGAACGCAAAGGCATCGCGCCGCCCGGGGTCTTGCAGCGCGCCACCGCCATCCAGGGCCAGTACGCGGTGCGCGGGAGTGCGGTGGTGAGCCTGCACCCGGAGTACGGCTACTCGGCCGCTCACGCGATCCTGGTCGATGGGGGCTACTACAACGAGCCCCAAGCCCTGTACTGCCCCGCGTGGACGGGGGACTTACTCGTCGGTGACGGCGACTCGAGCCTGTGGCAGGACCCCCAAGCGCTGCTGCAGACGTCCTACCACTACCGCACCACGTTCAACGCGCTGGACGCCCCGAACACTGTCTCGGAGTGGCGCTCCGCGAATTTCGATATCGACCCGGGCGACGAGCCCTTCATGTCCGACGCGTTTTCCGACTTTGTTAAAAACCGCAGCGTCCCGGCTCACCACGTCAATGGCCTGCAGGTGTCGTACCTCGACGGCTCGGTCCGCTTCCACCAAGACTACGAAGGCGAGGACATCCGCACGACCTACGGCGACAACTTCCATGTCAGACGGGAAGGCTACGTCTTGCAGGAGCGGGTCTGGACCGAGAAGTTCCGTGACGAAGAATGAGGGTGCCAGCAGATAGTTCAGCCAGTGCCAGCCCGTTGGGGGCTGGGGCCCTAGGAGCCGGATTTGTGATTTTGGTGTTGTTATTCAGTTTGTTCGATTCATCAGGCGGGTAAGCCGCCGCAACCGATCGCTTAGCGATCGAGGAGCAACCAACATGATGGGGTTTAAGAAGTTTCTGTATCGCCGCCTGCCCACGGGGCAAGGCGTTGGTGTATTGGCCGTGACCACCGC
>JBCDHS010000086.1:0-6882 GCA_038749735.1 Planctomycetota bacterium
CGACGAGCTCGGCGAGCTGCAGGTCGTCGGTGGCGTCGGCGAGCCCGCCGGGCCGGCAGCCGTCGCCGATGCTGAAGGTGATGTCGTACTCGCGCATGACGGCGCAGATGTCTTCCCACGCGGTGTTGAAGGGGTTCTCCTTTTGGTGCGTGATCATCCACTTGGCGAGGAGCGACCCGCCGCGGGAGACCAGGCCGATGAGCCGGTTCTTGGCGAGCTTGACGTGGTCCTTGAGGATGCCGGCGTGGATCGTGAAGTAGCTCACGCCGTGCTCGGCCTGGCGCTGGCAGGTGTCCATGATGATGTCGTAATCGAGGTCTTCGATCTTCCGGCCGATGATCATGGAGTAGATCGGGACGGTGCCGATGGGCACGGTGGCGTTCTTGCAGATAGCGACGCGGGTGGCGTCGAGGTCCCCGCCGGTGGAGAGGTCCATGACGGTGTCGGCCTTCCACTGCTCAGCCCACTTGAGCTTCTCGACTTCCTCGTCGGTGCTGGACGAGACGGGCGAGGCGCCCATGTTGGCGTTGATCTTGGTCTTGGTCGCCCGGCCGATGGCCATGGGGTCTAGACGATAGCCCAGCGCGACCTTGTTGGCGGGGATGACGAGTCGGCCGGCGGCGAGCTCGTCGCGGACCTGCTCGGCGGTGAGGTGCGGCTCACGCTCGGCGACGCGTTTCATCTCGGGGGTGACGATGCCGAGGCGGGCGGATTCGAGCTGGGTGGAGGGGGTGAAGCTTTCGGGGTATGTGACCGAGCGGGTGGAGCCGTCGGCTTGGGTGAAGGTGGTTGTGGTGACGCCCACAGATTCCATCTGCGGGCTTCGCGAGGGGTTATCCTCTTCTTCGGTACTCCAGCCATTGGGTAAAAAGTCCCACGCGGTTTTCTTAGACAGCGGCGGCATGCCGGGCGTGTCGGGGGAGCTGAAGGTTCTGGCGCCGCGGATGCCGGGGAGGATGGCGGGTGTGTTGGCGAAGCTGCCGGGCGTGGTGACGTCGGGCTCGAGGCCCGGGTCGTTGCCGATGGGCGGGAGGGTGTAGGTCTTGTGGTTGGCGGTCATGGCCATCGCTCCGCTTGAAGGATTTCAAGTCGGGAGGCGCCGCCAGAACACGTGCTAAGCCGCAAGCGGCCAGAGGGTGGACGGGCTCGCCTCCCTACGCGGCTGGCCCGGAAACAGCTTCCGGGGGCCGATCAGGTTCCAAGGGACTCTCTCAGCCCCGTGAACAGCTCGGGGCACCCCTGGCGAGTACGTATGAGGATAGGCCTCTGGGCCGCATGATGCAATCGTTGCGGAAGGTTAAACGCTCTGTTCCCGGCTCATCGTGATGAGCATCGAGTCGGGCAGGGCCTGGGCCGGCACGCCAACGCGGCGCATCATGTTGATCGCCTGGGCGGTGGTGTACTGAGCGTGGGTACAGACGTGGAGCAAGACATCGAGCCTTGGGGTCTCAAACCGACGGCCGGCCCCTGAACTGGTGGAAACCTTGGCCACCGGTTGATCGAGGGCCTCTTCGGTCAGTTGATCGAGGTAGTCCTGCCAATGGTTTTCCAAGGCCCGCCAGGCGTCGAGTCCTGTCGCGGTGTCCGGGAAGCGGATCGAGGCGGGGGCGGGCGGCGTGGGGTTTGAGCGCAGTGCTTCGAGCCAGACATATTCCGCGGCGTAGAGGTGGGTGAGGGTGCTGCGGATACTGCCCATCCCGATCTCAAAGGGCTGATCGAGTTGCTCGTCGGTCAACTGTTCCGCCGCGTCGCGCAGCCGATCATTGACCCATCGGCGGTGGGCATGCAGGCGGCGGATCGGGACAAGGGTCGAGGTCTGTGGCATGTATGACTCTGCCGCGGTCGCGAGCAGGCGCAGGGCACGGGGCGGGACGGACCAGAGCAAGTTGGCCGACCCGGGGTCTCTACACTCGCCCACTTCGAGCAGCGCGGCCGAGGCCTTCTTCAGGATCAGGAACGCGTTGGCGTCCGGCCCGCCGAGCAGGTATTCGGCCAGCAGGCTGAGCTGGGGCTCGTGCCCAACCACCGCAACGATCGGCTCTTCGAGATCGGCCAATGCTGCGGCAACGTCGCGGATCGATCCTTCGCCCAACGCATCAAGCACGCGGGGCTTGACCCCCATGACTTCAGATAGCAACTCGGCGGTCTGCCGGGCACGCACTTTAGGGCTGGTCAGGATAAGGTCGATGCCCGGCAGCAGGCGGAGCAGGCCACGGGCGGCTGCACGGGTCCGGTCCCGCCCCTCATCGGTCAGGGCGCGGTCGGCGTCGTCCACCGCGGCACTGCTCGGTTCGGCGATCCCGTGGCGAAAGAGGAGCAGGTCCATCGCAGGATGGTAGGCCATCGAATCGGACAAGCAACTGCGCACCATCCACTAAGACGGCTTGAGCTGCAGGGTCGAGCGGATGCGGTTGCCCAGACGGTTGCTACGGTCGCCCAGGTCGCTGACCTGCTTAAAGATCTTGGTCCAGAGAAAAAATGCCCCGGCCGAGAGGCTGTGCTCGATCGCGAAAAGCTCCTTGAGCAGCTCATGCTGCAGGTCGTCGGCCTGCTTCTCCAGGTTGGAGACCACCCGGATCATCTCCACAACGTTCTGAGCCTCCCCGCCGCCAAACCCCGCATCGACCAGCTCATCCAGCTCATCGATGACTTGGCGGATCGCGTGGAAGATATCGAGGTTGAGCTGGACAAACCGCTTGAAGGTCTCCAGAAACGGGGGCGGGCTGTCACAGGCGCGCAAGGTGGTCAGCCGGGCCAGGTTCTGCATCTTGTCGGCGATCGAGTCCTGGACCGTGATGATCTGCCGAAGCCGACCACGTTCCACGGCCATGAAGACGCCGCTGCGCAGTTGAAGGTCAAGCTCGCGCCGTAGCCGATCGGCTTCTTCCTCCAGAGCATCAATCTCGGTCGCCAGGGTCTCAACCGTCTCCTGGTCCCCCACCAGGTAGGCGTCGATCAGGGCCTGGCCCTTGGAGACCGAGCGAGAAACCAGTTCCATGTGCTGCTGGATCGGGACAAAGGGCGACCTGCCAAAAAGTTTCGCAACGCTCCGCATAACCGATCCCGTCTACCACGCTGAAGCCGGCTATCTCGCTCTCAACCGGCCTTGTGTTTGAATTGCTTTAATCATTACCTAAGGCCAAGCATAGCGGCGGGGGTTTGATGATGGAAGTCGCCCTTGGGTTTGGATCGGCTCATCGCCGCGACCCGGTGCCCCTTCTGGGCGGGGCGGTTACAATCTAGCGATGCAACGTACCACCCGATGGGTCCTCTTTGCCTTGTGCGCCGCCATGCTGCTGCCGGGTTGCGTCCGCCGCAAGCTGGTGATCACCTCCGAGACGACCGGCGCGCTGGTGTTTCTGAATGACGAGGAAGTCGGGCGGACACCGCTGGAGGTGCCGTTTACCTGGTACGGCACGTACGACGTGAGGCTGGAGAAGCCGGGCTACGCCCCGCTTTGGACCACCGCCCAGGCGGATGCGCCATGGTGGGACCGTCCGGGACCGGACCTGCTGGCCGAGGCGGGGCCGGACCGCCTGGTCGAGATCCCCTGGCACTTTGAGATGAGCCCGGCGACGCCCGCCGGTGAGGTGGACCCGGACACGCTCTTGGATTACGCCCGGCAGATGCGCGAACTGAACCAGCGGGACTGATGTGGGCCCAGCGTGTCGATCCACCCCCTCGAGATTGATCTGAAACGGGACACCGCGCTGACTATCCGCTGGTCCGACGGGCGGGTCTCGGTCTACCCCATCGGTCTGCTGCGGCGGCTATCCCCCTCGGCCGACAGTCGACAGCAACGGGAAGACATCGCCCAGAACCCTCTGACCGTCCTGCCGGACACATCCGGGACTGGGCCACTGACGGCCGAGGACTGCGAGCTTGTCGGGCACTACGCCCTGCGGGTTCGCTTTTCGGATGGGCACGCCACGGGCTTGTATACGTGGAGCTACCTGCGGGACATTGACCCCAAGCAAACATAGTTCTCAAGAAGATTCAGACCAAAAAGACCCCGTGTTGAAGGCCGAAGCAAGGCCATGAGATGGGTTTTTACCGGGCGTGGCATACTCATTGAATCCGCACAAGGTTAGCTTTTCGCTAACGCCCTGGACACCCCTTGACAGGCCCAAGTGAAGGCCCGTTAATGTGGCGATTGTTCAGGTCTTTAAGACTGACGAGATCGAAAATATAGACGCTCGTCGCGTTTATTCGATGACCGGTTGCGGTGTGTTTGGCTCGGGGGCGAGCCGGCATGCCGCGTGAAGGGGGCTTGGTTTGTTTCGGTCAACGTGTGTTGACCGAGGCCGAGTCCCGCCGCCGAGCCGGGCTGTTCCCGGTTTGGATGCATCTTTCCAAGGAGACGCATACATGCAACGATTGTTTACCACCGCAGCGATCGCAGGCGCTCTGGCGACCGGCTTCGCCGGCTCCGCCTCGGCACAGTCCGAAGTCGAGCAGCTCCGTGCCGAGATGGCGCAGATGCGGGCCGAGATGGCCCAGCTCAAGGCCCAGCAGGAAGGCGACTGGCTCAACGAAGCGCGGGCCGCAGAAGTCCGTGGCCTGATCAACGAAGTGATGGCCGACGCCAACACCCGCGCCTCGCTGCTTCAAGAAGGCGCCCTGGCCGGCATCGACAGCAAGGGCAAGGTCTTCCTCAAGTCGGCCGACGGCGACTTCTCGATGAACCTCAGCGGGCAGATCCAGTTCCGCTACACCTTCAACAACTATGAAGGCCGGGGCGACGAATCGATCTCCGGCTTCTCGATGCGTCGCTCGAAGCTGAAGGTCGCCGGGGACATCGCCGAGGACTGGAGCTACACCCTGGTCTTTGCGGGCGACCGTGACGGGGGCACCAGCGGCAACGTCTTCTGGGAAGACGCCGTGATCCACTACGAGATCAGCCCCGAGCTGACGGTCAACGTCGGCGTCAAGAAGCTGCCCTTTGCTCGGCAAGAACTCATCAGTTCAACACGTCAGGTCGCGGTCGACCGCGGCTTTGCCACCGAGTTCTTCACCCTCAACCGCGGCGAAGGCGTCGAGCTCGAATACGAGAAGGACAACCTCCGGGGCTGGGTCATGCTCAGCGATGGAACCAACAACCCTTACTCTGATTTCAATGTCACCGGAGGTGGGGCGGCACATGATTTCGCGATCACCGCCCGCGGCGACTATATGGCCATCGGCGACGACTGGGGCCAGTCCAAGCACGCCTTTGGTGGCGTCGAAGATACCCACCTGTTTATTGGCGCCGCAGTCAACTACGGCCAACTCGAGTTTGGCGGAGCCGCCGCCGATGAGCAGCTGAACTGGACGTTGGACGCCATCCTCAAGACCGGCAACTGGGGCTTCATGGCAGGTATCTTCGGCTCGCACACCGACGCGAACCCCGGCGGTGCGGACTCCGATGCGTTCGCCTTCTTCGGACAGGCCGACTACAAGATCGGCGACACGAAGTGGGACATCTTCGCCCGCTACGACCATATCGACGACGACACCGCCGATGAGCTGGACGCCATCACCCTCGGTGCCAACTACCACTTCACCAAGAAAGTGAAGTTCACCGGAGACGTGGTCTGGATCATCGACAGCGATAACCCCGATGCACTGGGCTTCCTGGCCGACGGCGAAGACAGCGACGGGGTCGGTGTCACCGGCCTGGCCGACAACACCGGCGAGGACATGTTTATCCTCCGGCTGCAGCTCCAGCTCCTGTTCTAATACGATCCGCGAAAGATCAATCGATTTGAATCAGGACGCGGGCTAAAGCCCGCGTCCTGACTTTTTGAAGGACGGACCTACTTGCGCATGCGTCCTATGTGAAATCTGTTAGCGTCGTGAAGAGTTCTCGATCCTGCCCGGCTCTGCTGCTATCCTTGGATTAGAACAGAATTAACGCCGATTTTCGGCTGGAGCCGGATGCGATGCCACTCTCGAATACTCCCGTTCGCCAGCGAAACATGAAATCCAATCCCAACACCGACACGATGATCCTGCTGGTTGAAGACGAGCAGGACCTCATGGAATTGCTGAGCTACAACCTCTCCCGCGAGGGCTTCCAGGTCGAGACCGCGATGTCCGGTGAAGACGGGCTCAAGAAGGTCAGGGAGATGGGAAGCAAGGTTGATCTGGTCTTGCTGGACCTGATGCTGCCGGGCATCGACGGGCTGGAGGTCTGTCGGGCTCTGAAGAGCCGGGAACTCACCCAGGCCATCCCCGTGATCATGCTGACGGCCAAAGGCGAAGAGGCCGACATCGTCAAAGGCCTAGAGGTCGGCGCCGACGACTACATCACCAAACCCTTTAGCCCACGGGTGCTGATGGCCCGCATCTCGGCGGTCCTGCGTCGCGCCGACCGCGAGCAGTCGCAAGGGGGCGGCAGCATCATGGAGGTCGGCCAAGTCGCGATCGACCTCGAGCGGCATGAAGTCACGGCCAAGGGTGACCCGGTTGCGCTGACCGCGACGGAATTCAAGCTGCTCTCGCTCCTGGCGTCCAAGGCCGGCCGCGTCTTTACCCGACAACAAATCATCGAGTCCATCCACGAAGGATACGCCGCGGTCACCGACCGCAGCGTGGATGTGCAGGTCGTCTCACTGCGACGCAAACTCGGGGAAACCGGCCGGAATATCGAGACGGTGCGCGGTGTCGGATACCGCTTTAGAGATTGATTAGGTTAAATCTGTTATCCACCACCAACCAATAATACAAGCCGCCGACTATCGTCAGCGGCTTATTAAGTTTGGGGCTTAGGAAGCCAACGGGCCATTAAACTGCCGTTGGCCCTATGTCTGCAAGCAAAAACCGCTATTACCGCCGTTCCCGAGTCAGCGAGAAGGTTTTCCGTGGCCTGATCAAGGCCTTCGCGATGGACCTGACCGCGAC
>JBCDHS010000087.1:0-6862 GCA_038749735.1 Planctomycetota bacterium
CGCTCAGGGTGCCGGCGAATATGACGCGGTTGTTCTTGCCGCCGTACGCGCCGGGGCGGATGCCGATGGAGCGGGTGTGGGCGTGGATGCGTCAGCACGACCTGAGCAGCCGGGTGTTCAATGATGAGGCCGAGATCGATGCGGCGTGTGCCGAGAGCTGGAACAGGCCGACGCCCGAACGGCTCAAACCATCACGCGAGGCGTGGCTGGAGCGCGCGAATTAAATGGGATGCGCATAACACGCAGAATACAGATGATTCTGAATCAAGCGCTGCACAAAGCGATGCAACTGTACACTCACACCCTTTTAATATATCCGCCGCGGCGGCTTGGATGACATCCCCTTCAACGCCACCTGGGACCGGATGGCCAACGCCTGGTGAAACTGGCCGAGCAACTGGCTGGCACGGCCAAGATGCTCTACCTCTCTACGCTCCCGGCCGTGAACCAGGACCAGGAGCGGTTGGTCCCGCAGAAGGAGGCGGCGGCTTACCTGGGCATCGCGGTCGGCACGCTTCGCGACTGGGAGCCTAAAGGTAAGGTCACCGGCAGGGTTGAAGTCGGACGATACATGCTGTATCCGCTGGATGTTCTTCAGGCTTTATGTGGTGACACGATGTACGACTAGGCGGGTCTGCTGGGATCGGCCCGGTCTACCGCGACTCGATATACCTCACGGCGATCGTTTCGTACTCCGGTGTACGCATCCCGATCTGTTTGGCTTCGGCGATGGCATGGTCGAGCGTAGCACCCTCATCGAGGACGCGGTAGGCGATCCAGGCCGGGCCGACGCGGTTGGCCGAGCCGCAGTGCAGCAGGAGCGGGCGTTCACGGTCGCGCAGGGCCTGCCGCATCGCGTCGAGCCGTGCGTCGGTGAGTTGGTCGGGACCGCTCCAGGGGATGTGGACGTAGGTCATGCCGTTGTTCTCAACCAGGGCCTTCTCGTCGAGGTCGGTCTCGCCGGACCGGCGGAGGTTGATGACGGTCTTGATCCCGAGTTCTTTGAGCAGCGGAAAATCTTCCGGGGTCGGCTGGCCGGCGAGGTAAACCTCACCGACCCGGCTGAGATTGCGCACATCGCCGCAGGTGGTGGGCTCGACCTTCGAGGGTCGTTCAGCGGTTGTTGGGTCGCCGAAGCAACCCACCATGAGAACCGAGAGGAAGGCAATGACCAGTGTATTATTGAGTTTCATCGATTTAATCCAACCGCATCCAAAGTAATACGTCGTGGTGCGCTGCCAAGTAGAGTACGGGGGATCAAAACGACGTGCTCTGTTGTCTTGGTTGAATGTGTTGCCGGCCCGGCCTGTCGGTCAACGGCCGCCTATCTTACTGCCGATCGGCGATCAACCGCCCGCCGCGGGTCAGTACCACCTCCGCGCCATCGACTGCAAGCTCGATCGGCCCGACCTCGGGCGTGCCCGGGTTCAGCAGCATGACCTTAATGCGTCCGGTCGAAGCCTCGACCCGGGTAAACACAACGGCCCGTAGCCCATCGGCCCAGACCGGACCCAGGTCGCGTGCCCGCTCCCCCGGATCAGTCAGGCGGGTCTGGGCGTTATTGCTGTCCAATCGCCAGATCGCCTCGTTCATCTGTGAAGTCGGCAGCGAACTGTAGAGCAGCGAGAAGTCCCGGTAGCCGTTGACGAAACCGGTCCCGAAGAGCCCCAGGTCGTTGACCACCCCCGAACCCATCTGCCGAAAACACAGTTCCGAGGGCCCCTGGCCGGGCCGGTCGCGATCGCTGTAAAAGAGGACCGAGTCCTTGCCTCCCCAGGTCGGATCGCTGCCAAAGCCCAGGTCCTGTGCCGGCCGCTGGGTCGACATGTCGCGCACCTGAATCTCATAACGCCCGTCACGTTTGACGTACCACGCCAGCTTCTTGCCGTCCGCCGACCAGGCCGGTCGGTAGATCGGGTTGGTATAGGTCGTGTACTCACGGTCCGCCCCGGTCTTTAGCTCGCGGATCATCAGGTGGTAGGTCGGCACGTCTAGGCCGGAATCGCTTCGCTCGGCGATGTAGACGATCCTTTGGCCCGCGGGATCAATCGCCGGGTCGTACTCGCGGACCTGCGGCGTGCGGGTCAGCCTTTGAACTTCGCCGCTATCGAGGTTGTAGAGATAAAGATCGAGGTCACCCAGTGGCTCCAGCCCATCAGCACCGCCGGCCACAACAGGTACGACGCGTCCCGCCGGCCCCGAGCAGCCGATCATCGTCAGCCCGAGATTCAGGACAAGTAGATTTAAAATTAATTTATACATGACTTTACAATCTGTACATGAATTAAGTGGACACCGAAGTGTTCTGTCGATCTCGACGCTTGTACACAGGACATGACCATACGCTCAAGCAATGTATCCACTTCGCCCTCGTTTATACCTAAATAATTGTAAACAATGTATTTAAATCATAGCAATTGACTTCACAGACGCATTTTGCTACGCTCTTCTTTCTATGCCAACCCCGACGAAAACAAAGCGTAGCCCCCGCTCCAGCGCTCGACGCGGCGGTGGGGCCGGACCCAAAATCTCCCCTGCCTCGGCCATCACCAACTATACCACCGCCCTGAAGTGGCTCTTCGAGCATATCGATTACGAGCGGCTAAGGCTGGTCAAGTACAACGACCAGACCTTCTCCCTCGATCGCATGCAGCAGCTGCTCGAACTGCTGGGCAACCCCCACCTCGAGCTCAAATGCGTCCACGTCGCCGGCACCAAGGGCAAGGGCTCGACCTGCGCCATGGTCACCTCCATGCTCCGCGGCTGCGGGTACACCGTCGGCTCGTTCTCCTCGCCCCACCTCATCGACCTGCGCGAACGGATCGTCATCGATGGCAATATGATCTCGTATAACGAGTGCGCCGAGGCCTTCAAGCAGATCGCCCAGGTCGAGAAAAAGCTCGACGCCGGCCCGCCAACCTTTTTCGAAATCCTCACCGCCGCCGCCCTCAAGTATTTCGCCGACCAGGCCGTCGATGTCGCGGTACTCGAGACCGGGCTCGGCGGCCGACTGGACTGCACCAACGTCGTCACGCCCCTGGTCACCGCGATCACCTCGGTCAGCTACGACCACATGAACCTGCTGGGCAACGACTTGTCCACCATCGCCCGGGAAAAGGCCGGCATCTTCAAGCCCGGCATCCCCGCCCTGTCTATCAAGCAGGAGCCCGAGGTCGAGGCAGCACTCAACGAGGTCGCCGACCAGACCGGCACGCCACTGGAATACACCGGTAACCAAGTCGATTTCTCCTACCGCTTCGAAGCCAACAAAGAGCTCGGCCCGCATACCCGCGTCTGTGTCAACACCGACACCTCCAAGTTCGAGCACCTGCCCGTCCCGCTCAAGGGCGAGCACCAGGCCCACAACTGCGGCCTGGCCCTGGCCATCCTCGACAAGCTCAAGTCGCACGGCTTCCACTTCGAAGAGCAGCGCCTCATCCAGGGCCTGGCCGACACCAACCTGCCCGGCCGGATGGAACTGGTCCACGAAAAGCCGCGCGTCATCATCGACGGTGCCCACAACGCCGCCTCGCTCCAGGCCCTGATCAAATCCCTGGGCGCCCACGTCCAGTACGACTCGCTGGTCATGGTCTTCGGCTGCGGGGCCGACAAAGACGTCAACGGCATGCTCGAACAGGTCGCCCTGGGCGCGGACAAGGTCGTCTTCACCCGCGCCAAGATGAACCCCCGCGCGATGGAAGAGCAGGACCTACTCACCCAGTTCGCCGACCTGTCGGGCAAAATGGCCCAGACCGCCTCGACCCTGCCCGAAGCGCTCAAGCTCGCCGGCCGGGCCGTGAGCCGCGAAGACCTGATCATTGTCACCGGCAGCTTCTACCTCGCCGGCGAGGCCCGCAAGTACTTCCTCGACGCCACCGGCAAGCCCCGCCCCCGCCGCTGAACCAGTACACGGCGAGCCGGGACCTGCGGTCCCGGTCCGAAACAAAGCCTCGAAACGACACAAAATGGCGTCACACCAAACCGGGGCCACAGCCCCCGGCTCGCCCCCACCCGCTAAACTGCATTCCCCCGCCACCTTAGCTCAATTGGCAGAGCAGCGGTTTTGTAAACCGCAGGTTGCCGGTTCGACTCCGGCAGGTGGCTTTGAATCACTCCCCTCTTCGCCCTTACTTCTCAAGGCATCCCGCGCCATCCCGTCTGGTCGTGCCGAGCAGGAGTCCATTGAGGAGTCCATTTGCCCTCCGTTGTCGTTGTCGGCCTGCTGGTCATCCAACCCGCGGTCGTAGGTCCCGGTTGCCGCCAGGGCCTGGGGTGGGTCGGGCAAGGCGTAGTCGGGCAGAACCTCGAGCGCGGCGTCGGTATCGGCCTCGCCGACCTCGGTGTAGGTCAGGAGCGTCAGCTTGGGGTCCGAGTGCCGGGCCAGGGCGGTCGCCATCGCCACCGGCACGCCGGCCCGAGCGAGGTTGGTGATGTAGGTCTTTCGCAGAGCGTGGAAGTCTAGGACCTTCCCATCGTGGCGGACCTCGGCGAGCGCGTCGCTCTTCTCCCGCTTCTCCCGCGCCTTGCCCTTGGGCCCGGCCGCGGCGATCCACGCTGCCCTCGCTATCTGGGTCGGCATCGGTATAAGCAAGGGCCTCCCACACGTCGCTGTAGTCCAGTGACTCAGCTTCGGCAATCAGGGCGTGCAGTTGGGCTTTGAGGTCGTCGCCGATGGCGTCTTCGTCGATGTCGGCGTAGTAGTCGGTATGAGGAGCGCCCGCCACGGTTGCGGCGTCTTGGGCCATCTCCTCGGCACAGGTGATCAGGCAGGTCAGCATGAACACAAGGGCGTGCTTGAGCATAGGGGAAATCGTACCCCTTAGGATCTGCCCCGATGAGTGAGGGACGCGATCAGCTTATAGATACGCTCAACGCGTTGTCCGACAACGACCGCGGTGGCCCTGTTGCTGACATCCTCGGGTGGCTGGACGGCCTGGCCGATGCGGGCTACTACGTCGAGGTGTTTTCTGTGGATGGCCAGCGGGTGTACCGGGCAACCGATCCCGAAACGGGAGAGCGTCAGCAGGTGGCGACGGTGCTGGGGATGATGACCGACTGGACGACGGCGCGGGGCGTCGCCAGGCTCTGGCGGTTACTCAGAGCCCGAACGGCTCACCCCCTCCGGAGGCCGCATCATGGACCCGATCATCCCCGGCATGATCTTGGCCACGCTGGCCAGCATGCTCCAGGCGAGAAAGACCGAGCAGCGACACCTAGAGGCTGTAGCCCTCAGCGACTACCTCGACACACTCAAGCGCAGCCAAAAATACGCTCAAAGTATCTGTTTATCCGAGACCTTCGAATAACCAGCCCTCCTCCATCGACTGTTTGACAAGGACGTAGGACAGCCCCGGGTTTTCCGCTATCGCTCGTTATTCAGGCCAGCATGATGCTCAGGCTCCGCCAGAGGTTGTAGCCCGTTGCCCACAAGCCGAAGTCTGTCCCCAGCTTTCTTAAGCCCCGGTACCGCGTCCGCTTCCGCCCGGCCTTGAGCAGCCAAGCGAAGGGCATCTCGCACAGGCCACGCACCCCGGCACACAGGCGGTTGTGGGCCTTCTGCTCCGCGGTCAGTTCGCTTTGCCCCCGCACACGCTTGTGCATCACGCCGTAGAGCACGCCGCGGTCTTCCAACTTCTTGCGTCGCTTCGTGCCCCGGTAGGCGGCGTCGGCGTACACCTTCCCGCCGTCGGGCTCGTCCTTGGTCAGGTCCTCAAAGTGATTGATGTCGTAGACCTTGGCGGTGTCCAAGCGGTAGTCGGTGACCATCGCGTTCTTGTCGCCGGCCACATGCGCCTTGTAACCATGGTGAATCTGGCCACGCTTTTTCGTGTGCGTCGCCTCGGGTTCTTGCTTGCGGTGCTCCAAGTCATCTTTCCGAGACTTCCGGCGGCGCGGTGCTTCGATGATCGTCGCATCGACCGATGTCCCCTCGCCCACGATCAAGCCCTTGTCACGCAGGTGCGCGTTGACCAGGTCGAACAGTTCGCCGGCCAGGCCCGCGTCGTGCAGCCGCTTGCGGAATAACGCGATCGTCGCGTGGTCGATGCCCGGGTCGTCCACGCCCAGCCCGAGGAACCGGCGGAAGCTAAGCCGATCCAGGACTGCCTCCTCCATCGCCGGGTCTGACAGACCGAACCAACGCTGCATCAGCGTCAGCTTGAGCATGACGATGATCGGCACGTTGGGCCGACCTCCCTTGGCCGTGTCGTTACAATACAACGGCCTAACCACCTGCGCGAGCTGATCCCAAGGCGTCGCCGCGTCCAACCGCTCAAGCAGCCCGGCCGTGCGTGGCCCACCTAAATCCGCCAACTGCCCGTCGGCCAACGTCGCCCTTTGCTTGATCGTTCCATCACAACGTTTTAGCGCCAGACGGTGCCGCATGCAAGAGGGTTAATCGAAAGTGTCATCCATGCTTTCCAGCGCAATTGTTACCCAGCGAATAATTTTGACATGAAAATTGGCGCGATGAATCCTACGCGTTATGTTCTTGACCAAGAGTAGCATTTGCAGTTCGACGGCTGCAGGTTCACGACTCACCTTCCGATAGAAATCGATCAGACGCTGTGACGAATAACCGCACTTGATGAGAACGCCTAGCGTTCTGCTGAATAATTTAAGGGTTTTTCATGGCGAATAACAAAAAACTCCAGGTCGTTTTGACTGCGGTATTGGTGCTTCTTTTTGGCGTGGTTATCTATCTCGGTGTTCAGAGAACACCGCCGCGTTATAGCGGGCTCGGTGACGACCAGGCGGCGGATGCTGCCTCGTCGTCGCGTGATCCGATTGTCTCGCCCCGGACGGACGGGAAGGTTGCTCCTGGGAGTGGGGATGTGATCGCGGGGGGCGTGGAGCGTCCGGC
>JBCDHS010000088.1:0-6051 GCA_038749735.1 Planctomycetota bacterium
TCCTGCGGGCCGCCGGCTACCGCACCGGGGGCTTCGGCAAGTTCCACGTCAGCTCGATGTCGACCCCGCACCCCGAGAGCTTCGACTATCTCGGCTTCGACGAGGTCGTGCCGGTCGAAGACCCTCGTCTCGGGCCCTGGCTCGACTGGGTCGAAGCGGAGCACCCCGAACACTTCGAGCACGCCCTGGCGACCTGCTGGGCCACGCCCTACCTCGCCCACTACGGGCCGGACCGCCGCGACCTGCGGGAGCAGCACGCCCGGGCCCGAGCCGAATACATCAGCCGACGCCGGAAGAGCTCGCCGTGGGGCATGATCTACACCTCGCCGCTGCCCGCGGAGCTCCAGCCCACCACCTTTATCGTCAACGAGGCGATGGACTTCATGAAACGGCAGCGGCTCGCCGACGGCGATCAGCCGTTCTTCTGCAAAGTCTCGATCGTTGCGCCCCACGACCCCTACGACCCCCCAAAGCCGTTCGACCAGATGTACGATTCGGCGGACATGCCCCCGCCGGTCGGCGATCGCCTGACCGGGCGGTCTTGCGCGGCATACCAACACCAGCGCCAGTGGCAACGCTTCGGCGAGGTCGGCAGCGAGTCGGTCTGCCGTCAGGCCCGGGCCGCGTTCCACGGCTCGGTCAAGCACATCGATACACAGATCGCCCGGCTGATCGATTATCTCGAAGCCACCGGCGAAGCCGAGCGGACCGTCGTCATCTTCACGACCGACCACGGCGACAGCCTCGGCGATCACGGGCTGCCGACCAAGGGCGTGGTGCCTTACGACCGTTCGATCCGTTGCCCGCTGATCGTGACCGGTCCGGGCATCGAGGCGGGTACGTCCGACAAACTCCGCTGTACCCTCGACTTCTTCCCCACGCTTCTCGACCTCGCCGGGCTGAGCCCTGAGCAGCGGCCGAAGACCGAGGGCCGGTCTTTCGCTCCGGTCCTGGATGGGGTGGATGAGCCTAAGCCGTGGGACGCGGTGACCGTGACCTATGCCGGGCTGGAAGGCTGGGACCCGGGCATGGCGACGATCATCACGGAGGATCACTGGCGGCTGACCCGGTTCCCGGGCGAAGCTTATTCTGAACTGTTCGATCTCCGCCGCGACCCCGATGAGTTGACCAACCTCGCCGACCCCGCCCTCGCCGGCGATCGTCGCGACGCGGACGTTCAGGAAAAGCACGCGGACCTGCTCGGCCAGCTTTCGGACGCGCTATTGAATGCACAGCGGCTGCCGTCCCAGCCTTCACTCCCGATCCGTGAGGACGGACGCACAGGCTGGCCCGGCCCCATCAACCAGGTGCCCGATCTGGCCTACCCACACAAGACCTCTGCTGAACCGGCCGGACCGGCTCAACCCGCTAAGCCGAAGCCCGCCGAAGTAGCCAGTCTACCCGTTTCCAAGCAATTCCCCATTCGGCGTGCCGTTTCCTCTAAGCGGACAAGCAACTCGATCCCGACCCGTTCGGTCGGCAAGTAGACCCGCCACCGCGGTTCAGTGTCCGCCACTCGGGCGTCGCGCCAGGAGCGTCAGGCCCGTCGCCAGCAATATCAGGGTGCCCGGCTCCGGGATGGTGTTGGAAAACACGGTCAGCAGTTGTTCATCGGTCAGTGACCAGTCGTACAGCACCAATTCGTCGAAGCGGGCGTTGGCGAACTTGTTGGAGTTGAGCACATTGGCACCGAGGTACGGCACCGCGTTGTCTCCGTAGGTCAGGTTGCCGATCGCAGTGATCGACTGTGTTTCGGTTAGTAGGGTTGGGAGTTCGGCTAGGTCCGAGTCGTACAGCAGCGTGACATAGGCTTCGCCGTCCGCGTCGTAACGCAAGGCGACAAACGCCCACTGCCCCGGGGTCAGGTCGCGCAGATCATCGGTGAGCAGGTTGATCGCGGTGCCGCCGTTGTTGTTGGCCTGGAACTGGATCTTCAATGCACCCGCGGCCGTGTTGTTGTTCACCATCAGACGCCAGCCTTCCAGACCACTGATCGCCCCGGCCCCGCTGGTCGAGTCGATCAGCCGTTCCTGTACCTCGGGGGTGCCGGTCAGGTTGACCCAGAACGCCGCGGTGAAATCCTCGGCTGGTTTCCACTCGTCGAGTTCCCCACTCAGTGCGACCCCGCCCGTTCCGTCGAGTTCGATCCCGCTCCCTTTGATCCCCTCGACCGCGAGGTTCACACCCGACGTGGGGGCGGTCAGGTTGGTCTTCACGCTGTTAAACCCCTCGTCGGCGATGATCGACCCGCCGGTCTCCGAGAAGCTGTAAGCCACCGGAACCTGGTCGGGCCCCACGCTGGTCGGCGTCACCGAGATGCTGTTCCGCTGCGTCTGCGTGAACAGGTCGAACTGGGACTGCAACTGGGCCTGCAGCGACGGGTTGTTTACGATGTCGCTCTCGTCCGGGTCGCTGGACAGGTTGTACAACTCTCCGCCCGTGGCGTTGTTGATGTTGAAGTCCACGAGCTTGTCGTCCCCGACGCGGTACGCCCCCAGCGTCCGCCACTGCATGAGCAGGTCTTCGCGGGGCATGTCGGGGTCCACGCCCTGCAGGAACGGGAGCAGGTCGTAGCCGTCGCCGATCGCGTCGGCCTCGCCGCCGCCGGCCGCGACGACCGTGGGCAGGATGTCCAACGCCGAGACCACGCTGTCGATGACCTGCCCGCCCTGCGTGATGTTGCCGTTGGTCCACTCGATGGCCATCGGCACCCGCGTGCCGCCCTCGTACGGGTCGCCCTTGACGCCCCGGAAGTCGCCGTTGCTGTACGCGCCCTCGGGGCTGCGCGGCCCGCCATTGTCGCTGAGGAACACAATCATCGTGTCGTCGGCGATGCCTTCCTGGGCCAGCTTGTCCTTGATGGTCCCGATACCCCGATCGACCGCATTCATCATCGCCGCGACATTGATCCGCCGCGCCAGCTCGGCCGGGTCGGCGTTCGGGCCCAACTCCGCCTCGACCGCCGCACGCACCGCGTCGCGGTCGCTGCTGATCGACTGCAGCGGCGTGTGCGGCGCGTTGTACGACAGCATGAGGAAGAACGGTTCGTCGTTCTGCTGCCGACGATCGATGAAGTCCACGGCCTGGTTCGTGAACAGCCCGGTCACATAAGCGTTGCTGGGGAAGTCGTCCCGCAGCACCGGTGTCGAGGAGCCTTCGACTACTTCGGTCAGCCGATACTCGCGGCTCTGGTCGGCCAGCCGCTGCTGACCCGCGGCCGAGAAAGGGAAGTAGTCGGTCTGCCCGCGTTCGTGGATGAGCGTGTAGTCGAAGCCGTTCCGCCACGGCGTCGATCGCTCGTTCCGGCTGATCTGGTTCGCGGTGAGCGGGTTGGTCGCCGGGTTACCGTCCCGCTCGATGTGCCACTTGCCGATCACGCCGGTGGTGTAGCCCAGGCCCTGCATCTGGGCGCCGATCGTCCGCACGCGGTCCGTCGGCGGCAGGCCCACGTTCCCGATGTTGTCGTGGAACCCGAAACGCGACTGGTTGACGCCCGTGATCAGGCCCGCCCGCGACGGGCCGCACTGCGGCGCGGTCACGTGGGCGTTGGTGAACTGCACCCCGTTGGCGGCGATCGCGTCGATGTTCGGCGTGGCGAACTCCGCGCCCTGGTAGCCGACATCCCCGTAGCCCGCGTCGTCGATCACCACCAGGATGACGTTGGGCTTCTGCTGCGCCTCGCACACGCTGCCCACCATCACCAAGACGCCCACCAGCACCGCCCGCACCGCGCTCGATACCTGTTTGATCACTCGCACACCGAGACCTGTTGATTCCGCCAAGACCGAGGACTCGGTTGAGCCCAAGAAAAGTTCTGCCCTGACGAGAGGTTGAACAAAGGCCGAAATAGCCTTCATCTAAAAGCTAAAAAAGACAGAAAAAAAGCCCGCCGCGAGCTTTGTCGCGGCGGGCTCTGGGGTAGTAATGATCAAGCCGACGGGTCTTGCGAAGCTCGGCGACGACGCAGGACGATCAATCCCGCACCGGCGGCGAGCAGCATCATCGAGCCCGGCTCGGGGATGGTGAGCGGAGTCAGCGTCTTGTTGGCCAGTGCAGCGATCTCACCGGGTGAGAGTGCCTGATCGAAGATGGCAAGATCATCGATTTCACCGCCGAAGAACGCCACGCCAGCAGGCTGAGATGCACCGATGGAGATGTCACCGGCTGAACCGCTCTGCCAAGCGAGCACGCTGCCACCCGCATCGGTGTCAACGGGAACCACATCGATCGCGACGCCGTTGATGTACCGGATCAGTTCGTCGGTGTCGCCACCTTCCCAGGTGTAGGCCACATGGATGAAATCTGTCCCAGCGAGGCTGATGTCGGGGCCGCCCGAGGCCACGTTAAACCCGGCGGTGAGCGGGGTTTCATCGACCCAGACGATACTCCGGATGTCGGTAACGCCGGTACCGCCATTCGTGACCAACTGGAATTGCAACAGTTGATTATTGCCCGGCACCTGAGCACCGATGATGCCCTGGATGTTGCTGCTTCCGCCGGTGGGGGAAATCCAGGCGGAAACCGTCAGCCCGTCGGTCGTACCCGACGTACCGAGGTCGGAGATCGCATTGCCTGCGGCGATGCGGAGAAAGTCATCCACACCGTCAAAGCTGATGGCTTGTCCGATCTCGCCGGTTGTGAACGTAGGAGCCCCAAGCGTGGTTGGCGTGATCCCGCCAACGGTCGAGCTAGTGGTCCCCTCGAACTCGAAGTAGGCGACCAGGGCCGCATCAGCATCGGGCACGCCTGTGGTGGCGACCGCGCCAACACAGAGGGCAGAGAGCAGACTTTTTTTCCTGTCAAATGGCATATAAGGGTTCCTCCAAAAGGGATCGAGTAGTCGTGAGAGGGGGATTAGAGACCTGAGTTCTGAGACATCCTTGTAATCACTATACAACGTTTTACCCAGCCGTCAAGCCATCTTTGATTGACACCGCCAAATTCTTGTATTGCCGCTTTAAGATCATCTGAATCAAGGCATTGGGGAAATCATGGGTGAGCGTGAGAGCGGAATTCTTGACTCGCACTGGTTTTCAGTGTCGCGGCGGTTGCCAGCGGCTTCGAGGGTTCACTTGGCCGGCCCGAACAAGTGAATGAAAGAAGATCGGTCCTCGAAGTAAACGCGCTGACTTAGGGCTGACTCAACTCAGGCCGCGTGGCAAAAACTTTCTGATCTTGACGGATTAATCAACGACCGGATCTTTTACGAAATGCCGGCGTCAAAGCCGGATTAGGGGGCCTGGTTGGTGTAGGCGTTGCCGCCGAACACGAAGGCGGCACCGTTGATGATGCCGTCCGCTCCGCCGGGGGACGCCGGAGTGGTGTCATCCGCGAAGAGGTTGTCATCTCCGTCGTTGAAGTCGCCCTGGCCGTAGCGGGTGCTGACGATCTGGGTAGTCGAGAATTCGACGTGGTTGTCGTTCCAGCCGATCGTTCCGCGCCACTCGCCGCCGTCCCGTTCGGTGTGGATCGAGGAGGTCAGATCGGTGGCGTCATCGCCGGTGTTACGGTCGACGATGACGGGTGCCTGGGTATTGAGCGTCTCAGACCATTCCCTAACGACTTGGCCGTAGCCAGCCCAAGTGGCGGCGCTCGAAGCCATATTGTCGGCAATCCGGAGCATGGCGAACGAGACATTGTTTGCGGTGATTCTCCCGTCGGCCTCGGACCATGGCTGTACATTCGCCCCGGTCGCCCGGGTGCTATCGACGGGGGACAGCGCGTACTCGGGCGTGAAGAAATTATCGTTGAGCATGATCATGACACGGCTGATCGCCGACCCGCCGTTGACGCCGTTCTGCCCGTTGTCGATGTCGGCGTTGGGCACCAACTGGCCTTGGCTGTCCATGCCGGGGAAGAAGCTTTTGTTGGATTGGGCGAAGGTGACCATGCCCTGGTGGATGCCGCGGACTTGGGTATTGGACTGCGACTGGCGGGCGGAGTTTCGTGCGGCACTGAGCGCGGGCAAGAGTATGCCGATGAGCAGGGCGATGATCGAGATGACCACCAGCAGTTCGATGAGGGTGAAACCTTCGCGTTTCATAGACGAGA
>JBCDHS010000089.1:0-5864 GCA_038749735.1 Planctomycetota bacterium
GAACGGTTCTTTCGAAAGATCAAGCAGTGCCGACGCGTCGCGACCCGCTACGAGAAGAAGGCGGCCAACTTCGCCGGCTTCGTCTATCTCGCCGCGGGACTGGCAGGGGTGATCTGAATGTCCATAGGACCTAGGGCGGCGTGCGTCAATAATGGCAGTTGCGGCCCTGCTCCCCCTCCCTCCCAGGGAGGGGGTTGGGGGGGAGGGTCGGGTGTCCGGGATCGAAGCGAAGCTTGCGAACAGAACGCTTGCGGTGCTTGCCAATTTGCTGATCGTATACCGCGGTTGATCTCACGCCTCGAACCTCCCCCCGGCCCCCTCCCTGGGAGGGAGGGGGAGCCAAGGCACGGCCAGGAACTAAGCCAATGGCTCTAAGGGCGAGTACCAGCTACTTTTCGAGCAGCGCCCCCGACTCGCAGACCTCCATGAACAGCTCGATCTTTTCCTCCGCGTCCGGGTCGTCGAGCAGGTCGTGGGGCATGACCTCGCCGGTCGCCAATGCCGCGTGGAGAGCCTCGGCCAGATGCATCGCGTCGTCCTCAGAGAGGGCGTGGCCGGAGTCGGGCAGATCGATCGGCTCCCAGCCGTGTTCCTTGGCCGTCTGGACCAGGTGTTTCCAGTCGTCCTCACTGAGTGTGATCGAGCCGTGGTCATTGTAGAGCACCATCGTCGTCATGCCGGCACCTCCCGTTGTCGCCGTTCCCAGGCCGGGCTTAACCGCGCCCGACCGATCCACCATAAAACGTATCGGCTGATCGGCCCGCGTCAACGCATCGTTGAGGCCTGCAATCGGATACCCGGGCTTGCGCCCTTACCCTTGCAGGATTGAAGTGTTCGGATAAAGGGGCTAACCCGCAAGCATCCCCAGCACCGCTTGGACCGCGGCGACCGATCGCTCAATTTCCATGCCCGGCCCGGAACGCTCGCCCGAGTCGACCTGCTCGGGGCTCGAAGGGATATGGAGAAAACCGACCTGCCGGTTCCCGCCCAACGCCTCGGACCACATCAAGGATAGGTACAGCGCTTGGTTGCACAGGAAGGTCCCCGCCGAAGCCGAGAGCATCACCGGCAAGCCCGCCTCGCTGATGGCCGCCTCGGCCGCACGGACATCCATCGTCGCCCACCGCGCCGCCGGGCCGTCGCCCTGGATCGGCGCATCGCGGATGACCCGCCCCGTATTGTCCGGGTAATCAAAGTCCAGCAGGTTCACCGCGAGACGCTCGACCCGCACCTTGTCCGCACCCGCCGCCTCGCCGACGTGCAGCACCGCCGCCGGCCGAAGCTGATCCAGCATCGGCAGCAGGATCCCCGGCAGCTTCAACGCGTCCACGGGCAAGAGCGCCGCGGTCAACTCCACCCCCAGCGACTCGCCCGCCCCGGTCAACTCCTCCACCACCCGCTTGGCCGGGTTGGTCGCGCTGCCGTTGAACGGCTCGAAGCCGGTCAGCAGGATCGGACCGGTCATCACGCGCTCCCGAACGCCTGCCGCAGCAGTGCGAGCGAGCGTGGGATGGCTTGCCTCGGCTCGTCCCGGCCCTCAAACTCCAGCGAGATGTAGCCGTGGTAGTCGGCCGCCGTGAGCATCTTTGCAACACGGTCGTAGTCGATCTCCAGTTCGTACCACACCCCGCCACCGAAGTACGTCTTGGCCTGAACGAACACGGCGTAGGGCGCGAGCGCCTCGTACTGCGGGTACTGATCTTCGAGGAAGTTACCGGTGTCCAGCGTCGCCCGCAGCCAGGGCGAGTTGACCGCCTCGATCACGCGGATCACCCCGACCGCGTCGCGGCCAAGGCCCCAGTGGTTCTCCAGGCCCATCACGATCCCCCGGGCCTCGGCCTCCCTCGCCAGGCGGTCGTAGGCATTGATCACCCACTCAAAACCCTGCTCGTCGGTATAGCCCTTGGCGGTGGGCTCTTTACCCTTGTTGGCCATCAGTTCGTTGAAGTTACCGCTGGTCCCCCACCGCCCGGTGTTGACCCGGATTGTTGGGATGCCCAGGTCGTAGGCCAGCTCGAGCGAGGCGAGGGTCTTGTCGAAGTTCGCCTGCCGAACCTCGGGGTCGGGATTGACAAAACCCTGGTGGGTGGAGAGGCCACAGAGGTTCAGCCCGTTGAGCAGGGCCGCGCGCTTGATCTCCCGGACGTGCGGGTTGTCCTTGCGGCGCATCTGGATCTCGAGCACCTCAAAGCCATCGAACCCCATCGCCGCGGCCTGCTCGATGCACCAGAGCATGCCCGGGGGCTCGCGGCCTTCTTCGTAACGCCAGAAAGAGTAGCTGGACACCCCGATCGGGTTGGGCCGGCGCCCGGTCGCGGCGGCGGCATCACCACCGGGGGCCTGCTTATCTGCGGCGCTCGGAGAGGCCGAGCACGCGCCGACACTGCCCGCGGCCACCAAGGCGGCGGCGGACTGAGCAAGAAAAGAGCGGCGGGGGAGATTGACATTCATTCATCAACACCAGTTTGGCTAGACACGGCGAGCCGGGACCTGCGGTCCCGGACAAATTGAAGTATGCGCGATTTTCACGAGGTCCGCGATCAACCCTTGTGCAACCAACCGGCGGCACAGCCGCCGGCTCGCCCTTACTCAGCAGGCACAAAGCCCTGGGCCTTCATCCACGCGATACACATCCCGGGCCAGGCGCTCGTCTCGTGCCCGTTGGCTCGGCCCAGGCCGTAGCCGTGGCCGCCGGTGCCGAACTCGATCAGCGTGCCCGACACCCCGTTGGCATGCAACGCGGACAGGTAGACCTCGCTGTTAGTGATCGGCACGCTACGATCGTCTCGGCTGTGAATCAGCAGGGTCGGCGGGGTCTGCTCGGTCACCCGGAGGTGGCTGCTTAAGCGCTGGACCAACTCGGCGTCGGGGTCGGGGCCCAGCAGGTTTCGGGCCGAGCCGACGTGCGACCCGGCGCCGCCCATCTTGATCACCGGGTAGACGAGCACCGCGAAGTCCGGCCGACTGCTGACGCGGAGCACGGGGTTGAGTGCCTCGGGGTCCGCTTCGAGCAGATGGGTCGATGCCGTGGACGCGAGGTGCCCCCCGGCCGAGAAACCCAGCACGCCGATCCGCTGCGGGTCGATGCCCCAGTCCTCAGCCAACGCGCGGGTCACCTGAACCGCCCGCTGCACATCCATCATCGGGACGGGGTGGCGGTACGGCTTGATGCGATACTTCAGCAGCACCGCCGTGACCCCATGGCTGTTCAGCCAGGCCGCGACGTCGGTCCCCTCGTGCCGGTTGGCGAGGACGCTGTAGCCACCGCCCGGACAGATCACCACCGCCGCCCCGTTAGCCTTGGCCCGGTCGGGGCGGTACAGCGTGATCGTCGGGTCATGAATATTAGAGATGCGGCCTCGAAGCCCAACGCTCTCTTGCACGATCTGGGCATCCGCGGGGGCTTTACCCGGCACACCGGTCGGGTACAACGCCATCACCTCGGGCTCAACCGTTTGGGCATCAACCCGAACCGGCAACAACGCCGCGACAAGTGCAGAAAGAACCATTGAAACCGTTAAAGCCAAGGCCAGGATCTTCATACCGACAGCATACCGCACCGAGCCAAGGCGGATCGCCGCGCCGAGCCTTCCACCTGACCGACGCCCCGATCTGGGTGGCCGGTCACAATGCGACCGACTTGCCCTTGAACAGCTTCTTGCCCGCCTTGAGCGACTTCTTCAGCAGCTTCGCCTGCCGGGCCTGGATCGTCTTTCGCATCCGCTTGCGGTGGGCCTTGTCCATCCCCTCGGCCTGACGCATCCGGCGATCCAGCACGGCCAAATCCTGGAACTGCCCCAGACATTCACCCAGTTTGTCGAGCCTGGCGATCACCCGGGCCGAGTCCGGACCGATCAACTCAAGCTGGTAACGCAGCCGCTTGACCCACTTCCGCCAGCCGTGCATGGTCTGGGCATCGGGAGACTTCTTGGCCCGCTTGTACCCGCGCCGGGCCTTGCGGCAAGTCCGGTCCAGGCCGCGGCGGATGTCGTCGTCTACGATCGGCCGATCCATCAGCTGCGCCCAGGCGGACTGCTCGTCGTCCAGCAGCCCCGCCAGCCTGACCCAATCGATCAACTCGGCCGGGTGCGGGCCATCGTCTTCGGACACGACCTGCTTCGTTGCGGCATCGAAATGGGCGGTGTCAATCGACTCGACCGACTTCACCTCGGCCTTGCCCTTCAGCCTCGCCAACGTGCCCAGCATCACCACGTGGTCCCGGGCCTCGGACAACAAGCCGGCGGCCTGGGCGCAGCGGACGCTGCCCGCCTGCTCCGCCTCCCGGCCCAGCGCAAACCGCATCAGACGCCAGTACGCGCGGACCCGCTTCAGGTTCACCCGCACCCGGTGGATGTTCGCCTCGCTCACCCGGTCGTCCCGGTCGCACACCGCCCGGGCCTCGGCCAGCAGGTCGCGGGCCGCGCCGATCGCCATACCGGCAAGCTGCGGGTGATCGGGCATAACAGATGCTTCTAGGCCGAGGAACGGATACGGTCAAAACACCAGTATACGAGCCAGCCCCCACGACCCCGCGCTGGTAATCTGTAAACATGACCCGCTACGACACCCCACGCATCTACAACTTCTCCGCCGGCCCCTGCACCCTTCCCTTGGAAGTCATTCACCAGGCGGCCGACGAACTGCCCAACTACCAGAACAACGGCGCATCGCTGATCGAGATGAGCCACCGCTCCAAGCAGGTGGTCGGTGTCTTCGAACAGGCCACCGCGCTGGTCCGCGAGGTGCTGGCCGTGCCCGGGGACATGCACGTGCTCTTCCTCTCCGGCGGCGCCACCTTCCAGTTCGGGATGATCCCGATGAACCTCCTGCACGGCGGCAAGACCGCGGACTACGTGCACAGCGGCGCGTGGAGCAAGAAGGCGATCGCGGACGCCAAGGCCGTCGGCAACGTCAACCTCGTCTACGACGGCAGCGACGACCGCTTCATGACCCTGCCCGACGCCTCGACGCTTAAGGCCAGCGACGACGCGGTGTACATGCACGTCTGCAGCAACGAGACCATCGGAGGCGTCCAGTTCGACACCTACCCGGACATCGACGTCCCGCTCGTCGCGGACATGTCCAGCGAGATCACCAGCCGGCCGATCGACTACGACAAGTTCGGGCTGATCTACGCCGGCGCCCAGAAAAATATTGGCCCCGCGGGCGTTGCGCTCGTGCTGATCAAGCAAGAGATGGTCGAGTTAGCGAATGAGACCACTTCCGGGGGCCTAATCAACTACCTCAACTACGCCAACCATGTGAAGGGCGAATCGATGCTGAACACCCCGCCGGTGTTCCAGGTCTACATGATCAAGCTGGTGATGGACTGGCTCAAAGCCAAGGGCGGCGTCGCGTGGGCGCAGCAGCAGGCCGAGACGCGCTCCAAGATCCTGTACGACGCGGTCGAGCGCAACGGCGGGTTCTACAAGTGCCCGGTCGATGCGCGGTACCGGTCGAAGATGAATGTGGTGTTCACGACGCAGAACGAAGAGCTCGACGCCGCGTTCGTAAAAGAGGCGGGCGAGCAAGGTATATCCGGGCTCAAGGGCCACCGCAGCGTAGGGGGTTGCCGGGCAAGCATCTACAACGCGATGCCGATCGAAGGTTCGGAGGCTTTGGCGAGCTTCATGGACACGTTCGCGGCGAAGAACGGGTAAATCCATGAATAATTTTCGTATACAAACGATCAGTGATTCAAAACGAGATGGTCTCGGGGTCGAACTTGCTCTGTAGAAAACCCTATCTGCCTGCCGATCTGTGATGCATGAGCATGACCAGTAAGTCGCCCAAGGATGTGGCGCGAGCGGCGTACCAGGCGGGCAAGGATGCGCTGCCCAAGTACGCGAACAAGTACAGCAGGC
>JBCDHS010000090.1:0-5803 GCA_038749735.1 Planctomycetota bacterium
CGGCATTCTCGGGAGAAAACACATACTTCAGCCGCGCGGCATTCTCGGGAGAAAACACATACTTCAGCCGCGCGGCATTCTCGGGAAAAAACACAGACTTCAGCCACGCGGCATTCTCGGGGGAGGTGGTATTCGCCGGTGCGGCGGACACATCGAACGCGGATCTGCGTGGTACTTCGCTTGCGCTGGCCACATGGACACCGGCTAGGCCGCGCCGGTGGCACACGCGGCTACGAAGAGGCCTGACGCAGCCGTTCGACTGGAAACTCGTACAGAAGCTCGGCTCGCTGACGGCGTTGACGCGTGCGTCGTACCTTTCGCTGCTGGTGGTGCCGCTGTTGGCTGGGCTCTGGGACCCGGCCAACGCCCTACTGATGGAGTGGACGGGCCGGGACGGACGCGTGCTGCCCGAGGTCATGCCGATCAGTTGGACCCTCGCCTACGTGTCCGCGTTCCTGGTCGCGCTCGGGCACCTGCTGTACCAGACGCGCGGGCCGGAGTTGATCAAGACGCGGACGCTGGACCAGATGCTCGAGAGGGCGGACGAGGCGAACGTGCGGGACAACGGGGTGCGCCACGAACGGCTTCGGCAGGCCTTCGACCACCTGAAAAACCGCGCCCGCATCATGCCCGACCACGCCAACGCCTGGCTGATCGAGCGCCAGGGCAAGCTGGTCTGGCTGCCCCACCACGTCGACCTGTACACCGATGCCACCCTCAGCGAAACGCAGATGATCGAGAAACTGATCCCACAGGTCAAAAAGGAACTGAAGCAAGATCGTGAAGATGAGCCGAGTGATGACGAGCTGAAGCAGCAAGCCGAGCAGCGCCTGGCCGAGATGGACCCGAAGGAGAAGGCAGAACTGGTCAGGGCATTTCAGGAGTTGTCGGCGGTGGACCGGAAGGAGATCGCGATCGACGAGGGCGAGCGGGCGCTGTTCGAATGCGAAGCGTTTCAGAACCGGTTTTCCGCGTGGTGCTCCGGCGGCTGCTACATCCTCGGGGGGTACCTGCTGCTGGTCATCGTTTTTCGGCAGGGCCTGGCCGTGGCGATGGAGTCGGGGGTCCCGGTCAAGGGCCTGTTCGCTTGGACCAACGCCTCGGGCAAGGTCTTTTTCCTCGCGATCGGCCTGATCTTCGTGGGGCTCTTGGCCCTCGGCTACGCTTCGTTGTGGGTCGATCAGATACAAAACACCAGGCCGAGCGAAAGGTCTTCGCGCGTCCGTTTGGTCGTCAGGCTCGGAAGACGGTTTGATCGCCTGCTTCAATGGTTCGAGGGGCTGCCTAAATCGGGCTATTTTGCCTTAAAGCAGAATTGGTCGCAGCGGGCTAAGCGGTGACCGCCGCGATCGCGTCGCAGAGGGTGTCGAGGTTGGTTTCGGTCAGGCCGGCGACGTTGATCCGGCCCGAGCCGACGATATAGATCGCGTGCTCTTGCTTGAGGGTATCGACCTGGTCTTTGGTCAGGCCGGACATGGTGAACATACCGCGTTGCTGCTGGATGAAGGCGTTGCCGTCGGGGCTGAGCTGCACGCCGCGATCGTCGAGCTTCTGGGTGAGCAGGCGGCGCATGCGGTTGATGCGGTTGCGCATCAGGCTGAGTTCCTCGATCCACTGGGTGGTGAGCGAGGAATCGGAGAGGATGCGTTCAACGACCAACGCGCCGTGGGCCGGGGGGTTGGAGTAGTTGCGGCGGACGACGAGCTTGAGCTGGCTCTCGACGGCGGCGACGTGCTCGGCCGACTCGGTCACGACCGTTAGTGCGCCGACGCGTTCGCGGTAGAGCCCGAAGTTCTTCGAGTAGCTGCTGCAGATCAGCGCCTCGCCACAGGTCTGCATGACCGCCCGCAGGCCGACCGCGTCTTCTTCCAGCCCGTCGGCAAAACCCTGGTAGGCGAAGTCGAGCATCGGCAAGGCGCCCTTGGCCGCGAGGCGTTCGGCGATCTGGCCCCACTGCTGCGGCGAGGGGTCAACCCCCGTCGGGTTGTGGCAGCAGCCGTGGAGGAGCACGGCGTCGCCCGGCTCGATCAAATCCAGCGTCGAGAGCATCGCGTCGAGGTCCAGCGCGTTGCGGCCGGCATCGAAGTAGGGGTAGGTGCGTGTGGTCAGCCCGGCGGCGGCGAAGATGGTCGGGTGGTTGGGCCAGGTCGGCGTGCTGATCCACAGCGTGGCGTCGGGGTGGTTGGCGTGCAGGTAGTCGGCCGCGACGCGGAGCGCCCCGGTGCCGCCCGGGCATTGGAACGTCGTCGCCCGCCCGCCATCGACCAGCTCGCTCGACTCGCCGAACAGCATCGCGCGGGTCAGCCGGTCGTAGCCCGGCGAGCCGGGGATAGGCAGGTAGGCCTTGGTCGGCTCGTTGTCCAGCAGCCAACGCTCGGCCTCGCTTACGGCCTTGAGGGTGGGGGTCTGGCCCTGGGCGTCTTTGTACACCCCGACGGCGAGGTTGATCTTGGCCGGGTTGGGGTCGGCCTTGAAGGCCTCGGTCAGGCCGAGGATCGCGTCGGGCGGGGCGGGCTGGACGTTCTGAAACATGGCGGTCTCGCGTTTCTTCGGTGCGGATCGGTCAGCGTATCAACGTCGGGATCGACGGGCAACGCGGCCCCAGCGCAAACGGACAGACTTAGTAGACTGGGTGTTAAGCCCGGTGTCCGCAGGCCGCCGATTATCTGCAAACGCACGGATTGAAAGACCATGGACAGCGTACGACTCGGACTGATCGGCTGCGGCGGCGCGATGGCCCGCTTCCACGAGACTTATTTCAAGGACGTGCCCGGCCTGACCTACGCCGCCTGCACCGACATGAACGAGAAGGCCCGGCAGGCGTCGGCCGAGCAGCACGGGGCCAAGCCCTTCGACGACGCCGAGTCCATGATCGACTCCGGCGAGGTGGACCTCATCCTCATCGCCACACCCCACTTCACCCACCCGGTCTTCGCCCAACGGGCGTTTGGCAAGGGCATCCACGTCATCACCGAGAAGCCCCTGGCCGTGACCGCCCACGACGGGCAGGCGACGATCGATACATTCAAGCAGGCCCGGCAGGCCAAGCCCGACCTCATCTTCGCCGGCATGTTCCAGCAGCGCACCTTCCCGCAGTGGCAGGCGGTCAAGCGGCTGTGCACCGATGGCAGCATCGGCGAGATCATGCGCGTCAGCTGGACCATCACCGACTGGTTCCGTACCCAGACCTACTACGACGCCGGCGGCTGGCGCGCGACCTGGAAGGGCGAGGGCGGCGGCGTCCTGCTCAACCAGTGCCCACACAACCTCGACCTGCTCTGCTGGTTCGTCGGCCAACCGTCCAAGATCAACGCTGTCGCCGAGCTGGGCAAGTACCACCACATCGAGGTCGAGGACGATGTCACCGCCATCCTCCACTGGCCCAACGGCGCGACCGGCACGTTCGTCACCTCCACCGGCCAGACCCCGGGCGTCAACCGCCTCGAGATCGTCGGCAACCACGGGACCCTCATCGCCGACCACCGCCCCGGCGACGACGCCCACACCCTGACCTACCTCAAGACCCACGAGCCGGTCAAAGAATTCACCGCCAACTGCCCCGAACGCTTCGCCGAGGTCCCCGCCGACCGCCTGGCCATCACCCCCGGAAATTCGTACGGTAAAAAGCCCAACCACCAGGTCATCGTCGAGAACGTCATCGACACAATCCGCCACAGCAAGGGCCAGGACGCCCTACTCACCCCCGCCCCCGAGGGCCTGCTTGGTTTGGAACTGGGCAACGCGATGCTGATGTCCGGCCTGAAGGATGCGTCGGTGAGCCTGCCAATGCCCGCCGAGGGCGAGCTGAGCCGCAAGGCCTACGCCGAGCTGATCCAACACCTCGGCGACACCTCGACGTTCAAGAAGAACGAGGTCAAAGAGAGCAAGGCGGACATGGCGGGGTCGTTCTAGCTATTCCGCCTCCGGCGGGGTGAGCCGCCAGACGTAGTCGCCGTCTTTTACCGCTGACCAGTCGTCCATGTCAGCCGTGCCGCCGTCGTCCTGGAGGTTGGTGAAGATGCTGTAAACCACCGCGGTGCCATCGGCTTCGACTCGGTAACGCAGCGATTCGCCATCCATCGGGTCGGTGGGCGCTTGAGAGAGATAGTTCGGAACCAGATCATTGAGCGACCCGGGGTAGCGTCCGTGCTCGAGCTGATAGGTAACGCAGGCTAGGCTCGCTTGCGCAACTGCAAGCCTTGATTGAAACTGAAACCAAGTCCGCCCTGCAGCGACATTTGCTGCAGCGACTCTTGCATAGAGTAGATCAACAAATAGTTCGGTCAGTGCCTCACGGTCCATTAACGCCGTATTAATATCGAGCAATTCGTTACCATCTTGATCCTCGATGAAGTGCTTCTCTTCGAGATTTTTAAATCGGTCAAGATGCTCCACTTTGCGAAGGCCTTGAATTCGCTGATAGGCTGAATAGGTCGGGGCTACGAGCGTCGCAGCTTGTACTGTGACATGCCGGCTGAGTCGCTCGATGCCATCATCGAGGTTAACGCCAATGTCGCGAATGGCCGCATCAAGTTCTGAGGCGTCAACTTCCTGCAATCCAAATATAGTGACCTGATCGACACGCCCGACAGCTATAGCAAGCAGTGCATCAAGCATGTAGACGCGTTCACCAAAACGGATCGACTCGGAAGGAGAGCGCAACGCGTCCCGATCTACCCACGATGACAGCACGACGGCGGTGTGTGCGGGATCCAGTTTTCCCTGCATTAAAACTTGATGTAACGTATCAATCGCTAGCGCTTCAATGGAAATGGCAACCAGCGATTCGACCAATGTTACCCCGCGAGAAATACGTTCCGCCAAGAGAAAAACCGTTTCAAAATCGCGGACTACTTGGTCTTGTTGCCCATGCGTAATCGACCAAAAGATGCGATGTTCCAAAGTGCGGGCAAAGCGGCGCATGTCGCCCAATCCGTGTGTTCCGCGGAATGCCCCTGCCGCAGATTCGTGCGGGTTCTCAATCACAGGTGCCCAGTAGCTCGGCAACCGAACAGCCTCGGCCAACCGCTCAAGTGCAGCTTGCTGATCGGCAAGCCATTGGACAAATACATCCGAACCGGCGTGCGTGTAATCCATGTCATACGCATGTGATTCAATCTCATATCGATCCTCTTCGCCGAAACCTTTGTCCGCGGCATACTCATACCAACTCACAATCTGTGGCGACTGCTCGAGTTCCTCATCAAGAAATTGCAGCTTTGCTTTTACGGCGTCATATGCTGATTGACCCATAAAAAACGCATCTTCCCCCGGACGCCTCATCAGCAGAAACATCGCCCTATAAGCGTTGTCCTCAGGTTTAACGGTTGCTCGCAATTGCTCGTTGACTGCCGCCACATAGTCAATCGTCCCGTCCTCGCGGAGCGGGCCATCGAAGACGGTGTAGCGGGGGTTGGGGGTGAAGTCGATCCGGTTGGGTGGGTCGGCCGGGGCAGCCGGGGGGTCCTGGGCGAGGGCGGGATGGGCGAGCAAGAGGATGGCGAAGGCGGTGAGCGGGGCCGGAAGTTTCATGGTGGTTTCCTGAAAAGAGGCAATCAGTACGTATGTAAAGTGTATAGGTGTCTGTTTGTAAGACGCGGATTGTTCTTCGTGGGTAGCGGGAGACCCCCACCCGCCCCCGGGGGGTGGGGCGTGTAGCCGGGTCGACGGGCCGCTGCGCGTCTCCCGCTTACCCGGTGATGACCTCGTCCATGGCGACGTCGTGCTCGTCGGTGGGCAGGTGGTCGGCGAGCTGTTCTTCGAAGCAGATGCCGATACGGTAGGTGTCGCGGTGGGCGGTGAG
>JBCDHS010000091.1:0-5764 GCA_038749735.1 Planctomycetota bacterium
ACCGCCAGTCGCTGCACGGCAAGACGCTCTACCAACGCCTGCGTCGATCCCGCAAGCGCCGACGCCGACGAATCCCCGGCGAACGCAAGGCAAAACGCGGCGTGATCCCCGGCCGCGTCGGCATCGAAGAGCGGCCCGCGTTTACTGGTTTAAGTCGAAATGGTGCTTTGATTAACTGCGTTGCCACACTCGGGGCATGCATCAGGTGTCGCGCGTAAGTCGTATCCACAGTGATGGCAAATACCCGCAGGCTTGTGAAGTTGTTTGCGTATCAATCGAAAAAACCCAATGATTGACAGCGGGGCAAACAGCCCGATCGGGTACCAGATGGAAACCATTAGTGTCCACAAAACATATGGTCCCAATCGGAAATAACGGTAATAGATGCCGGCTTTGTCCCCGGGGGCAACCTCACGGTCGTAAACGGGATTGCCATCTACCTGCATCATGCTTCCACGATATGGCCCGTAATTGTCGTTGTTGAAAAAGACGAGCCGGATATCAAAATCCGATCCAGCATTATCCACTCCAATGTGAAACCTTTTAGAAACACTGACATGATGTGGCCAGGGATTAATCCATATTGATGCAATTGCCGAGGTAAGCAATAGGCCAAGCATCAGCATCGAAATGTAAATCGAGATATTCAAGAGACGCCTGAGCATGGCGAACAGTTAAACCGCATCATCAAAGAAACACCGACGCCTCGATCCCGAACCGATCGGTGAGTTTTCGCAGGTGGTCGGCGGTGAGTTTGCGTTCTCCCTTGAGCAATTTTGATCCCATGCTCGCGTGGATGCCCAGCAGGTGGGCGAGGTCGGTGGCTGACATGCCGTTCTCATCCAGCAGAAACTTGAGGGTGTCGATCCCGGTGAGATCGGCGGTGTCGATGGCGTGGTGCCTCTGCTCGTAGGCTTCGACGAGTTGGACGAGGGTTTCGAGATAGGCGGCCCGGCCCTTGGTGTGGCGTGGGGTGGCCATGAGCCGGTCGATCATCTCCAAGGCATTGTCGAGCTCGATGTCGTCGGCAATCGCGCGGGGCGGCATCAGGGCAACGAGTTCTTCGAACCGACCGGGGAGTTTTTTGTGCTGGTTACGTGTCTTGCTCATCGGATTAGTTCTTCCATTTGCCCTTGTCGTACTCGGCATGCGTGAGCAACGCCCGTATATTCATCAGCTTGTAGTCGTAGCGGACGCGGGCGATCAACCGGTAGTTGTTGCCGGCAATGTTGAAGAATGTCAACGTTTCGCCAAGATTGTTTTCGACCCCATCGGCGTGGGGGAAGTCTTTTCGGGCATCCTGCAAGCTCGACCACTCGGCGTAGACCGCCAACTTGTACCAATGCCGCAGCGGGGCTTCGGCGTCGGCGTGCCGCTCCCAGAAGTCGCGTAGCGGCCTCAGGCCGATCACCCGCATGGATGCAGTCTAGGACATGATCGGTTAAGGGGCAAGGCAATTTTAGACAAAATGTCTAAAGCGATGATCGAATGGGACGCCGCGCGTCGCCCGCTTTCCGATGCTACCCGCGGTCGGCGATCGGGGCGACCGTGCGGTGGGCTGCGCCGGTGTAGACCTGGCGGGGGCGGTAGATCCGGCTCTTCTGGTCGCGGACTTCTTTCCAGTTCGCGATCCAGCCGGGCATCCGGCCCAGGGCGAACATCACCGTGAACATATTCTCGGGGATGTTCAGCGCCCGCATGATGATGCCCGAGTAGAAGTCGACATTGGGGTAAAGGTTACGCGAGACGAAGTAGTCGTCGGCCCGGGCACCCTCTTCCAGTTCCTTGGCGATCGCGAGCAGGGGGTCCTCGACGCCGAGCTTGCCCAGCACTTTGTCGGCCGAGGCCTTGAGGACGGCGGCGCGGGGATCGAAGTTTTTGTAGACCGCGTGGCCGAAGCCGAACAGCTTGTCTTCCTTGTTCTTGACCTTCTCGAGGAAGCCGGGCACATCCAGGGGCGACTCGTGGATGCGGTGCAGCTGCTTGAGGACGGCGACGTTCGCCCCGCCGTGCAGCGGGCCCCATAGCGCGCTGACCCCCGCGGCGCAGGAGGTGAACAGGTTCGCTCCCGAGCTGCCGACGATGCGGACGGTGGAGGTCGAGCAGTTCTGCTCGTGGTCGGCGTGGAGGGTGAAGATCAGGTCGATGGCCTCGACGACGTCCGGGTCCAGCTCGGCTTGCTGGTCCGGGGTGGAGTACATCAGGTGCAGGAACTGCTCGGCATAACTGAGCCCGGGGTTGGGCGCGACCGGGGGCTGGCCCGTGGCGTCCTTGTACCCGGCGGCGGCGATCGTGATCCCCTGGGCGATCAGGCAGGCCGCCGCTTCGAGGAAGCTGTCTTCACCCTCGGCCGCCTCCCGCCGATCGTGGCAGCAGCTGGCGGCCTGGATCGAGGCGGCGAACTTGGGCATCGGGTGGCCATCATCCGGGAACCCGTCGATCGCGCCGAGGACATCGGGGTCGACCGCGGTGTACTTCTCGATCAATGCGGTGAGCTGGTCGAGTTCACCCCGGGTCGGCAGCTCGCCGAACATCAGCAGCCAGGCGGCTTCCGGGAAGCTGCAGTTCTCGCAGAGGTCGGCGATGGTGTAACCACGGTAGCGCAGGATACCTTTTTCGCCGTCGATGAAGGTAATGCTGGACTCGACCGAGCCGGTGTTGCGGTACCCGGGGTCGAGGGTGATGTAGCCGGTCGTGCTGCGGAGCTTGGTGACGTCGATCGCGTGCTCGCCCTCGCTGCCCACGGTGATCGGCAGGTCCAGTTCGTGCCCGGGGATCGAGAGCTTGGCGGAGTCGCTGGCGATGGCGTCGGTCATAGGAGTCGTCCCGAGGGGCGTTCGAGGAGGGGTCCGGCGATCTGATACCGCCCTGTCCGCCGGAGCGCGGGTCCACCGGGGCGATACAAACTTAGTTTAGGGCGGCGCGGGGGGTTGTGCCAGTTCCGGGGCGGGGATGACCATCGGCCCTTTGCCCGCACCGCCAGAGCCCTGACTTGTCGTCGGGCCTCGCCATTTGTGTAGTGATACCTCAACTCGTAAACCGATTCACTTGGGGCGTTACCTGCTGGTGGTGCATGCCGGTCCGCGCCCGCGCGTATCGCTGCGGATCGATCCCGCCCAGACGCAGAGCTGCCCGAGACGAAGCAACGACGCGACGTACCCGCAGCTCTGTGATCGATTCTTAACCTCTCTTGCTTTCGCCAACCCATCACCCCCGCTCGTACACCATCTTGACGTGCGGGATCTGGGCCTCATCGTACCGCCCGCCGACTGACCGCCAACCCAGTTGGGTGTACCAGCCCTCCAGGTACGCCTGCGCGGACATCACGCCCGTCCGCCCCGGCACCCCGTCGATCCACGCCTGGACCCCGCGCATCAGCGCCCGACCCAGCCCGCGCCCCCGGTACCCTTCGCCCACCGCCACCCGGCCGACCTTGACCACGGCCCCGCCCTCGATCGGCAGCAGCCGCGCCGTCCCCGCCAGGTCACCACCCCGCCACAGCATCACGTGGTGGCACCGCGGGTCGATCTCGTCTACCTCCGCCTCACAGCAGATCTGTTGCCCCACCACAAACACCTCGCCGCGCAGCTTGTAGCAGGCGTGAAGCTCCAACAGCGACAACGCACCAAACGGCTTAATCAAAACCGGACGGTCCTCGATCACCGGGTCAGTCTAACGGATCACAGAGAACCGTCGAGAACCAGAGCAACCCGCCGAGATCGATTCCCTTGGGCCGTTCTAGGGCGCAGGGGATACCAATCCCCCGACGAGATCAAAAGTATCTCCGACACCGACTCTCGTCCGCATAGTAAAAAGACGGGTCCACGCTATCCGTGTCGGCGTCGGTTGACGACCAAGCCGCCGAGCGCGAGCAGTGCGAGCGAACTCGGCTCGGGGACCGCCGCCGTGCCTTCGAGAGCCCCTTCGTGGAGTTGGCCTTGTTCAAACGAGCCGAGCTCGGAATCACCGTACGCGAAGTAGCCGGCGTCGAGCACAAACGTATCGCCGACGATGCTGACCTCGGCCTCGAAAATAATTGGTTCAGTAGGTGCGGGCTCCAAAATCGCTTGAAAATCGAATTCCACGATATCCTGCACCGAATCCGGAAGGAAAGGGATAAGGTCAAAACCGAACGCGAGCTCCAGCAGCTCGAACTCGGCGGTAACGGGGAAATCGAACTGTTGCGAGGCGTCGTCGAGCGCGGCCTGCAGGCCCGTGCCGTTGCCGATCCCCTGGCTTGCCAGCAACTGCAGCACGTTGGTCGTCACAACGTTGGCGTCGCTTTCGGGCACGCCCTGGACGAGGTTGCCGTTGCTGGTCCAATCCAGTTCGATTGGAACACCGTCCTGGTTATTGGGCGGAAGCGGGATGACCGTGCTGCTGACGAAGTTTTGTCCCAGCCCGCTCAACTCGAACAGCGGGTCGGTCAGCGTGAGCGTGCCGCCCGAGCCGCCGGCGGTTCCGGCGTTCGCGGAGGCCAGTGCCAAGCTTAGCGGCGGGCTCTCGGTGGGCGGGTTGGTGCCCGCGGCCTGGGCCGAGTCGTACGGCACGCGAATCTGCGTTTCACTCCCTTCTCCTAAGCCGTCAAGCACCTGTGTTAGTGTGAAGTTGGTCGGCGTGGCCAGGCCCGTCAAATACTCCAGGTCCATCGAGACGAAGCGAACGGAGGTGACGGTGTTCGTGCCCAGGTCGGCTTCGATGTCGAGCGTGACGGTGCCCGAGAGGTCGAAGTTCTGCGTGTCTGATGTCGTAACGATTTGGCCTGAGGCTTGGCCCCAGAGAGTCATAGCCGCGCTGGACCCCAGTGTGTCGATGTCGAACGTAAAGGTGTCCAAAACGGTCTGCGCTTGCAAGCCAGCTACCGGCATGGCAGATAACGCGACCGCAGCAGCAGAATAAAGGAGCACAGGTTTAGCGTGTTTCATCCTCAAGCCCCCTGTAAACAGATATCGGTATGCACATTTCTTAATCTTATTGGTTACTCCTCAATCATCGAGCGATCTGTTGCGACGGTTACCCTCCTGTAAAACTGAACAACAAAAGCAAAGCCGGCTCCCAGGCCCCAACGGGCCGGCACCCAACCCTCCCTTTCCTCCTCATCCCCGCCGGCGACGCAGCACCAGCAGCCCGCCTAAACCCAACAGCGCCAGCGAGCCGGGCTCGGGGACGGGCGTAAGCGACAGCGGGGTGCCGCTCAACAAGACGCCGCCCGTGACGAACAGGGCGTAGTCCTGGCTCCCACCGTCCAGCGTGCCGTAGTGGCTGATATTGACGATATAAGTCGAGTTCGCCGGGACCGGGTCCAAAGACACCTGCGTGAAGTTGTCCACGCGGTTTTGCTCGTAGTTGATGCTCTGAGTCGCTGGGGCGTCGGGGTCGTCTGGGTCCAGCACCCATGGGAAGACATGGACGTAGTCGGTGATGACCGAGATGTCCAGGTCGTTAACCAGCTTGGGGGTCCGGTCGTCGGGGGTGTAAATAATGTCGTAATCAGCCGCGGGGTCGAGCCAGCTGAGCGAGGCCTTGAAATCGCCGCCGGTCGTCCTGAAGTGGAGCGAGTGCGACTGGCCTTCGTTGAGCGTGCCTTCCCAGATGTGCCGGTCGCGGCTGGCCACCGGCTCGTCGGTCGATTCGGTGATGTGCTCGACGGCCTCATAGCCGTTGACCAGGCCGTAGCCGGTCGCGTAGTCCGGCCCGAGCCCGTAGCGGGTCGCGTCGGTCGCGGTGTGCATCAGCAGCCCCTTCTGCGTCGCCGAGTCCGGCG
>JBCDHS010000092.1:0-5370 GCA_038749735.1 Planctomycetota bacterium
CCGCATCCGGCTCAGCAGCCGGACCGCCGACATGGTGGCCTGGACCGGCGAGGGCGATAGCTTCCCCTTGATCGAGCCGCGTTTCTATTTGCCTTACGGCAGCCAGAGCTACTGGGCGCCGGGGTGGGGCTATTGGGGCCTACTCGGAGGCATGCACGGCAACCCGGCGGCGGACGTCGGCCAGGCGATCGAGCCGCCCAAGGATCACCCCGTGCGGGAGGCTCTGCGGCTATACGAACAAGCCAACAGAACAAAGGATTTCGACGGTCAGGCGCAACTGTTCCAAGAGATCCAGCGGATCGCTTCGGAAAACGTGTTCACGATCAACATCGCCGAATCGCCGCCGCAGTTGGTGGTGACCGACGCGAATCTACGCAACGTCCCCGAGAACGCGGTGTATGCCTACATCTACACTTCACCCGGCAACACCGGCCTCGAGACCTACTTCTTCGACCCGGCCACGGTTTTACCAGACAAAGCTGCGGCGTCGAACGCGCTGATGGATTCGCTGATCAATCCGACGCTGCGGCCGGGCGGGGAGAGTCTTGCCGCCGAGGCTTCATCTTTCTCGGTGTGGCCTTACCTACGACTGCTACTGGTGCTTGCCTTGTCCGGCGGCTTGTTGGTGTTGGGCCTGCAGAAGCCGTTCATCGGGGGCCGTTTGTTGTTGATGGTGCCGACACTGCTGGTGCTTTCGGTGCTCGTGTTCGCGATCATCCAGGCTCCGCCGGGGGACTACCTGCAGACGCGGATGATGGAACTGGAGGAGCAGGGCAGTATCTCGGCGCAGGAGCAGGTGGAAGAATTGCGGGAGACCTTCCATCTCGACGAGCCGGTATGGCGGCAGTATTTTCGGTGGGTGGGCCTGACGTGGTTCGTTACGTTTGAGGCTTCGGACACGGGGTTGCTGCAGGGCAACCTCGGAAGGTCGATGGCGACGAGCCAGCCGGTGAATTTCGTGGTGGGCGATCGGCTCATGCTGACGGTGTTGATCTCGGTGGGAACCATCCTTTTCACGTGGTCCCTGGCTTTACCGATCGGGGTTTATTCGGCGGTCAAGCAATACAGCGTCGGCGATTATGTGCTGACGTTCGTGGGCTTCTTGGGCATGTGCGTACCGTCGTTCCTGTTCGCTTTGGTGCTGATGACGCTGGCGGGGGTGAGCGGCTTGTTCAGCGCAGAGTACGCGGCGCAGCCTTTCTGGGACCTGGCCAAGGTTGGGGATTTATTGAAGCACGTCTGGGTTCCGGTGCTGGTGCTGGGGGTGGGCGGTACCGCGTCGATGATCCGGGTCATGCGGGCGAACCTGCTAGACGAGTTGAGTAAACCGTACGTGGTCACGGCCCGAGCCAAAGGGGTGCGGCCGACGAAACTGCTGATCAAGTACCCGGTTCGTCTGGCCCTTAACCCGTTTGTGAGCAGCATCGGCGGCCTTTTCCCTCAGTTGGTCTCGGGTGGTGCGGTGGTGGCCATGGTGCTGTCGCTGCCAACGGTCGGTCCCTTGCTGCTGGACGCGTTGTTGCTGGAGGACATGTATTTGGCGGGTTCCATGCTCATGGTATTGTCATTACTGGGGATCATCGGCACGCTGGTCAGCGACCTGCTACTGCTTTGGTTGGATCCACGGATTCGATTCGAGGGGGGCGCACGGTGAGCGAGCAAGATGTCGAAGAGCAACGGGCTGGCGCCGCGGTTCCTATCGAACCGCGCGTCGAATCAGCCCATCCTGAACGCGGTGAAGTGCCTGACGCGGATGGGACAGCACCACCGTCATCGTCTTCGCTTGAGGGCGACGGCGAGGCGTCGCTGTCGCAGTGGCAATTGATCCGGCGTGGCTTCGCCCAGCACAAGCTGGCGTTGTTCTCGCTCAATGTGTTGGTGGTGTTCTACCTTGTGGCGATCTTTGCGGAGTTTATCGCGGTCGCGCCTTCATCCCAGAGCCGGGTCGATGCGGCGTATATGCCGCCGATGGCGGTCGGATGGTCCGTTTCGGAGGGATTACACACGTCGCTCCGGGTGCAGGAAATCGACCCGGTGACTCTGCGTAAGCAGTACTTGATCGACGACGAACGCGTCCTGCCGCTGCGATTGCTGCCCGCGGTCGAGCCCTACAAACTGATGGGGTTGATTCCGATGCGGACCCGGCTGATCGGCGTGGACCGGGACGCGGCCGATGTGCTGGGGCTTGCCGAGGAGGCCGGCGTGGTCGATGCGTGGTACCCGCTGGGTTCGGACCGCTTCGGCCGGTGTATTTTCAGCCGCATTGTCATCGGGGCGCGGGTCTCGCTGTCGATCGGGCTGATCGGGGTGGCGTGCACGTTCGTCATCGGCATGGTCGTGGGGGGTATCTCTGGCTACGTCGGCGGGCGGACCGATACGGCCATCCAACGCGTCATCGAGATCATCAACGCGCTGCCGCAGTTGCCGCTGTGGCTCGCGCTGGCGGCGGTGTTCCCGCCCGACTGGTCATCGCTGACGGTGTACTTCGCCATCACCGTGGCGTTGTCACTCCTTAACTGGACCGGGTTGGCCCGCGTGGTCCGCGGTAAGATCTTGTCGCTGCGTGAAGAAGACTACGCCGTCGCGGCCCGGCTGCTGGGCGCGTCGCACGGCCGGGTGCTTTTCCGCCACCTGATCCCCGGGTTCATAAGCCACATCCTCGTGGCTCTGACGCTGAGCATTCCGATGATGATCTTGGGCGAAACGACGCTATCTTTCTTAGGCTTGGGGCTGCGGCCTCCGGTCGTGTCGTGGGGCGTCATGCTCCAAGACTGCTTGGACGTCAAGGCGGTACGCTTCTACCCGTGGCTGCTGCTTCCGGTGGTGTTCATCGTGGTGACGGTCATGAGTTTTAACTTTGTGGGCGATGGGATGAGGGACGCGGCGGACCCGTATTCGTCTCGCTGAGCAATCGTAATGAGCGACACCGTTGACAACATCTTGAGCGTGCGTGATCTGGAGGTGGCTTTCCGCACCCTTGACGGCACCACCCACGCGGTACGCGGCAACAGCTTCGACGTGCCCCGCGGCCAGACCGTGGCTCTGGTCGGCGAGTCGGGCAGCGGTAAGAGTGTCACCAGCTACTCCATCTTGCGGCTCATCCAGAAACCTGGAGTGATCGAGGGCGGGTCGATTCTTTTCCGGCCGCAAAACGGCCCCGAGATCGACCTCGCGGTCATCGACGAACGCGACCCGCGGCTATTCGAGGTGCGCGGAGGTAAGGTCGGTATGATCTTCCAGGAACCCATGACCGCGCTGTCCCCGGTGCACAGCATCGGCAACCAGGTCAGCGAAGCGTTACGGATTCACCGGCAGATGAACAAGGCCCAGGCTTGGGCTGAAGCCACGCGTATGCTCGCCTCGGTCGGTATCCCCGAACCCGAGACCCGCATGCGGCAGTACCCTTTCGAGTTCTCCGGGGGTATGAGGCAACGCGTAGTCATTGCGATGGCGTTGGTGTGTCGGCCCGAGTTGTTGATCGCCGACGAACCTACGACGGCGCTGGATGTGACCGTCCAGGCGCAGGTGCTCGAGTTGATCAACGAACTCAAATACCAGATCAGCGCGAGCGTGATTTTTATCACCCACGACTTGGGCGTCGTTGCCCAAATCGCCGACCGTGTGGTCGTCATGAACCAGGGATTGATCGTCGAGACCGCCGACGTACGCACGCTCTACCACCGCCCCGCGCACCCCTACACCCGTCGACTGCTCTCGGCGATGCCCCGCCTCGATAACCCCGGCGACGAAGCCCCATTTAAGTCCGACAACACTTTGCCGCTGCCGGAGGGGTGGAGCATGGACCCGCCCGGAGGCGATTGGCGTGCCGATGCTCGTGGTACCTGCATGCAAGAGATCGGGCCCGATCACCAGGTTCTGCTCTGGCCACAATCCGAGGCGGTGACCGCATGATCACGACTCCGCCCCCAACCCCCACGCCTCGCCCGGCCGACGAGCCGGCCGCGTCCAGCCCGACGCTGCTGCAGGTACGCGGCCTGACCAAACGCTTCCTCGTCAAGAAGCCCGGCGAACCGGTACCGCTCAACCCGTTCCGCCGCCGGCCTCCTTCGTACTTCTCTGCGGTCGATCGGGTGAGCTTCGACCTGTACCGCGGCGAGACGTTGGGCATCGTCGGAGAGTCGGGCAGCGGGAAGACCACCTGCGCTCGATGCGTCCTGCGGGCGCTGACCCCGACGTCCGGCCAAGTTCTGCTCCACCCCGACACGGAGGAAGCGCCCCTAGACCTGGCTACGCTTCCCGAGCGTCAGTTAACGCCCCTGCGCAGGCAGATGCAGATGATCTTCCAGGACCCTTTCGCCTCGCTCAATCCGCGGATGACCGTTGGGGATATCGTCGGCGAACCGCTGCGTATACACGGCTTAGGCTCGCGGCGAGACATCCGCACCCGCGTCGCTGAAATGCTCCGGCGCGTGGGCCTCGAACCCGCCCATATGTCTCGCTACCCTCACGCATTCTCCGGTGGGCAACGCCAACGGATCGGCATCGCCCGTGCCCTGATCCTGCGTCCGTCGTTGGTCGTCGCCGACGAAGCGGTCTCGGCTTTGGATGTCTCGGTCCAAACCCAGGTCCTCGAACTGCTCAAAGAACTCCAGCAGGAAATGGGCCTGACCTATATCTTTGTCAGCCACGACCTCTCGGTCGTCCGGCACGTCTGCGACCGTGTCGCGGTGATGTATCGCGGCCGAATCGTCGAATTGGGCGACGCCGAGCAGGTCTTCAGCCACCCCCAGCACGAGTACACGAAGGTCTTGCTCTCGGCCATCCCTTACCCCGACCCCGATCGCAGGATGAAGCCCATGCGTACAGACCAACTGACCCCCGAACAACTCCTCCCCCTGCCGCACCTCCGGTGAAAACACCGACCGATCAACCCGGAAGGTCTGCCCCGCAGGCATTGGTTTGGGACATGACTGTTTACATGTTTGCCGACTACCCCCGAGGGCCGGTATCCAACCCCTTCGGCGACCGCTGGCTCACACCCACGGGCCAACGCATCATCGACTCCCTGCTCTGGCGGCAGCCCGAGGAACTGTTCGACATCCGAGACGACCCTCGGCAAGTCCGCAACCACTGCGACGGCCCCGGTATGAGCGATACTCTAAGCGACCTGCGGCAGCAGCTTAAAACGTTCCGGCAGCGGACCCGCGCTCCCTGGCTACAGCCCGACCGCCGGGCCGAGCCGTAGACTTGCATGTAGCCACCCCACCCGATCCCACCCACGCATGCCCATGCCCAGGCCAAGCCACTCCGCGTCAACCCCGCCGCCCCGGCAATCCGCTCCGGCGACCGATGATCTCACGGCGCTCGTCGATCCCTTCATCGGTACCGAAAAACGCGGCAACTGCCTGC
>JBCDHS010000093.1:0-5036 GCA_038749735.1 Planctomycetota bacterium
CCTTGCCGGGTAGGTGGTCCTTGATCTTTTCCCACTGCTCGTCCGTGAGTTCGTGTCGCCGTCGCATGGTCGCCCTCCGTGGCTAAATCAGAGCCATCGGCGATCATGCAAGACGGGGATGAATGTCCGTACTGCCTAGTGCACGGATGGCAGACTCGCCATCACCACCCTGCCACGCGAAGGGAGATTCGGCACGCCACTGGTCCAGGCGTTGTTCCGTCGAGGCGGCGCAGCCGACGAGGGTCAGGAGGATCAGCGATGTAATGCCGAAACGATTCATTATTCCACAGTCTCGTCATTGCCGTTGTCGTTCTGGGCGCGGAGGATGCGTTCGACATCTTCGATGTTGTCCTGAAGTTCGCTGAAGCGTTGGCCGGCCTCGGGGGTGATCCCGCCTCCAAGCAGCTCCCGGAGCGAGCCGAGGATCTGGACGGCCAGGTCCGTGCGGTCCAGCTCCAACGATCGGCGGGCGCTGCTGAGGAAGACCTCGACCAGCGGGTCTTCACTTGCGCCGGCGGTCAGCGAGCCGTCGCCCCTGACCAGGACCTTCTCGGCGGTGGCGAAGGCCTCGTCCAGCCGATCGTTGGCGAGGTAGGCGGCGGTCAGCCCGCGGAGGGTCCGGTCGGTGTCGGTCTCGCTGAGCAGTTCGAGGTGGGGCAGGACGGCCTCGTAGTCGAGCACGACCAGCTCGGCCGCGTCGGTCAGCGGCCGGGTGCGGGCGCGGGTGAGCAGCAGGCGGAGATAGGCCTCGGTCGGTGGGTCGGGGCGGGCGGCCTGGTCGATCGCCTTGGTCAGCATCAGCTCGCGGACGTTGCGGGTGGCGTCTTCGTCTTTCTCGAGTTCGTCGATGACCTCGAGCAGGGCGGTGGGCGAGACGCGCGGCGCCATGCTGACCATCGCGTCGAGCCAGCGGTTGTTCTCATCGACCTCGGGCCGGCGCAGCGCGATCGCGAGGAGCGTGACCTGCCGCTGACCGTGGTCTCGGATCGCCAGCAGCGCGATGGGGCGGACAACCGGGTCCTCGATGCGTTCGGCCAGCACGAGCAGCGGCCGACCGCTCTCGGCCCAGGCACGCGCGGCCGCGTCACGCACGCGGTCGTCGGCGATGTCCAGCCAGCCCTCGATCCGGTCCCAGTCATCGTCGTCCGGCTCAAGCACCTGGCCCATGAGGGTGACCAGTTCCGGCTGAGGCACCTGCACCGCGCCCAATGCCTCACGCACCTGCGCCCGGACCCGACGCCGGACCGCCTGGGGGACCAGCTCAGCCCGGATCATCGCCGCCATCGCCGCCGCCGCTTCGGTCTGCACCGCACGGTCGGTGAGCATCTCGAAAACCGGCTCGATCGCCGCTTCCCGGGGCATCCGCGCCAGAGCCAGCAGATATTGCCGCTGCACCGACGCGACGCTCTCCAGCCCCTCGGCCAGACGCGACGCCATCGCGTCCGCCGCGTCGGCGTCCAGCAGTTGGCCCAGCAGGGTCGCCGACTGTTCACGGATGCGCGCCTGTTCATCGTTCAAGCGATGACGAAGCTCGGCCATCAAAGGCTCGGTAAAGACCTGCCCGTCCTCCGCGCGCTGCCGCGCGATCTCCAGCCCCAGGTCGCGGATCGCCGCGAGTGGGTCGCGCAGCATCGAGGCCAGCACCGAGGGCTTGTCTTCCGCCCGGGTGTTGCGGTATAGCTGTTGCTGAGACCGGATCAACCTTTCGCGGAGTTGTTGGTCCATCGCCCGCTGCTGGGCGGTGAGCTGCATCAGGTTCTCGTGGAGCTGGCGTTGCCAGTCGGTTGCGCCCAGGCCGCGGGCCTTGCCCCACCACTCGGCCCACTGCTTGCGGTCCCGGCCCAGATGAGGCTGGTGGCTGAGGTTGGCCAGCGCATCAAACGCCCAGTTCTGCACCGCCTCCAGCTCGTTGAGGTTCGTCAGGCCGACGAGCACCTCCGCCGAGTACGCCCGGCGGTGCTCGCCCAGGGCGAGGATAGCCAGGCGGCGCTGCTCAAGGGTCGCGCGGCGGTCCTCGGCTACCGCCTCGAGTTCCCTTGCGATCGACTCCATCTCGTACCGGCCCAGGGCGGCGGCCCAGTTCTGCTCGATCTCGGCCGGCAGGCGCGTCCGCATCCCCGCGATCACGCCCGGCATCTCACGCCTCGGCAGATCGTTGCGCGTCGTCACCAGCGCGTCCAGCGTCGCCCGCCAGACCTCGCTGGGGTAACGCGGGCCAAGCGTGGCCGCTAGGGCAAGCGTCGCCTGGTCGCTCTCGATCGCGATCAGACGCAGCGCCGCCTCGGTCCGCTGAGAAAGATCGGTGCCCGGCGCAGTGAGCACCTCGAACGAATCGCCGACCTCCCCCTGCAGGTCACGCCGGACCACGACCGGGGCCTCGTCCTGTGCGGCCACGAGCGGGCAGACCGGCACCGATAACCCCAGGCTCAGCGCCATCGCGTACAACAGCCGACCCGCCGGTTTTTCACGGCCAGCACCGGGGATAACAGGTTGTCGGGATCGATCGACCACGCGGTTCTCGCAGGAAAGTCAAGGGAAAGACGCTGTCTCGGGCTTTGCCACAACACCCGGCTTTAGCATCATATCGTTCCGATCTGCCGGGATCGCACAACGTTTTTCCCGCCACCCCCCAACTCGCGCTTTATTCCCGCCGATACGCCCTGCGGATACGTGTCCGCACCCACATGCCGGATCCCCATGAACGACTGGACCTTCGCCGAAGAAAACGCCGCCCGCGCCTGGCGGCACTACGAGGCAGGCCGCTGGGAGCACGCCCTGCGGGACCTGCGCAAGGCGCTCGCGGTCAACCCCGACCAGCCCGAGTGGCTCTTCGGCCTGGGCCTGACGCTGGACGCGTTGGGCAGGTTCCATGAAGCCGCGCTCAGCTACCAGGCCGTCCTCGACCAGAGGCCCGATGACGTCGAAGCCCTGCTGCACCTGGGCATCAACCAGGTCCGCCTGATGCAGAGCGTCGACGCGATCCAGAACTTCGAGAAGGTTCAGGAACTGGACCCGGACAACCACGCCAGCTACTGCCACCGCATCGCGGCGTACACCCAGCTCGGCGAGTACGACCAGGCCGAGGTCATGTTCTACCTCGCCCAACAGTCCGACCCGGACTGCCCGGTTTGCTACGACCACCTGGCCCACGCGATGGCGACCCAGGCCCAGCTGCCCCGCGCCGCCTGGTGCTGGCAACGCGTGCTCGAACTCGACCGTCACCACCCACTGGCCCACGCCAACCTCGGCCGCGCCCACTGGTACCTGGGCGAATACACCCAGGCCCGCTACCACCTCGAACACCACGTCCTCTGCGACCCGACCGATGTCGAGACGACCCTCGAACTCGCCGCACTGCTGCTGGAGATGGACCAGACCGAGCCGGCCGCAGGCTACCTGAGTACCGCCGTGTCGCTCGCGCCCCACAACGCCCGGGCCCACCACCTGCTCGGTGATACCGCGCTCAAGCTCGGCAAGCCCGAAGAAGCCGAGCAAGCCTTTGAGGCCGCCCGACGCATCGAGCCGAACCGACCCGGCGTCCGGCTGGGACTGGCGCTGGCCGCCCGGGAGCGCGGTGAACAAGACGCGAGCATCGATCACCTCATCGCGGAACTGAGCGTCGGCGGGCAGGACGGCCGACAGGTGCTCCAGACCGCCCGCCTGCTGGTCGAAGCAGAACAATACGACCACGCGATCGCCCTGCTCACCCCGATGGCCGAGGGCCTGGACGACATGTTCGTCGATGACGCCCCCGGGCTGTCCCGCCTCCTGCAGATCCGTGGCGTCGCCCTCGCGGCCGTCGGCAGCCACGCCCAGGCCATCACCGACTGCCGACGGGCCTGCAAGCTCGACCGCAGCAACACCGCCGCGCTCCAGCAACTGGTCGTCGAGTACCTGCACGTGGGCGATACCGACCGCGCCCGGGTCTGCCTACAACGCGCGATCCAGCTCAGCCCCGAAGACCCACACCTGCGCCACCTCGCCACCCAGCTCAAGTGGCAAAGGCTCGGCTCGATCGCCTCAAGATTCATGGGCCGCGCGGCGTAATCAGCCGATCGTCTTGGCTTCCCGTGTGGACGGTCGTAAACCACCAGAATCTGCATCAAAACCCTATCGCCGCCAAGCGCTACGGCAGTCGTCGCAACACGACTCGCTACACTACGCCCACCATGATCGACCTCAAAGACCTGCGCGCCGACCCCGACAAGTACCGCAGGGGGGCCGCCGAGAAACAGACACACGCGGATATCGAAGGCCTGCTGGACTTGGACGCGCAGGTGCGCGCCGCGCAAACCGAGCTTCAACACCTCGTCGCCAAGAAAAACCAGGCCAGCAAGCAGATCGGCCCGCTGATGGGTCGGCTCAAAAAGGCCCCAGACGATGAGAAGCAGGCTTTACTGGCACAGGTCGATGGACTCAAGCAACAGGCCGAGCAGAACAAGACCCGCGAGGCCGAGCTTAATGAAGCTGTCCGCGACCTAGAGGCCAGGCGCGAAGCGATCTGGCTCAGCGTCCCTCAGCCGGCCGACCCCGATGTCCCCGTCGGCACGAGCTCGGATGACAACATCGAGCTCCGCACCTGGCACGCCGAAGGCGGGTTCGATCCATCGAAATCGTTCGAAGAAAACCGTGGCTTCAAACCCAAGTCCCACATACAGCTCGGCGAAGCCCTCGGCCTCTTCGACTTCGAACGCGGCGTCAAGATGGCCGGCTCGCGCTCCTACATCCTCACCGGCGACGGCATGCGCCTGCACAACGCCATCCTCCAGTACGCCTTCAACTTCATGGTCAACGACCACGGGTTCAAGGCCATGTCCGTCCCCGTCCTCGTCAAAGAAGACTGCATGGTCGGCACCGGGTTCTTCCCCGGCGGGCGCGACCAGGCCTATACAGTGTCTGATCTTGATAAACGACTAGAAACGCTGGCACTAGACCTCGGAGCTAATTCAATCGGAGTTGCAGAAGTTTATAAATCTGTCGAAGGTTATCTCACCGGCACCGGCGAGGTCGGCCTCATGGGCCTGCACCAGGACGAG
>JBCDHS010000094.1:0-4753 GCA_038749735.1 Planctomycetota bacterium
ACGCCTCGCCCCTCACCCCCGCCCTCTCCCTGGAAGGGAGTGGGAGCAAGGCGGCAACTGCCATTATTGACGCACGCCGCTCTAAAACTGATCGATAGCCACAAGGGAGTCAGGACTGGTCCGGCACCGGGGGGGACCGTGCAAACAGCGCAACCCATCTGCCGCGTAGGCCTATATCTAATCGTATCTCCGACCGCCCGCTCGGGGGGAATCAAATTCTTCGTCATCGTCGTCGATCAGGCCCGCCGCCGCCCCCCCTTGGCCCGGGCCACCCACCTCGACGCGGACCGTCGAGCGGATGCCGCCCCGGCCGTTCCAGTCCGTGGTGATCTGCATCCAGACGGGGTCCATCGCCTGGGTCAGGTCGTCGGCGATCTTGTTCGTCACCGCCTCGTAGTAGATCCCCTCATTCCGGAAGCTCTGGAGGTAGAGCTTGAGGCTCTTGAGCTCGATGCAGCGGTGGCGGGGCACATACTGCAGTGTGACGGCGCCGAAATCGGGGTGGCCGGTCTCGGGGCAGACGCTGGTGAACTCTTCCGAGACGTGCTCGATGAGGTACTCGCGCTGGGGCTGGGGGTTGTCGAAGCAGACCAACAAAGCGGCATCGGGCATGGCAAAGGACCTAACGGGTAAGCGGAATCGCGATACGGTACCGCAACGACAGGTTGGTCGCATGGGTTGGCCTCGTGACACGGCCCCTAGCGCTTGCCGAGCGTCTGCACCGCGGCATCGAGCCGAGCCAAATCGTCGGGGCGGTCCTTGGCGTAGCGGCCGCGAACGGTCACAAGCATGCCGTGGTCAAGCGAAACATAAAACACCTCACGGACATCCATCGCCGGGGAGTCGGGAGGGAGCACGCGGAAGACGGTCAGGCCGTTGATCTGCATCTGCTTGGTCTGGGTCCCGGGGGGCAGGCCTTGCTCGCGTCCGGAGATCATGGCCAGGTCATCGCCCAGCAGCGGGCTCTCGACGCGGCGCCAGCGGCTGCCGAGATCGACCACTTCCATGGCCATCCACAGCCCGTGCTCATTGGGTTGCCACCGCACGGCCAGCCGACTCGATGCGGCATGGACCAGCCCGGACGGCGGAGCGATCCGGTAGGGGCTACGGACCGGACCTGCCGAACCGGCCATCATCATCATCGCCTTGAAATCCGAGCCATCCGCGAAGCCCGGCCAAACCGAAGGCGTTGACGAGGCCACCGGAGGCAGGTCATCCACACGCGGGACCTTTAGGCCGCTGGACCGCAGCCAGTCCTGGAACAGCGGCGTCTTGCGGGCAAACGCGGTCAGCCCCGACTCGGTCATCAGCCGCGCCGACCGGGCGATCCACTCGGCCTCGGCCATCGCCGCCTCGTCCGCCTGCTCACCGGTGATCATGATGTGCAGGTACAACCCGCCGATCGTGCCAAGGTAGTGGATAACCCGGGCCTCGCGGTTGTCGGCCCGCTGGCCCTGCATGACAAACCGCATAAAGCGGTAGCCGCCAAACAACGTGCCAAAGGTCACCGGCTCGGCAACACGATCCGGCACGAGCATAAACCGATTGGGCCCGCGGAACGCCTCGGACTTGCCAAACAGCAGGTCGTCGTCGGAGTAACCCTCCGGGGCCCGCTCCATGGTCATCATCCGGGGCCACTTCGGCGGCCGGTTGGTGCCGTACTTGCCGACGATCACCGAGATCTCGATGGTCTCGTCCGGCGAGTGTGCCACCTGGTCCGAAAGCTGCGGCCCGTCTGCCTCGACGGGTTTAGATCGCTCGGTCCAGCTGGGTGGTGCGGTAAAGACGACCCCGGCGCGGGGCAGTTGACGCGCCGCCTCTGCGACCGCCGGGTCCACCCGGATCGTCCAATCCGTCAACCCACGATCGTCATCCGGCAAGTCAATAAACTCGGGCAGCACCTCCTCCGGTTCTTCAATAGGCCCGTCGATCGGTTCGTCTTGCTCAGCTTCTGCGGACGGCCCATCGTTATCAGGCCCAGCAATACGAAAAGGTTTCTCCGGCTCGCGGTCCGAGCTATTGCGGCTCGCGGCCGTATTTGAGTTGTTAATCGTGCCCGCGGTGAGGCCCGGGCTCTCCGGCTCGTCCTCACCCCCGCCGGCAACGACCACCACCAGAACGATCACCAGAATCAGCAGCAAAGCTGCTCCACCCCCCGCCCCGATCAATAGCGGCATCGGCAGTCCGCCCTGTTTCTTGGCTGGCCTGGAACGCGAAGCAGAGCGCGGCCTCGACCCCTGGCCCGATGCGGCGCTAAAGTCGAACGACTCGCCCGCAGCCGAACCGGTGGCATCTACCGTCTCTTCGGCGTCGGCCGCATAGAGTGACGATAGGTCGGCGGACTCGCGCTTTTCGGGCTCGGCGGGACGCTCTCGCTTCTCAACAGACCCAGACGCAGCACGTGTCGGGCTAGGACCAGACCCCGGCTCATCATCCAGAAGCTCGATCCCGTCATCGGGTTCAGAGCCCGGGGTCGGGACCTTCATCGGTGCGCCGCACGCTTTGCATTTGGCCTTACGGCCGGCCGCGGATGCCGGGACCTTGTAGTGGTGGCCGCAGGCGGGGCAGTTGAACTGGATGGTCGCCATGAGCGATGGCCTCCCTGGAAAATTGTCGCACACATCATCTGGGACAGGCAAGAAAACGTGGCGGTGGAATCGAAACTTTTTACAAATCCTTTATAACAGAACCGAGCCTACCCGCAAGCGTTAGGTTGGCGGGCGGTGACCCCGGCCGGTATCCTGCCCGCATGTCTAACCCGACCATCAGCGAAGACGCCGTGCGCCACGCGGCCAAGCTCAGCCGACTCAGTCTCACCGACGACGAGGTAAACCTTTACACCGAGCAGCTCGCGTCGATCCTCGGCTACATCGGCAAGCTCGAAGAACTCGACGTCGAAGGGGTCAGGCCCATGCCCCACGCCCTGGACCAGGTCAATGTCTTGCGAAGCGACCGGGAGAATCAGGGGATGGCGAATCAATCCGCCTTGGCAAACGCCCCGGATGCCGACCCGCCCTACTTTAAAGTCCCGAAGGTGTTGGGCGATGGCGGGGGAGCGTAAACCGACCGGCTCATCTCGCCTGCCCTGACCCGCCCAACCGCCGCCGCCGACTGGACCCATGGACCCGACCACGACCTGCCTGATCACGCTGCGTGACGCCATCGCCGACCGCAAGGCCTCCGCGACGGATGTCCTGGACGCCTACCTCGCCCGTATCGATCGGCACAATACCGCGCTCAACGCCTACCGTGAGTTAATCATCGACCAGGCCAAGCAGCGCGCCGCCGCGGTGGACGCCGGCGAGGTCACCGGCCGGCTGGCCGGCGTCCCCATCGCGATCAAGGACTGCATGTGCCACACCCAGGGCACGACCGCATGTTCCTCCAGGATCCTTGAGCACTACCGATCGCCCTTCACCGCCACGGTCGTGACCAAGCTTGAGGCCGAGGGCGCCGTCGTGCTGGGCAAGACCAACATGGACGAGTTTGCCATGGGCTCGTCGACCGAGAACTCGGCCTTCGGCACATCAAAAAACCCCTGGGATACCAGCCGCGTGCCCGGCGGGTCGTCCGGCGGGTCGAGCGCCGCCATGGCCGCCGACCTCGCCGCAGCGACCCTCGGCTCGGACACCGGCGGGTCCATCCGTCAGCCCGCGTCCATCACCGGCACCGTCGGGTTCAAACCGACCTACGGCCGAAACTCACGCTGGGGGCTCGTCGCCTTCGCCTCCTCCCTCGACCAGATCGGCACCTTCACCCGCACCCTCGCCGATACCGCCCTGCTCAGCCAGATCATGTTCGGCAAGGACCCGCGGGACTCGACCAGCGCCGCGATCGATGTCCCCCAAGACCTGCACGACATCGACGCCGACCTCGGCCAGGGCCCGCTGCGCATCGGCATCGCCAAGCAGTACCTCGACGAGTCGGCCAACCATCCGGCCGTGACCAAGGCCTTCAATGAGGCCCTCGACATCTACAAGAAGCTCGGCGCCCAGATCGTCGAGGTCGACCTGCCGCACACCGAGTACGGTATCCCCTGCTACTACATCGTTGCGACCGCGGAGGCCTCGTCCAACCTCGCCCGGTACGACGGCGTGCACTACGGCCACCGCACCACCGAGCCGACCCCCGAGGGCGAGAACGCGATCCAGCACCTGATGAGCCAGTCCCGGGCCGAGGGCTTTGGCAACGAGGTCAAGCGGCGGATCATGCTCGGCACCTACGCCCTGTCCTCGGGCTACTACGACGCTTACTACAACCGCGCCCTGAAGGTCCGCCGACTGATCGCCGGCGACTTCGAGACCGCGTTCCAACACTGCGACACGATCCTGTGCCCGACGACGACCGGCCCGGCCTTTAAGATCGGCGAGAAAGCCGACGACCCACTGGCCATGTACATGAACGACATCTACACTGTCACCGCCAACCTCGCGGGCATCCCCGCCGTGTCGGTCCCCGGCGGGTTCGCCGAGGAAGACGGCAGGCAACTTCCCATCGGCATGCAGTTCATCGGCAAGGCCTTCGACGAAAAACGCCTGCTCCGCATCGCCCGGCTCTACGAACGCGAAACGAACTTTGGCCAACAACGGCCGACCATGGACCCCTTTGCCGAGCAGCGCTACTGGTCCCCGCCTAACGGTTTATAACTTATTTGCCACTTTCTGCGCCCGCTTCACTTTGGCGAGGATGTCGTTGGCAGACGCGGTCCAGATGATCGGCTTGGGAGCGGCGTTGTGGGCGTTGATGTACTCGG
>JBCDHS010000095.1:0-4462 GCA_038749735.1 Planctomycetota bacterium
CGGCGAGCAGCAGCAGCACCGTGATCGCCAGCACGGGCGTCGCGAGGATCTGGATGATCGACGTGGCGTACAGCGCCCAGAGCACCAGCGGCAGCTTGCCCCAGCCCATGCCCTTGGGACGCAGCATGTGGATGGTGGCGATGAAGTTCACGCCGGTGAGGATCGACGAGAAGCCGAGGATGAACACGCCCAGCGTGCCGAGGATCACGCCGGTGTTGGTCGTGGTGGAATACGGGGTGTAGAACGTCCAGCCGGTGTCGAGGCCTTTGGGGAAGAACCAGGGCATGTCCTGGATGCCGAACAACGTGCCGACGATGCCGCCGAAGAGGATCCAGAGGAAGAAGATCGACCCGCCGATCCAGCAGTAGAGGCTCAGCAGGTTGAGCTTGGGGAACGCCACGTCCTTGGCCCCGAGCATGATCGGAAGGACGAAGTTGCCCAGGATCGCCGGGATCGCGGGGATGATGAACATGAACACCATCACCGCCCCGTGGACGGTGAACAGCTGGTTGTAGAGTTGCCAGTTGCTGTTGAGCTGGGCGTCGGACTTGGCCCAGAACATGAGCGTCGGGCCGGGCAGCAGCAGTTCGGTCCGCAGAGCGATCGCCATGACGCCGCCGATGAAGAACGCCGCGAGCACGCCGACCATGTACATCAGGCCGATGCGTTTGTGGTCGATGGTCAACGCCCACGACAGGAAGCCCTTGCCGTGGTTGATGTAGTTGTCGCCGTGGGGTTGTTGGAGCGACGGCTTCTTCTCGGTGACGACGTCGCCGGGGGCGGGGTTGGGGATGACAGACATGGTGTTTGTCCTTCACTTCTCTGCTGCGCCGAGCGAATCATGCCGTCGGCGGTGGGGGGTACTTTGGTTCCGAGTCTTGAGTTGTTCAGGCCGAGCGACGTATAGCTACGCGAGTCAGCACGGACTATTCGAAGTCACCGTCGTTAAGTGGTTCTTCACCCTTATATTCTTCGGGGAAGGCCGTGAGGTCCGCGCCTTGCGGATAAGTTTCGGGTGCGATGGTTTTCATGTATTCGACAATGGCGTACACGTCGCCAGGTTTGATGACACCCTCAGCGTAAGCACTCATGTTGCCCGCTCCCCATCCCGCCGCTTTCCGTCGGTTGGGGTAGCGGATCGATTCGTAGATGTAGTTGATATCCACGACATCTACGTCTTCGCCGACTTCCATCTGATAGTTTTGTTTACCGTATAGGTTTTTCCATGTGGGGCCGGTCCCGCGTCCGCCATCGACTGAGTGGCAACTGGCACAGTTGGCTTCGTGAAGCTGTTTGCCGAGTTGCACCGGGGTCATTTCACCTGGATTCCAGATATTGAGTTCTTCGAGCTTATCTTCCCACAGGCTCGCGTGGACCACGACCACTTCGGTGTTCATCTTTGAGTGGCCCTGGCCGCAGTATTCGGTGCAGTGCAGGATGAAGCCTTTTTCAGGTTCTGTGGCAGAGACCACACTGGCATCAGGCTGGAACCACATCTGGTTGAATCGGCCGGGCACCACGTCTTTCTTCGCCCGCATCGCGGGGATGAACAGGCTGTGTAAGACGTCAACGGATTCAAGAGTCAGCTTGGTCGGCCGATCCGAGGGAACGTACAGCTTCTTGCTGACCGCTCCGTTGGGGTAGTAAAAGTTCCAGTCCCATTTGTTTGCCACCGCCCGGATTTCGTAGGCGTTGCCCGCTTTGGGCGCGGTGGACATGTCCAAGTAGCCGGTGAAACCGACGGCGAAGATGATCAGCACGATCACCAAAGGCGGCAGCGTCCAGGCGATCTCCAACGGCGTCGAGTGTGTGATGCCCTTGGCGACTTCGTTCTTGTCGGTCTGGCGGTACTTGATTGAGAACCAGATCATCAGCCCGCCGATCAGGAACGAGAAGAAGTAGCAGACCACCAGGACGAAGCCGTTGAGCGCATCGACGTTGTCCGAGAAGCCGCCGGCGTCCTCGGGCATCCACGGGGCGTTGACCCACTGGAAGAATTCAGAAAGAAAAGCGAGTGTCATGGTGTAAACCTTAGTATTTATCCTAGTCGGCCAGCCGACGCGTTCCCCCCGGAAATTCGCAATATTTTTTTAAAAACCAGCTCAAATTTTGCTTATGGGGCCAAGTTACGCTGCATCGGGCTCCACGCCGGCGTCGTCCGATAATCGGCCGCGCCGCCGGCTCTCGAAGTAGAACATCCCGCCGATGATCGCGATCAGGGTCACCAGCGTGACCGCGCCGCCGAGCTTCATCAGCGCCAGGGCGTCGGCGGTGTAAGTCCCCGCCGAGTCGTCGTAGTTGTAGCAAAGCTGCAAAATCATATCGAAGAACGAGCCCTGCTTGCCCTGCGACGCCTCGACCAACGCCATGCGGAAGTCGCGCTGGGGGTACACGTGGCCCGGCAGGTAGCGGGTGATCTCGCCGTCGGGCGAGACAAACGTCAGCACCGCGGCGTGGGCGAAGTCGTTGGTCTGGGGCACGGCGGCGTAGTTGAACCCCGCCGCGTCGGCCGCCCATTTGATGTCGACTTCGCGGCCGGTCAAGAAATGCCAGCCCTCGCGGACCGCTTCGCTCAGCGGAGTCGCCTCGAAACCATCATCGCCGGGCCGCATAAACCGCTGCACCAGTTCGTCCTGCTTCTGCAACGCCGACACGGGGTTGTCATCCGGGTTGATGCTGATGGTCAGCAGCACGAAATCCCGGCCCGGCAGCCAGTCACCCGACGCTTCGGGGTTGACCGCTTGGCCCATGTCGTTGAACTCGATACCGTTGACCCGCTGCGTCGCGTCGATGATCCCGCTCATCATCATCGGGCACAGCAGCGGGCAGTCGTAGTAGGCGAATTCGAGGATCACGGGCTTATCGCCGTCGAAATAATCGCCGAGCTTCACAGGCTTGCCATTTTGGTCAACGAACGGGGTGCCCAGGGGCAAAATGTTGCCGATCTTCTGCTCGACGCCGTTCTCGGCCACCGCCACGACTTCGGGCGGCATCGGGGCCGCCGCGTTGCCCAACGGGTTGGGCCCGACCCGCGATTGCCCGAAGGCCGACGACGCGAACACGCCCGCCAGCAACGCGATTCCGCACGCCAGCCCGCGGGCCGAACCCCAACGGGGTCGGCCGGGCCGGTCGGCCCCGGCACGGGGGCGAGGCGTCGAGATGGGCGATTCGATCGCGGGCATGGCTCGTTCAGCGTTCAACTGGGTGATCGGCCCGGGCATCCACCACCACGGGCCATCTCAACTCTACGACTCGTTTCTCCGTCCGACTAGGGTTAACCCCAGTTATTTTGCGTATTGTTCGACGATCTGCTGCATCGCCTGATCGATCGGGGTCATCTGGACCTGGCCCACGACTTCGCCGTCGGCGTTCAGGACGTCCACCGAGCCTTCACGCTCCAACTCGGCGGCTTGCTCTACTTTCATCCGGGCCAAGTCGAGGTTGTCCATCCGCAGGCCGGTCTCGGTGTAGGTCCGCTCGGCCCCTTTGGCGTATTGCTCGAGTTCCTGCTGGTTTTGGAAGTAGAAAAAGCCCGCCTGGGCCGCGTAGATGATCGCCGCCAGGAGCAGCACCGACACGATGGTGACCACGAAGATCACTTTGACGTTCAGTTCTCGGGTGGTGGGTACGGCCATGCGGTCAGTCCAATTCCAAAAGTCTCGAATGTAGCCCCGGGTCAATGACCCGGGGCCGGTGTGTCTCAGTTTTTAGCCCCCAACCGGGGCGTCGCGCCGACTTGAGTCCATCCCGCGTTGCGGGAAAGAGCGGGTCAGTGCTTGAAGTACAGCGGGGCCCAGGCCGTTGTGTCCAACGCCAGCGATTCGTGCATCCGCGGGTCGCGGTGGGCGGTCAGGCTCACACGCGAGGCCCGACGCAGCGCTTCGGCCAGCATGATGGCCACGCAGCCCACCACGCAGCCGATCTCCGGCAGGCCGAAGATGAAATCAGGGCTGGCGAACGCGGGCATCGTGACCCAGTAAATATCGATGTAGCACAGCGTCAGCATCCAGCAGGCCATGGTGAACAGGGCGGTGCGGTTGCGCTTGACGTGCTTGGACAGCAGGATCGCGAACGGCAGCAGCAGGTGGGCGAACAGCAGCGTCCAGGCCAGGAACGTCCAGCCGCCGGCAAACGTCGGCGGGGCGGGGTTGACCGCGTCGCCCGAGACCGAGGTGATCCCCCGAATCTCCCACCAGTAGGTGGTTTCCGGGAACGAGGCGTACCAGATCAGCATGAACTGCGAAAAGCCGACGTAGCCCCAGAAGAACACGAAGGCGAACAACAGCTTGCCCAGGTCGTGGAAGTGTTCGGTGGTGACCGCCGGGAAGTACCCGGCTTTTTGGCCGAGCATCAGCGTGATGATCATGGTGCACAACGCCGCGGTGAACGCCCCGGCGAAGTAGTACACGCCGAACATCGTCGAGTACCACGCCGGGTCGAGCGACATCAGCAGGTCGAACGA
>JBCDHS010000096.1:0-4444 GCA_038749735.1 Planctomycetota bacterium
TCGCCACGCCGGGCGCCGTGGCCAGGCTTGCGGAACTTGACCCGCAGCCCGGCCTCGTAGTTGACCGCATCGGACCGCTGGGCCTCATCCCAGTTCAGCGATCGCCACCGCTCGACCGCTTGTTCTTCCTCTCCCAAGCGACCGCGGTCGCGAAGCTCCGTACGCACCCGCTCAGTGACCTTCTGCCCCTCGGCATGGGTCGGGGCTACGACGAGGACCTTTTGCTTGCCAGCGGGCAGATTCTCGGCCTCCTTGGCACGTTTACGATTGCGAACCTGGAACCGACCGGCCGACTTGTTCGCGTACTCCTTGGCTAAGGCGTCGTAACGGTCCTCGTCGCTGGCGACTTCTTTGACCCACCCACGCTCAGCTAGGTGCTCGAACCCTTCGGTGATCCCCGCTTGGTCCCCCTTCTCGATCGATTCGACCAGCGCCTTGTACTGGCCCTTTTGCCGCTGGATGTCTTTAACCTCGGCCGGCATGATTCCGGCGTGCCGCTCCAGCGACTTCATCGCGTCGCCACGCTCAACGGGGGCGTGCTGGCGGACGTCGCCCGACAAGACGACACGAGCATCCTGGGCTTGGGCCACGTCGTAGAGCCTTGCCATCGTCGGAGCCCCGACCAGGCCCGACTCGTCCACCCAGATCACGCCGTTCTTGACCCGGTTTTGCATCTTGGTGTCGACCAGAAATTTGGCGATCGTGTCGGCGTCGTGGAACCCGTCCTGGCGGAGTGTTGAGCGGGAGGCATCTGCGCTCGGGGCGAGTACCTGCACGTGAACGCCCTGCTCACGGATCGCCGGGATCGCTTCTTGCATCAGCGTCGTCTTTCCGACGCCGGCCCCGCCGCGGATCAGCGTCACCCGGTCCTTCGACTCCCACACATGACGGACGGCCGCCTGCTGGCCCTTATTCAGGAAGTCACGCTCGATCGGCCTCTCCGCCCCCACCAGGGGAGTGGCGGACCCCTTGCCACGGCGTGCCCAGTCGACCATCCGCTTCTCTTCGTGGAGCACCTCCTTCGTCGTGGCGAGCGTCTCCCCATCGACTTCCCGGCGGATCACCCGCTCGTCTCGCTTCGCCGCCGACCACGCTTCCTCCACCGTGACGCTCGCGACCCCGTACCGGAGGGCCGATTCCATCAACCGCTTCTCGCTCAAGACCGACTTCCGCTCGAACGCCCCCGACACCGCGTGGTCGAGGGACTCCTGAGGCTTCGGCCCCTCGGGCGCTTTCACGCCTCCCCGTAGGGCAACGCGGACGGCAGCCTTCTCGTCGGCGTCGAGGCGGCCGATCCAGGAGGCACGCAGCTCTTCGAGCGAGGTTTGGGTTTCTTTCTGCTGGCGAGTCAATGCCCCGAGACGGCCTTTCTGCTCGGCGGTCAGACGTCCCATTTCGGCAGCGGCCTGCTCGACCTCGGCGGTTCGGCGGGAGAACTTGGCCTGCACCGTTTCGGGCACGCCGGCGATCTTCCAACGCCTGCTGTCGGTCCGCTCGATCTTGAGGCCCAGACTCCGCAGTTTCTCACTCACTCGGGCGTTGAAGGCGGCTTCGTAGTAGCTCGCATCTTTCCACACCTGGCCGATGTCGGCGGCCTTCCATTTCTTTTCGACGGTGTCGTACGAATGGTTAGAGACAACCGCATGCACATGCCAGTGGGCATCGGGTTCGACCGTTTCGAGCTTGTGATCGGTCGGCCTGGTGGTCTTGTGCAGGTACTTCGAGTAGATCAACCCGTCCCCTGGCCGGGTTTCGTCTTTGCCGTCTTTGCGGACACGGACGCGAACGTCTTGCTCCAGCTCCGCCATCGTCTCGTCAACCGCTTCATGGACGATCTTGTTGAACCGCTCGTCACCGGTGAAAGCGGCTGCCACCGAGACGCTCTTGGGGACCGAGAAGGTGAAATCCCAGCCCGGCCGGCGGTTGGATCGCGTGTGGCTGCTGAGTTGACCACCACTTACCGGATCGCGGTTTTCAAGCAGGTTGAAGAACTGGTCGCGGGTGACTTCACCTTCGAGGCCAAGGTGTTCCGCTCCGCGGCCTCCCCACACTCCGGTAGACTCAAGCTCACCAGCGTAGTAAGACTCGTGCCTGAGGGCGGTGGTGTAGTACTCTTTGGCGCCATCCACGCTCTGGAGCGAATTGATTCGTAGCATGAATCAATAGTAGATAAATCTTTACAGACGTCTCCCCTTTCGCAACAAAAGGTTGTGTTGTGACGTCGTTTCTCGACGGCTGTTGGCCGCCTGCAACACGTGATCAGCGGCCACCGATCACGTCCTCATCGTGGCCGGCATTAGCCCGCGAGCGGTGACCACCGCGAGGGAACTCCGCCAAGAGTTATGATCACCGATCACTTCCTCACGGCGACATCTGATATCCCGTGGGGGGGTAACTACGAGCGGTGATCGCCAATAGCAGTGGCCACCAATACCAAGTGATTGGCGTCCACTGATCCCGTCCTATCCAGCGATGGTGGCTAACCACAGCTCTAAAGCCGGGGGCCGCCGGTATTCCGTTACCCCGCGAGCGGTGACCACCGATCGCTTCCTCACGACGGCCGTCGTGATGCTGTGAGAAGTAACGACCGTGATCGATACCCACCATGATCGGCGAACGCCGATCATGTTCTCATGGCGAAGTTCGATATCCAGTGAGCGGTGACCACCACGATCGGCTGCCACCAATAGCGGCGACCACCGATCACTTCCTCGTGGTAGTTACTTTATTAGAGCATATCTCCATTTACCGTTCTCGGTACCCGCAGTGTCGGAAGTAGTTGAGGCATTCTTTGTTGGAGAACTTTTCGAGCGTTGCGTCGATGGCTTGCTCAAGTTGTTCGATGGTTCTTGCGGCGGCCGTGCGCAGCAGCTTCTTGAGCTTGGCGAAGGCGAGTTCGATCGGGTTGAGGTCGGGGCTGTAGGGCGGCAGGTACTCGAGGTGAGCCCCGGCCGCTTTGATCGCCTCGCGGACGCCGGCCCGCTTGTGGCTCGATAAGTTGTCCATGATGACCGTGTCGCCCGGCCGGAGCGTTGGCGCCAGGTGCTGCTCGATGTAGCCGAGGAAGACGTCGCCGTTCATCGGCCCGTCGACGACCAGCGGGGCGGTTATCCCCTCGGCCCGCAGCGCGCCCAGGAACGTGGTCGTCTTCCAGTGGCCGTGCGGGACCTTGTTGATGACACGCTGGCCACGCATCGCCCGGCCGTGGGTGCGGGCCATCTTGGTGTTCGCACCGGTCTCATCGAGGAATACGAGCTTCCGCGGGTCGAGGTGCGCCTGCCAGAACCGCCACGCCGTCCGCTTCTCGGCGACGTCCGGCCGGTCCTGCTCCGCGGCATTGAGAACTTTTTTTGAAGCTCACGCCCAGACGCCTCAGCATCTTCCAGACGGTGTTGATCGACACCGGCACGCCCAGCCGGTCCCGCAGTTCTCGCAGCGTGGCGTCGGGCTGCTCTTCGACCAGCTTAAGCAGCCTTTCGGTGTGCTCGGCGAGCAGCGGCTTCGGCCCGCCCGCATGGGGCCGCGGGGCGATGCGGCCGGTCGCTTCCCGCTGCTTCTGCAGGTTGTAAACCCAGCGGGTCGAGACGTGGTAGTTGCGGGCGATCGACGCCTTGCTCATCCCCGCGTCCAGGTCCTTCAGCACCCGCTCTCGCAGGTCCAACGAATACGCCGCTCCCATCGACGGCCTCCTTGCTAAACAAACAAGCCAGCCTAAACCATCAAGGCAAGCTAGCAGAACGCCAGATTGAGAGACGCTCTAGCCGAACCGGATCACGTAGGCGGGGCTCCGATCCAGCTCTTGGCCGGTCCGGATGTAGCGGAGTGTTGTGCGCGGGTCCTTGTGCCCCAGCCAGTGCTGGATGTCGGTCAGCCCGATGCCCGCCCGGTCGGCTTCGGTCGCGGCCGTCACGCGGAGCGAGTGGACGCTGACGGTCTCATCAATGCCGACTTCTTCGCAGTACGCCTTGACCCGTTCTTGAATGACCCGGACCGACAGCCGCTTCCTAGCAAACCCGTCGTGGCCTTGGCCGCGTGGAGAGGCGCCAGGACGGAAGACGGGGCCGACTCGATCGTTCTGGATGCCCGCCAGCTCGATCCATCGGTTGACCGGCTTGGCGGCGAGGGGAGGGATCACGCCCTTGCGATCCTTGTTGCCCTTGCCCTTAATCCGCACGATCGTGTGCTCGCCGTCGCGGAGGATGTTGCCGACATTGATCAGGTGCAGCTCCTCAACCCGCAGGGCCAGGTAAGCGAACATCGCCAGGATGGCCTGGTCGCGGACCCCGATCGGTGTTTCTTCGTTGGGGGTCTCCAGCAGCCGGATCATTTGTTTGGGTGGGATCGCCGGAGTCTGGCCTTCATCGGCGACCGCCGGAGCTTTGACGAAGTTCGGGTGGGCCGGATTGCCGCCGCGGTAACCGCCCACCTGAAGGAAGGAGAAGAA
>JBCDHS010000097.1:0-4292 GCA_038749735.1 Planctomycetota bacterium
AATGCAATAGGGTGATACGAAAATCGCATTTCATTGCTATGCATCAGCGGCCATGGCCACACTGTGGACACCCGTTCTGGCGCATCGCGCGAGGGTTGCCTTGTCTACGTCTTCGGCCAGATCGGCGTGGGGTGTACACGCTAGTGCGGCGGCTTGGTTACCGGAGACGTTGCTCCAGTTCGGCCCAAGGCATCCCGCGCTGCTGGAAGAGGACGCGTGTGTCGACGGGCGAGTTCGGGTCGTCACGGGTGGAGTGGTCGCGTCGGAAGCGTGAGACGTGGGCAAGGGCAGCGTCGGTGAGCCGGAGGCGGTCGGCGGTGGCGGCAGGGTCGTCGAAGCGGTTGTCGAGCTCGCCAGGATCGGCGTCGTGATCATAGAGCTCGCCGATGCGTTGGCCGGCTGCATCGGTCTGCCAGGGATAAAGCACCAGCCGCCAACGATGGTCTCGGACAGCGACGGTGAAGGGCTGGGCGGAGGAGAAGTCATATTCGCAAACCGTATGGCGGAGCGGGGCGGCGCGGCCGGTCGCCACATCTGCGAGGCGGCGCCCAGGCAGGTCGTCGGCATCAAGCCCAGCGGCGTCGAGCATGGTGGGTGCAAGGTCAACCAACTCCACCAAGCCGTCATGCGTAGTGCCGGCCTCGGGCTGCTGCGAACCGGTACGGGAGGTGGGCCACTTGACCAGCAGCGGGACGCGGTGGATGGCTTCGTAGAGCCCAAGATTCTTGAGGATTAAGCCGTGCTCACCGGCGAAGTCGCCGTGGTCGGCAGTGAAGAGGATGAGGGTGTTGCTGTAGTCGCCGGTGGTCTTGAGGTGGTCGATCACGCGGCCGATCTGGCGGTCGATCATTGTAATGAGGGTGTAGTAGTGGGCGAGTTGGCCGGCGAGGTCACCGCGGTCTTCGGGGCGGTAGGGGTAGCCGCGGACGCCAGCTTTGATGTAATCGCGTTGAAAGGTGGGCTTGCCGGCAAAGCGGCGGTCGAAGAAGTCGGCGGCGTTGTCGGGCAGGGTCAGGCCGGCGGGATCGTAGTCGGCGGTGCGTTCGGGCGGCACGCACAGCGGCTCGTGCGGGCGTTGGAACGAGAGCTGCATCATCCACGGGCGCGAGGGTGTCTCGGCGAATCGATCCAGCGTGCCTAGGGCCTGGTCGCCGGTCCAAGTCTCGACGGTGTGGGCCTCGGGGATGTCGCTGACGAAGCGTTTGAGCTCGTGGCCGGGCTGGCCCTCGAAGCGGGCACCGAGGTCGTAGCGGTCGGCGAGGCCGTGGTCGATTAGATAACGGAAGTAGTGGTTGTGCGTGATGTTGCCGCGGGGGCTGTCGCAGAGGTCGCAGTAGCGGCGCTGCTCGAAGCCGGCGTCGTCCCAGGTGCCGATCATGTGAGCCTTGCCAACAAGAGCGGTGCGGTAGCCGGCGTGGCGGAGGCGGGTGGCGACGGTGCCGCCGGGGGGCAGGGGCAGGTCTGTGTCGAACAGGTTGTTACCGGTGATGCGGGTGTCGTGGGGGTAGCGGCCGGTGATCATGCTGACCCGGCTGGGGCCGCAGATCGGGTTGTTGCAGTAGGCTTGGGCGAAGCGGGTGGCGTCGCGGGCGAGGGCGTCGAGATGCGGGGTGCGAACCTCGGGCCGGCCAGCGTGACCCAGGCAGGCGGCGTGGAGCTGGTCGGTGAGAAACCAGAGGATATTTGGTGATGGCGTAATCACAGTGTTGCGTTTTTTTCGGATCGGTGGGGCAAGAGGCTGGTGATGAATCCACCCTGTCGCTGAACCTGCCCGCGTTGCCGAAGCCCTTGAGTTGGTTGAAGGGTTTACGGACGTTGGGAGAGCTGCCACTGTACCCCTTGGATCGGAATCGCCACCGTTGCATCGCCGAGGTAGCGATCATAGGAGCCGAGGCTTAAGTCCCTAGTCAGTTTATGATACTGATATCGCAAAACCCTTGCAGCACTCCGTATCCCGAAGAAAGGTGCTCAGATCAATCCGCCAAACCCAAGTGACCGATCCCGTGTGCTACTCATGCTGGTGGACGACCTCAGGCCCTTGCTGGGCTGTTACGGCCGCAGCGCCGCGAAGACTCCAAACTTGGACCGGCTCGCGGCGTCCGGTGTGACCTTCGAGCGACAGATCGCCCAGCAGCCGATCTGCATGGCCTCGCGGGCCAGCCTGATGACCGGTAGATGCCCCGACCGAGACCGCATCTATAGCTGCGAACCGCTCTGCGATCTTGTCCCGGATGCGTTGACGCTCAACCGCCACGCCGCCGCACACGGTTACGCCACTCCAGCGGCCGGGAAGGTCTACCACTTCAGCCGTGACAATACCGACCAGTTCGGTGCAGGATACGCCGAACCTGCACACCGAGCGATTGGGCGCGGTTACGTCAACCCGGAGGCCCGTGATGCGATCGAAGCCAATAGCGAGCACCGCCAGTCGCAGGGGTACCCGCCGGAGACACTGATCACCGGCCGCGGGAACTGCACCGAGGTCGGCGAATGCGACGAGCGGGACTATGCCGACGGGGCGATGTCGGTCTGGGCGGTCGATCAGGTGCGACACCACGCGGGCACCAATGACCCTTTCATGCTGACGCTGGGCTGGCGGAAGCCCCACCTGCCGTTCGCGGCACCCAAGCCCTACTGGGATCTGTATTCACCCGACGATTTCGAGTTTCCCGAACCAGACCGGATACCGCGGGCCGCGGCCAAGCTGAGCCGGTACACCTTCAATGAGCTGCGGAATTACCTGGATGTGCCCGACGGCGAGGCCCCGATCGACGACGCGCTCGCCCGCCGGCTGATCCACGGCTACCACGCCGCGGTTTCTTTCGTGGACGCCCAGATCGGCCGCGTCCTCGACGCCCTGGACGAGACCGGCCTCGCCGAGAATACCGTCGTAGTTCTGGCGGTCGATCATGGCTTCCAGCTCAGGGAGCACGGATTGTGGTGCAAGCACACCTGCTTCCGAGAGTCTTACCACGTGCCGTGTATCGTGCGGGCACCCGGGGTGACGCCGGCTGGCGGCCGCGTCCGGGGGCTCTCGGAGAACCTCGACCTGTTCCCGACCATCTGTGACCTCGCGGGCCTGCCGATCCCCGGCGACCTCGACGGGCAAAGCCGGGTGGGTTGGCTACGTGATCCCTACAGCGGCGGGTCGCCAGCCGTGTTCACACTCTGGCCCGTACGCCACCGTCAAGACCCCGACGCCGCGATCATCGGCTACACCGTACTCACTGACGCTTTCCGCTACACCGAGTGGACCCGGCGGGCGCGCGGGGAGGTGCTCGAGGCTGAGCTTTTTGATCTCGCCGCCGATCCCGCCGAGACCGTCAACGTCGTCGCCGAACCTTCTTACCAAACCGCCCGAGACGAGCTGAGCGGTCGCTTGGCGGGGCGTTACCCTAGGGATTGACGCTGCGGTTGCGGGGCGGGGTACAAGAGGTTGGCGAGGTGGACAGTGGGGTCGATGCCGGGCAGGTCGGCGGTCATGGCGTGGAATGCGGGGTCCAGGCGTGTCCCGGCCTGCCGTAGCAGCCAGACGCACCCGCTGTAATCGAAGGGGTCGATCTGTTGGCCGGCCCATTCCGGGGTCAGCCCGCCGTGATCGACGAACCAGCGGATCGCTTTTTCCATCGACCGCCCGTCGTGGGTCTCGAAGTTCCAGGGATCGACGTCGATCGGTCGGCCGAGTTCCGCGAGCGTCACGAATGCCGCGAGGTTGTAAAGCACGTAGTGCTGACTGAGCGTACGGACGAGCTCGTCGGGCAGTCTGCCGTCCGGCTCGATCTGGGTCGCGATCCGGCGGTGCGCCACATTTTCGAGGGTGAGCACGGCGATGCCGTCCTGGCCGGTCGCGCGAGCCAGGGCCGCAACCTGCAGGTCGTAGTAATTGGCGTGGTTGTTGTGCCATCGCCGTTCGTCCCGGCCGTGCGTGCTAGTGAGTAGCCAGTTGAGGTAGTCGCGGCACCATTGGTCGAACACCTGAGCGACCGAGTCGGGCCAGGCCTTGAGATCCGCCAGCAGGGCGGTAGTGTCGAGCACCTCGGGGATCAGTGCGGTGTCGATGATGCCAATGCCTCGGCCGTCGCAGTGGCCAGGGATGTGCTGGGCGTATTCGAGGTGGGGGTTCATCCGCGTGTCGGCGTCGACGAACCAGCGGCGGATGATGAGCAGCGCGTGTTCAGCAAACCGACGCTCGTCGAGCAGCCACGCTGCCAGCGCTAGCCGCCAGACCCGGCCCCAGGTGTCTTGTAAGGCATGGTTGTCGTAAGCCGTGCCCTCCGGGTTCCGTTGGCCGT
>JBCDHS010000098.1:0-3873 GCA_038749735.1 Planctomycetota bacterium
AGGTGCAAAAGACAGAGGCCAAGATCGCAGTGAACGCTCTGAACCGCATGACCCGACTGGGCACCGCGGTCTTCGAACGCGTGTCGTAGCGCGCAGGGAAAGGGGCTATCTCGCTCAAATTATGACCCGTGCAACAAGGCCCTACATCGGCATGCGCCGCGACGCCTACACAGGTCGCTACACTCGCGAACGATCTGTTCTGTCCGATCGGGATTGTTCTGACTTCTCGAGCGCCGCTGCAGCGCAGAGATTCTTCATTGCTGCCGGTGGGCCAGCCCGCGATCCACACGGGTTGGATCGGGATGGTGATGGTAGTGCCTGTGAGTGGGGCAAAACGGTGCGCTCAAATGTCGATCGCTATAAGCCAAGCCGCACTCGACCTACCCAGAGATCATCGGCGACCTGCTACGTCGGGCCCCGGGGCGGCACCTACACCATCACGGCGAGCGGGCGAAAGAACTACAGCGGTTGCTGAAACCGGGCGGTATCGCTGCTGCGTCCTCTGCGGCGATCCAAGCCTTTCAGTCTGTAAGTGCTTGTGTGGTTGCTGCCCGTCGTGCAAGGGGCATTGCCAAGTTGGCTGAGTGTTTGGCGGGTGGTAAGTGGCCTGCATGCTGATGCCAGCCACCCTGCCGTGCCTGACGTGATCGCATGCTTCGCATAAGCCAACGGGTCCGGGGTCGGCAGGCAAGCTCAGCTGAGAGCACTCCCCGACCGAGCCCTCAGAAAGCCAGTGCTGCCAGGGAAAAACTGTTTGTAGGGCTTGGCTTTGAAAAGGTTCAATCGCAATTTACAAGTATTGATGATTTTTCAGAAAATTCCCTGTAATGATATAATATATCAGGGAAAAATTTTCTGTTACTCACGGCAAAAATGCCAGTTGCTATTGGTTAACAATTGCTAAAGCCTAGCCCTGCAAAGCCGAGAGCCCCCTCGGATATCAGCAGGATCGAGGCTTATCATGGCAACCGAGTCGCTCACGCTTTCGTTCAACACCGCCGATAACCTGTTCCTGTTCGATCCCAACCGGACCGCGCCCTCCACCAGTTTTACCTCCGGCGACACGCTGGTAGTGCGCCCTGGGCCGCAGCAATTCACCCTCATCGATGCCGATTTCGGCCCGCTCGGCGCGGCCTCGGTCGATCTGTTCTTCGATCTGGCTTTCGGGCTCGTGTTCGAGGGCTCGCTCGGCACGCTGCCGAGTTTCAGCCACAGCTTCGATGTGGGGGTCGATGTCGCCTACCCCGATTTCGTCTTTGCCCAGGAAGCCTCTGAGATCACCTTCGATTTCTCCCGCCCCGTGGTGCGCGACAACGTCAGCAGCTCCACCGGCATCGGCGCAGAGGAGGTCATCAACGAGGACGGCGACACCATCGCGCGCGGGCTCGAACTCAAGGCCATCGCCGAACTGGAGCTTGGCTTTCGCGACATCTACCTGCGCGAGCCCTTTGCGCTCACCGGCACGAGCGACCCGGAAGGTTTTGATTTCTTCGAGCCCCTCGAAGAAGAATTCACCCTGTTTCGCATCGATGCCAATTCGAACAGGCTGACCTTCGATCTGGGTGATTTCTTCGACCTGGAACTGCGCCTGCCCGAAGGGGCTGCCACCTCCGGGCGCTCGCAGTCGACCGTGGTCTCGGACGCGGGCTTTTCCAACACGCGTTTTCTGGAGCTGATCGGCGATCTCGATCTGCTTCTCACCACCGCGATCAAGTCGATCCCAGGGATTGGGGCCATCGGCGGCATCCTGGAGAACACGCTGTTTTTCAACGAGTCGTTCGATCTCTCCAACTCGCTCGATTTTCTGCCCGAAGACCTCTTCACCATCGATCTCACCGTGGCCGATGTCTCGGGCAAGGCCGGGCTCAACATCCGCGAAGAGGTCACCGTCGATGTGGGCTTCACCGGTGACGAGCCCGCAGGGATCCGCTTCGGGGGCGACACCAACCCGCTCGACGAACTGGGCGCGCTTTTTGGCCTCGTCGATCAGGAAAGCGATCCGGGTGCCGGCCAGACCCCCCAGGTGCGCGTGACACTCGTCTCCGACAACGGCACCCCCGACGACACCACCGACGACCGCATCGCCACGGGGCAGCTTGGCGAGGACATCACGCTCGCCACCCCCACCATCGGCAGCGCGCGCGAGGTGAGCGTCACGCCCTTCTTCGACGTCGACAACGCCCGCGTCACCCACAGCGCCGGTGTGGGCGGCAATTTCCAGGTCGACATCACCGTGCTCAAACTCGCCCTCGGCGGCGACATCGGCCAGTTGCTCGGCATCGATGTGGGGCCGCTGTTCTCGGCCACCATCCCCGAGGGCGGCGTGCAGTTCGGCCTCTTCGACATCTTCACCAACCGCTTCGACATCCCGGGCGGACGTTTTGAGGGCCTGCCCGGCGGGCTCGACCAGGGCGATGCGGGGCTCGATAGCGCCGGGCTTAGCTACGATCCGGGCTTCTACAACCAGGTGATTACCGAGCCCTTCACCTACGTCTGGTCGCAGGACCGGCCCGGTAATTTCGACCCCGACGACCCGGACGCCCTGGAGCGCCTGCTCGCCTTCTCGGAGGCCGTGGACGAGCGCATCGCCCAGGCCAACGACGTCTTCCAGCCCTTCTTCGACGACCTCGGCATCACCCGCGTGGTCGAATTGCGCGGCAGGCTGCTCCAGGAGCAGTTTGGCAACTTCGGCCCCAATACCGACACTGTGGTCATCGACACCCCGAGCGGGCGGCAGACGATCACCGATCTGGAGGTGGGCACCACCGAGGGCACGATCGTCAGCGTGACCCAAAGCAGCAACCCGGCCAATACCGCCAGCCGTATCGAGAACACCGCCGCGATCTGGCCTGCGGCCAACGCGGGCGGTTTCGTCGAGACCGTGCTCGATGCCAAGTTCAACAACCTCCTGATCGCAGCCCCTACTGAGGGCCAGGGCGAGACGGAGGGCCTCGTGATGCAATACGCGGGCCCGACCGTGGTGGAGGGCAACACCTCCCGTGCTGGCATCGTCGATCTGACCGCGACGTCGCCCGATTCGGCGGTGGAGTTCTTTTTCACGGTCAGCGATCTCAATTCAGGCTTCACCGTCTTCGAGAACTACTCCTACGATTTCGCCGGCAGCGGCCTCGGCTCCAATAACTTCGCCTTCGACGGCGTCGACACCGCCCTGCCCATCAACGTGCTCGGCACCGGGCTGGACGACGCCATCGTCTACACGGGCTCCGAAGAAACCCAGGCCCAGGCCGGCCAGCCAGGGCCGGGCAACAGTGGCATCCCCGACCTCGTCTTCCCCCTCTATCTCGACGGCGGCAGCCCGGAGCAGGGCACCGACAACGACGTGTTCTACGCCAACTTCGAGGGCGCCCACTTCGACGCCCGCGTCTCCTGGGATATCCGCGCCCAGCAGCTCGAAGAGCAGGGCAAGGGCACGGTCGTCGTCACCAACACCATCGGCGGCGTTGAGCGCGACTTCCGCGTTGGCGATTTCACCGGCACCAAGCTGCAGTTCTTCAATCCCGACGGCTCGCTCTCCCACGAGACCGTGGTGCGCGACATCGAGCGCCATTTCGTGCGCTTTGGCGGCGGGCAGGATTTCGTGCGCACCGGCACCGAGGGCCAGGATTATCTCGAGCTTTCCGGCGGCGACGACATCCTGGCGATCTCGTCGGACCGCCCCAACGGCGGCGCCAGCGACGGGCGCGACCGGTTTTCGCTCGGCGACGGCGACGATCTTGTCAACGTCGAGCGTGTCGAGGCGCAGAGCGCGACCTTCAGCCTGGGCGATCTCGATCTGATCTCGGGCGGGCGCGGCTTTGACGAGGTGGTGATCACCCTCGACAGCGACGACCCCGCCCGCCTGATCTCCGCCGC
>JBCDHS010000099.1:0-3493 GCA_038749735.1 Planctomycetota bacterium
CATCAATAGATGCGCGAAGGCTCGCAACGTCTGTTGCCGAGCTTGGCTTCGATCGACTCAACGAGGAAGCGGTCGAGCTGCTTGCCGCGTTGCCGGCAGGTGGCGGGCGTCGTCCAGATGCGTTCGCACCACTGCCTGCCGGTTTCGGCCTTGGTGCCCTGGATCACCTTGCGGCCGATGACCACGAAGCGGATCTGCTGTTCGGTGCTTGAGCGGATGGAGATTGCCGAGAGGGTGTTCGAACTGTCGCAAACCCTTGAAACACCGTGGGTTGAGGGCGATTACCGCGCCAAGCGGGAGATTCTGGAATTTGTGTGTTCGAAATTTTTACTGGACGGCTCAAACCCTTGTATTTCAATGAAAAAACCCCTCTTGCACTTGGCAAAAGGGGCTTCTTGTAGTAATGGCGGAGAGGGTGGGATTCGAACCCACGAGGGGATTGCTCCCCCACACGAATTCCAATCGTGCGCCTTAAACCGCTCAGCCACCTCTCCAGAAATCGGTGTGGTCACGGTGCCCGTTTCGGGCGGGCTTCATATGCTATTGGATTGAAGCGATCACGCAAGTAGCCCAGTGGTGCCGAGCGAACCTGAATCTCGATCGATGAGCGGGCCTGCCTCGGGGGCTCAGGAGAAGCTCTGCGGCGTGTTGGTGGTGGACAAGCCGTTGGGCTGGTCGTCGATGCACGTCTGTCGGGTGGTGAGGCGGGCGGTCCAGCGGGGGCGGGGCAGGCACAAAGTTGGCCACGCCGGGACACTCGACCCGTTGGCGACCGGCGTTGTCGTGGTCTGTATCGGCAAGGCGACCAAGCAGGTCAACCGGCTGATGGATCAGGCCAAGGTCTACAAGACGACGATCGACCTGTCGGCCTTCACCGCCACCGACGACGCCGAGTTGGAGGATGAGCGGGAAGAGGTTGCGGTCGAGGTCCCGCCGACCCGGCAGGAGATTGAGCAGGCATTGGGGGGTATGACCGGGACGGTGATGCAGACGCCCCCGGCGTATTCTGCGATCCATGTCCAGGGCCGGCGGGCGTACCAGGCGGCGCGGGCGGGCGAGTCGGTCGAGCTCCAGCCCCGGCCGGTGCGGATCGACGCGATGCAGGTGTTGGCCTACACCTGGCCGACGCTCGGCCTGCGGATCACCTGTGGCAAAGGGACATACATCCGTTCGATCGCGCGCGACCTTGGTAAGGCACTGGGTACCGGCGGGTACCTCACGGCGTTGCGCCGCACGGCGTCGGGCCGTTTAAACGTCGCGATGGCGACGCCCGTTGAGCGCTTCGAGGGCCGGCTGGAGCAGAGGGACCTGATGGTCTTTGGGGAGCAAGAGCTTGAAGCGGGGCGATAGAATGAGATCGCACCCGTTGGGGTGGGCGATGTTAGGGCGTATCGGGTGGCGTTGGTGTGGCTTACTCGCTGAGCATCAGCTCGGGGGCGAAGGCGGTGGAGAACTCGAAGACGCCGTGGAAATCGCGGATCGAGTCGTTATCCGTCTTGCGCATCAGCCCGCCGTCAACCATGGCGAAGACGATCTCGCCGAAGTCGCGGCAGGCGGTGATATTCCAGCGGCGGAGGACGGTGCGGGCGAGCATGCCGTACTCTTTGATGGCGAAGTCGCGGAGGCCTCGGCAGAGGTCTTGCCCGTTGACGTGGCGGGACGACTCGTAGTCGTCGGGGAACTCGTCGAGGTCCTCTTCGAGCGGGTCCATCTCGCCGTGCAGCCGTCGCACCGTGAAATCCAGGCCGCGTTGGACGAAGAGGAATGCATCGATCGGGTAACGCGTCTTCGACGCAACTTCTTGTAATTCAATAGCTTCTGACGATGGCATGGGTCGCGTGCCTCCGGGAGGAGCGGTCTGAAGGCCCTTCCACCGCATCCGATAAAAATAGTATATCGATCCTACGACGGTTGGCGAGAGGAGTTGGACCATTTCGTGAGAGGTTCGCCTTTTCTTACATTGGCGGGCGCGGGAACAGTGGCTAGGATGGCTTGCTTTGGCCTGATTACTTGGTTCCGAACTCGGTCGTGGGCATGTTCGACTCTACCCCAACCCAACCCGGCGAGATCCCGGCCGCGGTCCTGCACCGCCGGCGCGAGCGCGTCTTCCTCGTCATGGCCGGGCTGTTCCTTGGCACGCTGGCGATGCTGAACATCCTTGGCATCAGCCGGTTTATCGTGCTGGCCACCCACAGCGGCGAGACCGGCTGGCAAATCGGCAAGTGGCTGCCTGAGGACGTCGTGGGGCTGACGTTTGCTGTTGCCGTCGGGGTCCTGCCCTACCCGATGACATTCCTGTGCACCGACTTGATCTCTGAGTTCTACGGCCGGCGGCGGGCCAACTTCGTGGTCTGGGTCGGGCTCTTACTCAACCTGTGGGTGGTCCTGATCCTCTGGATCGGCGGGCTCTTGCCCGGCAGCGAATCGCCCGCGTTCTTTGAGATCCGCAAGCTCGCCTTCGGCGCGGTGGTCGCGTCCATGGTCGCCTATCTCGCCGCCCAGTTCGTCGATGTCCACCTGTTCCACTTCTGGAAGAAGCTGACCAAAGGCCGACACCTCTGGCTACGAAACAACGGCTCGACCCTGGTCAGCCAGGCGGTCGATACCATCGCGGTGATCCTGATCACCTACCGGGTCGGCGGGCTGGATTTTATGATCGACGAGCAGACTTATGTCCCCAAGGTGCTCGTCACGCTGATCCTCACCGGCTACGTCTTCAAGCTGGCCGTTGCCCTGGTCGATACCCCGGTGATTTATCTTGCGGTGTTGCTGCTCAAGGGCTACCTCCGCCTCGACCCCGTCAGCGAGCACGAGGCGGACGCGGAGGAGTTGTCGCTCTACAACCGGCCGGAGTAGCCGATGCGCCAAGCCATCGATAAGACTGCCCTGCGTCGCCACTACCGTGAGGCCCGTGATTCGATCCCCGCCGACCAGCGTGAGGACCGCTCCGATGTGATCACGCGCATGCTGCTGAGCGTTGAACGCTTCGATCGCGCGGCGAGTGTGTTTATCTACGTCGCTACCGGCAGCGAGGTGCAGACCCGCGGGCTGATCGAGTCTTGCCTGGCGATGGACAAGACGGTGGCCGTGCCCCGCGTGGAATCCGGGCAGGGCGTGATGCGGCCGACCGTGATCCGCGCCTGGTCCGACCTGACTCCCGGACGATTCGGCATCCTTGAACCGACCACCCACGAAAAACTCGAACCCGCCCCCGATGTCGCCATCATCCCCGGCCTGGCGTTCACCACTTCCGGGGGCCGGCTGGGCCAGGGCGGCGGCTACTACGACCGCTACCTCACCGCCCACCGCGACACCTACCGTATCGGCATCTGCTTCGAAGAACAGCTCGCCGACCACCTGCCCACCGACGAGCACGACGTCGCCATGGACGAGGTCATCACCGGGTAAGCGGGAGACGGCCAGACTCCCCGCGACCCCCCCAAAACCCCCCCCCCCCCCCGGGCGCGGCGCGGCGCCCCCCCCCCCCCCAGAA
>JBCDHS010000100.1:0-3254 GCA_038749735.1 Planctomycetota bacterium
CTCGGCCTGCCTCAACGCGAACGCGATCTGGGCCTCGGTGTGTCGCTTCTTGTTCATCAAAAGGCTCCTTGTTGGCATGGCCAACATCTTCCAAAAAGCCCCACTTGTTGTGGAGCAGGAGTAAGGGTTAAGACCAAGTTGGTCAAGCCTTAAGATGATCACCCGCTCGCAGGCTACTCCAGGTTGTTGCGTTCGAACTCGAGCTTGCCGATCGAAGGCAGGATGTAGTTTGTTCCGCGGTAAACCTGTACCTGCCCGGTGATGATGAACGGGACGTGGTCGCCGTGGACCGCGATGATCGATTCCATTTGCTCAAGCAGCTTGCAGTTCTGGATAATCATCGGAGGCTCGGGCGATTCGGGGTTGTCGGCGTCGAAGATCAGCACCGCCCGGGCGCCATCGCCGGAGCGGATCAGGCGGGCCGAGCGATTGACGATAAAGGCGCCTTCTTCGTAGAGCTTGGGCTCGGGCTGGTCGGGCGCAACGCCCTGGAGCAGCGGGCGCGGGTCGAGGGTGGGGCTGGTAGATGGGTCGCTCTCGTCCGGCTCGGTCGGCTCAAGCCGGCGGGGCGGATCCGTGCTTTGGCCCAGCAGCTGATCGAGCACGTCGTCCGAGCTCGACTCCTCGCCGGAAGGTTGCGACGCTTGATCCTGCGGCGACTCGGCCTCGGGCTGGTCGGTCGGCAGTGCTTCTGGTTCAGATCGACCCGTCAGCCAGGGGCGGGGCTGGGAGGTGATCATGAGGTAGTTCACGCCGCGGTAAGTATGGACCTGACCGGAGACGGTGAATCGAAGGTTCTCACCGCGGTCTTTCTGGAGCGCCTCCATGGACTCGAGCATGCGGTTGGGCGCAACGATCATGGCGAGTTGATCGGCGTCGGGGTCGGATGCCAAGGGATCGAGGATGATCACGGCGTGGCCGCTGTCGCCGGTGGGCAGCAGCCTCGCATCACGGTTACGAATAAACTCGCCTTCGCGCATGAGTTGCGGCATCGGCTCGCCCGGAGCGATGCCCAGGGTACGCGGATCGATCTTCAGCTCCGACTCAAGCACACCGAGCACCAGGGGGTCTTCCTCGGCACCTTCATCGGGCAACGCGGGTTGGGCCGGCGGGCGGTCGCGCTCGGCCAATGGATCGGTCCCCGGCGCGGGCTGACCGATCGTCACCTCACGCGGCGTGGGATCTTCCTGCTCGGCCGGATCAGGCAACGCTTCTTGCTCCACCGGATCATCGGCTACGGCTGGCCCGGTGGCGTCCTGGGCCACCGCAATCGGCCCGGCCAGCAAACAGGCAAGCAGCAACGATCCGGTTCGGGCAAGAGTCATGGCAACGCTCCTGATCATCAATACATTTAGCTTATCGAGGGATCGTCCGGAAAACGACGGGCCGATGAGTTTTCTCCAAGACTCCGCGGCTGATGAGGCGGGTCAGCCCGCCCCGACCTCGGCCAACAGGGCCTTGGCCGCGGCCGCGGCGACCGCGAAGAGCTCGTCCCGGGTCTTGCCGGCAAGGCTCGTATCGCCCCGGCCGTGGACATTCGTCGAGAGGACGGCGTCGGACATAAACAGGTGCGGCTCGAGCGTGCAGGGCCCGTCCCAGCCGCTGGCCACCGCGTCGGCGAGGATCTCGCGGGCCTGGCTGTCGCCCTGGCCGATGGGTACGTGGTCGCCGCTTTTCTTCTGGTCTTTGAAGTGGAAACAGTCCGTGACCGGTCTGAGCCGCTGCCAGTTGGCCCAGGGGTCGACGCCGGTCCGCTGGTAGTTGGCAAAGTCATAGATCAGCTTGAAGCTTTTGCCATCGCGCAGCTCCGCCAACTCAGCGACGTGGTCCGGGTGGTCGCCGTATACATCCGTCTCGTTCTCGTGGTACAGCACCAGACCCAGCCGGCCTGCCTGATCCCGCAGAGACGAAAGCTTGTCAAACGCCTGCTGCTTCCACTGCTCACGCGGAAGGTCCTGCTTGTTGTAGAAGCTGAACATCCGCACGCCGTCGGCCTCGAACACATCCCGCATCCGGGCCAGGTGGTCCAGCCGCTGCTGCTCGATCGCCAGGTCGTCGGCCACATCGGTCTTGCCGATCGGCGAGCCGAACATGCTCACGCGGATCCCGGCGTCATCGAGCTTGGCCCGGACCTGCCTGGCGTGATCAACCGGCAGGTCACAGATGTTGAGCCCATCGATACTCCGAGGATCGATCCACCCCAGCCCCGCCTCGCGGAGCGCGGCGATCTGGCCATCGATCGAGTCGGCCGCTTCGTCGGCAAAACTGCTTAGCTTCCACGGCATCGGGACTCCTCACACCATACTCAACTCAATACGCAAGATTTACACAACGGCACGAAACCCTACTCGGCGGGTTCTGGCTCAACGGGCGGGGCGTCGGATTGCTCCGTCACCTCGGGCTCGGGAGCAGGCTCGGGCTCGGGGGCAGGCTCAACGGGTTCAAAGTCCGGCTGACGCGGCGGCGCGGCCGGGCGGGCAAAGCGGTCCGCCTCGGGCCGGCTCATATCGATCCCCCAGACCTTGGTTCGGCGGTATACCCAGCCGTCCAGCGCGGCCCACTTGCTGGTCACGGTCACCAACTCGCGTGGCACGGTCGACCCCGGACGGACCAGGTCGACCTCAGCCGTGCCGCCGCGGACCCGGACCTCGCGGACCTCGATCAGGGTGTACTCGCCGGTCGCCGAGTCCGATTCCAGGATAACGTTGTCGGGCAGGTCGGCGATGACGGTGATCGCGGTGAGTTCGGTCGTGCCCTGCGGGAAGCGGATCGCCACGTCGCCGGGGTAGTTCTGTTCGGCAAGGATCGCGGCGAGCGAGATCTTCTCGAGCGTGCGCACGGTGTTGCCGTTGGCATCATTGAACGCGACATCGCCATCGGCTCGGGGCACGTTGATGTACGTCGGCGCACTACATGCCGGGAGCAGCAAGGAGGCCGAGATCAACAGCATCAGGTTTCGGAGCATGGTTTTCCCTCGATCGGTAGGGGCAAGTGCAAGTCGGTCTGCCTTGGCCCCCTCTCCCTTCCAGGGAGAGGGTTGGGGTGAGGGTCGGGTGTCCGATACGAAGTGAAGCCGTCGGTCAGCAAGCAACGCTGATTTGTATTGAAGCAAGCGTGCTAATCGAAAGCTTCAATGTGGGGCCGCAGCCTCCGACCCCCCCCCCACCCCCCACCCCCGAGCGGGGGGGGGGCCGGCCCCCACACCATGTGATCAACACCCCCCCCACCCCCCAAAGCCCCCCCCCCCACCCCCC
>JBCDHS010000101.1:0-2684 GCA_038749735.1 Planctomycetota bacterium
CGCATCGGCCGTGTTGCCGCTGCTGTCCGAATCATCACGCTGGTACGAAGCAACGATCGCGCCGAACCCGCCGGTGCTCCGCGTGCCCGTGTAGTACACAAAGAAACGACCATCGGTCTCGTAGTCCGGGCTGAACGCCAGGCCCAGCAAGCCCCGCTCGTCCTGCCCGCTCGCACCCCCAGTCACGACCGGGTCAATATCAAGAAACGGCGTCGGCAGCACCACGCCGTTCTCGATCACGCGGATCGCGCCCTCCTGCTCGATCACAAACAGCTTGTCCGGCTCGCCCGGCGCATGCGTCAGAAACACAGGCCGATCGATGCCCGTGACAAACGTTTCCTGCGTCGCCTGCCCGTTCACGCTCGCAACCAGGCCGGCCGCACACAGCACCAAGCCACAACCAGAGATCATCCGACGCATCGCTGCTCCTCCATCCGGCCCACGCTCGGGCCGCAACGCTTCTTGATTTCCCGCCCGATCGGCCCGAGCACGCCACTCCGGCACGCCCGGCACGAGGCCGCCATCCCCGCCCGCACCGTCGCCGATGCCACGAAAAAGACAGACATGTAGATTACCAGCGACGCCCGCCCAAACCCGCCCCGCGTTCCAAGATTTCTCAGATCAGATATACTTCGGACCATCAGATCCGAAGCCCGAACGCCCCGGAGCCCCCCAATGCCAGCCGAAACCGCGATTCTCGACCTCTGGCTCCCCGTCCTCGCGGCCACCATCGCCACCATGGTCCTCAGCACCCTCGCCTGGACCGCCCTCCCGCACCACAAGCCCGACATGCAGGAGCACCCCAAGGCCGACGAACTCGCCGAGCAGGTCAAGGCAAGCGACGTCCCGCCCGGCAACTACTACTTCCCGAGCTACGGCACACCGAAGCAGCCCGGCCCATTCATCCAGGCCGGCCCCTGGGGCAACCTCAAAATCTACCCAGCCGCACCCAACATGAGCCGCAACATCGCGCTGACGTTCATCTCGCTCTTCGTCATCGCCGTCTTCGTCGGCTACATCACAGGCCAGGCCTGCGCACCCGACGCCGACCAGGGCCGCATCTTCCAGATCGCCATGACCACCGCCGTCCTCTGCCACGTCTTCGGCGGCACACTCAACGGCATCTGGTTCGGCAAACGCCTCCGCTTCTTCATCACCGACGCCATCGACGGACTCGCCTACAGCGCAGCAACAGGCGCCTGCTTCGCTCTCCTCTGGCCCTGACGTAATCTACACGATCAGATGCCGCGGATGAGCCCAGTTTCAGGTCGAGCAAATCCAGTGGATCAAGCCGCCTGATCAGGCACACTCCGCAGAGGCGAAACCCGCTGCGACCGATCCCGCCGGCCGCCCCCAATACTCTCGCTCTTCGGCGTCCGCTCGTCCCACTCGCGCTGCATCGACGTGATCTTCCGGACCACCTCGATCCCGAGCCCGCACGCGAGCGCCCCGAGCACATACCCCGCCATCGCGAGATACACCCCCGAGCTCGCCGGCAGCCCGACCTGGTTCAGCGCACCGTGATCGATCACGATCACGGCCGACCACTCCAGCGCGATCCACGCGAGCACACAGGTCCACCACACCAGCACCAACGCCGGCTTGCTGTTGAGATCACGCCGCATGTTCGGATCGTTGCGCTGCGCGTACCCGCCCTTCACGCGACGAAGCCCGAACCGGTTCACCGACCACAGCTCGCACACCCCGCGGAACGGCACCACAAAGCTCGGCCCGGGCACCCAGAAGAGCGCCCAGCTCCACCACTTCGAACGCAGCCGACCGTGCGCCATCACCTCGGTGTTCCGCACCGCCCACGCGAACCACCAGCACAGCATCGCCGCCCCGGCAAGCTGCGCCGCCCGGTACGCCACGTGCAGCATCTCCCACATCAGCGTCGTAAACCCGAGGTACGCCTGGCTCGCCAGCTGCCCCGTCTGCAGCTCGTTGCCGACGTACAGATCAAGCCCCTGCAAGCCGAGCCCGAACAGGTTGATCAGCAGGCACACCACCATCGCCCGCCGAAACCAGCCCGACAGCCCCGAAAGCGACCTGTAGCGCCATCCCTCCATCGCAGGAGCCATCGGCCCGCACGCCGCCCGGCGACACAGCCCGAAAGCCGAATCCGCCGATCCCCGGCCCTCAGCGCCCGGCACCCCTCACCAGAACGCACAAACCAACCGAGCACACAGCCCCCGCTAGTCCGATTACCCGCTGATCGGCCGCGCCATGACCACATGCGGCCCAATGTCAGGTAGCTCAAACACCTCGCTCGCCACAACGAACCCGACCCGCTCGTAGTACCCCGACGCGGTCGTCCGCGCGTTGCACCACGCCACATCGCCGGCAAGAGCCGCCATCTCGGCCCGACCCCGCTCGATCAGCGACCGCCCGTACCCGAGCCCCCGATGACCGGGCAGCGTCGCCATCCCACGGATGCGCACGCCCGGGCGCCCCGCGAGGTCGACCGCCCGCTCAGAAACCCCTTCGCGGTAGAGCGAGGCAACGGACACAGGTGCACCCGACGCATCGCGCACACCAACGTGCACCGACGTCGCGAGATCGTCGCCCGGATACACCACCCGATCGGGCGGCTGACCGGGCCGAAGAACTTACCGGGCCCTTCAATTGTCTCGACAACCTTCCATGCATCAAGATCGACCACATGAAAGCCGTGGAATCTGTTC
>JBCDHS010000102.1:0-2562 GCA_038749735.1 Planctomycetota bacterium
GAGTTCGTTGGCTTTGAGGAAGCGCGGTTCAACCCCGCCCAGACGATCTCGGAGAACCTGATCCACGGCTCGCGGCGCTATGACCGGAAATCCGCCTGGAAGCAGCTCGATGACAAGATCGAACGCACGCTGACCGCCATGGGGCTTTATCCGGACCTGGTGCGCCTTGGCCTCGACGGGCCCGTGGGCTCGGGCGGGAGCGGGCTTTCGGCGTCGATCAAACGGCGGATAGCCCTGGTGCGCTCGGTGATCAAACGCCCGGGCCTGATCGTCCTCGACGGTGTCGCGGGCGGCGATGATGCCGCGGACGAAGCCGTGCGTGCTGCACTCCGGGCCGAGCTGCCCGATGCGACGCTGGTGTATGCCGCAGCCTCCGAGAAAGCCGGCGAGGGGGCCGATCGGATCCTCGCCATTGCCGAGAACGGAACGGTGGCCGGGTGAGCGGGGGCGTCTATATCGCTCAAGAGAGCAAATGGGGGGCCCGATGAGCCTAAGCAAAGCCGTCGACGTGATGCAGGGGACGGCGATCTTTCGCAAGCTCGACGCCAAACGCCTCAGGGTCGTGGCGATGATGGGCGAGTCGCTGCGCTACCGGGTGGGCGAGCGCCTCTTCGAAGCGGGCGAGGAGGGCGAGAGCGCCTTCGTGATCATCTCGGGCGAGGTGGGCGTCGTGATCCCGGTCGATGGCAGCGAGCAAACGGTCGCTGTGCTGGGCCAGGGGGAGATCTTCGGCGAGATCGCAGCGCTCACCCAGCAACAGCGGACCTCCGCCATTGTGGCGCGCTCCGAGCTCTCGGTCCTGCGCCTCGACCGGCCCACCATCCTCAACCTGATGCGCGAATTCCCCGACATCGCTCTCGAGCTGATCCGGGTGATGGCGGACCGGCTGCGGGTGACCTCGTTGGAGCTCGCCGAGCTTCGCAGCCGCACCGCCGGCGAGGGTTAAGGCACCACGTCGCCGACGAAAATCCCCACGGTCTGCTGGTTCGCGATGGTGTCTTGCACATCGAAGACGCCCCCGGTCGCCGCCACCGGCTGACCGGCCCCCGCGAAGAACGCACCGTCCACGCTGGTGTTCACCCCGCTCGAGAAGTTCGTGCCCGTGAAGGTCGGGATCGTGCGATCTGCCGCCCCCGTCACCGACAATTGCTGGCTGATGCCCGCATCCGGCAGGTTGAGGTTGAACGTGCCGGTCCGCGACGCAAAGTCGAAGGTCACCGCGAAGTTCCCCGACGTGGTGCGCAGGTCTCCGGTCCCCAGATCAGCGGTGTTGCCGATGGCGAGCCCGGCAAAGAAAAGCTGCGTATTGAGCAGGGCATAGTCGGCGGCATCGGGCCTGACACCCGCCACCCAAGTCCCGAGCGGGACGATATCGACATCGCTGAACCCATTGGCTTGGGTCACCGGCAGTTGCGCCGAGAAAAAGCCCCAGCGGGCAAAGTTCGGATCGCTGACGGTGCCGTCGGACGGGACGATCTGGCCGAGCTCCTGGATGCTGTTGGCCGAGGCTGCCGCCACGCTCGCATTAAGCGCGTTGCCATTGAGCTGGCTATTGGTGTTGGTCGAGCCCGCGCCGAACCGGTCATCGGAGATATAGGTCGTCTCGTCCTGCCCCGGCTGGAGCGATATCAGGTTGTTTTGATTGCCAAAACCGCCCTGGCCGTTATCGCTGAGCTGGAAGCTCATGATGACGGTGTTGTCGTCATTCGCGCCCTGTTGGAACTCGATATTGCCCGCGGTCGACTGGTCGCCGCCGAAGAAGTTGGGCGTCAGCGCATAGAGCTTGCTGTTATTCGCCCCGCAGCTTCGGTTGGCGCTACAGGCGACAAAGCCCGTGGCGAGGACGCTGTCGAACTGGCCGGGTGCGCTGGCCCGGGACGCGGTGATCCCCGCGAGCGGCAGCGGGTCGGCGATCTGGCTTGAGAGGTTCGGATCGTTGGTTGCGAAGGTCACGATGCCCTCGGCCGCGTCGATGAAGGTCGAGGTCGTCGGGCTCACGAAGGTCTCAAAGCCCGGCTGATTGGTCACGAAGGCGCCGGTGCCGTTTGGCCTAAACCCCGAGGAGAACCCGATATAATCGCCGTTGGGGCCAAAGAGGGTGTGGCCCTCGATATCCTCGATGGTGCCGAGATTGGCCTGCTCGAAGGTGAACTCCTGGAACGAGCCCTGCTGGAAGTTCGTCGCCCCCACGAAGGTGGTCGAGATCACCGGCCCGCCGGTCGCGCCCTGGGTGACGGGGCCCGCGATCACGCCGAAGCTCTCTTCACGTTGCTGCTGGCCAAAGCCGTTGAGGCCGTCCTCGATCTGAAGGTCGACCAGCAGCACCCGCGAGCCCGATTGCGGCCCGTCAGTGCCGCCGTTCTGGACGATGAAAAGCTGCTCCTGGTTGCCTTCGAGATCGATCAGATCGGGCTCGACCACGTAACCGGTGACCGCGTTGGTTGCATCCGGCAGCGCCGGGTTGGCATCGAAAAAGCCGTTCTGGTTGGGGGTGTTATCGCCGAGCAGCGCCACGAAGGGCTCGCTGGTGCCCCCGGTCGGCACGGCGATGGCGAAATAGAA
>JBCDHS010000103.1:0-2551 GCA_038749735.1 Planctomycetota bacterium
CAGCGTCCCGTCCCGGTTGATCACCGCGGGTGTGTCCACCTCGTCAAATCCCGCGAAGAACGTCACGTCATAGTTGGTGATGTCGAGCAAAGCCGAGTTCTGCGCCACGAGCGGGGTGACGGCAAAGCCCAGGAACTGGTCGTCGAGCCAGACACCGTTTTGCAGAAAGAGCGGCACCCGGCCCGCGGCGAACGGGATGTCATAGGGTTGATACTCGTCCACCAGGCCCGCAATGATCGCGCCGATATCGCCCTCGATGAACGCGTTTGTCGGCTGCTCGGTGGTCTCGAACCGGATCTGGCGGTTCGGGTCTTTGTCGCCGCCACCGAACTCGTAGCGGGTGAACTCCGCCCCGTTCTGCAATGGCTGGAAGAAAACGTGGATCCGCTCCGTCGCCGTCAGTTTGAAGTCGATATTGATGTTGGCCCGGGCCGCGAACTGGGCGAGCTCTTTGTCGCCATTGTCGTTGAAGGCCACCGCCGTTCGGATATCGCCGAAGAGCAGGATCTGCGGGTAGATCCGGTTCTTGTCGCCAAAGAGCGTGAAGCCCTCGCCGAGCGGGCCCTCGTCGTACATATCCCGGAAGATCTCAACCGGCGGTCGCGGGGTCGAGATCGCGGTCTTGCCGCCATAGATGTCGATCTCGGCCTGCGGGTCATAGGTGATCGTATATTCCGGGTCCCCGCCGAACACATCGCCGTCATAGGGCACTTCGCGCACCCGGTCATCGCGTTGGATGGGACCCAGATCTTCGGCACACCAGGCCGGCAGGGCCACGGCAATCGTCGAGGCCCCCGCCAGCAGTTTCAAACATCCCCTCATAACTCGGCCCCTTACTCGGTCACTTCGAATTCGACCGCACTCGGGTGGATGTCGATCATCCACTCGTTCATCGTGCGCTCCATCTCCTCGGTGGCGAGGACGAACCGCATGAAGTACATCGGCTCAGCCCGCGACCTCAGGCGGAACGAGAGCCGGTAGGTCCCGGGCTTCGTGATCATGTCGCCATCGACCGTGTAATCCGCGTCGCGGTAACCGAGCGGCGGGATCGAGCGTCCCTCCATCCGAATGAGCGGCGGGTGGTTCAAGACCGATGAGGGCACACCCGAGGGCCGGATATGGGGGATCTGGTCCACATCGAAGTTCACCGGCAGATACATCTCCCGGTCGGGCCCCTTGAGGGACGTCACCAAGAACTTGGTCTGCAGGTTCACCAACTGGTCGTCATGCTCGATCTTGCCGGCGGCGAGATCGGTCGAGTGCAGGTCGACCATATCCCCGATGCTGTCGACATAGCCGCTCTCGAAGACGATCTCCCCGTCGGGATCGGTCAGAACCACGTTGGCCCAGATCTCCGGCTGCGCCCCCAGCGAGCCCGAGGGCAGGTTGTGGCCCTCGTCGAGATTGGTGATCCGGTAGCGGAACTTGAAGGTCTTGCCGACCTGGGGACCGCCGTTCTCGAAGAAGGGCCCGTCGATGCGGCTCCCGTTCTCCATCACCGCGATCCGGTCCTGGCGCTTGAGCTCCAGCATCCGCAGGTTCTGGTCGATGACGTAGCGGGCGGTCTCCCGGTCGACCCGCTTGGCCCAGATATCCGGGAAGTCCGGCGACGGGACAGCGCCCTCTTCGACCAGGTCTTCCCACTCCGGCACGCCCCACTTCTCGCCATCGTCAAAGCGATGCTTGAACTGGAGCCATTCGGTGATTTTCCACTTCAGGCCCCGCGGGTTGAAGGGGAAGATCCCGGGATGCGCGATCGGATAGCCCGGGCCATAGAAGGCGTGGTTGTGGTGATCGCGGTTCGGATCACCCACGATCCGGCCATTGACGATCGCCACGGGCCATTTCTCATAGTTGTTCTCCTTGAGCGCCACGCCCTGGACCCGGCCCATATGGCATTCCTGGCACTGCACCCCTTCGGCATGGGCCGGCGAGGCACGGTATTGCTCATAGACAACCTCGAGCTTGATGCCCGGGTGGACCGCCACCTGGTGGCAGGAGATACAGAACTCCGAGCGGCTGATATCCTCGAAGGCAATGGCGCCGGTGTGGATCGGCGAGCCGTCCTCGTTGAGGTTTTTCGAGACGTTGTACCGGTCCTCATCGGCCAGCACGGTCGCGATACCGGGCCCGTTGCCAGCGCCGATCATGGGCTCATAGATCGTGCCCGCACGGACGTGGCGCTCGCCGTTCACCTTGGCGAACTGAGCACCAACCCGGTGGCAGGTCACGCAGGTGATCCCTTCCCGGGCGATCTGGCTGCGCTCCCACAGCGGGGTCTCGCGCTGCTCACCCAATTGCGTCCCGATCTGCTGGTGGCAGCGGACACAGAAGGTCCCCACCGTGCCGGACGCGAGATCGTTCAGCCGCTGCTCGAATTTGTGGAACATGGGGCTGATCGAGGCATAGGCGTGGTTCGAGGACGCCCATTCCCAAAAGATCTTCTGGTGGCACTCGGCGCATTGCACCGCACTCGGGAAGGGCGAGGTCTTGTAGGCGGCGACGTGGGGATCCCGCGGGACCACCAATTCGTTCTGCTCGGCCACCGCCA
>JBCDHS010000104.1:0-2457 GCA_038749735.1 Planctomycetota bacterium
TCCTCGAAATAGGCAAGGTCGCGGGAGATCGCGGGCTGCTGATCGAAGACCTGGCGCTGGCTCTCCTCGGTCCGGGACAGAAGCTGGAACCCGACAATGCCCGTCGTGGGAATGAGCGGCTGGAAGGTCATGGGTTGGGTGCTCCCATCAACCGCTCCTCGAGGGGCAGGAGTTTGCGCAGCGATTTCAGCGCCTGGTAGAACCGGCCCTCTTCGAGCTCGGCCCGGGCCTCCGACAGGCGCTCGTGGCTGTCCACATCGGTGAAGACCTGGGCAAGCTGGTCGATGCCGGAGCGGATTTGGGCCTCGGCCTCTTCGGGCTCTGCCTCACCCGCCAGCACCAACTGCGCGATGTAGCAGACCCGGCGCACCGGGGTCGTCGCCTCGCCCGGATGGATTGCATCGCGCAGGCGCAGGACATGGCTGTCGGCGGTCAGGATGTTGATGCGGGTCCGGCGGGTGCCGTTCTCCATCACCACTCCGTTGACCATGAAGCGCTCACCAGGTCCCAGTTTCAGGATCAAGCCGGGCATTGTTCGGCCTCCCCCGGGCTCGTGTCGTCACGCTGGCCGCGCAGGCCCTTCATAACGGCAAGGTTGATCTCGACGAGGGGACCCGCCTCGGCATCGCCGCGCAGAACGCTGGCGGTGTGGGTGCGGGTGAACTCGGCGAGGTAGAAAAGCTGGGCACGCAGGGCCTCGGGCAGAGCGTTCCCCTGGCCCGCCACATCGGCGGCGATCAGCGTCCAAAGCTTCAGGTTGCGGTGCAGAGCGTCGGCCAAAACGGGAAAATCCTGGGCATCGCGCATCCGATGCGTCACCTGGGCAAAAGCCTGATACTCGATCTGGCGCGGGTTGTTCACGACGGTCCGAGCGGAGCCATAGCCGGCGCCGGCATGGTGAGCGGTCATTGTGTGGTCCTCAATAGCCCTCCGGCTTTACCGGAGCAGGGGCGTGGAACCGGGTTCCCCCGGTCATTGAGAGAAATGCCCGGGGAGCCTCAGCCCCCCGGGCGAAGCCGTTACCGGAACAGCGCCAGGATCGACTGCGGCGCCTGGTTGGCGATCGAGAGCGCCTGGGTACCAAGCTGCTGCTGGACCTGCAGGGCCTGCAGACGGGCCGAGGCCTCCTCCAGATCCGCATCGACCAGGGTGCCGATACCGGATTTGAAGCTGTCGATCAGGTTCGACATAAAGTCGGCCTGGATCTCGACCCGGTTCTCGGCGGTCCCGAAGGCCGCCTGGGCATCGATCACCGATTGGATCATCGTCTCGATGTCGTTGAGCGCCGTGGCGGCACCCGCCCCGGTCGTCACGTCGATCGTGTTCAGACCCGCCAACGCACCGGTACCCCGGGTTGCTTCAAACGAGAAGGCAACCGCTTCGTTGGTGTTGTTGGTGATCGTCAGCTCTTCTGCCGTGGTCAGATCCAGCGCAATGTCCGGGTTCAGACCTTTGGCCACGAAGTCATCGTTGATGCCGACCACCAGCGATTGCAGGGTGTCGCCTTCTTGCACGATGTAGTTCGCGGTCACCGAGCCCACGGTCACCGAGACCTCGTCACCGGCCAGAAGGGCGGTGGCGGTCGCGGTCACAGCGGCGGTGTTGTCGGGCGCGAGGGCGCCGTTACCACCCTGGAACGCTGCGGTATCAACCACGATCGTCCCACCGGAGGCGTCGATCACGTTGGCCGTACCACCGCCATCGGTCACCGTGAAGGCGGCCGCTGCCAGGGTCGCACCGGCGGTCGTCGAGAGGTTCTGCGTGCTCACGGCGATCGAGTTGGTCGAGACCACGCCTTCACTGTCACGGTCAAGCGACGAGAGGATCGAGATCTGCCCGCCGGTCACCGAACCATCGACCAGGTTCAGCCCGTTGAACTGTGCCGCGCTGACGATCGAGGAGATCTGGCCCGAGAGCGAGGTGATCTCGTCCTGGAGCGCTTGGCGGTCGACGTTTTCCTCGTTCGCCGAGACGATCTTGGTTTTGATCTCGTTCAGCACGTCGTTCACGGACGAAGCCGCGTTCGAGGCGACGGCCAGGGTCGAGGAGCCCAGCGACAGCGATTCGCTGAGGGCCTGGAAGCCTTGCACGTCCGACTTCATGACCTGGCTGATGGCGAAGACAGCGGCGCTGTCCTTGGCCGCGCCAACTTTCAGACCGGTCGAGATTTGGCTTTGGACCTCGCTCAGATCGCGGTTGATCGAGTTAAGGGTTTGCAGCGCGACCATCGCGCTGTTGTTCGTGAGGATGCTGCCCATGGGCTTTCCTTTCAGGCGAACGGGGTTTTCCCCCGCGTTTCACGTGAAGCCAGCTTTGACTGGCCGGCGAGCCGCCTTCTGACGCGGTGACGCTCGGTTGCCCGGAGGCGTCACAGACCCTGATGGTCACGGGCGAGAAGATGCGCCGACAGTTCCTAACAAAGACTTCTCAGGGATCGGCGAAATGCGTCAAATGCCA
>JBCDHS010000105.1:0-2452 GCA_038749735.1 Planctomycetota bacterium
CCACCAGCCCCAGGCTGCGTCCCAAGGGCATGGGCTGGGGCAAGCTGCCGCTGGTGCTCTGGGCGCTGTACGCCACGTCGATCCTCCAGATCCTCGCGACGCCCGTGCTGGCGATCACGGTGCTGCTGCTGCTCGCCGAGCGGACGCTGGGCATCGGCATCTTCGATCCCGCGCTCGGCGGCGACCCGGTGCTGTTCCAGCACTTCTTCTGGTTCTATTCGCACCCGGCGGTGTACATCATGATCCTGCCCGGCCTGGGCGTGATCTCCGAGATCATCTCGGTGCACAGCCGTAAGCACATCTTCGGCTACAAGTTCATCGCGGCCTCGTCGCTGGCGATCGCGTTGTTCGGCTTCATCGTCTGGGGCCACCACATGTTCACCTCCGGCCAATCGGCGCTGGTCAACTCGGTGTTCAGCCTGCTGACCATGTCGGTCGCTATCCCTTCGGCGATCAAGGTGTTCAACTACCTCGCGACGATGTACGGCGGTAAGATCCGCCTCGACGCCCCGATGCTGTATGCGTTGGGCTTCATCTGGCTGTTCACCATCGGTGGCCTGACCGGCCTGCCCCTGGCGGCGCTATCGACCGACATCCACTACCACGACACCTACTTCGTCGTCGCCCACTTCCACTACGTGATGGTCGGCTCGACGCTGTTCGCCTTCCTCGCGGGCATGTACCACTGGTGGCCGAAGATGTTCGGCAAGATGTACGACGAAAAATGGGCCCGCATCGGCGCGATCCTGACCTTCGTCGGCTTCAACGCCACGTTCTTCATCCAGTTCATCGCAGGCTCGCAGGGGATGCCCCGCCGCTACGCCGACTACGAGGGCGAGGCTTGGGCCTTCGGCCCCGAGGCCGGTTACTTCTGGTATCACCTGTTCTCGACGATCGGCTCGTACATCCTGACCGTCGGCCTGTTCATCATCCTCTTCAACTGGATCCACTCGCTGCGTAAAGGTAAGCCCGCCCCGGCCAACCCGTGGGGCGCTAACAGTCTCGAGTGGCACACCCCTTCGCCGCCGCCGCACGCCAACTTCGAAGACGGCGACGAGCCCGAAGGCGTCGATCCCTACGACTACAACGGCTGGGAATACGACGAAGAAACCGAAGGCTACACCAAGAAAGAGGGCTACGTCCCCGAGCCGACCCACTAAACCTCAACCCCTTTAACGCTCACGCCTCGCCGGGCGTGAGCGTCTTTTGTCCCGAAGCCGCCGCGTGGCGGTGTTCGGAAACCCGGAGTATTGAAAACCGGGACAACACGGACCGTCAGCCCCCCGACAACCGCCGAGGTGATCTGATATTTTGAACGTTCAGCCCGGCCCCGGCCGAGCGTGTTCCCTGAATCCCCGCCGACCCTGGCCCGAGACACCATGAGCGATCACGCCCACGACCACGATCATCCCGCCCACCTGGCGCACCACTTCGAAACGCCCGAACAGCAGATGGAATCCGGCAAGCTGGGGATGTGGGTCTTCCTCGCCACCGAAATCCTGATGTTCGGCGGCCTGTTCTGCGCCTATTCGGTCTACCGCGGCAACCACCCCGAAGTCTTCCTCTTCGCCCACCAGTACCTCGACTGGTTCTGGGGCGCGGTCAACACCGGGGTTCTGCTCGCCTCGTCGTTCACCATGGCGTGGGGCGTGCGGGCAGCGCAGCTGGGCCAAACCAAGCTGCTCGTGGCGTTGTTGTGTGCGACCCTCGCCGGCGGGGCCGGGTTCATGTTGATCAAGACCGTTGAGTACAAAGAAAAATACTCTCACGCCCTCTGGGTCGGCGGGATCAACGGCTTCTACCAGACCGACGGCATGATCGCCAACGATGAACGTAACGAAGAGGCCCTGAAGTATCTGGAAAAGAAACATAAAGAGAAGTACGGCAAGTCCGACTACGACCACGGCGATAAGGCTCACGCCAAAGACGACGCTCACCACGACGACCACAGTAAACCCGCGCCCCCGGCCGTAGAACCCGCTCCGTCGGTGGCCGAGGTCTCGCTGATCGCCCGACCCGCCCCCGCCGCGGCCGGCCTGATCCCCAGCCTGACCCAGAACACCGTCGCGATCCCCGAAGGGGGCGAGGCGTTCACCACCGGCGTCGGTGCGCTTCAGATTCAGCACGGCGGCAGCCACTACCCCGAGTTCGACGAGTTGGCTCCCCAGGACGCCAACTCCACCCACATCTTCTTCCAGATCTACTTCATGATGACCGGCCTGCACGGCATCCACGTGCTCATCGGCCTCGGCCTCATCGGCTGGATCACCTACCGTGCCGGCGGGCCGCTGATCAAAGCCCTCGTCGGCCCGGCCGCCTCGATCAGCCTGGGCCTGTACCTCGTGTTTCTGGGTACGCAGATCGGCTTCCCGATCTGGCTGTGGGTGTCGATCGGCGTGTGCGTCGTCGCCGCGCTGGCCAGCGGCGGCCTGAACTTCGCCGCCCTCGCTAA
>JBCDHS010000106.1:0-2360 GCA_038749735.1 Planctomycetota bacterium
CGCGGGCTACAACATGATCGAGACCTTCCGGCGTGGAGCCGTGGGCGCGATGCCGGGGTGCTCCATGTTCGATGTCTATCTCAAGATTACCGCCGCACTCGAAGCGGGCCAGCTCGAAGCCGCCTTAAATCTCCACACCCCTCTGCTGGAGATTCTCAACCACATCCGCCAGAACGTGGAGATGATCATCGCGTTCGAGAAGCACATCTTGATGCGGCGGGGCGTGATCGCCAGCGACTACTGCCGCCGCCCGACCTACGCGATCGATGACCACGACCGTTCGCTCTTTGAGGTGTTGTACCGCCGGCTGGAACCCACGCTGGAATCCATCGCCCCTGCATAAAGCTTGAGCTTGAACTAACGGCGGCAAGCCCTAACCGCCAGGAAGCTACCACGATGACCGCGATTACCCACGTCGACGCGATCCCCATCCGCATCCCCCGCGACGAGCCGTACCTCGGCAAGCTTGAAGACGGCGTCACCGTGACCGAGACCGGCTACTTCGTCCGTCCCGGCAACCGCAGTGTTTACTCCATCCACGACCAGTCGCTGCTGGTGAAAATCACGACCAAGAACGGCGTGGTCGGCTGGGGGGAATGCGTGGCCTTCGTCGCGCCCCAAGCCAACGCGGCGATCATCGACGAGGTGCTCGGGCCGCTGCTGATCGGACGTGACGTCAGCGACCCGGCCGTGATCTACCACGACCTGTACGACCTGATGCGGGTCCGCGGGTTCTTCGGTGGCTACTACCACGACTGCCTCGCGGCGATCGACATCGCACTGTGGGACGCTTTTGGCAAGGCGGCCGGTCAGCCGGTATGCCAGCTGCTGGGTGGATGCCGACACGCCACGATGCCCGCCTATGTCAGCGGCCTGCCCAAGCCAACGCTCGCTGAGCGGGTCGAGCTGGCCAAGGTCTGGCAAGCCCGCGGTTTCTCGGCGTTCAAGTTTGCTTCTGCTGTTTCGCATGAAGGTACGGCCGATGAGATGGCTGCGCTCCGCGCAGCCCTTGGACCCGAGCCCGACATCCTCTGCGACATGCACTGGAAACACACCGCCCAGGCAGCGATCAAACTGATCGACGCGATGGATGCGCATAACCTCTGCGTGGCCGAAGCCCCATGCCGGCCCGAAGACATTGCGGGTCAAGCCCAGGTCGCGGCCGCCGTCCGATGCCCCCTCGGCATTGGCGAAGAGCTCCGCACGATCCACGAGTATGTCCCCCGCTTCGAGCGTCGCGCGATCGGTGTGATCCAACCCGAGATGGGCCGTACCGGCATCACCTCCTTCATGGAGATCTGCTCCATGGCCAAGGGCTTCGGCTGCACCGTCATGCCGCACGCCAGCATCGGCATCGGAGTCTTCCAGGCCGCCAGCCTCCACGCCTCGGCCCCCTTACCGCACCTGGTTTATCACGAGTATCAACACTCGATCTTCGACAAGAACCTCGCTTATGTCACCGGCGACATGGCCTGCGCTGGCGGGCGATTCACCGTGCCGACCGGCCCGGGGCTTGGTGTCGAACCTCGGGCCGAGGTCCTCGACGAACTGCGGATCGGGGACTGAGCCATGGCCATCGAAACATACCCCGTGCCCGACGATCTGCGGCAGCCGCGTATCACGCTTGAGGTCGCGGCTGAGGGCGGGCCATGGCAGCCCGTCGAGGTCGCTTACGCCACCAGCATGGACCAGCGTCCTCACGCCCGCGGGGGAGCCGAAGGCTGGGCTCATCTCTCCACCGACGCCCCGCTCCAAGCCCGCGTCACGCTGCCTGACCCTGTCGGCACCGCCACGCTCCGGCCGAGTCTTCGCGATCCGATCCCATGCAATATCGACGGCCGTTGTGTGCGTTTCGTCATCGACGAACCGCGCTACCTCGTGCTCAGTGTCAACGACCCGCACCCCGGTTCGGAGCACCGCTGGCACGGCGTCTTCACCCTTTATCTCCTGGTCGACCCGATCGACCACAACGCCCCATCGCCCGACGACCCCGGCGTCCACGTGCTTGAGCCCGGCCAACACCACCCCGACGACTTCGCCCTCGGCGAAGACCACCACACGCTGCTGCTCCGGCCCGGCGTACACAACGTTGAGGGCCAGCGGGTTGAACTCCCTGCCGGGAAAATGTTCTATCTCGCCGGCGGGGCATACCTGCGGTCCTACCTCGTTGGCGAACAGGCGGATCACGCCAGCCTCCGCGGCCGGGGCGTGATCGATGGCACCGGCTTGGACCGCAAGTCCATCGAGTGGCGCGATGATGGTGACGCCGGCTTCGTCTTCTTCCGTCGAGGCGACGACATCACCCTGGATGGCATCACGGTTTTCGACAGCCCCTTCTGGAACCTCGTGACCTTCGGCAC
>JBCDHS010000107.1:0-2321 GCA_038749735.1 Planctomycetota bacterium
CCCCTCGACGACCCCGAGCTCAACGCCCAGTACAAGATCATCAAGGTCCCGATCACCAAGCTCAACCAGGAAGTCCTGAAAGAATCGGGCCTCAACCCCAAGGGCGTCAACCGCTGCCGCAACATGTGGGCCCTGGGCCTGGTGTACTGGCTGTTCGAACGCCCCCTCGACACCACGATCAACAACCTCAAGGCCACCTTCGAGGTCCGCAAGAAGATGCCCGAGGTCGCCGAGGCGAATATCCGAGCATTGCGGGCCGGCCACGACTTCGGCGAGACCGCCGAGCTGTTCCCGGTGACCTACAAAGTCCCGCAGGCGTCGATCAAGCCCGGCAAGTACCGCAAGATCACCGGCAACGAAGCGCTGGCGATGGGCCTCGTCACCGCTGGGCAGTTGTCGAAGAAAGACGTGATCTACTGCTCGTACCCGATCACGCCCGCTTCCGACATCCTGCACTACCTCGCCCCGCAGAAGCACTACGGCGTCAAGACCTTCCAAGCCGAGGACGAGATCGCCGCGTGCTGTGCCGCGATCGGCGCGTCCTTCGCCGGCCAGCTCGCCGTCACCGGCACGTCCGGCCCGGGCCTGGCGCTCAAGGGCGAAGCCATGGGCCTGGCCGTGATGACCGAGTTGCCTTTGGTCGTGGTCAACGTCCAACGCGGCGGACCGTCCACCGGGCTGCCCACCAAGACCGAGCAGTCCGACCTCCTGCAGGCCATGTTCGGCCGCAACGGCGACTGCCCCATGGTCGTCCTCGCCCCGCAAAGCCCCGCCGACTGCTTCACCACCGCGATCGAAGCCTGCCGGATCGCCATGCAGCACATGGTCCCCGTGCTGCTGCTCACCGACGGCTACCTCGCCAACGGCAGCGAGCCCTGGCTCGTCCCCCAAGCCTCCGACTTCGGCCCCATCGAGATCACCCACCCCCAAAGCCCCACAGGCGAGCGGGCTTCAGCCCACGGGGACTCCCCCGAACCCTTCCACCCCTACACCCGCAACGGAAACCACGCCCGCCCCTGGATGCTCCCCGGCACCCCCGGCGGCGAGCACCGCCTCGGCGGCCTCGAAAAACAGAACGGCACCGGCAACGTCTCCTACGATCCGCAAAACCACCAAGACATGGTCCGCCTGCGGGCCGAGAAGGTGAAAAAGGTCGCCGACTCCCTGCCCGACCTCGAAGTCAACGGCCCCCCGGAAGGTGATCTCCTAGTGCTCGGCTGGGGCGGCCCCTACGGCAGCATCACCACCGCCGTCAACAAAGCCCAAGCCGCGGGCCACTCGGTCAGCAGCGCCCAACTCCGCTACCTCAACCCGATGCCCAAGAACCTGGGCGACGTGCTGGGGCGGTTCAAGAAGATCCTCATCCCCGAACTCAACGACGGCCAACTCCGCCTGCTCATCCGCGGCAAACACCTCGTCGACGCCCGCGGCCTCAACAAGGTCCAGGGCAAGCCCTTCCTTGTCGAGGAAGTCGAGCAAGCGATCGAGCTGATGCTGAACGGTGAGTGGGGTGACGCCGAGGCGCTGTGGCCCGAAGGCGGAGTTATCCCGAATTGAGATTACGGGTATGAATGTAGTTCTTGATCCGAAGAATCTGGTTTGCGTGAGTTCAGGAGTAAGAGAAGGCAAAGCGATATTAATTGCAATACTTGAACCTCCTGATCTTCGATGAAAACAGTCTTGGGTACGAAGTAGGAAAGTTTAGTGGCTGGTTTTTTGGTGATGTTCAAGGTGAGGTGGCTGAAATCGACCAAGACATTTTGTTTTTTGAATCCGTCACACAAATTGACGGCAATCTTCAAAAAATAATTCAAGAGAAGCAGCCAGGGATCTATGTCCGCGAAAATGCCTACCAGCCGTTCGAGAAAATAGAAGATGTTTGAAACCAAACTCCCCGTACTGAAAGCCAAAGACTTCGCCTCCGACCAGGACGTGAAGTGGTGCCCCGGCTGCGGGGACTACGCGATTCTCAACGCGGTGCAGCGCGTCGTGGCCCAGACCGGACATTCGCGTGAGAACACCGTGTTTATCTCCGGCATCGGCTGCTCGTCGCGGTTCCCGTACTACATGAGCACCTACGGTTTCCACTCGATCCACGGCCGGGCCCCCGGGTTCGTGTCCGGGTTGAAGATCGCCAACCCCGAACTCGACGTGTGGATGGTCACCGGCGACGGCGACGGGTTCTCCATCGGCGGCAACCACATGATGCACATCCTCCGGCGGAACGTAAACGTCAACATCATGCTGTTCAACAACCGCATCTACGGCCTGACCAAGGGCCAATACTCGCCGACCTCGGAGCAGGGCAAGAAGACCAAGTC
>JBCDHS010000108.1:0-2299 GCA_038749735.1 Planctomycetota bacterium
AACCGGCTGCTCAACGCCACCGGGCTCATGCCCGTGCTCGCCTGGCTCGACGGCGGGGTCACCCGGCAGAGCCCGGACGTCGTGACTTCCGTGACCGCCGGCGGCCAGGCGGTGACCGAGGCGGTCGAGTTCGAGACCTACGACGGCGTCATGCCCGCGATCGCGGCGTGGCTCGACCCGCTGATCAACGGGTTCTACCGGCTCAACGACGCGGGCCAGCCGATCCTCTACGAGACCGCCGCCGGCCTGCAGCCGCAGCTGACCTTCCCGGGCGTGGAGCAAATCTTCGGCGGGGTCTGGGCCCTGATGCTCGTCGGCGGGGTGATCTTGACGCTCATGGTCCAGCGTCTGAACAATACGGCCCGCTGGGCGGGTTACGCGATGCTGCTGGCCGGGGCGATGGTGACGCCGCTGCTCGCCTCGCGGGCGGTCAGCCCCGAGAGCGGCCTCGGCGACGTATTGCTGGCGCTCGGCGCGGTCGTCGCGCTGCTGGTCGGGCTGTCGCGGACGCTGGGGCCGGGCTGGGTCATCTGGCCGTTCCTGCTGCTCTACGGGCTGTGGGCCTGCTACGCCGAGCCCGTCTGGCGGCTGCCCGCGATGATCGGCGTCGGCATCGTGTTCTGCGAGCTGGTCAACGCCGCGACGGGCCGGCTGATCGCCCCGGAGATCCTCAAGTGGGCCGGCGGGACGCTGCTCGGCATCGGCTGCCTGCTGGTGACCTTCGGGCTGATCTGGACCGAGCCCACCGAGCAGTTCGCCGGCGGCCGGCCCGCGTGGCTGGGCAACACCGACCTGATCCTGCCCTCGCTGATCATGTGGGGCTTCCCGTGGGTCGGCACGGTCGGCGTTCTGATCTACCTCGCCGGGCTCCAGCAGATCTCCACCGACGTCTACGAGGCCGCCGAGCTCGACGGCGTCGGGCCGGTCGGCAAGCTGTTCAAGATCGAGCTGCCGCTGATCATGACCCAGGTCCGCATCAACCTGATCCTCATGACGATCGGGACGCTGACGGGCTACGAGTTCTTCCTGATCCTGCTGGGCAGCGACGGCGGGCCGGGTAACGTCGGCATGGTGCCGGGGCTGTACATGTACAAGTCCGCGTTCGTCGACTCGAAGTTCGGCTTCGCCTGCGCCCTGGGCATGGTCCTCTTCGTCGTGATCCTGCTGCTGACGATCGTTTACCAGAAGTACGTCAAGGTGGACAAGTAATTTCGGAAGTTTGAAGGCGGAAGTACGAAGTTTAAACCCCTCGGCCCGCCCCGATCTCCGAACCCGCCTGGTGCCTTAACTTCCGATTTCCGAATTCCAACTTCCGACTTTAAGCCATGCCCCAGAAAGTCAGCAAGACCGCCGAAACCACGAAGCACGCGATCATCCTCTTCGTGATCGCCACCGCGCTCTACCCGCTGCTGGTGACCTTCGTCATCAGCTTCAAGACCAACGCGCAGTACGAGGCCAACCCGTTCTGGTTCGACGCGCCGGGCACCTGGAACTGGGGCAACTGGGCCACCGCCTGGGAGACCGTCCGCTACTACATCGCCAACTCGATCGTCACCGCCGTCGCCGCCACGGCCCTGGGCATGGTGATGATCATCTTCGCCTCCTACGCCCTCGGGCGCTACCGCTTCCCGCTGCGTAACATCATCTACTACCTGATCATCGCGTCGATGTTCCTGCCCGGCACGGCCGCGACGCTGGTGACCATCTTCTGGCTGGTCCGCAACCTCGGGCTGGTCAACAACCTCTGGGCCCTGATCATCGTCGGCGCGGCCGGCGGGCAGGTCGTGGGCATCTTCATCCTCAAGCAGTTCATCGAAGACATCCCCAAAGAGCTGTTCGAGTCGGCCCAGATCGACGGCGCCGGCCACCTGCGCCAGATCTTCAGCATCGTCCTGCCGATGTCCGGCCCGGTGCTGGCGATCATCGCCATCCTCAAGTTCCTCAACCACTGGAACAACGTCATGCTCCCGCTGGTCGTGCTGCGCGACGACGACCTGCTGACCATCCCCGTCGGGCTGCTGCGGCTCGAGGGCGAGTACGTCAAGCAGTGGGGCGAGATGATGGCCGGCTACGCCATCTCCTCGATCCCCCTGATCCTGCTGTTCGTCTTCATGATGCGCTGGTTCGTCAAGGGCATCGCCGCCGGCGCGGTGAAAGGCTAAACCCGATCAAACCCCGGGGGTCACGCCAGCCGGTCCGTCATCACGTGGTAGTGGGGGTCTTCGCTGATGTTGGCCTCGACCAGGTCGCCGGCCTTGCCCAGCAGCCGCTGGCACTCGTCGCTGAGGTGCGTCAGGTG
>JBCDHS010000109.1:0-2166 GCA_038749735.1 Planctomycetota bacterium
TCGAGACCGGCGACGTCAGCCTCGCCGGCACCCAGTGCGTCTTCTTCGGCATGGGCGACCAGTCCGCCTACCCCGACACCTACCAGGACGCCATCGGCATGCTGCACGAACGCTTCCAACAGGCCGGCGCGGCCGTCGGCATGGGCTACACCGACCCGTCGGACGACACCTACGACGCCTCGCGCGCCGAGATGGAGGACGGCAAGTTCTGCGGCCTCGCCCTCGACCAGGACTGCCAGCCCACCAAGACCGAGCCCCGCATCGAGGCCTGGGTCGCCCAGGTCAAGGAAGAACTCAAGGTCGCCGCCGCGGCGTGACGCGCTGGAGGGAAGCGTCGCCAGCTCGGTCCCGTTCGCCCCCTTCCCTGTGGGGGCGAACGGCCGAGTTGACCGGCGGTCAACGCGCTTTAACCAGCCACGCCACTGCACCGCTCTCCTAGCTGCGACGCGGAAAGACACGCCATGCGTCGCCGACCTTCAGCGACGCGGGCATCTATCTCTGCCAATCCGGTTGGACATGCCCGTACACTCCGCCGCATGGCCAGGCACAAAATCTTCCAGATGCCCTTCGCGAAGGTCTACCCGCTCTACGTCGACAAGGCCGAGAAGAAAGGCCGCACCAAGGCCGAGGTCGACCAGGTCATCCGCTGGCTGACCGGCTACACCCAGCGGCAGATCAACGCCCTGATCAAGAAAGAGACCGACCTCGAAACCTTCTACATCGATGCCCCCGCCCTGAACCCGGCCCGCACGCTGATCAAGGGCGTCGTCTGCGGCGTCCGCGTCGAGAACGTCGAGGACCCTCTCATGCGCGAGGCCCGCTACCTCGACAAGCTCGTCGACGAGCTCGCCAAGGGCAAAGCGATGGACCAGGTCTTACGGAGCAAAGCAGGCGCTTGACACCGCTCCGCATCCGAGCGGATTTGGTTGGATGAAAGGTAAAGACCTGCCTTCTACCCGTTTGCATCCACCACCGATTCGAGTCGCGTGATCAACGCCTCACTCGCTTGCTGATAGATCTCGGTGTAAGCACCTTCACGAAATGGAGCGGCGTGGATCAGCGTCAATAGTTCATCCCACCCGGGCAAGCCTTCGAGCCATAGGAACTTGATTCCACCGCAATCCCCTGTGATCCCCGCGGGTGGTTCAGAGGGGTTGTATGGCTGGTCGCCTTGGCTGAGTTCAAAGAGAAACAGATCGCCACCCGCAATGCAATACGCGAACTCGGGTTCAATGGACCGGCGCGCCCACCGAGCCTTGCCGGCGGCGGTGAGGGTCGAGAGCAGCGTGACCAGCCGTTGTTCTCGATCCCGGTAGTCCATGGGTCGAGATGGTAAAGGTCAGATTGCCTTTGAATATTCGGGCGAAAATCGGTGAGCGAGCCCGTCGGTTATCCTCGCCCGTCTGCTGATCAGGGAAGAGGCTCCATGTCCGCGCACCAAACCCGTCTGTTGGTCATCTACGCCATCGCGGCGGTCACGCTCGGCGTGCTGGTGGCCCTGCTGCTGTGGCCGATCTTCCTGACCGTCATGGGCGGGTTCGGGCTCTCCGGCGGGGCCGGCTGGGACGCGTTCACCCTCCGGTACATCGTCGGTGTCTTCCGCGACCCGCTGCTCGTCGAGGGCCTGATCAACAGCCTGTGGGTGGCCGTCGGGACCACGATCCTGTCGCTGGGGCTCGCGTTGCCGCTGGCGCTGCTGGCGGCCCGGTTCCGCTTCCCGGGCAAGGCGCTGGTAACGAGCCTGGTGCTGGTGCCGTTGATCCTGCCGCCGTTCGTGGGGGCGATCGGGCTGCGGGCGCTGCTGGGCCGCTTCGGGTCGGTCAACGCGTTCCTGACCGACATCGGGCTGCTGAGCCCCGACGAGCCGGGGCTTGACTTCCTCGGCGGGCTCGGCGGCGGACGCTTCCTGGGCGTTGTGATCATGGAGGCCCTGCACCTCTACCCGATCCTGTACCTCAACCTGACGGCCGCGCTCGCCAACATCGACCCGGCCCTCGAGGAGGCGGCCGACAACCTCGGCGCCGACCGGTGGAGCCGGTTCTTCCGCGTGACCCTGCCGTTGATGATGCCCGGCGTGTTCGCCGGCGGCACGATCGTGTTCATCTGGTCGTTCACCGAACTGGGCACGCCCCTGATGTTCGACTACTACACGGTCACGCCCGTGCA
>JBCDHS010000110.1:0-2034 GCA_038749735.1 Planctomycetota bacterium
CGCCCAATTATTAGACGCCCACCAAACCACCTGTTCAGTTTGCTTGCACCGCCAACCCAACTGTGCCTGTGAATCAGGCACAGACTGATCGTAAGTATCTATAAATACTAAAGATAAATCAATAAAATTACGATTTTCACCTTGGTAAACTCGCCTATTCCGATAAGATGAGCTAGTAAGAAATCACCTCCCAAGTAAAGCGTTGGCAGGTTTTGAAAAGTGATCGCCCCCACCCGCGTGGCCTGCAACGGGCCATGCGACCCTCTCTAGCGGTCAGGTTCCCCCACCTGGCCGCTTTTTTTACGCGCTCATGGTCGATATGCGGATCAGGCCAAGACATAAGTCGAACGGCTCGTTGACGGCTTGTGTATCCAAGTTCAGTCTGGATTGAGCGTCAGGTCCACCCAGACCAACCGGTGGTCCGAGGCATCGATCCAATCGTGGCCGGGCTCGTCGGGCGTTGGCCAAAAGACACCCGCGTCCACCACGGTCCAGTCTATGGTGGGCAACACGTAATCCACGCGCAGATTCCCCGAACCGCGGGGCGGCTGGTCGCCCCAATCGGCCGTATCGAGGGCGGGGTCGGTCCCGTGCTCGGCGTTGATGCCGCCGTCGGCGAGCGCTTTGGCCACCGCACCGCGGCTGCGCGGCTGGGGGTCAACCATCCGTGGGTGCCCGAGCAGCTGCTGGATCGCCCCCGGAATCGATTGGCCGTCGTTCGGGTCGGCGTTGAGGTCGCCCATCACGACCATCGGCATCGGAGCGAGTTCGCCCAGGTTGTCGGCGATGAGGCCGATCTCGTCGTAGTTACGTTTGCCGTTGCGGTCTTCGGGGCCGTCGAAGCCGGGCGGGGTGGGGTGGCTGACGTGAACGCCGAAGGCTTGGCCGTTCAACCGGCCGAAGACAACGGTGTGGGTTTTCGACGACAGCCGCATGGTCTGAGCCGCCTCGTTGCTGAACCAGTCGGTCGGCATCTCATGGCCGGGGTAATCGATCCACCGCACCTCGCGCCAGTCGCGCGACGGCGGGCGGCCGGCGGCGTCGAGGCGCGAAAGCAGGAGCATGCCGTACTGCCCCGGGTAATGCCCCCAGCCTAAGGCATCGCCCGGGCCGTCGGTCTGACCGTCCTGGTCGAGGTCCACGCCACTGGCCACGCCGGTGTTGACCGGCGGGGAGTGGGTGTAAGTGAACGTGATCGACTCGAGAGCGTCGTGCTGCGGTATGTCCAGGTAGTTTTGCTGCAACAGCTTAGCGATACGGCCGGTGGAGTCGTGGTCGATCTCGTTGATCAGCAGCACGTCGGGGCGGACGGCCTGGATGATCGCGGCGACTTTCTGGAGCTGCGGATCGTTGCGGGTGGCAAGCCGGCGGGCGACTTCGTCGGGGTCGCGATCGCGGCTGTAGAGGGCGATATTGAACTGCGCGAAGCGCACAGGTGCGGCGTTCGCGGCGGCCTCAAGGGTCAGCGGTACCCGCGGCTGATCATGTGGGGATGATTCGCATGCGAGCAGGGCTAAGCCGCAAACAGCCAACCCCAAAGCCAAGACGGACGAACAACATATCGATTTAATGTAGCGGTTTCCGTTATTCATCTTCACGTTCCTTGATCTCGTTACCCGCTTCATCGATGGGTGTCGGGCCGACTTGCTCGTAAGTCTGCGGTCCGGGCTTTTGCTGTTGCCAGGATTGGTTTTCGATGATGGACTGGGCGGCCCGGATGCCGGAGATCATCGAGCGGCGGTCGGTCATCGAGGTGGGCAGGTCGTGCTCGGGCTGGTGGACGTCGCCCTCGGCCAACTTCGGAGGGTGTTCTTCTTTGAACAAATGAACCGTCTGGGTCGGGAACGCGAACTTGACGCCCAGCGTGTCGGCTAACCGGACGATATCGATGAACAGCCGTTCGCGTTCGCGCAGTTCGGTGTTCCAGTCGGGCACCTCGAAGAAGACGTAGAGCAACACGTCCATGCTCGACGCGGACCACTGGTGCATCCAGACCTGGTAATAGTCTTTGCGGGTGTAGGGGTGGGTGCGGAC
>JBCDHS010000111.1:0-1956 GCA_038749735.1 Planctomycetota bacterium
ATCAGCCGGTCCGCGCCGCCATCGGCTGCAACGAAAACCTCGGACAACCCGGATGCGAGTCGTAGATCCTCGGGGCTGACCGGCCCAGCGCCTACCAAAACGACCGGCCGTTCACTTCGAACTAACGTGTCAGCAACCGGCTTTTCAGCCGTCTCGGGTCTCATCGGCGGGTGCGTCGGGGTCTGCTTGCCCGACGCCGCGGAAGATGAAACGGAATGGCAGCGCCCAGAGAATGCCGACCACGGCGTAGATCAGAAACTCCACGGCAATCGGCGGTCGGTCGAACTGGGCCCGAAGGGTCTCTACCACGACGATGTAAATCGGTAATCCCAGCAAAAGGATGACCAAGGACCAGCGTTTGCGTGCCTTGTAGGACAATGCCATGGCTCGGGCGTCTCCAAGATTTCTCTCGCGAAGGTATGGCTCTAACTGACGCCTTCAACCGGTCAGTCCGCAAAGGGGTCAGTGACAAGGATCGTGTCGTCACGCTCGGGCGAGGTCGAAAGAAGTGCCACCGGGCACTGGATCAGTTCCTCGATCCGGCGCACGTACTTGATCGCTTCCGCGGGCAGATCCGCCCAGGACCGCGCTCCTGCCGTGCTTTCGGACCAGCCGGGCATTGTCTCGTAGATCGGTGTTACCCGGGCCTGCTGATCTGCGGCGGTCGGGAGATAATCCAGACGCACGCCATCTAGATCGTAGGCGACGCAGAGCTTAAGCTCGCTCAAGCCATCGAGCACGTCGAGCTTGGTTAGGGCAATCCCGTTGACGCCGGAGGTTGTACAGGTCTGGCGGACGAGCACCGCGTCGAACCAGCCACAACGGCGGTCCCTGCCCGTCACGGTGCCTTTCTCGTGCCCGACCTCGGCAAGATGCGTGCCGACCTCGTCGTCAAGCTCGGTCGGAAACGGGCCCTCGCCCACTCGTGTCGTATAGGCCTTCACGATCCCGAGAACGAAATCAATGGAGCCGGGGCCAAGGCCCGTCCCGGTTGCCGCCATACCGCCCAGGGTGTTTGAGGAGGTGACATAGGGATAAGTGCCGAAATCAATGTCCAGCAGCGCGCCTTGCGCCCCTTCAAAAAGGATCCGGTGTCCGGCCCGTCGCCGCTCTGCCAGAAGTTTCCAGACAGGCGCAGCATAGGGCAGGACTTTCGGGGCTACCTCATCGAGCCTTGCCTTCAGTTCGGCACGGTCGATCCCGGGCTGACCGAGCCCCCTGCGCAGCGGGTCGTGATGGGCAAGCAACCTGTCGATCCGAGCTTCCAGGGTCGCGGGGTCCGCGAGATCGGCCAGGCGGATCGCGCGTCGGCCGACCTTGTCCTCGTATGCCGGGCCGATCCCCCGACCAGTGGTTCCGATCTTGGCCCGCCCGGCGGCTTCCTCGCGCAATCGGTCGAGGTCCTGGTGAACCGGCAGGATCAGCGGCACGTTCTCGGAAATCACCAGGTTGTCTGTACTGATCGCCACGCCCTGCGCCTCAATCTTCTCGATCTCGGACACGAGCGCCCAAGGATCGAGCACGACCCCGTTACCGATCACGCCGAGCTTGCCCTGGCGAAGAATGCCCGAGGGAAGAAGTGAGAGCTTGTAGGTTACACCATCGATGACGAGCGTGTGCCCGGCATTGTGCCCACCCTGGAACCGGGCAATGACATCGGCGCGCTCGCTGAGCCAATCGACGATCTTTCCCTTGCCTTCGTCTCCCCACTGGGCTCCGACGACGACGACATTGGCCATGCCAAATCCCCCGCTACTGTGCCGACGTTCTCTAGCCCGTGCTTGCGAACGACAAAACCCGAAAATCGTGGCTGTATGGTCGGATCAATTGTCCGAAAGCCAAACCTCGATCAATCCCGGTTGCGGTCTTGGCGCATAGTCGGTGAAGTCACGGACAGGGATATCATCGCCTGCCATCTCGGCCACACGAAGGCCGACGGCGTTGTCCTGCTCATGG
>JBCDHS010000112.1:0-1874 GCA_038749735.1 Planctomycetota bacterium
ACCAGCCCGAGGTTGCGGACCAGCCAGAACACGGTGACGAGTGTCGCCGCGGTGCCCGGCAGGAACATGGACGCGATGATGCCGTAGTAGATCACGTTGCGCAGCGGGAATTTGTAACGCCCCAGCGCGTAGGACGACAGCACGATCATGACCATGCCGATCGACGTGGCCGAGACCGAGACGACGATGGAGTTGGCGATGTAGGGGCTGACGGTGTCCCACGCCTTCGCCCAGTTGCCCCAGTTCCAGGTCTTGATCGCGTCGAACCAGAACGGGTTGGCTTCGTACTGGGCGTTGGTCTTGAAGCTGATGATGAAGGTCACCAAAAGCGGATACAACGCGCAGGCGATCACGAACAGGATGATCGCGTGCTTGGTGGCTTCGGCGGATTTACTGACTTTTTGAGGCACGGGGGGAAGTCCGAAGTAGGAAGTTTGAAGGTCGAAGTCGGAAGTCAGAAAGAAGGCATGCTGGTTTTAAGTCGAAGGCGTGGTGTCGGAGGGTTTGAACTTCGCACTTCCGACTTCAAACTTCGCGCTTTACTTGTCCACCTTCACGTATTTCTGGTACACGATCGTGAGCAACAGGATGACCACGAACAGCACCATGCCCAAGGCACAGGCGTAACCGAAACGTTGATCGATAAACGCCGACTTGTACATGTAGAGCCCCGGCACCATCCCGACGTTGCCCGGGCCGCCCTCGCGGCCCAGCAGGATCAGGAAGAACTCGTACGCCGTGAGCGTGCCGATGGTCATCATGATGAGGTTGATGCGGACCTGGGTCATGATCAGCGGGAGCTCGATCTTGAACAGCTTGCCGATCGGCCCGACACCGTCGAGTTCGGCGGCTTCGTATACGTCGGTCGAGATCTGCTGCAGACCGGCGAGGTAGATCAGCACACCCACGGTGCCCACCCACGGGAAGCCCCAGAGGATCAGGGCGGGCAGGATCAGGTCCTGGTTACCCAGCCACGCGGGTCGGCCGGTGACGAACTGTTCGGTCGGCTCGGTCCAGATCAGGCCGAAGGCGACGAAGAGCCCGCCGATGCCCACCAACGCGATCCCGGTCCAGCGGAGGATTTCGGGGCCGATCAATCGGCCGGTGGTCCTGCCGACCACCTCGGCGAACGCGATCCCGACGCCGATCATCACCGGCAACCGCCAGACCGGCTCACCGTAGCACGCCCAGATGCCGTACAGCAGCAGGAACGGCCAGATCACCCAGCTCGACCCCATGCCCTTGGCCAGCCCCACCATCAGGGCGACGAAGATCACCAAAGCCAGGATCGGTTGGGCCATGCTGGCTTCGGGGTTGATCGCCATCGCCGCCAGCAGCGGCACCGTGACCGCCAGGGCCAGCAGCATCGCGTAGCCCAGCCACCGGCTCGGCGAGTTGAGCCGTTGCGACATCAGCGTCAGGCAGACCGCGCCGACGAGGATCATCGCCCACACGCCACCAAAGATTTGCTCGATCCCCGGAAAAATCAGTTGAGGTTGCAAGCCGTTCGCGGTCTCGTAGAGGATCGGCTCGCCGATCTCATTGAGACGATAAAAACCATTAAGAATCGGATCAAGCCAGCCCGCGATATTGGGCATCACACCCGTATAAGTGTTGTATGTCACTTCCTCGACCATCGACTCACCATTCGCGGCGACCGATGTTATGACTTCGGTCTTGTTTTCAACCGCTACGCCGTCCAGCCAACCGAGCACGGGCATCAGCCCGGTGAGCGACAGCAGCTTGTTGAGGATGCCGAAGTCGGGGTCGAAGAAGCTCTTCCACACCAGCAGCCAAACCATCATCGGCACGACCATCGGGATGACGAAGCAGACCTGATAGATATACCGCCAGCGGTCGCTCAGCAGCCGGTG
>JBCDHS010000113.1:0-1815 GCA_038749735.1 Planctomycetota bacterium
ACCTGACCGGATGTGTCATTGGGGAGGACCTCGCTTCGGCCCGACTTGCTGTACGTCTTGACACGGTCGAGGGGTGTGACGATCGACCGTGGGTCTGCTCCCAGCGCGGCCGCGAGGCCGGGTACACCCTTGAGTCCATCGAGCGAGAGTGGGGCAAGCTGATCACGTGGTGTGGCCGGGGCGGCCTTGACCTCGCCCAGGCTTAGCTGGATGTCGCCGACCTCGACGGTGCCGGCCCCGAAGCCGGCGGTGATCGTGAGTTGGGCCTGGTCAGCGGCGTCGCGGGTCAGGGTGGTGAAGTCGTAGAGTTTCCACTGCGGGGTGAGCTTGACCTGCTTGTGGCTAAGGGGGGTGAACGGGCGGGTCGCACGCTGGAGGGTCACGACCACGGGGTTGCTCTCGGGGCTACGCAGCCACATGGTCATGCGGACTTGCTGCCGGGCCGCCAAGCCGGTGGGCAGCGGGTGCCGAACCTGGACACGCCAAGACTGGGCGGGCGGTTCTCCGACGCGGATCGCCAATGCTTTGCCGGTCTCGAGCGTAGCGGCTTCGACGATCTCGGTCTGGAACGGGTGGGCCTTGGAGAACACCCAGCCGGCGTGGCCCGTGCGGAAGTCGCCGTTGATGAGGGGTGTGTTGTCTTTGGCGTGGGCCTGGTGTGCGAGGCCCAGCAAAGCACATGCGATCAGTGCACAGGCGAGGTTGTTGAGCACGGTGTTTCGGTTCGGTGTGGTAGGGCTTGATGTCATGGGCATTAGGTGTCTCCGGGCTAGTTATCGATAACCCATAAGTCGGTGTTCTGGCCGCCGGTACCGACGACCTCGACTCGGGGCAAGCGTTCGACGTGGCCATCGAAGAACTGGACCTGAGCGCTTTCCTGCGGATGGCGGTAGGCGACCTGAGCCACGCCGCCGCTGGGATTGGCAACGCCCGAGGCGTCGATGGTGGCCTGTTCGCTCTGGACCCAGCCGTTGGACTGGAAGCGAGTGACGGTCTCGTTAAGGCTGTCGACCATCTGCGCAGTCTGAGAGGGCCGGACGGGTCGGCCGCGTTGGAGGCCGCGGAAGGGGGTGTTGGCGAAGTTGAAGGTGGGGGAGGGGTAGCCACTGAGTTCGGGGAGGTCGGTGGCGTTGAAGCCGTAAGTCACATCGATGGCGGCGAGCCCGGGGTTGCCATCGTCGCTGGCGACCTGGCGGGCGAACCCAGCTTCGGGGCAGGCGAAGCGATCGTCGAAGAAGCGTCCGGCGCTAGCGACCTCGGGGAGCCCGAGGTGGTCGCGGTAGAGGTCGTTGCCGAACCAGAACACCCGGCCCGGCCCGCTGACGCCGGTGAATACGGGGACGAAGAAATCGTCGGAGTCGTTGGCGTAGCCCTGGTTGGCGATCCCGAACTGGCGGATGATTGAAGCGCACTGGATCGCCCGCGCCGAGCCCCGGGCGGCGCTGAGTGCGGGCAGCAGGATTGCGATCAGCAGAACGATGATACTAATGACCACTAATAATTCTATAAGCGTGAAGCCTGCGGCGTGGTATCGGGTGTTTGGCATGGGAGGACGGTTGGCGTTAAGCCGTGTGGGATGGATCGGAACTGTTGTGGGGTCAAGCCCGGCGTCGGCGGGTGGTCATCAAGCCGCCCCCAGCGATCACCAGCGCAAGCGATCCGGGCTCGGGGATGATGTTCAGCGCGATGTTGTCGAGCTCTAGAACCGAGACGCCACTGCCTGGGAGTGGCGCGTTGTTGTCGATCGTGCCGGCGAAGCCCACGATGATGAAGTCGAACGGCGGGGTCGAGCCGCCCGCATCGATGTCCACCGAG
>JBCDHS010000114.1:0-1736 GCA_038749735.1 Planctomycetota bacterium
CATGGCGCGGGCCTTGTCGCCCAGGTCCTGCATGACCTTGTGCTCGATGGGCAGGCCGTGGCAGTCCCAGCCGGGCGTGTAGGGGCAGTCCTTGCCGAGCATGTTCTGCGAGCGGACAACCAGGTCCTTGAGGACTTTGTTGAGCAGGTGCCCGAGGTGGATATCGCCGTTGGCGTAGGGCGGGCCGTCGTGGAACACGAATGCCTCGGCCCCGGCGGCTTGCCGCTTAGCGCGCAGCTGCCCGTACACATCGAGCTTGGCCCACCGCTTGATCGACGCGGGCTCGTTCTGCACGAGGTTGGCCTTCATCGGGAAGGCGGTCTTGGGCAGGTTAAGCGTCTTCTTGTAACGCTTGGGGTCGGTGGACGTGGAGTCAGTCATGGTGGTTCTGGCTAAGGACGACGGGTGACAAGCGAGCGGTCCATGAAAAAGCCCCGCCTCGCGGCAGGGCTTGCTGGATTTGGTTTGCAGTGCAAATCGCCAGGCCCTACCGATGGTCAGGGGCAATCATCATAATCGCGATGGTCGGCAGGCTTAACGGCATGGCCAAAAGTATATCGGATTCATCCGCTAATGGCTTATACGAATCATAAACAATTCATACGCTCGTGAGTTCTTGGGAAGCCGCCACGTAACACGTGGCGGACGAACTACCTGACGCTTGTCCGCCGGGTGTGACCCGGCAGTTCATGAAGCAATGAACGCCTTCGGTTTTTGTGGGATACGGCTTATACCCCATCCTCCGCCAACCGCTCGACTCGCGTTGCTCCAAGATGCCCGGGGCGATCCAGCCCCAGTTCGCCAAACCAGTTCATCAAAATAGACCCGTCATCAGGGACCAGGCGTTTGGCGTGGGTTGGGGTCTATCGCAGCAGGGCGGGTCGTCCCGCGGGCCCGATCAGACGCGGGTGTTGAGCAGGAGCTGCTTCATCGGCAACGAAACCCGGTCGAAGACCTTGGCCGGGATACTGACGGTGTCCCACTTGGCCGAGCGGTCGCGCATGTGATCGGTGTAGTCGCTGAGCCGGACCGCGAGTACGGCGTACCACCGCTCGCCGTACTCGAACACTTCGTGGAACAGCGCATCGGGCGGCTGGGCATCGCACCAGAACAGGAAAGCAAAGGCCGGCTCAAACCCCTCGCCAAACAGCTCGGTCCACCTGGCCAGTGAATCGACATCGTCCCGCGTGACCCAGTTTTGGAAGGCCTTGCCGGGGGTGCCGCCGTGCTTGCGTCCCTTGACATCGACCAGCAGGTTCGGGCCCGCCTCGCTGTAGACGACAAAGTCAAAGCTCTTGAGCTTGGTGGGCAGCAGCTTGGTCTTCGCGTCCCCGGTCAGCGCCCGCTTGGCCTCGTCCACCGCGACGTAGGCGATGGCGTTGGCCCGCAGGTAGTGCTCGAACGCGCGGTCGTAATGGAACCGCCGGTTAGCCATGATCAGAGTGTACCTCCAGGTCTACAGCAATTGGCCCAATTTCTGGCCGCGCATGGGCTCCCCCTCCCTTCCGGGGAAGGGGATGGGGGGAGGGTCGAGGCGTCGGATCAACCGCGATCCACGATCAGCTCATCGGCAAGCAGCGCAAGCGTTCTGTCCGCCAGACCCGCTGGCGCTTTTTCTGGCAGCCTGTCATCATGCAGCTTTCCCCGGCCCGGAGGCCACGGGTGGCAACCGATGTCCAGACTCGCAGGGAGATCCTCAACGCCCTCGAACGCGGCGAGCCGGCGGCTAGCATCGC
>JBCDHS010000115.1:0-1729 GCA_038749735.1 Planctomycetota bacterium
CCACGGCCGCGGAGTCTCGCGTGATCGGCCTTTTCGCCAATCAGGTAAGACCGCAGGTAGGCCCCGCCAGAGAGATAGAACGTCTTCCCTGCAGGGAGTTCAACCCGCTGGCCCTCAACATGGTGCACGCCGGGCTGGAGCAAGAGCGTGTGCTGGTCTTTGCCAAGGGCGAAGTCGTCCGGGTGGTGTTGGCCGGGCTCGAGCACGTGGACGCCGGGGTCGTCGGGCGATGGGGCGTTGTGGTCGATCGGGTCGAGCAGGAAATAAAGGGTGAAGACGCCGTGCCAGCGGTGATCGGAACCGGGGTGCGGGTCGTTGACGCTGAGCACGAGGTAGCGCGGTTCGTCGACGACGCAATTGACACAACGGCCGTCGATATTGCAAGGGATCGGATTGCGAAGGCTCGGTCGGAGCGTGGCGGTGCCGACAGGGTCTGGCAGCGTGACGCGGATGTGGAGCGGGGCATCGGTGGAGAGGTGAGCCCAACCTTCGGCACCGCCGCGGGCGTGAGGACGCTGGTCCATGCTGGTGGCGTAAGCAACCTGAACGGGTTGCCAAGGCCCACCCTCAGCGGCCGCGACCTCCAGCGTGATACGCGGCTGCCTCAGGTCATCGGGTACGGGATACGTCTCGATCGCCATGGGTTAGGCTCCGATCCGTAGCTCGTCGAGCACCTCGGCCCGCGGTTCAACACCAAGGCCATGGCCGGTCGGCACGGTGAAAGTTCCATTATCGCAGGCCATGTCGCCGGTCACGTAGGCGAGGTTCTTGTCGAAGATCGAGTGCTGGTACTCGTGATAAACCAGGTGCGGTAGGGGGGCGGAGGCATGGAGGCTGGCGGCCTGAAAAACGCCGATGCCGATGCTGGCGTGAGGCATGACGGTGCAGCCAAAGCCCTTGGCCATGGAGCAGATCTCCATGAAAGAGGTGATGCCGGTACGGCCCATCTCGGGTTGGATCACACCGATCGCGCGACGCTCGAAGCGAGGGACATACTCGTAGATCGTGCGGAGCTCTTCGCCAATGCCGAGGGGGCATCGGACGGCGGCCGCGACCTGGGCTTGACCTGCGATGTCTTCGGGCCGGCATGGGGCTTCAGCCACACAGAGGTCGTGCGTATCCATCGCGTCGATCAGCTTGATCGCCGCCGGGGCGGTGTGTTTCCAGTGCATGTCGCAGAGGATGTCGGCCTTGGGCCCAAGGGCTGCGCGGAGCGCAGCCATCTCGTCGGCCGTGCCTTCGTGCGAGACGGCAGAAGCAAACTTAAACGCCGAGAAGCCGCGGGCTTGCCAGGCCTTGGCCAGCTCGACCCGCTCGGCGAGCGTGGGCTTGGGCAGGCCGCTGACATAGGCGGGCATTATGGCGTGTCGGCATCCGCCCAGCAGCTGGCACACCGGCCGACCGACCGCCTTGCCAAAAGCGTCCCAAAGCGCGATGTCGATCGCCGCGAGGCAGTCGTGGTAGTAACCGCCAAAGAACCCGCGGACCCGCATCAGGTCGTACAGGTCGTGGTAGATCACGGCCGGGTCGCTGACGTCGCGCCCGATCAGCAGCGGCCCGAGCACCTCGTCGATGATCGCCGCGTTGGCTTGAGGGGCGACGAAGGCCACGCATTCCCCCCCGCCGACCACGCCGTTCTTGGTCGTGATTTTCACCAGCAGCGACTGGTCGTGGATGGAGTAAACACTGCGGTTGCCGGGACGGACGAAGTAGCCGGTCTCGGTCACGG
>JBCDHS010000116.1:0-1687 GCA_038749735.1 Planctomycetota bacterium
CATACAAGCCTAGCGACAGCCGATTCCCACGGCCGACAGCGGCCGCCTCGTGGTTCCCAACACTGCTAAAACCCCTCTCGCGGGTAAATATTGCACCGATTCGGGCAAAATCCAGTCGATTCGCGACGAATTAAACAGAAACTATCCGGCCGAGGTGAATCTTCACCAGACCGCGCTCGGCTTCAATATGGAAATGGAAAGAGATTTCCGGCCGAGTGATGCTCAGCGAGAAACCAAGCTGCCGCCGAGCAGGCCCGAGCGGAAGACGGGGCCGGAGAAGTACTTGGCGGGGGACTGCGTGTCCGTGCCCATGTCGATGAAGACGTACTCGACGGGGATGTCGTGCTGCTGCTGCAGCTGGCGGACCAGCCAGGTCAACTCCCGTATCTGGGCGTCGGTGAAGGGCTGCTCGTCGGCGTTGCCGACCACGCAGATGCCGATGGCGTTTTGGTGGTACCACGGGGCGTTGGCCCCCACGAGGTAGTCGCCGGGCTCTTGGAATTTCCAGCGGTAGCCCAGTTCGATCCGGCCGTCTTCGTCGCCCGTGCCGTTGTTCACGACCAGGTGGTAGCCGCAGCCGTCTTTGCCAGCCTTGCGGTGGGCCTTGTCGATCGCGTCGTAGCTGCCCACGAGCGTCCGGCTGTCGTGGATCACGATCGCCCGCCATTCGCGTGGCTGGGCGGTGGTGTCGAACAATTTGTCTTCGGGACGCTCAGCGGCGTTGCGCTCGACCGACATCAGCGTCACCCCGGCAATCGGCGGGACCGCCCCGGGCTCGAGGATCCGCAGTAAACCTGCAGTCAGCGTCATGCCGATCACCAGCGAGCCGAGGACCAGGATGGTTCGTCTTTCGGGCAAAGCCTGGAAACCTAAAACAAAGGGCCATTCTCAAAAAACAGGTGGGCCATTTCCCTTCCAATGATGAACCCATCGGCCGCCCCAGCCCGAAACGTCCAACAAAAGGCCGCAAGGGGCGATAATACGCGTCAGCCCTCCGGTGATGACCGCCGGACGGCGTTCAGCCGGGTTCACTGCTGATCCAGCGGCGCGAGCCTGGCCCGCAGCGCGGGTTGCTCTCGGCCGAAGGAATCGATGTAGGTTTTGGGCCTCTGCTCCCCCCGCAGTACCTGATACCGCTCGTAGGGCGTCCGCACCTGCTTGGCGTCCTTAAACGGGGTGCCGGTGCATGCCGAGACGAACGAGATGGTGACTGCGAGACAGGCGGCCGTGCCTACAACCCTTCCAACGTCCATCATCAAAGTATAAACGGGAAAGCGGCGTGTGCGAACGCGGTTGGGGGGTTTGGGGACAATTAAACGAAGTTTTCGGGCCGATGGACCTCAACGAAGACCACAGCAGTCGTTTGTAGTCCGGGCATCTGCTATCTTCCTGCCCATCATGGCCAAAGCACCGAAGAACGCGATCTCCCCCACCCGCGCCGAAGACTACCCCCAGTGGTACCAACAGGTCGTCAAGGCCGCCGACCTCGCCGAGACGTCCGACGTCCGCGGCTGCATGGTGATCAAGCCGTGGGGTTATGCGCTGTGGGAGAACATGCAGGCCGTGCTGGACCAGATGTTCAAGGACACGGGGCACAAGAACGCCTACTTCCCGCTATTCATCCCCAAGAGCTACTTGGAAAAAGAGGCCGAGCACGTCGAAGGCTTCGCCAAGGAATGCGCGGTCG
>JBCDHS010000117.1:0-1602 GCA_038749735.1 Planctomycetota bacterium
CGAAAGCGTTTCGGACGGCTGGGTGAGATCATCGATGCTTCGGCCTTGCCGCAAGTTTGTAGGGAACGTAAACGTCGCCCCCGCGAGCCCCCAGCCGCTGTTAAACTCATCTTCATTGCTCCAACCGTTCAGACCATAGCTGGCTCTGTTGAAACCCTCATGCGTGATCTGCCATGATCATGAGGTTGTGGGTGAGGACACGCAGCCGCATCTCGCGGTATTGGGTCCGTTCATTGCGTGCGGTCAACGCCGAGCCGAGCCTGCGTTTGTGGCGTGAAAAACCGCTCTCGGCCTGAGCCCGCTGTCGGTACTTGATGTGCGGGAAGTTGCGTTTCATCATCCGCCGGTAGTGGGCCTTGGGCCAAACCCGACCGGCCGAGCGTGGGTTGATCGGGATCGCCGTGCTGCGGATGCCTAACTCCTTACGGCACAGCACGTGGTTGTGCTCGGCGTCGTAGCCCCGGTCGGCCAGGACACGGGTGAAGCCGACGTGCTTGGCGGCCTGACGCATCGCCTCGGCGAACTGGGGCGAGTCCTGTGTCGGCCCCAGCCCGACCACCACGCCCGCGATCAACTGGCTGGCGGCATGGAACACCGCGGTGAGCTTGGGCCAGGCCGAGTGCCAGACGGGTTTGCCCCAGACCCGCCTCTTGAAGTGCGCTGAGACATGGCGGGTTTCCAACCCGGTCGCGTCGATCGCCGCGGTGTGCTGCCGGCCGTCATCGATCAGGCCGACACGGCGAGCCCGAGCGAAGCACGCGGACAGGAGGCGATCGAAAGCCCCTTTTTCATCAGCTTCTGCTCGGCGTACCACAGCGTCGAGTGATCGGGCACCTTCTTGAGCTTGAGCACCCGACGCAGGTCCGACCACTCGGCCAGCTTGACGACCGCGCCGCGGTGATCGGTCTTCCAGAACTTGCGGAGCACCAGGATGGCGAACAGCTGTGGCAGCGTGAAATCCTTGCGGCTGAACCGGCTGGCATAGGCCGGCAAGGCCGAGGACGCGACGATCAAGGCTTCACGAGCCAGATCCAATGATGACTTGGTCATAGCGGACCTCCTTGTCCGTAGGGGAGATGTCATCAATCTTCATCGGAGCAACCAGCCAAAGACGATGAGGGTTTCAACAGAGCCGTACACGTTCTGAAAGATGCTCTATGACACTTTCAGACGAATGGGTATCCAATCCGGGTATTCCCAAACCCGGGTTGCTGCACGGCGTCATATGGCGTTAACCGCCGCGGCCACGATGCCGATATACGCACTATGACCGGGAGAGCCTCCAACACGATCGCCGCAATCAGCCTGATCCTCTTCGGGGCCGCCATCCTCGGGAGCGGCCTGTTCGTGCTGCTTAAGCTCATCAGCATCCCTGCCGGCCAACAAGAGGGGGTCTTCGAGTTCCTGGACGCCACCCGCTCGATCACCGAACCCGTGGTTGGCTTCATAGCCTTCGCGGGCCTGAGCGCGATCGGGATCGGCGTCGGCTTCCTCTTTATGGGGGGCGAAGATTACGGCACCACCGCCCACACGCCCGTGATGCCAGACCTCGGCGAACACGAACGGCCGATATTCTAAGCCAGCGGGTCTTGCTGTATGGCA
>JBCDHS010000118.1:0-1597 GCA_038749735.1 Planctomycetota bacterium
ACGAGTCGGCCCCGGCCGTCGGCCAGCATCTCCTGGGCGTACCAGTACGGCGTCGCCACGGTCGCCTTGCCGGTGCCCAGCGCGTACGCCAACGTGCCGGACGTGATCTGCGCTTCGTTCTCGTACGGCGTGACGTAAACATCGGCGCTGCCGAGAAACTCGACGAGTTCGTCGAGCTCAACGAATTTGTTGAACCAGACGATGTTCTTCTCGATGCCCAGTTCCTTGGCCCGGCGTTGCAGGCCCAGGCGGTACTCCTCGCCGGAGTGGGCGAGTACGCCGGGGTGGGTCGCGCCCAGGACCATGTAGACCGCGTCGGGGTGTTTGGCGACGATCGCGGGCATCGCCTCGATCATGTTCTCCAGGCCCTTGGACGGGCCGAGCAGGCCGAAGGTGAAGATGACTTTTTTGCCTTCGACGCCGAACTGGTCTTTGTAGAACGCCGGGTCGACAAACGGGACGTCGGGGATGCCGTGGTGGATCAGGCGGATGCGAGATTTTTCGATGCCGTAGACATCGGTGAGGAATTCGTAGGCCCGATCGGCCATGACCACGAACCGGTCGCAGTATTTGGCGAGCTCGTTGAAGCTCTCGCGGTATTCGGGCTTGGGGTCTTTGAGCACCGTGTGCAGCGTCGCGACAACGGGCATGCGCAGACGCCGCAAGAGGTCGTACAGGCTGCTGCCGGCCTTGCCGCCGAAGATGCCGAACTCGTGCTGCAGGCTCACGACATCGACGTTGCCCATGTTCAGGAAGTCGGACGCGACTTTGTATTCGCCCAGGCGGTTTTGGTTGATCTCGAACCAGACCCGGCTGGGGTACCGATAACCCTCGGGCCGATCGTTCATCGCCACCGTGTGCACGCCCACGCCCGGGGCCTCGGCGGCCAGCGCGTCGGCCAGGTCGGAGGTGAACGTCGCGATCCCGCATCGCCGCGGCAGGTAGTTGCCGATGAGCGAGATGTTGTTGAGCTGGCCCCAGCCCGAGCGGCCAGCATTTCGGGAATTGGTGGAGGAATGAGTCATGCGGGCTCCGGATTGTCGGAAGACTGTTCACTATAAGTTATCGCCCCCAACTCGCCAAAAACCCGCGCTGAATCTCCCCGCAGAATCGGCCGATCTTTCCCGTAAAGAGACCGCCGGTGCGCGTTAAACTGCGTCGGCGGGTTCGGTTTTGACCACCCGCACCCCGCCCACTCGATCAGGGCCCCGATCAGGTTTAAAAAGAGAGCAACACGATGAAGGGCATCATCCTCGCCGGTGGACACGGCACCCGGCTGTACCCGCTGACCCAGGCGATCAGCAAACAGCTCCTGCCGGTCTACAACAAGCCGATGATCTACTACCCGCTGAGCGTGCTCATGCTCGCGGGTATCCGCGAGGTGCTGATCATCTCGACGCCCAACGACCTGCCGCACTTCAAACGGCTGCTCAAAGACGGCCGCCAGTGGGGCATGGAGTTTTCCTACGTCGAACAGCCCGAACCTAAGGGCTTGGCCCAGGCGTTCCTGCTCGATAAGCAGTTCATCAACGGCGAGCCGTGCTGCCTCTGCCTGGGCGACAACATTTTCTACGGCAGCGGCCTCCGCCAACAGATC
>JBCDHS010000119.1:0-1568 GCA_038749735.1 Planctomycetota bacterium
GCGCACACCCACGGGGCCAATGGCTTAGCTGGCATGGCCCGGCAGACCCTTTCGGGGTGGGCGATGGTTGTTCGCCGGGACGTTGCCTTTTTGCAGGACCGCAGAGCACGCACAGCGCGGCAGTTTGCACCCCCTGCCCAAACGGCGCACAGGACCAACCGTCATCCGAGGTCGGTAAGGTCGGTAGAGGGTCGGTAGTCAGTAAGCCTCTGTATTCTCTACCCTTTACCGACTTAACCGACCTTACCGACTAAGAAAGAGGTCTAGGGAAAGTCGCCTACCGTCATCTGTCCTCTGGGCTCCGCACGCCCGCACGGGCGAACTCGTTTTAGGGTCGGTAAGTCGGGTAAGTCGGTAAAACGATGGCGGATCAACGGCTTACCCTTACCGACCCAAGCGCCGGGGTCGGCCTAAGGTCGGTAACGGTCGGGTCAGAATGGCTCGCCCCCGGCCCAGTCGGGTTGATCATCCCATTCCTGCCTGGGCAGGTCGGGGCACCTGTTCCAACCCGCCCGCGCCCCGGCAAGGGTCGGCAGGACCCAACCCGACGGACGCGCTCTGCGGCTCTTCTCAGCGCCGATCCGCTCCAGTGCCTTGGAGACGGCATTGGCGGAGACCGAGCCACGCGTCTGCCGCTGGATCGCGTCCCTGAACTCGTTGGTTGCGACGAAGGGCCGTGCCGCCGTCCCGCGCGGGTCATCGCTCGCGTCGAAGGTGAGCGCGCCCTCGCGCAACATGTCCAACACCGCAGCATTCACTGGGTCTAGGCCGCGCGCACGCTGGTCCTCCAAAGCAGCGGTGTCGGGCCGGTCGTCCCTCGGGTGCCAGTCGCACAAATCCACCTCCAGGAGGTCATGCAGCATCGCGGCCAAACCTCCGCCGTCCATTTCGGCGTACAGAGCCCGGAAATACTCTCGATCTTGACGATGTACATCCGACACGTCGAAGACTGCGTAGCGCCGCTCATACGGTCCAGCTGGCACGATCCACTCGCTGTTGCTCGATATCACGACATGGAGCATGTTCGGCCACGACACTGCGTCCTTGCCCTTGCCCTCAATGGTCAGCGTCGGCTCGGTCAGGAAGGTCTTGATCTTCGCCTCGGCCTTGCGGTCGCCATCCCAGATCACCTCATCAGCAAAAAGAAAACAGCAGTCGCGGAAGTGCAGGTTGAAGCGCCCAGTTATCAGCTCGCTCCCGCCTGTGTGCAGGCCGTGCTGCCCAAAGAACTCCACCATCGCCCGGCAAAAGATGCCCTTGCCGGTGCCGGGTTCGCCCCGGAAGACAAGCGCCACCTCGGCAGGTTCGTCCGGGTTCTGCACCGTCCACGCCATCCACCGCACGATGTAGTCGGCAAGGCCGTCATCACCGCCTGCCAGCACGTCGCGGATGTGGGACCGCATCAGGGTCCAGTCGCCGGGCTCGGGCCGAACAGCGAAGCCCTGCCACAGGTTGAGTTGCCGCCTTGGGCCCTCACCGACAACGTCACCTGCGCTGGGCTGGAAAGTCAGCGAGTGGAACTGGCGGCGCAGCGGGTTCTCAAGCCACCACTTCCCGAGCGGCATGTA
>JBCDHS010000120.1:0-1559 GCA_038749735.1 Planctomycetota bacterium
GGCGGCAGCCGCTTTTACGCCAGCAACTGGCCGACGTGGCGCAAGAATATGGACGAGGAACGTCGCAAGTGGGTCAGCGGCGAAGAGAAGTTCGACCTGAAACGTTCGTGGGAGTACGGCTCTTGGATCATCGAAGCCATGGAGAAAAACGCCCCGCTCCGCATCCACGGCAACGTGATGAACCACGCCACCGCCGTCGGCAAGACCAGCCGCGGGGAAGCCGGCAAGTTGATCACCAATCTCCCGGGCGACGGCTGCGTGGAAGTCGCCTGCTACGTCGACAAGAACGGCATCCAACCCACGCGCTACGGTGCCCTGCCCCCACAGATGGCCCACATCTGCGCGAGCAACATGGCGATGTTCGACCTGGCCGCCAAGGCCATCGTTGAACGCAGCAAGCAGGCCGCGGCCCACGCGCTGATGCTCGACCCGTTGTGTGCCGCGGTGCTCACGCCCCGCGAGATCCAGGCGATGACCATGGAGATGTTCGACGCGGAGAAAGACTTCTTGCCCGAGTACGCTTAACGCTTCGTTGACGAATCACTACGCTGAATTAAAACCATTAGCCCCGGGCTTTGCCCGGGGTTTTTCGTAGTCGTCCCCCCGGGGCAAAGTCCGGGGCTAACGGTAAGATTGGATGACGAACGTTTGGGTTTACACCGGCATCTGCTGCCACAGCGTCTTGAGCATCACCTGGGCCTCGGCCCCGAAGGCCAGCACCAGCGTCAAACCAAAAACCGCCCACGAAGCGGACAGCACGCCCAGCTTCTTGCGGTCCATTGAGAAGGCCAACCAGGTGAACAGCGGCCCGCCGATTAGGAGCAGCAGCAGCGGATAGAAGGACACGTTCTGGGCCCACGCCCACAACGCCTCGATCATGCGGACCTTCGGCGGCTGCCACTGGGTGGTCACCGCTAGAGTGCCCAGCAGCGCGGCTTGCAGCGCGATCACCGCGGCGGCCAGTGTCCACGACAGCCGGGGCTTGCGGGAGGGGCCGGACGACTTGCCTTTGCCGTCGGACTTCGATTTGGGTTTTCTCTTCAACATGGTTCAAGTCAACGATTCGGGGGGCCACAAAATCAAACCGTATCTCGGGGTACTCGGGATTTTCCAGGCGTACCAGATCGCTCTGGCGCGTCTGGGCGAGGGATATCGGCAGCACCGATTGGGCTACGGCGAGCCGGCAGACTGGACGATAAGAAGGGGATAAGGATGACGCCCCGAGGTGGGCCGCAGAAAGCTTCCGATAATGTCGAGTTCTCAGACCAACCCGATGATGTCCAAGGCCTGGCGGGCCACCGTGGGTGAGCTTGCGCTCCACAACGCCGCGGTCGAGCTGGTCCCCGTGACCGAAAAAGGCGTCGAACTGCCCCGGGTGCGGGCCCGGCTGCTGAAGGCCGACGAGAACGACGGCTCGTTGATCGTGGAGAAGCCGGGCAACCTCAAACAGGCCGAGGCGCTGGCCAAGGGCGTGGCGGTCGACGTCTACGTGATCACCGACCACAGCCGGATGAAGGCTCGCTCGCGGGTGATCGATCTGGGGCTGTTCAACCTCAACA
>JBCDHS010000121.1:0-1520 GCA_038749735.1 Planctomycetota bacterium
GTTCTCGCTGAAGATGTCCGGCAGGTCTGTCTCGGGATCAAAACCTGGCGCCGAGAAATAGGGTTGGTTGAACACCGACGTTGCGTATTCGTGCGGTGAATAGACTAGCTTATCGCTGGCGTTCAGAACGATTGGGCGGTCCGCGACGCCCTGAAGGTTGCCGCCCCACCAATGGCTGTCACCCTGGTAGGTCTCCACGCCTTCCACAATGATCAGCTCGTCGGGGTTGCTTGCGAGCAGCATGTTGCCGGCGGTTTCGGCAATGGCGGCCCAGTCGTTCCAGGTGTAGCCATGGGGCTCATTGTACAGGTCGAAGCCGATGACCGCCTCGTGATCGCCGAACAGATCGGCCATCGCTGCCCATTGATTCAGAAAGGCCTGAACATCGGGAATGCGCCCGCCGGCCTCCGGCCCACTGCCGGGTGTGGTGCGGTGCATGTCCAACAGCACACCGATTCCGCGCTCCGCCGCTCCGTCGAGAAAGCGCTCAAGGACCTGATGGGATGTCAGCCCCACAAGCTCTGGGTTCTCAGCGGTGTTGATGCTGGTGGGCATCCGGTCGTTCAGCGCCAGCTCGCCCGCGAAGGGCAGGCGGATCATGTTGAAGCCGAACGCTTCAATCTCATCGAGCATGGCCTCCATGTTCCGCGCCCAAAGCCCGTGCAGAACGCCGGTCTCGGTCTCAAAGCCGAACCAATTGACCCCTTTGAGGTCGACCTTCTTGCCGTCAGAGTCGATGATTTCGGTGCCGAGCGTGGAGAGCGGACCGTTCAGGACATCACCGCCAACTGGCGCTGGGTCCGCTGGATCATCCACCGGATCATCGACGGGATCGTCCACCGGGTCGTCGACGGGATCATCGACAGGGTCGTCCACGGGACCATCCACCGGGTCGTCAAGTCCGACCACCTCGACAGATGGCGGACCACCCGTCACCTGGAAGCCGAAACCGGTCGGTTCACCGGCCTGGACAGAGGCGTTGTAGCCCTTCGGCACGAAGGTATAGATGTCCCCGTCCTGATCGGCGATGTCCGCGTTCCAGACATTCACGACGTTGCCGGTGATCCGCAGTTGGACGACCCAGCCATTCACCATTTCGGTGGGTGTGAAGCTCGTCTCCACATTGTAGCCGCTGCCCCAGGACGACACGATGACAGGGTCGACAATGCCGGGCGTTGCGGGTGAGTCCGGGTCGCCGCCGGTTCCGCCCCTATCGTCGTCGCTCGGATCATCACCGCCGGTGCCTCCGTCGCCACCGCCAGAATCGCCCGACCCGCCGCCATTGTCGTCATCGCCGGTGCCGCCAATCGGCGTTCCGGTGTACTCGGGCTGGCTGTGGTAGGGCGCCCGGTCGACAAGTCCGGCCATCTCAACGCTCTTGCCGCTAAAAATGTTGCCCGACACGTATTCGAAGCCGTTGATCACGTCCGCCAGGCCCATACGGCCCGCGATATTGTCCTCCAGCTGGTTGGCGCGCCACTCAAAATGCTCTGGCGACAGGTCGCTGAAGCTGATGCCCA
>JBCDHS010000122.1:0-1501 GCA_038749735.1 Planctomycetota bacterium
ACTTGATCACGATCGTCATCGTCGTGCTGACCATCGGGATCGATCTGGAACGCGACCACGCGGTGTTCTGGCTGGTGGTGTTTCTGGCGTTGTTTTTCCTGGGTAAATGGCTGGCCGAGCTGTCCGACACCTTTACGGGCATCGGCGACCTCTACCGCATCCTGGCCAACCGGGACGTGCAGTACGACCCCTCGTTTGGCTTGTGCCTGAGCCTGCTGCTGATACCGCCCTACGTCACGATGTGGGTTTACGCTCGGCTGCAGCACCGCTGGCGGATCACGCACAACGAGTTTGAGCACTACTCGTGGGGCCGGGCCGACGACTCGCTGGCCCGCGGGGCCAAGCGGGTGCGGAGCACGTTCCCCGATTTGCTGGAGCTGTTGCTGTGCGGTGCGGGGACGCTGGTGGTGTATTCGGCGACCGGGCGGACCGAGCTGCGCCGCATCCCGCACGTGCCGATGATCTTCCTCGTGCGTCGACGGATCAACAAATTGCTGGAAACCACCTCCGTGACCACCCGCCACGAAGAGGCCCGGCTGCTTGAACTCCACGAAGAGGAAGCTGACACCGAACAGGACGAAGAAGACTCGGTGCCCGGCGAAGAAAGCTCGGGCATCGGTGGCCGGGATCCGCTGTAAACCTCTATCCGGACAAAAAATAAAAAAACCCGCGCGAATTCCGAAGAACTCAGCACGGGCTTCCGGGGGTCAATTTTGAGTACGGGGTATTCCCGTACATGCGGAACTATAGCACCTGGAAATCCGCGGTCAAGTTCGTCCGACACTATTTTTTGCTGGGGTGAACGCACCCCCGGCCCGCTGAAATGGCTATACTACTTTAGCTAGCCATTTCGGCAGCCGATAGCACAATGGATGGGATGCTGGGCCTTGTTTGAGAAGGCTTGGCGGATACCACCTTGGGGAACGATTTCTAAAAAGTTTTGTGACCCTCGGGGAACTGCTCGCGATTCTGCGGGCCATCCACCCTCTATTTGTTCTAGCTCGTTTTCGCTTCGTTCTGACCCCGAGTTGGAGTCGCTCAGCCCCCGCTGACGCTTCAGCCCGACGTCCCCTTTTTTTGCCGAGTTTATTCATGAGCACCCCGATTCGTTTCGCCCAGGGCGACACGGTCCGCCACCCCAAACGCCCCGAATGGGGCCTGGGTACCGTACGCAGCATCCAAGCCATCGTTCAGCCCGACGGCAGCCGGGCCCAACGGCTCACGGTGGACTTCGCCAACCAGGGCCGAAAGAACATCAACACCGCCATCGCCCCCCTCACCCGCGAAGGCGAAGCCCAGCCCACCACGGCCAAGCCCAAGACCCGGCGTAACACCCCCCAACCCCCCCTGCCCCAGCCCAAAGCCGCGAAGGCCACGGCGGCCGTCGCCTCGGCCAACGGCTCGACCGACGCTTCGGGTGGCACGTCCGGCGGCAGCGGTTGGCTCGACGCCCTCGACCCCGAAGGCGCCAAGTCCAACGAGCTCTGGGACCTGCCCGACG
>JBCDHS010000123.1:0-1485 GCA_038749735.1 Planctomycetota bacterium
GGGATCACAGCGATCACGGCCAGGAACCCCGCCCCGACGTAGGTAATACGCTCCATCACGACTTCAAGGTAATCCGCGGTCCGCGGTCCGGGCCGAAGGCCGGGGATGAAGCTACCGTTGTCTCGAAGTTGCGTGGCCATCTCTTTGGGCTGGAACTGAACCGTCGTCCAGAAGTAGGCGAAGAAGTAGATCAGCCCGATGTAGATCAGGGCGTAGAGATAGCCCGTCATGTTCCTGAATTCGTCTTGAAGAAGACTGAACGTGCCCGCGAAAAAGGTATACACCGCCCCGGCGTCCGGGTCCGGCGGCATTGCGGCACCGGTCCAATTAAACAGCATCGACGGGAAGATCATCAGCGAGCTGGCGAAGATGATCGGCATCACGCCGCCGTGGTTCACGCGGAGCGGCAGGTACGACTTCTGGCCGCCGTAGACCCGCCGACCGCGGGTGTGCTTGGCCTGCTGGATCGGGATGCGACGCTGGCCCTGCGTGATCACGATCGAGCCGGCGACCACCACGATGAACGCGACGAGCAGGAAAAACACCGTGTCGATGCCGTAGGGCTTAGCGGGATCGCCGCCGGTGAGCGAGAAGCCATCGACCACCTGCGTGATCGCGGTGGGCATCATGGCGATGATTCCCGCGGTGATGATCAGCGAGATGCCGTTACCGATGCCGTACTTGTCGATCTGCTCGCCGAGCCACATCAGGAAGATCGTGCCGGCGGTCAGGCCGAGCACGCCGCAGGCCCAGAACACCAACGTGCCGCTGTAGGCCGGATAAACCAGGCCGCCGTCGCCCCCGCCCTGCAGGAAGCTGAGCCAAAACGCCGACTGCACGAGACACAAACCAAGCGTCGCGTAGCGGGTGTATTCCTGGATCTTCTGTCGCCCCGCCGGGCCTTCCTTCTGGATCGCCTTAAGCCGTTCGGAGACCGAGGCGAGCAGCTGGAAGATAATCGCTGCGGAGATGTAGGGCATGATGCCCAGGCCGAAGATCGTCGACTGGGAGAACGAGCCACCCGTGAAGATGCCGACATAGCTGATCAGGTTGCCGACCGCCCCATCCGCAGCGGACTCGGCCCATTCATTGAGGGCCGACTGGTCCACGCCGGGCAGCGGGATGAAAAACCCGATGCGGTAGATCACCAACATGCCCATGGTGAAGAGCAGCTTGTTGCGGAGTTCTTTGATCCGCCAGATGTTGAAGAAGGCTTGGAGCATGGGATTGGGACTTGGGACTTAGGGGTTGGGATTTGGTGACGAATGTTGGCTGGTTGGAACATCGGGGCAACTGTTGCCCAAACTCCCAACCCCCAACTCCTAATTCCGGCCGATAGGCTCAGCCACGATTCATTCGGCCGCGGCCGATTTCTTCACGCCCTTCGGACGGTGGGTCACCGGCTCGACGATCGACACGCTGCCGCCCGCGGCGGTGATCTTGTCCGACGCCGACTTGCTGAACTTGGCCGCGGTTACGGTGACC
>JBCDHS010000124.1:0-1479 GCA_038749735.1 Planctomycetota bacterium
CCCAGCCGTTAGCCCCGGCTTCCAGCCGGGGTCGAAGCACCCCAGCCACCCGGCATCGAAGTAAAAGCGACCGAAACACCATGCGCCCGGATGAAACCACCTTCGCCGAGGAACACGCCAAACCATCTCATCCATGCGCACGACCACGCCCTGATCCACCCCCAGCACATAACCACAACCCGAAGCGGTACCTGACCCCTTTCTTTTTCTTTCCTTTTTCCGCCTCGTATGGCGCGAGTGGGCGCGCGAAAAACTCGCGCTGATGGACTAAGCATCCGAGCGACCGCGGCTCTCGCTTAGCTGCGATGCTACGCATCGCTAAAGGAAAATCGGAAACGGTTGAAGTCACTTTCAGCGACGCGTAGCGTCGCAGCTAGGCGCGTACGCCAACCACTACGTGCCAAATCACCCGATGCTAATAGTTGTGGTTAAATTACCGAAGCCAGAGAAGTTCACGCCACTATCAGGATCAGGTACGCATTCGGGTGTATAGCTGACTCCATCGCAGGCGGATCCGGGTAACGGGGCGATCCAGTTCGCGGGGTTTGGGTTTCCAGATGCAGATCCACCCGATCTCACTTGCCAACCCGCAGCCGAAAATCTGATCTGGCGCCAACTATCCCAAGGTGGCGGTTGGGTCCCATCGTCAAGAGTGACTTGCTCTTGCACGATGAACCACTCAGAAATGCACCCTGACATCTTTGCACTGTCAAGCATTGTGTGAGAGAGAGTAACTACTATTCCGCTTAGACTACAGTCATTGGTTTGTCTAATCTCCTCAGTACCCGATAGCGAGTAACCAACGGTCTGATCCTCACAGAACTTGCAGTCGCCGATGGTACAGCATGCCGCGCAGCCATCTGCTTGAGTAGCCCCACTGATCTTCTTCCCACCTCGGGTGTGCGACTTGGGCACAGCCGTCGCACCTACGATCGTGTAACACTCGCAGTCGGACTTAATAACGTCACCGACTTTCATCTCGCTAACGGAATCGCAATCGACCCATGCCTTAGAGCCGTCGGCGCACGCCGAGGCCTCGATGTAACACGGCTCTTTGCCCTGGGCTCGCACGACCCGCTCGCCCAGCAGCGTCGCGGCCGAGCCGGCCAGCCCCGCCGCCGTCGCGCGACGCAGGAACCCGCGGCGGTTGAACGGCCACGCCCGGCTGCCCGGCAGGACCAGCCGGCCGGGATCGTCGCCCGACGCCGAGGCGATCGCCGGGGCGGCGGGGCCGGGCGTGGCGGGCGGGGGCGTGACGATGCGCTGGGGGCGACGCGGCGGCTCGAGATCGGTCCTCCTGACCGTCGGCCAGTGACCCATCGGGCAGGCCTGCTGCGCGTCGCGGGCCTTGCTGCGCAGGTGGCAGCCGCAGCCGGTGCTCTTCTTGTTCGACGACGCCATGCCGGCGAGCATCGACCCGCAGGTCTTGGGGTTGCCGTGGGCGTCGAGCGTCGCGTGGCCCGACGGGCACGACCGGCA
>JBCDHS010000125.1:0-1413 GCA_038749735.1 Planctomycetota bacterium
GATCCGCAGATGCTGCTGGAAACCCGCGTTATCGGGGCCTAGGCTCGATATTCCGAACGATCTGGACGATATGCACCCAAAGTCGAGGGGAAATCAGTCCCGAGTCGGGTGGAAGCCTAGAGTTGAGTTAACGTGAAGCAGAGTCTGTCTCCCAAAGAATTGGCCCAAGTGATTGGGGTCAGCGAATCGTCGCTCAAGCGTTGGGCCGACGGCGGGCGGGTGCGCGTCACCCGGACCATGGGTGGACACCGCCGAATCACGTTGCAGGAAGCGGTCCGCTTTGCCCGCGAAGCCCGGCTGCCGATCGTGCGTCCCGAGTTATTGGGCATTCATCAGGCCGGCAAACTCTCGGTTCAGGCTCGGAGCGTCGCCCCCGAAAAAGCCGGCGACATGCTCGAAAAAATGCTCGTCGAAGGCCAGGGCGAAGAAGCCCGCGGACTGATCCTCGACCTGTATCTCAAAGGCAAATCGGTAGCGTGGCTGTGCGACGGGCCGATCCGTCAGGCGATGGCCAAGATCGGGGAAATCTGGTCCCACGACTCCAAAGGCATCTACATCGAACACCGAGCGATCGACGTCTGTGTCCACGCGTTGACCCAGATCCGCTTGCTCGTCGCCGAGCCCGAACTCGAAGACGCCTTGCCCGGCGAGCAGCCTGCCCGGCCGTACGCCGTGGGTGGTGCCCCGCCGAACGACCCGTACATCCTCGGCTCACTGATGTCCGCCTGCATCTGTGCCGAGGCCGGCTACGTCGACGTCAACCTCGGGGCGAATCTGCCGCTGAATGCTTTGGTGGAAGCCGTCGAGGAATATCAACCCAAACTGGTTTGGCTGTCGTGTTCTTTCGTCGATGCCGTGCCCACGCCCAAGGCTCTGGACCAACTCGCCGAGCAGCTCGCTCCGCACGGGGCCAAGCTCATCGTGGGCGGCCAAGGACAGCCGCGGGGCGAAGGCGGGTCCGAGAACCTGCGTATCTGCGAGAGCATGGCCGAACTCAGCGCGTTTGCCAACGGCTTGAAGTCCGGCTGACCGGGAAATCCCGCGCCGCCCGCCATCAATTCTTTGTTTGTTCTAGACGATAGATGAGATGTGAGTATCGCCTGCGCCTGGCTCACGGGTGCCGCCGATGTGACCTGACCGTTTGATGGTGTTCTAGCACCTTGTTTCTGCCATGAATCCGTTGACCGACTCTTCTGCCCCCGACACCAAGTCCAGCAGCACGCTCCAGCGGCTGGGGGATCAACTGCCCGTCCGGCCCGGCCCGCTGTTGGACCTCTTGGCGTGCAGCGGCGAAGAAGCGAACGAAGTCACCCAGATCATCGAGCGCGACCCGGCGATGTCCGCCCGCGTCCTGGGCGTGGTCAACTCCGCGGGCAACCGCCGACTCAACGAAATCACCAAGGTCTCCCGCGC
>JBCDHS010000126.1:0-1319 GCA_038749735.1 Planctomycetota bacterium
CCAAGCCATCGTCGACCTGCTCCGCACCAGCTACAACATGGAGATCGAGACCGTCGCCAACTACCTGGCCAACTCGATCCACCTCGACGGCTTCAAGGCCAAGCACATCAAGGACGCCCTCGCGGCCGACATCACCGAAGAGCTGACCCACGCCACCCAACTCGCCCAGCGGATCAAGGTCCTCGAGGGCCGGGTGCCCGGCTCGCAGGAGCTGGCGATGAATCAGGCCTCGCTCCAGCCGCCCGAAAACCAGCTGGACGTGCTCTCGGTGATCCACGGCGTCATCGACGCCGAGGAGGGCGCGATCGCCCAATACCAAAAGATCATCGAGGCCTGCGACGGCATCGACCCGGTGACCCAGGACCTATGCATCGCCCTCAAGGGCGACGAGGAAGAGCACCGCCGGCTGTTCAAGGGCTTCCTCGCCGAGATGCTGGCCGACCAATAATCCAATCGGGGGCTGTTCGATCGGCCTGCCGCCCGCTACGATAACCCTCGGTCTGTTCTTTCCATCCTCACCCCTCCGGGAAATCACCACCATGCTCAGCAGTAACCCCGCACTCAACAACGACACCTTCCGCAACCACGCGATCGACGTCTACGACGCCGAGAAGCCCGACGTCATGACCATGCAGGGCGCGGTCAACAAGACCCTGATCCTGCTGGCGATCTGCGTCGGCACCTCGATCTTCTCGTGGAGCGCCGCGATGTCGGGGGCGTCCTACACCATGCCCATGTTGTTGGCCGGCGGGATCGGCGGTTTTGTCGTCGGGTTGATCACGAGCTTTAAACCCACGTGGTCGCCGTTTACCGCCCCGGTCTACGCCCTGCTGATGGGTTTGTTTGTCGGCGCCGTCTCGGCGTTTTATGAAGCCAGTTTCGGTGCCGGCCCCAGCCAAGCCGCCAACGGCCTGCCCCTGAACGGCATCGTCGTGCAGGCCCTGGGTTGCACGCTGGGTGTCACCGCGACGATGCTGCTCCTCTACACCTTCCGCATCATTAAGGTCACCGAGAAACTCAAGGCCGGCGTGCTCATGGCGGCGGGCGGCGTATTCCTGTTCTACTTGGTCGCGATTGTGATCAGCTTCATCGCCCCCGAAGCGTACAACATGATCCGAGGCGTCACCCCGCTGAGCATCGGCATCAGCGTGCTGATCGTCGGCATCGCTTCGTTCATGCTGCTTTTGGATTTTGATCGTATCGAGCAGGGCGCCGCTCAGGGTGCTCCCACCTACATGGAGTGGTACGCCGGCTTCGCGCTGCTGGTCACCCTGATCTGGCTGTACCTCGAAATCCTGCGGCTGCTCGCCAAGTTGAAG
>JBCDHS010000127.1:0-1271 GCA_038749735.1 Planctomycetota bacterium
GACGACTTTGCGGCCGATCCGCCTGATGGGGAAACCGCTGTTCTTGTCGGCGATGAGGTTGTCGATGGTGCGTACGGACACACTCAGGATCTCGGCGGCCTCGACACGGCTGTAGCCGAAGCGTTTGTTGGGTTGGGTATTCGGTTGGATCACGGCGTTATCTCCGGGGTGGGGGTTGCTTCCCTGAAGGAGTGCGTGGATGCAGGGGTTTGTTGCAGGCTGTGCTTTCAGAACATTGCGGGGACAGTCACTCATCGCGCCTTTTCCCCCGGGAGTGCCGGATACCCCGTACCCAGTCCGCGGCTTTCTGCCTGGCCCCGGCCGCCGAGACCACCAAGCGCTTGTCGTTGCGCAGGCGCTTGAGCCACTCGGCGATGTAGGCGGCGTGCTGATCGAGCGTTACCGGCACGATCCCGGCTGCCGCGCACAAGCAGGCCGCGCCCATCTCGGCGATCAATTCTTCTTTGGAGTAGTCCGCCGACCCAAAGGGCGCGAGCGTCTTGTCCAATCCACGGTCTAACCGCGACGAGTGCCCCGTCGCATGAACCAACTCATGGAACAGCGCGGCGTAGTAGTCCTCGCCCGCCACGAACCGTCCGCCCCCCGGAAGACGGATCACGTCATCGGCGGGGCGGTAGAAGGCCTGATTCCTACGGTGCTCAATCACCGGCCCATCGGTAAAACCCTTCACCAAGGCCTCGGCCCGCTCATCGGGCGTAAACAGTGTCTCGGACGCCTCCAGCGCCGGGTAGGCCACCCCTTCGCACTGCTCGGCGTTGAACACCCGGTAGGACTTGAGCATGGGCACCAGCTTGGAATTGCCCGTCTCTTCGTCCTTGACCGTGAACTGCTTCCAGAACACCACCACCGACGACTTCTCGCCCTTGCGGACGTGCCCGCCGCGTTCGAGGGTCTGCCGGTAGGTCAGCCACCACGGGGAGGCGTAGCCTTTGGTCCAGGCGGTCAGGCCCAGCGTGAAGATGTTGATCCCGGCGTAGGCTCGCCCGGTGTTCAGGTTCCGGGGCATGGCGTCTTCGCCCGAGCCGAGGACCGGGTGCCGCCAGGGCACGGTCCCGCTCTCCAGAGCGGCGATGATCTGATCGGTGACAGACTGATAGAGGTCGGGTACTGGTAACACGGTGGGTCTCTCCCCTGGTTCGTTAAGGATTGAATGAAGCCCGAGACATCAACCCCGCTTCCGGGGCGCTTCCGGGGGTGAACGGACCGAAGGGGGTACGACCCGGCGCTGTTAACCGAGCCAAGCAGCCCCC
>JBCDHS010000128.1:0-1258 GCA_038749735.1 Planctomycetota bacterium
CGAGACGCGGTATCAGTGGTACCAGCTTTACGGCGACTGGAATTGGGAACCTGTCACGCGGCGCACGCGCATCGCGACTGGGACAGTGGTGACGGGCGACGGGCCTTTCACGGTGGCGGCTCCGGTCGATTGGGGCCGGTACGAGCTGATTGTTGAGGCGACGGATGGGCCTTACGCGGCCTCATCCATGAGTTTCTTTGCTGGGTGGTACGCCCCGGCCGAGACGTCCGATACGCCTGACACCTTGCAGGTCAGCCTTGATGCGGATCGCTACACTGTGGGTGACACCGCCCGCTTGAGAATAAACGCGCGCGATGCAGGGTTGGCTGTGATCGAGGTGCTGTCCAACCGGGTCCTGTCGCGCGAGGTTGTGCAAATTGCGGCGGGTGAGAGCGTGATTGAGGTGCCTGTCACGACAGAGTGGGGGACCGGGGCCTATGTGGCCGCGACGCTTTTGCGGCCGATGGATGTTGCAGCGGGCCGCAACCCGCATCGTGCGCTAGGGCTGGACTATGCCGCCGTCGATGCTGGAGCCAAACAGTTGAGTGTTACGCTCGCGGCCCCCGAATTTGCCCGACCGCGCGGCCCTTTGCAGGTTGATCTGTCAGTGGACGGCGTCGCCACCGGGGACACGGCCTATGTCACACTGGCGGCTGTGGATGTCGGTGTTCTGAACATCACTAATTTCCAGTCGCCAGATCCGTCCGGGCACTACTTTGGCCAGCAGCGGCTGGGTGTCGAAATGCGTGACCTTTACGGGCGACTGATCGACGGTCTGAACGGCGCGACAGGGACGGTTCGGTCCGGCGGCGATGCCCTCGCTGGTCTCGACATGGCGTCGCCGCCACCGTCCGAGGATGTCGTGGCCTTCTTTCAGGGCCCAGTTGAGGTGAGGGGTGGTCAGGCAGAAGTGACTTTCGACCTGCCCGAGTTCAACGGGACCCTTCGGCTAATGGCTGTGTCGTGGTCCGAGACCGGCGTTGGTCAGGCCGAGGCTGAGGTCATCGTTCGCGATCCAGTTGTCTTGACCGCGTCACTGCCGCGTTTCCTTGCGCCAGGGGATCAGGCTGAGCTGGCCTTGGACCTGACCCATGTGGAGGGGCCGGTTGGGCGTGTCAGTCTCGATATCGTTGCCGATGGTGTGTCGCTTGGGGCCTTTCCGTCAGGGCTGAACCTTCAGCAAGATGAACAGGTCCGAATCCCGGTCGCGATGACAGCGGGGGAGGTTGCCGACGGTAGCGTGACCATTCGACTGACG
>JBCDHS010000129.1:0-1236 GCA_038749735.1 Planctomycetota bacterium
ACCGCGACGACGGACACCTGCGGTGGCACGATGTCGGGGAACTGTTCGACCGGCATGCGGGTCAGCGCGATGAGCCCGGCCAGAAACATCACGATCGAGATCACACCCGCAAGCCGCGGCCGCTGAATAAAGATATCTGCGAACATGGCTAGTTGCTCTCAGCCGGGGCTGCATCAACCGGCGCGCCGAGCCGCACCTTGTTGACGCCGTCGGTAATGACCTCTTCCCCGGGTGTGAGCCCGTTGGTGATGACCGCAAACCCCTGGCTGGTCCGCCCAACCTCGACGCGACGTTGCTCGGCAACGCTCCCCTCGCCCACGACAAGCACGAACGCACCCTGGACGTCACGCTGCACGGCCTGCTGCGGGATCGCCAGTTCGGGCGTGCCTGCCTGTGCGGTGAGCGTAACCTCTACAAGTTCCTGGTCGAGCAGACGGCCATCGGGATTGTCGAACCGGGCGCGCATTTGGACGCTGTCCGTTCCCGTGGTCACAGTCGTATCAACGAAATCGACATCGCCGGGCGTGTCGTAGACGGTCCCATTGGCCAGACGGAGTGTCACCGCAGCGATATTGCTGGCCGTGCCGGCGTCAACATTTTCGAGATAGTCGCGCAGGCTGGCGGTCGGCACCTGAAACTCGGCATGGATCGGGTCGAGGTTACCCTCACCGCACAGGCAGGCACGCCCGAACTGGCGATCCCGCAGCAGGCCGTGCAGCGTGACGTCCAGGGTGCGTTCGTGCTTGTCGTGGGCGAGGGGAGTGTGGCCGAGCAACGCCGCGTCGAAGTTGGGCGGACCAGCCAGGGGTTTGCGGTCATCACCAACGGGCTCACACCCGGGGAAGAGGTCATTACCGATGGCGTCAACAAGGTGCGGCTCGGCGCGCCGGTTGATGCGGCCCCGGCCGAGAGCAACTAGCCATGTTCGCAGATATTTTCATTCAGCGGCCGCGGCTTGCGGGTGTGATCTCGATCGTGATGTTTCTGGCCGGGCTCATCGCGCTGACGCGCATGCCGATCGAACAGTTCCCCGACATCGTGCCACCACAGGTGTCCGTCGTCGCGGTCTATCCCGGCGCCGGGGCCGAGGTCGTTGAACAAACCGTCGCCCAAGTGATCGAGGACAAGGTCGTTGGTGTGGATGACATGATTTACATGTCCTCCACCTCGGGCGCGGATGGCACATATATCCTCAACATCAGCTTCGAGGTCGGCACAGACCCCGACATAGCCACA
>JBCDHS010000130.1:0-1229 GCA_038749735.1 Planctomycetota bacterium
AGGGCCAGGAGGTTGCTTTCGTCGTGGCCGAGGACCGCTATGCGGCGGCCGACGGCGTTGAGGCCGTCGAGGTCGACTACGAAGAGCTGCCGGTCAAAGTCGATCCGTTCGAGGCCCTAAATTCGGACGTGGTGCGTCGAGAGGATCTCGATCCCACGGCACCCGGTGCCCATGGGCCCCGCAAGCACCCCAACCACATCTTCACCTGGGAGGTCGGCGATCAGGAGGCGACGGAGCAGGTGCTGGCGGAGGCCGAAGTGGTGGCCGAGGAGATGGTCTACTACCACCGCACGCATCCATGTCCGCTTGAGACCTGCGGCTGTGTCGCCTCGATGGACAAGGTCAACGGCAAGCTGACGCTTTACGGTACGTTCCAGGCGCCGCATGCGATCCGGACGGTGGTTTCGCTGATCTCAGGCATCGAGGAGCACAATATCCGCGTCGTCTCGCCCGATATCGGCGGCGGGTTCGGCAACAAGGTCGGCGCCTATCCGGGCTATGTCTGCTCGGTCGTCGCATCCATCGTCACCGGCAAGCCGGTGAAGTGGATCGAAGACCGGATGGACAACCTGATGGCGACGGCCTTCGCCCGCGATTACTGGATGAAGGGCAAGATCTCGGCCACCAAGGAGGGCCGGATCACCGGGCTCTGGTGCCATACGACCGCCGATCATGGCGGGTTCGATGCCTGTGCCGATCCGACCAAGTTCCCGGCCGGGTTCATGAATATCTGCACCGGGTCCTATGACATCCCGACGGCCTATCTTGCCGTCGATGGTGTCTACACCAACAAGGCGCCCGGGGGCGTTGCCTATCGCTGCTCGTTCCGGGTGACGGAGGCTGCGTATTTCATCGAGCGGATGATCGAGGTGCTGGCGATCGAGCTTGGGATGGATGCAGCGGAACTGCGCCGGATCAACTTCATCAAGAAGGAGCAGTTCCCGTACCACTCGGCCCTGGGGTGGGAGTATGACTCGGGCGACTATCACACCGCCTGGGACAAGGCGCTGGCGGCCGTCGACTATGACGGGCTGCGCCGCGAGCAGGCTGAGCGGGTCGAGGCGTTCAAGCGGGGCGAGACGCGCAAGCTGCTGGGCATCGGGCTCACCTTCTTCACGGAGATCGTGGGTGCTGGGCCGGTCAAGAACTGCGATATCCTGGGCCTTGGCATGTTCGACAGCTGCGAGATCCGGATCCATCCGACCGGATCGGCCATCGCGCGGCTCGGC
>JBCDHS010000131.1:0-1225 GCA_038749735.1 Planctomycetota bacterium
CGGCTTGAGCGCCGTCTGCACCGCGATGACCACGACGTTGTTTCTCACCTCGGGGTCTTGCAAGAGGTGCACGTTTTTGACGAGACTGGGCCCGGCCCCGACGCACACCGCGGGGTAACCCTTCGCGGCATGGTGCAACTCGTTGGTCGTCGCGCCAGCGGCGTAAACATCGAGGTTGTTCGCGAGGTTGCGACAGGTCCGCGCGGCGTTGACCAAGGCGGTGGCGATGTTGGTCCGGCTGTAGGCGACGATATCGGTGATCGCTTGGCCGAACTGCTTGATCGCTCCGGGGTGGAGCTTGCGGGCGATCGGCAGGGTGACGAGTTGCGTGCCTTGGGTGAACAGCTGGGCGTGGACCTCGGTGCGGGACAAGAGCGTGGCGCGGTCGATCTCGTCACCCGCGAACAACATCACGTTGGTCTTGGCGAGCAGCTTCGACAAGTCACGCTGTTCGAAGACCGCCCGCAGCAGCGCGGGATCGGGCTCGTAGAGCAGGACCAGCGCATCTTGACCCAGCGTTTGCAGAGCGGCCTCGGCGTGGTAGCCCAGGCCCAGCCCGAGCAGCACCACGCAGGCGGTTTTTCCAGGGTCGATCTCGCCGAGCAGCTTGTCGGCCTCAGCGGCGGGGTCGTATTTGCTGCACAGCGCGATCGGACGCGTCTGATCGTTGCCCGGCGGCAGGGACGCGATGGGCTGACCGTTGCGGGCGGTGTCCCACGACAGCGCCGCGGCGTCGGTCTGTTCCAAGAGCTCGGCCAGGGCCGGGTCGTCGGCCCGGATGGCGTCGAGGTTGGCGCGCAGAATGTCGGGCTTGGGGTTAGCCATCGGTAGAAGGGTTATCGGAAGGTCACGCGAGTCGGCATGATTCACGGGCGTACCCCCGTTAGCCCCCGGCTTTGCCGGGGGGCACGCGACAGACCGCCCCCCGGCAAAGCCGGGGGCTAACGGGGGAAGGAACATTGAAACCCGCGGCCAGCGTATTCCGTACCACTGGCGATAGGATATTTCTATGTCGAATACGTTTTTGGCCGAGGGTTCGAGTTTGTCCGAGTTGCTGTTGGAAAACCCGTGGCCGTTGGTCATCGCGCTGCTGGCGGTTTCGGCGGTGCTGCGGACCGTAGGCAAGCGGCAGGACCAGCCCAAGGCGGTCTCGGCGTCGTGGCTGGCGTTGCTGCTGGGCCTGGGCGTGTACGTCACCGCGACGCTGGTGAACACCGATCGGGAA
>JBCDHS010000132.1:0-1102 GCA_038749735.1 Planctomycetota bacterium
CGAACGCCACCAACTTAAGCCGCAATTCGGGGGATGCCAAGGGCTTGGCGTAGCTCGTCTCTGGGTCTGGTCATGTAGGTGTAGTGGTCCTTGGCCCGCTTGATCACGCGGGGCTCGTCTCGATGCGGGCGGTCGGGGTTGACCCGCAGTTGGGTCGGCCCGCTGTGACAGAGTGCGTCTAACGCATCGATGAAGCTGACACGCTCCGGCGGCACGCCCTGCTCGGCCGCGGCCTGGAGCCTGTGCCGACGGACCAGGTTGTAGGCGATCGCGTAGGCGTACAACTCCTTCATCACTCCGTCCACGCTCTTGCTCCGCAGCACGCCCATCTTCATCGTCTGCTTGAGGTGCCTCAGGTTCGTCTCGATCGACCAGCGCTGCTGATACAACTCGGCCAGTTCTTGCCTCGGGTACTTCCGGGGGTCGGTGAGCGTGGTGACCAGCGTCACGTGACGGGTTCGGAAGCCCTTGCGGGCGACGGTGTACCGCAGCTCGCGCACGACGATTTGCGCCGGGAGCTGCTCGTAGTCTTCCGGGGCCATCCATGCCGGGCGGCTGCGTCGCGGGGGCTTGGGCCACCGTACCAGCTGGTCGGCCTTGCCGAACTGCTTGAGCTGCGTCGAGCGGGTGACGCCCTTGCGTTGCCGCTTCTTTCGTTGATGCCGCGGCCTCCTCCCGGGGGTGAAGTCGACGATCAGGCGTTGGTGGGCGCGGAAGACGCCGTGCAGGTTCTGCTGCAATAGCAAGGCAAGATGCGCATACGAGCTAAACGCCCGGTCGCCCGGGAGCACGTCGCCTCCCCCGGAATCAGGACCCGCTCCGAGCATCGTGTGCAGCCGATGGGCGTGGGCCATGTCGTGGGCGGCCCAGCGATCAACGACGAAGTCGATGAGCAGGCCCGTCGCGTGATCCAACAGCCAGAGGGTGTGCATGACCGGGAAGCCCAACCCCGCCAGGCCCCGCCCCGGAAGCAGACGCCCGGGCACGCCGAAGGCCCGACGCAGCACCGGGGCATCGGGCATGGAGAGCCCAGACCCGTCGATCATCAACACGCGGTGGCCACGCCACAAGCCGACGTCGGAGCAGCATGAATCAGTTCGCC
>JBCDHS010000133.1:0-1100 GCA_038749735.1 Planctomycetota bacterium
CCCATGGGGATCTTGTCGAGCCCGGTTGCCTTGGCCATCGCCGTGGCTCCGATTGCGCCGAACTTGTCGTCCATGTCGAGACCAGCGGTGATCGGCAGACCGATCCAGCCTCCGATGCCGGCGAAGACCGAGATGTATTGTTCACCATTTATCTTGTAGGTGATCGGATTGCCGATGATACCCGAGCCCAGCTTGCGGCTCCACAGAACCTCGCCGGAGTCACGATCCACCGCCCGGAAGTCGCCACCGAGCGAGCCGTAGAAGGTCAGGCCACCCGCCGTGGTCAACGTGCCCGACCAATTCGGATAGGGGTCCGGGATCGCCCAGGCCGTCTCGCCGGTGATGACATTGAACTTCTTGACCACACCCGCGATGCCCGGCGTCTCGGGATACATGTACACGTTCGCGAAGACGTAGACCGTGCCCTGCTGCGTATGGGTGCGCTGCTGGGGCTCGTCCTCCATGCACCAGTTGTTGGTCGGCACGTAGAACCAGGCCGGATCGTTGGGATCGACCGAGACCGGCTGCTGGTCCTTGCCGCCCATCGCCGAGGGGCAGGACTGCACGTTCACGCCCACCGCGAAGGGCGAGTGCTCCTTCACCTTGACCGGCCGACCGGTTTCGAGGTCGATCTTCTCGGCCCAGTTGACCGTCACGAACTTATGTGCACGCAGCAGCGTGCCATCGCGGCGGTCGTGCACATAGGCGAAACCGTTGCGATCGAAGGTGACCAGCGACGGGATCGTCTCACCGTCGATCTCAAGTTCCACGAGGACGTTCTCGTTTACGCCGTCATAGTCCCATTGGTCGAATGGGGTCTTCTGGTAGGCCCAGACCACCTCGCCGGTATCAACCTTGCGGGCGAAGGTCGTCATCGACCACTTGTTGTCCCATTCCCCGGTGTTGCACTCTTCATGCGTGTCCGCGCCACAGCGGTAGGACGGTGACCAGTGGCCTGGGTTGCCCGTGCCCACATATATCATCCGCAACTCGGGATCATATGAGAACCACGCCCAGGGCGCGCCGCCACCGATCAGGTGCTCGCCTTCGGGATAGGTCGTCAGTCCCAGGTCGTTCCCGCATTTCGGCACCTACGGGAA
>JBCDHS010000134.1:0-1070 GCA_038749735.1 Planctomycetota bacterium
GCTCGACGCCTTTCTGGCCGAACACCCCGGTCCCACCGACGCCTGAGGAGGCCCCGCGATGCATATTGCCCCCCACGAAAACAACAACCAACCCATCGTCGCCGCCGAAAACGACTGCGTTCCTTTGAACTTTTTCAACATCGTCAAGCTCAAGGCGGGTGATACATACGACAGCACCGTTCCTGGCTATGAAACTTGCATTGTCCCCGCCACGGGCAGCGTCGATGTGGCCATCGGCTCCTTCGCGGCCGCCGATATCGGCGGACGTGGCAGCGACGTTTGGGATGGTGAGCCCGAGGGCGTCTACGTCCCCTCAGGCCAGACCGCACAGATCACCTGCCGGTCCGAGGCAGCAGAGGTGTTCATCGCAGGCGCCAAATTCGACAAGGTGCTGGACCCCTTCGCCGTACGCGCCGATGAGCTTGATCTGGTCCAATACGGCTCGGACGACACTAAGACCCATCGCAAGATCAAGCATATCCTGGGCCAGAAACAGGCCGACCGCGTGGGCCGCCTGTTGGTGAGCGAGCTATACACCGTGGGCGCAGGCGGTTGGTCGGGTTTTCCCAGCCACAAGCACGACACCGATCAGCTGCCCGATGAAACCCGCCACGACGAAACCTACAATTTCCGCTTTCGGCCCAACTATGGGTCGGGACTGCAACTGCTGCAGCGCGACGGCGATGCCGTGGGCGAGGCCTATCATATCCTCGACGGCTCGACGGTTTGCATCGACAAGGGCTATCACCCCTGCGTGGTGATGCCGGGCTACGAGATGTACTACTTCACCATTCTCGGCGGGCTCAGCCAGCGGCCTCTGGTGCAGAACTTCCAACCCACCCATGCCGACCAGCTGCACACGATCCCGGGCATCCTCGACATGGTGGCCAAGTTCAAATGACTCGCGCCACCCTGCGCGACGTTCTGCAACCGGCGCTCACGGGCGGATACGCGGTGGGCGGGCTTGTCTGTCTGGGGTGGGAAGATATGCGCGCCTACGCCCACGCGGCCGAGGCCGAGGGGCTGCCGGTAATCCTGCAAACCGGCCCCTCTTGCCGGGCGCACACCCC
>JBCDHS010000135.1:0-1052 GCA_038749735.1 Planctomycetota bacterium
CCTCAATATCCCCAAGGACATGGACGAAAGCGCCATGGTTGACGGATGCACCCGGTTCCAGGCGTTCTGGCACGTGATCATCCCGGTCATGTGGCCCGGCGTGATCACCACGGGTCTGTTCAGCTTCCTGCTGGCCTATAACGACTTTGCCGTCACCGCGATGCTGCTGAGTTCCGAGAACCAGACGATGATCCCAGCCGTCGTCAGCTTCCTTGGCACCACGCAAGAGGCGGGCAATGTGATGTTTGCCGTGGCCGCCGTGGTCTCGGCCACTGCGCCGCTTTTTGTGCTTGTCCTGTTCTTCCAACGCCAGATCGTCAGCGGGCTCACCGCCGGTGCCGTCAAGGGGTGATGCGGCAGTGGGTCGGTCGCCCGGCGGGTCACGCATCCCGCATCCGGCGCGAACGCCCGGTGAATTCGCTCGTTGCCGCGATTGTCGCGGCGACGCTGCTCCTCGGCACCGCTGCGGCAGCGCAGATGGCCGAGGTCACCCGGCAGATCGAGGTGGCCGCCTCCGTCCCGACCGTGGTGGGTCGGCCGCAAAAGCTGTCGCCGGATTGCGAACACTCAGTGCCCGAGATCACAATCCTAGAGGCCCCCGCTGGCGGCGAGGTGGCTGTTCAACCGGCCCGGTATCCTTTGGGAGATGTCGCCGTCGGACGTGTGGCGGGCAATGAGGACAAGCCCGACTGCGATGTGGCAGAGGTCGATGGGGTCGAGGTGGTCTATACGCCCCACGACGGAACACGGCAGGACCGTCTCGTCCTGCAGATGACCTATCAGCTAGGTGGGGGAGACCCGGATCAGGTGATCCTTCTCACGCTTGATATCGAGGTGACACAGTGACCGGCAAAGTCACCTCTCTCGAAGTGGCCGAGCTTGCGGGGGTCAGCCGGTCGGCTGTCAGCCGCGTGTTCACCCCCGGGGCAAGTGTTTCCGAAAAAACCGCGGCCAAGGTCCGCCGCGCGGCGGATAAGCTGGGCTACCGTCCCAACGTCCTCGCCCGATCCCTGATGACCGGGCGCAGCCGTATGATCGGGCTGGTCGTCGCG
>JBCDHS010000136.1:0-1040 GCA_038749735.1 Planctomycetota bacterium
GGCAGGGAGGTGGATTGCGACAGCGGCGTGGCGCGGTTCTGGACCGCGGCCCAGCCTTCGACCGCGTCGTTGACGGGGGTGATGTTGAACCAGATGTCGGTCGGCACGTTCAGCCCGCGGTGGCAGGTGTAACAGTTCACACCGACCTCGTAGTTGGCGTTCACGTGTCCATCCCAGATTTCGTTGATGTTCTGGTTCATCTGGATCATCCGCCGGGCGACCACCTTGGTGTAAAGGCCATCGTCGGCGTAGTTCCCATCGTCCGCACCGGCATGGCAGTAGCCGCAGCCTTGTTCCGGCGAGACCCAGAGCGTGATCGCCGTCATCAGGCGATTGAAGTTGCCTTCGGTCAGCTCCCCCAGGACTTGGACATTCTCGTAGATGTCCTTGGCCAGGGGCTCACCGGCTTCGGGGATGATCGGCGGCTCGGTGTAATACGCCTCGATCGTGGGATCGGGGGCGGTGACCTGGCTGACGAATTCCGGGACATGCATCCCGGTGCCGCGCGGACCCGTCTGCATCGATTGCGTCGCGTAGGGCTGGCCCCAGGTGACGATCATCGCGGCGACGAACAGGGCCCCGCCGACGACCCCGATGGCGATGGCCGGGCCGAAGATGTTGGTAGGGTTGTCCCTGTTCCAATCATTGAACCATTTGGGAAGCATTATCTCTCCTCCTGGCCGATGAAGGCTTGGTAGGATCCGTAATCCTCGTAGCCGTAGGAGCCGTCGTAGAGGGGCGCGAAGTTGTGCTCCTGTGCCCAGATGAACCAGTTGTCGACGACGGTGCCGGTCAGCAGGATGCCGATGCCACCGGTGATGGGGGTCAGCATGGCGAACCAGATCGCCCAGCGGTGGATCCCCTCCATCGTGGCGTTGAAGCCCATGGTCCAGCGCCAGAACAGGGCGGCCCGTTCCGTGGCCGTGCCGCGGTCGTAGATCTGCTCCAGCTCCCGGTCGCCGCCGTAACGGGTCACGGCCAGGATCGTCGCGCCATGCATCGCAAAAAGCAGGACCGAGCCATAGAGGACCACGATCGAA
>JBCDHS010000137.1:0-1030 GCA_038749735.1 Planctomycetota bacterium
GGACTGCCGCTGCCCGAGGTCTCCAAATAGATGTAGCCCGAACCCTGAACCGCATTTGAGGGTCCGGTATTCGACGAAAGGGTGCCCCCGCTGCCTTGGACACGACGTAGACATCTGGATAGAGAGTTGAATCTCTGGCATTCCTGCACATCGGCAGAACCGCCCGCGTGTTGACATGTATCTCCACTGGCTCGATGCAGCCAGGTCCCGTGCAACCCTGCTTGAGGTCAAATCACAAAGATACTTGTGACATGGAGCCGGACTTTCTCGTTCACCTGGATGTGTTTAGCCAGAACGGCGGACGGTCGATGCGAGGCTAGACTTCAAGTCATGTACTCAACCAACACATCGCGACGACATCCGTCCGGGCTGATCTTGTGCGTATCGTGACACTGCTGCCCAGCGCCACAGAGATCGTCTGTGCGTTGGGGCTCCGAGACCAACTGGTCGGGGTCACGCACGAGTGCGATTTTCCGCCAAGCGTTCGTGCCTTGCCGCGGGTGACGCGGACGCTGATCCCGGAGGATGCGTCCAGCCGGGACATCGATGCGTTGGTGCGCGAGCGGCTGAAGACCGAGCGGGCGTTGTACACGCTCGACCTGCCGATGCTGGAGAAACTGCGGCCCGACCTGATCGTGACGCAGGCGCTCTGCGATGTCTGCGCCGTGGCCGAGGCCGAGGTGGCGTCGGCCGCGTGCGGGCTGCCGGGTCGGCCGAAGGTGATCAACCTGGAGCCGATGCGGCTGGGCGACGTGTTCGATTGCCTGCGGCTCGTCGGCGACGCGGCGGGCGTGCCGGACCGAGCCAGCCAGGCCGTGGCCGACCTGCAAGCCCGCGTGGCCGCGGTCGAGGAGCGGTCGCGGGGCATCGACGAGCGTCCGCGTGTCGTGCTGCTGGAGTGGATCGACCCGCCGTTCTGCGCCGGGCACTGGTCGCCCGAACTCATCCGCCTGGCCGGCGGCCGCGAGCTGGTCGGCCGCGAGGCCCAGGTCTCGCACACCATCGCTTGGGAAGACGTGGCGCAGGCCGA
>JBCDHS010000138.1:0-1019 GCA_038749735.1 Planctomycetota bacterium
CACGCCGGTCGGCAAGCTGCCCTATGGCCTGCAAAAGAAGGTCGAGCTTGGCCGGGCGCTGGCCACCGAGGCGGAGGTTCTCCTGCTCGATGAGCCGATGGCCGGCATGAATGTCGAGGAGAAGCGCGAGATGTGCCGCTTCATCCTCAAGGTCAACGACGAGCTTGGCACCACCATGGTCCTGATCGAGCACGATATGGGCGTGGTGATGGACATCTCCGACAATGTGGTCGTGCTGGATTACGGCAAGATCATCGCCGACGGGCCACCCGATGAGGTGCGCACAAATCAAGACGTGATCGACGCTTATCTGGGGGTGGCGCATGACTGAGTTCCTCTTTTTCATCGAGGTCGTCGTGGCCGGTCTGCTGGCTGGGACGATGTACTCGCTGGTCGCCCTCGGCTTCGTGCTGATCTACAAGGCCTCCTCGACCTTCAACTTCGCCCAAGGGGCGATGGTCTTCTTCGCGGTGCTCTCTTTTGTGGGCTTCATGGAGCTAGGCCTGCCCTTTGTGGTCGCCTTCTTCGTGACGATCCTGCTGATGGCGTTTGTGGGCTTTTGCACCGAGAGGTTGGTGCTCAAGCCCCTGATGAACCAAAGCGAGGACACCCTCCTGATGGCGACCATCGGGCTTGGCTTCGTGCTCGAGGGCCTCGCCCAAGCCGCCTGGGGCGTCGAGGTGCGCCGGTTGGATCTCGGCATCGGCGACTTCCCGATCCCGTGGATCATCGACAGCACCGGGCTGTTCATCTCGGCCTTGGATGTGACCGCGGGCCTGGTGGCGGCCGGGCTGATCATCGGCCTCGCTCTCCTCTTCAAATACACCAAGATGGGCCTCGGCCTGCGGGCGGTCGCGGATGACCCGGGTGCGGCGAGCTCGATCGGGATCCCGCTCCCCAGCATCATGCTGATGGTCTGGACGGCGGCGGGCGTCGTGGCGCTGGTTGCAGGCATGATGTGGGGCGCACGCGCCGGTGTGCAGTTCGCCCTGGTGGATCTGGCGCTCAAAGCGCTCCCG
>JBCDHS010000139.1:0-1002 GCA_038749735.1 Planctomycetota bacterium
CGGCCCGGTCGACCAGTTCACATCGCCCACGATGGTGGAGATGTTGGTGCCCTTGATCGCGGCGGCCACGGCTTCGAAATCATCGAGATCCTCGGCGCGGCTGACCACATCGGCCACCACTTCGAAGAGCGCGTGTTTGAAGCCGATGGGCTGGGTCCAGGGACGCCCGGTTGCGGCAGAGTAGCCGCCTGCGAGGTCGCCCGCCGAAATGCCGGTCAGCGATGAGTTGAACGGGTGGTTCGGGGACCACCAGATTTCGGTCGTCAGGCCGACGCCCCGGTCGCCCAACGCCTCAATCGCCGAGGGGAAGAGCAACGCCTTACCGATGGTCGCGACCTTTGGCTGGAAGCCTTGCTGCGCGGCCTGGCTCCAGAACGTTCCGAAATCAGGCGGGATCATCACGCCGGTGACAATCTCGCAGCCCGCATCCTTGAAGGCACTGATGTAGTTTGAGAAATCGTCGTTGAGCGGCTGGAAGCGGCCGGGATCGGTAAGCTCAAAACCCTGCTCACCAAGCGGTTTGGGCAAGCCAAGCTCGGGATCGCCCCAGGCGTTGCCGTCCGCGTCGTTCGGGAACAGCCCACCGACCTTCTTGGCCACGCCGCTGGCATCCCAGAGGCCGGTGAAGTTGGCGATCACATCCTCAAGCCCCCAGAAGAAGTGATAGGTGTAGGCGAACCCTTCCGCCGGGTTGCCGCCGCGGCCAAAGAAATAGGGCTGCCAGGGCGCGTCGGTGGTGATGCAGGGCACCTCGTTGATCTCGGCCTGATCGGCAACGGGGTTCGTCGTGTCAGGCGTTGCCGCCGCCGTGATGATGTCGACCTCATCGTCAAGGATCAGCTCCGCCGCCACCTCCGCGGCACGGTTCGGGTTCGACTGGCTGTCTTTCTTGATGATCTCGATGTTGTAGGACTTGCCGTTGTTCTCGACCCCGCCCGCGAAATGGGCGCGCAGCCCTTCGAGGATGTAGTCATCCGCCTCGGCAAACCCGGCGAGCGGGCC